>NZ_KI911392.1:0-374400 GCF_000514395.1 Pseudomonas sp. URMO17WK12:I12
CTTTCGTCTCAACCGAGGCGCGCATTCTACAGCAGCCTCTGTTGCTGTCAAGCGGTTATTTTCAGAAGTTTTCAAAGTTTCGCTTGGAAATCTTTAACAACTTCAACCACTTGCGCTTCCGATCACTCGGTAGCGGGAGGCGAATTCTACAGCGTTACACGCTGCTGTCAACACCTCTTTTTCAACTCCTTTCGCGCCTCGATGACCTGAAGCCGCCTGCTGCCGAAAACCGCGTAACTCTTTGTTTACCAAGGAGTTTTCCGTTTCGACTGCGCCGGAAGTGGGGCGAATTATAGACATCCAGAATCTGCCGTCAAGCAATGATTTGGCTTATCCATCAATAACTTGCCGAACGGTGCAAAACCACCCGATTCCTCTCTATATAGAAGGGGAAACTGCTCCCTTCTATATAGAGGAAGCCCTCAGAGCACCCCAGCCTCTTTGAAAGCAGCCACGGCATCAGCCCCGAGACCCAACACTCGC
This sequence comes from Pseudomonas sp. URMO17WK12:I12, assembly GCF_000514395.1. NCBI lineage: Bacteria > Pseudomonadati > Pseudomonadota > Gammaproteobacteria > Pseudomonadales > Pseudomonadaceae > Pseudomonas > Pseudomonas sp. URMO17WK12:I12. The sequence goes on from NZ_KI911392.1 coordinate 484, forward strand.
TGCAGAACCTCCTCCGTATGCTCCCCCAGCAATGGAGGAGCATTGCGGTATTCCACCGGGGTCTCGGACAGACGAATAGGGCTCGCCACCTGCGGCACCATCCCTGCCAACGCATGGGGCATTTCAATCGCCAACCCACGCGCCTTGACCTGAGGATCCGCAAACATCTGCGCCAGGTCATTGATCGGGCCGCAGGGCACCCCAGCCTGCTCGAGCTGTAAGACCCATTCAGCAGTGGTCTTAAAGACTGTCGCTTGGCGGATCAGCGGAATCAACACAGCCCTGTTCGCCACTCGCAGCTTATTAGTCGCAAAGCGTGGGTCATCCGCCCACTGCGGTTGCCCGGCCACTTCAGCAAACTTGCGGAACTGACCATCGTTCCCAACGGTAAGGATGAAGTCGCCGTCCGCCGTAGGAAAATCCTGATAAGGCACGATGTTCGGGTGCGCGTTACCCAAGCGCTTGGGCGCATTGCCCGTCGTCAGGTAGTTCATCGCCTGGTTAGCCAGACAGGCGACCTGAACATCCAGCAACGCCATGTCGATGTGCTGACCGCCGCCGTCGTGATCCCGATGCGCAAGTGCTGCCAGAATCGCCACCGTCGAATAGAGCCCGGTCAAAATGTCTGTCAGCGCCACACCGACCTTCACCGGGCCGGCGCCCTCATCCCCTTCCGGCCGCCCCGTGAGGCTCATCAGGCCGCCAAGCCCCTGGATCATGAAGTCATAACCGGCACGCTTGGCGTAAGGACCGGTCTGACCAAACCCGGTAATCGAGCAATAGATCAGATTCGGATTGATGGCTTTAAGCGACGCATAGTCCAGCCCATAAGCCGCCAACCCACCGACCTTGAAGTTCTCGATCAGGATGTCCGATTTGGCGGCCAAATCACGCACCAACTTCTGACCTTCCGGACGCGTGAAGTCGATGGTGACCGATTGCTTGTTACGATTGGCCGACAAGTAATAGGCGGCCTCGCTGGTGTTCTCGCCATAGGCGTCTTTTAGAAAAGGAGGCCCCCAAGCGCGCGTGTCATCGCCATTGCCCGGGCGCTCGACCTTGATCACCTCAGCGCCAAGGTCAGCCAGGATCTGCCCGGACCAAGGCCCAGCCAGTACCCGCGATAAATCCAGTACCCGCAGATGCGAAAGCGCGCCCATGGACGTTCTCCTATTAATAGAACGCCTGGATGCCGGTTTGCGCGCGACCGAGAATCAGTGCGTGGACGTCATGCGTACCTTCATAGGTATTCACCACTTCCAGGTTGACCAGATGGCGCGCGACACCGAACTCATCGGAGATGCCGTTGCCGCCCAGCATGTCGCGCGCCATACGAGCGATGTCCAGGGACTTGCCGCAGGAGTTGCGCTTCATCATCGAAGTGATCTCGACCGCCGCGGTGCCTTCGTCCTTCATACGCCCCAGACGCAGGCAGCCTTGCAGCGCCATGGTGATTTCGGTCTGCATGTCAGCGAGTTTCTTCTGGATCAACTGAGTGGCAGCCAATGGACGACCGAATTGCTGACGATCCAGGGTGTATTGGCGAGCGGTGTGCCAGCAGAACTCGGCAGCCCCCAGCGCGCCCCAGGAAATGCCATAGCGTGCGGAGTTGAGGCAGGTAAACGGCCCCTTCAAACCGCGGACGTCCGGGAAGATGTTCTCTTCAGGAACAAACACGTTGTCCATGACGATTTCGCCAGTGATGGACGCGCGCAAGCCAACCTTGCCGTGAATCGCTGGAGTGCTCAGGCCTTTCCAGCCCTTCTCCAGAACGAAACCACGGATGTCGCCAGCGTCATCCTTGGCCCAGACCACGAACACATCAGCGATCGGGCTGTTGGTGATCCACATCTTGCTGCCGGTCAGGCTGTATCCGCCTTCCACTTTGCGTGCACGAGTAATCATCGCGCCCGGGTCGGAGCCGTGGTTAGGCTCGGTCAGACCAAAGCAGCCAATCCATTCACCGGTAGCCAGTTTCGGCAGGTACTTCTGCTTCTGGGCTTCAGTGCCGAATTCATTGATCGGCACCATCACCAGCGAGGACTGCACGCTCATCATCGAGCGATAGCCGGAATCGACTCGCTCGACTTCACGAGCGATCAGACCGTAGCTGACATAATTGAGGCCGCTGCCGCCGTACTGCTCAGGGATGGTCGCGCCCAACAGGCCGACTTCGCCCATTTCACGGAAGATCGCCGGATCAGTCTTCTCATGACGGAAAGCTTCGAGAACGCGCGGTGCGAGCTTCTGCTGAGCGAATTGCTCGGCAGTGTCGCGAATCATGCGTTCTTCTTCAGTGAGCTGTTGATCCAGCAGCAGAGGATCGATCCAGTTGAAGCTAGCTTTACCGCCCATGAGTGTGTCCTCTCGAATCGGGTCAAATTGCGTGGACTGATCCTAGGCCGGGTTCGGCGTTACGGCAAACGAGGATTTTGCATACTGTTGTGCTAATTTCTCACTCCGTAACATCGCAAAATAGCCTTTATGCGATGGATTAGTGAGGTTGACGTACATGCGCAGGAAAATCCCCAGCACAACGGCCCTGATCAGTTTTGAAGCGGCTGCACGCCACGAAAGCTTCACCAAGGCTGCCCAGGAGCTTTCGCTGACCCAGGGTGCCATTTGCCGACAGATTGCCAGCCTGGAGGAATTCCTTGGCGTCGAACTGTTCCGACGCTCGCGGCGTGGTGTGAAGCTGACAGAAGCCGGACTTTCCTACAGCCGTCGCGTCGCCACGCAACTCGATGCGGTGGAGCGGGACACGTTGTCGGTGATGGGGCAACAGGGCGCCAACGTGATCGAACTGGCAGTGGTTCCGACCTTTGGCACCCAGTGGCTGCTGCCACGACTCAAGGACTTCCAGCAGAAGCATCCAGAAGTGACGGTTAACCTTACAAACCGTACCCGGCCCTTTCTGTTTGCCGACACTGACTTCGACGCAGCGATCTACTTCGGTGACGCCGACTGGTCCGGTACCGAATCCCACAGGTTGATGGGCGAAAATCCGATGCCAGTGTGCAGCCCTGCCCTATTGGGCAAGAAGACAAATCTGACATCCGCTGAGATCGCCGAACTCCCCCTTCTGCAGCAGACCACCCGCCCTTATGCATGGCGTCAGTGGTTCAACTCGCAGCACCTCAATATCCCACGGGACATGACAGGACCGCGCTACGAGCTATTCTCCATGCTTGCCCAAGCGGCCATGCATGACATGGGCATCGCGCTGATTCCACCGTTCCTGATTCAGCGTGAATTGGCCGAGAAGCGCCTGGTGATTGCCAACCCGCAGGCACTGTCGAGCATCAAGGCTTATTACCTGATGATTCCCGAGCGAAAGGTGGAATCGGCGTCCTTAAAGGCATTTCGCGACTGGCTGCTCAATCAGGCGCACAGCTACAACCTAGAGGGTTAAAGGGTTCAGCCAATTAGCTGACCCCGTAGTCAGCATAATAAAAGCCCTACAGATATAACTATATGTCGCATATACACAGACTGTGTGGACAAGCAGCACAAACGTCCCACAAGCGCCTGATGACGTGGCTTTGCGCCGCTATCGGCGGGCAATGACGCCTCATTCACAGTAAAGATATGTAATTTGTCAATTTTCAACAAAGTCCCTTACAAGTCACGGCCTGCAAGGGCTTGAGCCAGTTAGTTGCGACATTCGGTCACGGGGTGACTTGTAGTTAATTTTCCGTCACCCGTCATAATCCCTTGAAGGGCACAAAGTTCGCCTGCAAAATGCCGCGCCCCGCCCTGATTCGGCGGGATCGTGCTGATCGGCCGCCCCAGCCGCACCATCCGAAGTGCCTGGGTTTACTCAATAAGATCACGCAGGAGATTTGACGTGCACATTGGTGTTCCTCTCGAAACCCAGACGGGTGAAACACGGGTTGCTGCAACCCCGGAAACCATCAAGAAGCTGATCGGCCAGGGTCATAAAGTCACTGTGCAAAGCGGCGCCGGCATTAATGCCAGCGTTGTCGACAGTGCTTATGAAGCGGCAGGCGCAACGATTGGCAGCGCCAACGATGCGTTTGGTGCCGAGCTGATTCTCAAGGTGGTCGCTCCCAGCGACAGCGAACTGGCGCAGATTAAAAGCGGCACCGTTGTCGTGGGCATGCTCAATCCGTTCAGCAATGAAACCATCGCCAAGCTGGCCGACCGCGGCATCACCGCCTTCGCCCTGGAGGCCGCGCCACGCACCTCCCGTGCGCAGAGCCTGGATGTGCTGTCCTCGCAAGCGAACATCGCCGGCTATAAAGCCGTGTTGTTGGCCGCTCATCACTATCCGCGCTTCATGCCGATGCTGATGACCGCTGCGGGCACCGTGAAAGCGGCGCGCGTGCTGATTCTCGGCGCGGGCGTGGCCGGCTTGCAGGCGATTGCGACTGCCAAGCGTCTGGGCGCGGTGATCGAGGCCTCGGACGTACGTCCGGCGGTGAAGGAACAAATCGAATCCCTGGGTGCGAAGTTCGTCGACGTGCCGTACGAAACCGATGAAGAGCGCGAATGCGCCGTCGGTGTCGGCGGTTACGCGCGGCCAATGCCCGCCAGCTGGATGCAACGTCAGGCCCTGGCCGTGCATGAACGCGCCAAGCAGGCTGACATCGTCATCACCACCGCACTGATTCCCGGCCGCAAGGCCCCGACGCTGTTGAGCGCGGAAACCGTGGCGCAGATGAAGCCGGGCTCAGTGGTCATCGACCTCGCGGCGGCTCAGGGCGGCAACTGCCCACTGACCGTGGCGGATCAGGTCGTAGTCGAGAATGGCGTGACCATTTGCGGCCCGACCAATCTGGCCGGTGCAGTGGCGGCAGACGCTTCGGCGCTGTATGCACGCAACCTGCTGGACTTCCTGAAGCTGGTCTTCAACAAAGACGGTCAGTTCGAAGTGAACCTCGAAGACGATATCGTCGCCGCGTGCCTGATGTGCCGCGACGGCCAAGTCATCCGCAAAAACGCCTAAGCAGGGATTCAGACGATGGAAGAGCTTATCTCCCCCGGTATCTACAACCTGATCATCTTCGTGCTGGCGATTTATGTCGGTTATCACGTGGTCTGGAACGTTACACCTGCACTGCACACGCCATTGATGGCCGTGACCAACGCCATCTCGGCCATCGTTATCGTCGGCGCCATGCTGGCGGCGGCGCTGACCGTCACGCCCCTGGGCAAAACCATGGGGACCCTCGCGGTGGCCCTGGCGGCGGTGAACGTGTTTGGTGGCTTCCTGGTAACCCGCAGGATGCTTGAGATGTTCAAGAAAAAAGCCCCGAAAGTCGTAAAAGAAGAGGCGCCCAAGTAATGAGCATGAACCTTGTCACGACGCTCTACTTGATCGCGTCGATCTGCTTCATCCAGGCCCTTAAAGGCCTGTCGCACCCCACCACGTCCCGGCGCGGCAATGTGTACGGCATGCTCGGCATGGCGTTGGCGATCCTCACCACCGTTGGCCTCATCTACAAGCTGGGCGCCGAGCTGGCCACTGCCGGTATCGGTTACGTCATCGTCGGCCTGCTGGTCGGCGGCACCGCCGGCTCGATCATGGCCAAGCGCGTCGAGATGACCAAGATGCCGGAACTGGTCGCCTTCATGCATAGCATGATTGGTATGGCCGCCGTGTTCATCGCCATTGCTGCGGTTGTTGAGCCGCAGTCCCTGGGCATCGTCAAGCAACTGGGCGACGCGATTCCAGCGGGTAACCGTCTGGAGCTGTTCCTCGGCGCAGCCATCGGTGCAATCACCTTCTCCGGTTCGGTGATCGCTTTCGGCAAGCTGTCGGGCAAGTACAAGTTCCGCCTGTTCCAGGGCGCACCGGTACAGTTCGGCGGCCAGCACAAGCTGAACCTGCTGTTGGGCCTGGCAACGCTGGGCCTCGGCGTGACCTTCATGCTGACGGGCAATCTGAGTGCCTTCGCCTTGATGCTGGCCCTGGCCTTCGTGCTTGGCGTGCTGATCATCATCCCGATTGGCGGCGCGGACATGCCGGTCGTCGTGTCGATGCTCAACAGCTACTCCGGCTGGGCGGCGGCGGGTATCGGCTTCTCGCTGAACAACTCGATGCTGATCATCGCCGGTTCGCTGGTGGGCTCCAGCGGTGCGATCCTCTCGTACATCATGTGCAAGGCGATGAACCGTTCCTTCTTTAATGTGCTGCTTGGCGGCTTCGGCAACACAGCCGATGCGGGTCCGGCCGGCGCCAAGGAAGCCCGCCCGGTGAAATCCGGCTCGGCTGACGACGCGACGTTCCTGCTGACCAACGCCGACACCGTGATCATCGTTCCTGGCTACGGCCTGGCGGTGGCACGGGCGCAACACGCGCTGAAAGAACTGACCGAGAAGCTGACCCATCGCGGCGTGACCGTGAAGTACGCGATCCACCCGGTTGCCGGTCGGATGCCTGGCCACATGAACGTATTGCTGGCCGAGGCCGAAGTGCCTTACGACCAGGTGTTCGAGATGGAAGACATCAACTCCGAGTTCGGTCAGGCCGACGTGGTGCTGGTGCTGGGCGCCAACGACGTGGTCAACCCGGCCGCGAAGAACGATCCGAAATCGCCGATTGCCGGCATGCCGATCCTGGAAGCGTTCAAGGCCAAGACCATCATCGTCAACAAGCGCTCGATGGCCAGCGGCTATGCCGGTCTGGACAACGAACTGTTTTACCTGGACAAGACCATGATGGTTTTTGGCGACGCCAAGAAAGTCATCGAAGACATGGTCAAAGCCGTCGAGTAACCCTCATCGGCACACAGAACGCCCCGACTCGTCGGGGCGTTTTTGTTTGCGCAAATCGTCCAACAAAACTACGCTTTTGTTACCGATCCGGTAATGGTGTTTTGCTCAAAAGGCCCGAAATAGACGCCTCGTTTGCGACCTTGGTAGCGGGACAGGAGTCGGTGTAATTCACTAGACTGCGCATCCTGCTTCCCGTTGCCCGAGATAACAATCCATGTACCGTGATCGTATTCGCCTGCCTTCCTTGTTGGATAAAGTGATGAGCGCCGCCGACGCCGCTGCTCTGATTGAAGACGGCATGACCGTCGGCATGAGTGGCTTCACCCGCGCCGGCGAAGCCAAAGCCGTCCCCCAGGCATTGGCCGAGCGCGCCAAGGTCTCGCCGCTGAAAATCACCCTGATGACCGGCGCCAGCCTGGGCAACGACCTCGATAAACAGCTCACCGAAGCCGGCGTACTGTCGCGACGCATGCCGTTCCAGGTCGACAGCACCCTGCGCAAGGCTATTAATGCGGGCGAGGTGATGTTCATCGACCAGCACCTCTCGGAAACCGTGGAGCAACTGCGCAACCAGCAACTCAAGCTGCCGGACATCGCGGTGATTGAAGCGGTGGCAATCACCGAGCACGGCCATATCGTGCCGACCACGTCGGTTGGCAACTCAGCCAGCTTCGCGATTTTCGCCAAACACGTGATCGTCGAGATCAACATGGCGCACAACCCGAATCTCGAAGGCCTGCACGACATCTATATCCCGACTTATCGCCCGACCCGCACGCCGATTCCGCTGGTGAAAGTTGATGACCGTATTGGCAGCACCGCCATCCCGATCCCGCCGGAGAAAATCGTCGCGATCGTGATCACCAATCAGCCGGACTCGCCGTCCACCGTATTGCCACCCGACGCCGATACCCAAGCCATCGCGGACCACCTGATCAACTTCTTCAAGCAAGAGGTGGCCGCCGGGCGCATGACCACCAAGCTCGGCCCGCTGCAGGCCGGCATCGGCACCATTGCCAACTCGGTGATGTGCGGCCTGATTGATTCGCCGTTCGAAGACCTGACCATGTACTCCGAGGTGCTGCAGGATTCGACCTTCGACCTGATCGACGCCGGCAAACTGAGCTTCGCATCCGGCAGCTCGATTACCTTGTCGAGTCGTCGCAACGCTGACGTGTTTGGCAACCTCGAGCGCTACAAGGACAAACTGGTCCTGCGCCCACAGGAAATCTCCAACCACCCTGAAGTCGTGCGCCGACTGGGTATCATCGGCGTCAACACGGCGCTGGAGTTCGACCTGTACGGCAACGTCAACTCCACCCACGTCTGCGGCACACGGATGATGAACGGCATTGGCGGCTCGGGCGACTTCGCGCGCAATGCGCATTTGTCCGTCTTCGTCACCAAATCGATCGCCAAGGGCGGCGCGATCTCCAGTGTCGTGCCGATGGTCAGCCACGTTGACCACACGGAACATGACGTCGACATCCTCGTTACCGAGATCGGCCTCGCCGACTTGCGTGGACTGGCACCCCGGGAACGGGCGCGAGTCATCATCGACAACTGCGTGCACCCGGACTATCGCCAGGCCCTGGACGACTACTTCACCGCCGCTTGCGCGATTGGCGGGCATACGCCACATATCCTGCGTGATGCACTGAGCTGGCACATCAACCTGGAAGAAACCGGGCGCATGCTCAGGGCGTAATTGGTACAGATGGAGGCTGACGCAAACACAATTTCGTCAGCCTGCCGTTGCCAACGAAAAATCTGTTTAAAACTGTACTGCTGTACTGGTCATTTCCTACCGTAAATACCTACCTTTCAGACCAAACGAGCAAAAATGCACGATATCGGTGCGGACAGGTACAGTTGCCTCAATTTCGACCAGTACACCCACTATTAACAGTTAACTGGTCCCTCACAATACAGGTGAACTGTATCTACAGAGACTAGGCAAACGAGAGGATCATGGGCACCAGTTAAACCACTACCTAATCCCGCCACAAGCGGAAGGATGTCAATCATGGAACGTACACTCAGTTCCGACCTGTTCTTCGAAGACACTGCTGCAAAAACCCAGGCTTCCATGCCTCTGCGCGTTATCGCCAACCTGATGCTGTGGCAGCGCCGCATCTCCAGCCGCCACCAACTGGCTCGCCTGGATTCGCGTCTGCTGGCTGACGCCGGGATTAGCGAAGCACAACGCTACGAAGAGCTGAGCAAGCCGTTCTGGCGCTAACTTAGCGTCGCTGGCCCTGACCCATCGGGTCCACTGCCAGCATCCCAGATTGAAAAAACAAAGCCCGTCGTGGGAAACCACGACGGGCTTTGTCGTTTTGGGTCCGTGAAATCCGAAAAACAAAGAGAGCTCTATAAAACCAGTACAGTTAGTTAATAACTAACACTGTACAAGTACAATTTCAGCGCGGTGTGCCTGTTTCGCAAGAACAGAGGGGATCACCATGGAATCTCATTTCCAAGCACAAGGATCGCGCCATGAATAACTTACAAGATGTTTCCGCTCTTGCGCCGCAATCGAAACCTCGTTTCACCACACTTCAACATGCGTGGACAGCGCTCTCCCGTTGCCTGGAACGGGCCAGAACCCGGCGCTTGTTGGGGCGACTCGACGCGCAGCAATTGTCAGACCTGGGCATCAGCCACGCCGACCGCCTCAACGAACTGGATAAACCGTTCTGGCGCTAATGTTCTGCCAGTACAGACGGGGCTGTTTGAATGGATAAAAGCGCCTAATATTCGATCAGAACGTGGCGAGCGCTGTAGGACAGACGTCTGATCCCGCAGATACCTCGCCACCTCTCAATCGGTTTTACAAAGGAGTTACACCATGTCCCGTCTTCGCTTTCTCAGTGTCGCAGCCCTGCTTGCCGTGGCTGCCAATGCTCACGCCTCCAGCTTTATCGTGACCACTGACTCTGTCGTCAGAGCGTTAAAGGCCACATCCGATGCAACCACCGACGTCGTTTCATCTTCGTTCAAGGACAACAAGATTGTGCGTGAAGCTCGCGATGATGCCGCCAGCTTCGTCGCCAGCGAAGGCGCCATCCGTGGCGTAAAACTGGAAAGTGCACTCGATTACATTCGCCACCAGTCGCCACAGCTGAACGCATCCGATGCACAACTGGCACAAGCCATCCTGACCATCTAAGCGACACTCCTGACGCGGGACACGCCCAACGTGTCCCTATGTTTCGGCGCTGGCTCTAGCCCGGGTGTTGCGCTAGCCTTGGGACTCGCTTTCAGCTAACGAGTCTCATGCATTTTCATTCAAGGTTGCTGTTCACACCCCTATTGCTTGTGGCCTGCTGGTCGGGCTTGGCACACGCTTTCGATGCCTTCAATCTTTCTACACAAGGCACTGTCGCCAGTGGTTATGGCTCCAGTCTGGTGACCTCCGCGCCCTTCGACCGTAAACTGCTGCTCGCCGCGCACGATGATGCCGCGGCCTTCATCGCCAGTGACGGCCAATTGCGCGGAGCACAGCTGGAATCGGCCCTGATTTACCTGCGCCATTCCCGGCCAAAACTTCATGCAAGCGACCTTGAACTGGCACAAGCAATTCTCGTCCAATAGTTATCCTTGTTTCTCCGGAGTTGTTCCATGCGTAACCCGCTGATTGCCGCCACCCTTGGCCTGCTGTTGTTGGCTGACGTGGCCCAGGCCCATACCCTGGTTGCCACCAGTAACATGCTCATTCGTGCCACTCAGCGCACGCTTGATTTCACCTCGGACACCACCACCTCCATCCGTGACTCGAAGATCATTCGCGAAGCCCACGATGACGCCGCCAGTTTCGTCGCCAGCGATGGCGATATCCGCGGCGCGCACCTCGAAGCGGCCTTCAATACCCTACGCATTCGCGTGCCGGAAGCCCGGGATGCCAGTGACCAGGTACTCGCCGAAGCCATCCTCGCACTGTGAGGCCGTCAGCCGCCTGGCTGCTGGCCGGGGTCATGATGCTAATCGGCAGCACGGCCCACGCCAGCCTGCAATTACAGCTCAAGACTGAAGGCCTCAGCCCCGCACAACAGCAAGCCAGCCAGGCATTGCTCGATGAAGCCATGCAGGCGCTGCCGCCACGGTTCATCGAGCAACTGGACCGGCGTATCGATGTCGGCTGGACCGACGACATGCCGAGCAACGCCTACGGCCAGGCGACGCTGGTGTCCGAACTCGACTTGAATCGCAACCTGCTCGCCAGCCTCACCGACGGCAGCGCCGCGACCCGCAAAACCAATCGCCCCCACGGCACCGTCCGCCGCGAAATGCTCGCCACGGTGCTGCACGAACTGACTCACATCTATGACCGTTCGCGCCTTTGGCCAGATGCCGAGCGCAAACTGATTCAACACTGCACCCGACGGAGCAACAGCGCCGGACTGGTGGGAATTCCCGATCAGTGCCGTGGCCAGAATGATCGGCGCTTCACCCTCAGCGACGATCCGCGCCTGCTCGACCTCGCTGGCTGGCAACAATACGTCGGCCGTCGCGGTGAACGTGAACAGCACAACCGGCAGATAGCGCGCAGCCCGGACATTTACGAAACGGACAGCCCCAAAGAGTTCGTTGCGGTCAACATGGAGTATTTCCTCCTCGACCCGAGCTACGCCTGCCGTCGTCCGGCGCTGTACCGCTACTACCAGGAACACTTCGGCTGGGCGCCGGCGGCGAAAGACACCTGCGCCAAAACCTTCGCCTTCCTCAACGCCGGCAATGACTTTGCCAAAACACCCCTCGGGCAGGTTGATCCGGAACGGGTCTATGCCGTCGACTACTTGCTGGCCGAAGCCAATCAGAACTGGGTCAGTCGCTGGGGTCACAGCATGTTGCGGCTGGTGATCTGTGCGCCGGGACGACCACGAGGCCCCGACTGCCGTCTCGATCTGGACCAGCATCTGGTCTTGTCCTACCGCGCCTTCGTTGGTGATGTGCAGCTCTCGAGTTGGGACGGACTGGTCGGCAAATACCCGTCGCGCCTGTTTGTCCTGCCGCTCGCCCAGGTTATCGACGAGTACACCAAGACCGAACTGCGCAGCCTGGCTTCGGTGCCGCTGAACCTGTCGCGCAACGAGATCGAAGATGTGGTGGAACGTGCCGCCGAGATGCACTGGAGTTACGACGGCAACTACTTCTTCCTCTCCAACAATTGCGCGGTGGAAGAGCTGAAACTGCTGCGAGGCGGCACCAACAACCCAAAACTGGTCGGGCTCGATAACATCATGCCCAACGGCTTGCTGGCGGTGCTGAAGGGCCGAGGGCTGGCCGACACCAGCGTGCTGGACGATCCACGCGAAGCGCTACGACTGGGCTATCGCTTCGACTCCTTCCGTGACCGCTATCAAGCCATGTTTGACGTCCTGAAAAAGCGCTTGCCGATCAAGCAGGACAAAGTCGAGGACTGGCTGGCATTGAAAGCGGTCGAGCGCCGGCAATGGTTCGAGCAGGCGGACCTGCGCACCAGCGCGGCATTGCTGTTGCTGGAACAAGCTGCCTTCCGCCAACAATTGCTGCTGGCCCAGGACGAAGTGAAGCAACGCTACCTCGGCGCGCGAAATCTGGAAAACGGCGGCATGGACAAGGCCAATGCGACCTTGCAACAGCTCCTCGCCAATAGCGGCTACCTCAGTCGCCCGGCTGAACTGCTTGGCAGCGGCGGTTACGGGTTGCCCCAACCGAGTGAATGGCAACGCCTGGAATCGGAAAGCAGCCTGCGCCAAAAGCAATTACTGACGCTGACGGGCGATCTGGACAAGGAAGTGCGCGCACTGCTCGAACCGGATCGTGCAGCGGAAATGGCCGCCAATGAAGCCAACCTGAAGCAGGTTGGCGAACATCTACGCAAGCTGCACAAAGCAGCCGGCGGGTTGGAACTGCCGTAAGAAAAAAGGGCTTCGTGGAAAATCCGCGAAGCCCTTTTTTTGCACGTTAGATCAAAGCACCCCTTCCAGAACTTCGTACACAATCCCGGTGCCAACGGCGATCAGCACAATGTCGCTCCCTGCCCGGCGCCATTCGTACCCCGGGTAATACGGCAGGCGACCCAGCGCTCGATTGTCCAGACGCTCACCGTAATAGCCGTGAGGCAATGGCCGGCCGCGCTCCAGATGAATGCCTGGAGGTGGCGGCGCACCGCGCACGAAATACTCGTGGTGTTCGTGGATCGTCTGACGCACCGGACCGAAGTCGCGCGGCGGTGGGCCACCGCGATGGTTGTCCTGATGATCGCGGTGATCATCACCATGATTGTCGCCATGGTTATCGTACTGACCCTGTTGCGGGCCGCCGTGGTCGTGATTGTCGCGCTGATCGGCGTTCGCGTGCAGCAACGGGGTCGCGCTCAGCATCAGCACACCCAGGCTGGCAATCAGACGTTTCGGCATTTTCATCGGGTCTTTCCTCACGGCACCTACAGCAAAAAGGGCTTCAGAACGTAGTCCTGAAGCCCTCGGTCTTGCTGTTTAGTCTGTGCCGCGTGGCGCTAATTCCTCTGTATCAGGAACTTTACCTTCAGCTGACGCGAGCCTTACGCACGCCTTCTGCCAGCGCCGCGCAAAGGCTCAACACGCCATCAATCGCCTGATCAGGCGTTGAAGCATTGGCGATGTGATCGATTAATGCCGAGCCCACCACAACACCGTCCGCCAGACGCGCAATGGACGCGGCTTGCTCTGGAGTCCGAATGCCGAAACCGATGCTGATCGGCAAATCAGTGTGGCGACGCAGACGGGCAACCGCCTCTTCAACGTGTTCCAGCGTCGCCGCGCCCGCGCCGGTCACACCCGCCACCGACACGTAGTAAACAAAGCCGGAGCTGCCGTTCAGAACGGTCGGCAGGCGCACGTCATCGGTGGTCGGCGTGGTCAGACGAATGAAGTCCAGGCCCGCAGCCTGAGCCGGGTCGCACAACTCGCCGTTATGTTCCGGCGGCAAGTCGACCACGATCAGACCATCAACGCCGGCCTCTTTGGCGTCGGCAATGAAACGCGGCACGCCATACATGTGGATCGGGTTGAAGTAACCCATCAACACCAGCGGCGTCTCGGTGTTGCCTTCACGGAACTCGCGAACCATTTGCAGGGTTTTCGCCAGGTTCTGCTTGGCGCCCAAGGCGCGGATGTTGGCCAGCTGAATCGCCGGGCCATCGGCCATCGGATCGGTGAAGGGCATGCCCAACTCGATCACATCGGCGCCCGCCGCGGGTAAGCCTTTAAGGATCGCCAGGGAAGTGTCATAGCTCGGGTCGCCGGCGGTGACGAAGGTCACGAGGGCGGCGCGGTTCTGTTCCTTGAGTTCGGCAAAGCGCGTTTGCAGGCGGCTCATCAGTGTTTCTCCTGCGTCGATTGTTCCATATGGTGCATCACGGTTTGCATGTCTTTGTCGCCACGGCCGGACAGGTTGACCACCATCAGGTGATCTTTCGGCAGGGTCGGTGCGCGTTTGAACACTTCGGCCAAGGCGTGGGCGCTTTCCAGTGCAGGAATGATCCCTTCCAGGCGGCAGCATTTGTGGAACGCATCGAGGGCTTCGTCGTCGGTCACCGAGGTGTACTGAACGCGGCCGATGTCATGCAACCACGCATGTTCCGGGCCGATACCCGGGTAGTCGAGGCCGGCGGAAATCGAGTGGGCGTCGATGATCTGGCCATCGTCGTCCTGCAACAGGAAAGTACGGTTGCCGTGCAGCACGCCCGGTACGCCGCCATTCAGGCTGGCCGCATGCTTGCCGGTTTCGATGCCGTAACCGGCGGCTTCAACACCAATGATCTCGACGCTCTTGTCGTCAAGGAACGGGTGAAACAGGCCCATGGCGTTGGAACCGCCGCCGATGCACGCCACCAGGCTGTCCGGCAGACGGCCTTCCTGGGCTTGCAGCTGTTCACGGGTTTCCTTGCCGATCACGGCCTGGAAGTCGCGAACCATCGCCGGATAAGGGTGCGGACCGGCCACGGTGCCGATCAGGTAGAAGGTGTTGTCGACGTTGGTCACCCAGTCACGCAGGGCTTCGTTCATCGCGTCTTTCAACGTACCGGTGCCGGATACTACCGGGATCACTTCGGCGCCCAACAGCTTCATGCGAAACACGTTGGCTTGCTGACGTTCGATGTCAGTGGTGCCCATGTAGATCACGCAATCCAGGCCAAAACGCGCGGCCACGGTGGCAGTGGCCACGCCGTGCATGCCTGCACCAGTTTCAGCGATGATGCGTTTCTTGCCCATGCGCCGCGCCAGCAGGATCTGGCCGATGCAGTTGTTGATCTTGTGCGCGCCAGTGTGGTTCAGCTCTTCGCGCTTGAGGTAAATCTTCGCGCCGCCGCAGAACTCGGTCAGGCGTTCGGCATAGTAAAGAGGGCTTGGACGTCCGACATAATCACGCTGGAAGTAGGCCAATTCTTCTTTGAATGCCGGATCTTCCTTGGCCGCTTCGTATTCGCGGGCCAGGTCAAGGACCAACGGCATCAGGGTTTCGGCGACGTAGCGGCCACCGAACGCGCCAAACAGGCCGTTGGCGTCGGGGCCGGTGCGCAGATTAGTCTGGGTCATGGGTCGCTCCAGTGAATGCGTGAGATGACAATGGACTTAACTCTACCCCTGACGCCCCGACCTGAAAACCGATAAGATCGCCGCAACCTGTCAGGAAAACTCACAGATCACATGAGCCACGACCTTCCCCCGCTGAACGCCCTTCGCGCCTTTGAAGCCACTGCTCGTCTGAACAGCGTCAGTCAGGCCGCCGAACAGCTGCACGTCACCCATGGCGCGGTCAGCCGCCAGCTCAAGGTGCTCGAAGAACACCTCGGGGTCAGCCTGTTCGTCAAGGACGGTCGCGGCCTTAAACTCACAGATGCCGGCATTCGATTGCGCGACGCCAGCGGCGAAGCGTTCGAGCGGTTACGCACGGTGTGTGCGGAGCTGACGCGAAGCACCGCCGATGCGCCCTTCGTGCTCGGCTGCTCGGGAAGTTTGCTCGCACGCTGGTTTATTCCACGCCTGGGACGGCTGAATGCAGACCTGCCAGATCTGCGCCTGCACCTGTCCGCCGGCGAAGGCGATCTCGATCCACGTCGGCCGGGGCTTGATGCATTGCTGGTGTTTGCGGAGCCGCCATGGCCCGCGGACATGCAGGTCTATGAATTGACCAGTGAGCGGATCGGCCCGGTCATGAGCCCGCGATTCGCCGGCTACGAAAGGTTGCAAGGCGCGCCGGCCACAGCGCTACTGAACGAACCGTTGCTTCACACCACCTCACGACCCCAAGCGTGGCCGAGTTGGGCGCAGCAAAGCGGCCTCGACGCCAAGGCGTTGAAGTACGGTCAGGGATTTGAGCATTTGTATTACTTGCTGGAAGCCGCTGTGGCCGGACTTGGAGTGGCGATTGCGCCGGAGCCACTGGTGGCCGAGGACGTGAAGGCCGGTCGCCTGGTTGCGCCATGGGGCTTCAGTGAAACCCCGGCGCAACTGGCATTGTGGCTACCCAAGCGCGCCGCGGACGGGCGGGCTCGGCAACTGGCGCAGTGGCTCAAGAACGAACTGCACCGAGCGGATTAATTCCCGCGTTTGCACAGCAGGTAGGCCGCTAGAAGACCCAACGCACCCACGGCAACACCGGCCGTCGTCCAAGGGTGTTCCTGGGCGTAGTCCCGAGTGGCGATCCCGGTTTCACGGGTTTTGACTTTGACGTCTTCGTACGCATCGCTGAGCAGATGACGGGAATGTTTCAGCGCGCTTTCGGCGTTGGCTTTCAGGGTTTTGAGGGTTCTACGCGACTCGTCCGACGCATCGTCCTTCAGGCTTTCCAACGATTTCAGCAGACTCTCGATTTCGGCTTCCATGCTTTGCAATGAGGCTTTACGTAATGAAGTGTTGGCCATGGTGGCTCTCCTGCATTGATTGAGTGGCGTGTGTTGGTTGGGACTTCAGGGGTTGGAGAAAGTGCAGTAAATCTGCACGTCCCTTTCAGATTGGCCGACGCCAGTAAGACGAAAAATCACTGCTAGGCTGTAATTCACACCCTGAGGAGAACGCCATGACTGACCATCACACCTACAAAAAAGTCGAACTGGTCGGCTCGTCCACCAGCAGCATTGAAGACGCCATCAATAACGCACTGGCCGAAGCCAGCAAAAGCCTCAAGTACATGGAATGGTTTGAAGTGACCGAAACCCGCGGGCACATCAAAGACGGCAAGGCGGCGCACTTTCAGGTGACGCTCAAAGTCGGGTTCCGGATTGCCAGCAGCTGAGTTTGAGCTAGTCTTCTGAACTTGCGCGCTGGCCGAGTGCCATAGGGAATGGCAAAGCGCTACATGTGTGTATCCGGCGAATCGCTGGATGCCCCTATTGATCCGACCAGGGAATGCGACCGATGAAGAAATTTATGTTGGCAGTTGGTTTGTTGAGCCTTGCGGGTACTGCGTTTGCGGGCGGCAAATCGTGCGAAGAGCTGAAAGCCGAAATCGCTGCGAAGCTGGATGCCAAGGGCGTTGCCGGTTACTCGCTGGAAATCGTCGATAAAGGTGCCGCTGCCGGCGGGAAAATTGTCGGCAAATGCGAAGCGGGCACCAAGGTCATCGTCTACAAGAAGTAACCTGATTGCGCTTTAAATGAAAAAGCCGACGCACTGCGTCGGCTTTTTTATGGGCGCTTTAATCTCAGCCCTTCATGACCTGTGCCAGCAGTTCATAGGAGTGGACACGGTCGGCGTGCTCATACAGATCGCAGGTAAAAATCAGCTCGTCGGCTTGGGTCTGCTCAACCAGCACATCCAGCTTGGCGCGGATTTTCTGCGGGCTGCCCACCATGGCCAATCCGAGGAAATCACTGACCGCTTCGCGCTCATGCGGCAACCACAACCCGTCCATGGTTTTCACCGGCGGACGTTGCACCAGACTCTGTCCACGCATCAACGCGAGAATCCGCTGATAAACCGACGTCGCCAGGTAATCGGCCTGCTCATCGGTATCCGCCGCCACCAGTGGCACGCCGAGCATCACGTAGGGTTTATCCAATACCGCTGAAGGCTTGAAGTGATTGCGGTAGACGCGAATCGCCTCATGCATGAAACGCGGTGCGAAATGGGAGGCGAAGGCGTAGGGCAACCCGCGCTCGCCGGCCAGTTGTGCACTGAACAGACTGGAGCCCAGCAGCCAGACCGGGACATTGGTGCCGGTGCCGGGCATGGCGATGATCCGCTGGTCCGGGGTGCGCGGGCCGAGGTAACGCATCAGTTCGGCCACGTCTTCCGGGAAATCGTCGGCGCTGCCGGAACGTTCGCGGCGCAGCGCGCGGGCAGTCATTTGATCGGAACCGGGCGCGCGGCCCAGGCCCAGGTCAATACGCCCTGGATACAGACTTTCCAGAGTGCCGAACTGCTCGGCGATCACCAACGGCGCGTGGTTAGGCAGCATTACGCCACCCGAACCGACCCGAATGGTCGACGTGCCACCCGCCAGATAACCCAGCAACACCGACGTCGCCGAGCTGGCGATGCCGTCCATGTTGTGGTGTTCGGCGACCCAGAAGCGGTTGTAGCCGAATTTTTCGACGTGTTGCGCCAGGTCCAGGGAGTTGCGCAGCGACTGGGCCGCGCTGCCGTTTTCACGCACGGGCACCAGATCAAGGGTCGAGAACTTGATGTCGGACAGTCGTTTCATAAACCTGCTACTCCAATTGAGGTCGCAGGTTTTTTCTCGTAAACGAAAACCTGCCGAATCCATAAGCGTGTTTCATCAATAAGGGCATATACCCGAGTTTCAATAGCCAAGGCAAAAAAACCTACGTAAACGGTAGGAATTAACCCGATCGGGTGAACTTTGCACCGCCGACTATCCTCAGAACCCTTAGCAACCGAAAACCACGAAGGCGCGACGCTCGTGCCGGGAACTTGAGGAGGCAGATATGGCTATTACGAAGAAAGCATCGGCTCATTGGGAAGGTGACCTGAAAACCGGCATCGGCTCGATCTCCACTGAAACCGGCGTGCTCAGAGAAGCGCCTTACGGCTTCAAGGCGCGCTTCGAAGGCGGCAAGGGCACCAATCCGGAAGAGTTGATCGGTGCCGCACACGCGGGCTGTTTCTCGATGGCGTTTTCAATGATTCTGGGCGATGCCGGTCTCAAGGCTGACAGCATCGACACCAACGCCGAAGTCACCCTGGATCAGGTGGACGGCGGTTTTGCGATCACCGCCGTGAAGTTGATCCTCAAGGCGAAAATCCCTGGGGCGACTCAGGCGCAATTTGAGGAACTGAGCAATAAAGCCAAAGAAGGCTGCCCGGTTTCCAAAGTGTTGAATGCGAAAATCAGTCTGGATGCGACGCTGCTCAGCTGAGCCGCAGTCTCGGATAAAAGATCGCAGCCTCAAGCAGGTTGCGGTCTTTTTTTGCGCTCGGACAAAACCTGACCCGCGAAAATGTGGTCGAATAAATGACAGCAGTGAAAGCGCATTACCCTGCGCACTGCTTCAAAGGAGCTTCAACCATGAAACGTTTTGCCTTGACGGTTATCTGTTGCGCACTGGCTACATCGGCCTTTGCAGCGCCGAAATCGTGTGAAGAACTCAAGAACGAGATCGAAATCAAGATTCAGGCAAACGCCGTGCCCTCCTACACGCTGGAAATTGTCTCGAAGGAAGAAGCCGAGAAGCACGACATTGCGATGATTGTCGGCACGTGTGACAACGGTACCAAAGCCATCATCTATCAAAAAAATGACCGCTGATTCGCCTCACATGAGGCAATAGGACTCACTGTCTTCAGCGACGATCTCGCGCTTGGCGTTGTACAACCGGGCACCAGGCGTAAACACGATCGACTGGCCGACCAGCACATAACGCTGACCGGCTTCGAAATGATCGTACTTGATGGTCAGGTAGCACAGCCGTTCCGTTGGACCGTCCATGACCCCCAACCCGCCACCACCGGGGATTTCAAAGTCGAATCGAACGAGCAAGACGTGGCTGCCGGGCGTAACCTGGAAAAAACGCCCGTCGTTCAACCGCTGTTTATCCAGTCGCTCGGCCATCAACAACTTGTCGTTCGGGAATGGCGTAGAAAAGTCGACCCAGGCCATCTGCGGATTAACCGCCGGCAATGGGCTC
The DNA here is from genome assembly GCF_000514395.1 of Pseudomonas sp. URMO17WK12:I12. Taxonomy (NCBI): domain Bacteria; kingdom Pseudomonadati; phylum Pseudomonadota; class Gammaproteobacteria; order Pseudomonadales; family Pseudomonadaceae; genus Pseudomonas; species Pseudomonas sp. URMO17WK12:I12. Next base: position 20,342 of record NZ_KI911392.1, read on the forward strand.
TGACAGCCAGCAACCACACTGGCGGCGAGCAACAGCATCAACCTGCGCATGATGAATGTCCCACTGATTCGGACATTCAGCATAACGCTGATCAGGTGTGTTGGCAGCCTGCCGGTGTGCCTTGGCCAATCACTTTTCGCTGTTGGTTATAGAGTTTTGCCCACGGCCGAAAACCGATGTTCCCCGCTTGCAGCTGATAGCGTTCACCAGCGTTGAAGTCGCTGAATTTCACATTCAGCTGGCAGTCACGCCACAACGGCTCGGCGTCAGGACCGATGTTGGTCGGCTGAACCGCGAACTGGTAGCGCACCGTCAGCTCATGACTACCGGGCTGCACCTGGAAATAGCGCTTGTCGTCGGAGGCTTTGTCATCGACTTCCACTGCTTGCAGTGCCGTGTCTTGCTGTTTTGATTCCAGGTCAATCCACGCTTGCGCCGGATCGTGGTGAGGGAATCCGAATCCAGCACAGCCCGTCAGCAACAACAGGCCCCCCGTCAGCATCAACTTGTGCATAGCGCAGCTCCAGTCAGGCGGGATAGTCTTGCGGGCAGACTTTCCAGGGATGATTTTATTTTGATCAGGCCGTTTCCAAGCCTTGGGTTACTTGATCGCGTTTTGCGCGTTTTGTTTCCGGGTGTGTTGCTTTTGTTGCTCAACGGTTGTGCCAGCGTCAGCTATTACGGCCAATTGGCCAGTGGCCAGCTGCAATTGCTGCGGGCCCGTGAGCCGGTTGCCGAGGTGATTGCCGATCCATCCCGCGATCAGAAACTTCGTGCGCACCTGGCCCAATCGCAAAAAGCCCGGACATTCGCCAGTGAGCATCTGCACCTGCCGGACAATCAAAGCTATCGCCTGTACGCCGATATAGGCCGTCCGTTCGTGGTCTGGAATGTCTTCGTCACCCCGGAATTTTCCCTGAAGCCGCAAAACCATTGCTTCCCGATCGCCGGCTGCGTCGCCTATCGCGGCTACTACAGCCAGAGCGCCGCCCGAGGCGAGGCCGCCGTGCAGCGCCTGCAAGGTATGGACGTTTCGATTGGGGGTGTCGAGGCGTACTCGACGCTTGGCTGGTTCAACGATCCGATCATCAGCTCAATGATGGGCTGGGGCGACGAGCGGCTGGCGACCCTGATTTTCCATGAGCTGGCGCATCAACGTGTTTATGTGAAGGATGACACCGAGTTCAACGAGTCTTTCGCCAGCTTTGTCGAGCAGGAAGGCACGCGCCAATGGCGCGCATCCCGAGGCCTGCCACCGGACAACGGCGCCCAGGTGCGGCGCCGGGATCAATTCACCCGATTGGTGCTGGAGACTCGCACGCGCCTTGAAACGCTTTACGCCCTGCCCTTGCCTGTGGATCAGATGCGCCAACGCAAGGCCGCTGAGTTCGAGCGACTGCGCAGCGAATACCGGCAGTTACGTGACAGCCAATGGGCGGGGGACAGACGCTATGACGCCTGGGTTAATGCGCCGATGAACAATGCCCGGCTGGTGCCGTTTGGGTTGTATGACCAATGGGTGCCGGGGTTTACGGCGTTGTTTCGGCACGAGGGTGGAGATTGGGTGAGGTTCTATGCGGCGGTCGAGAAGCTAGGGGTGCTGCCGGTTGGGGAGCGGAAGGCGGCGTTGAAGGCGTTGGCAGAATCTGGAGCTTTTGCTGGCTGAGCGGCCTCATCGCGAGCTTGCTCGCGATGGCGATCCAACTAGCGCTGCAAAAACGCCCGATGCATCTCATCCAGCGTTTCAAAGTGATAAGTCGGTGCTTCTGCACTCAACTCTTCGTGGCTACCAAACCCGTACCCCACAGCCGCCGAGTCCAGCCCATTACTGCGCGCACCGATCAGGTCATGCTTACGATCGCCAATCATCAGGGTATTGGCAGGATCCAGCCCCTCTTCAGCCATCAAATGCGCAATTAACTCGACCTTATTCGTCCGCGTGCCATCCAGCTCACTGCCGTAGATCACCTTGAAGTGCTTCGCGAAATCAAAGTGCCGGGCGATTTCCCGGGCAAAGACCCATGGCTTGGACGTCGCGATGTATAACTGACGCCCTTGCCCACCCAAGGTTTCCAGCAGCGGGGTGACGCCGTCGAACACGCGGTTCTCGTAGAGGCCGGTGACCTTGAAACGTTCGCGATAAAAACTCACCGCCTCCCAGGCCTTGGGCTCATCGAAGTCGTAAAACTGCATGAACGCCTGCAACAACGGCGGGCCGATGAAGTGTTCCAGCTTGGTCAGGTCAGGCTCATCGATGCCCAGTTTGCTCAGGGCAAACTGGATCGAACGTGTGATGCCCTCGCGCGGGTCGGTCAGGGTGCCATCGAGGTCGAATAAAACGGTTGGGTAATGCATGAATAATCCTGGGCAATAGCGGGGCGGAGTCAGAGCTGGTCGTAACCTTCAGCCAGATGCAAATCCTTGAGCTTCGCGTAATTCGCCGCGCTGTAGGTAAAAAAGGCTTTTTCCTTGTCGGTCAGCGGGCGGATCTGTTTCACCGGGCTGCCCACATACAGGAAGCCGCTATCCAGACGTTTGCCCGGTGGCACCAGGCTGCCAGCGCCGATGATCACGTCATCCTCGACCACTGCACCGTCCATGACGATGCTGCCCATGCCGATCAGCACCCGGCTGCCCACGCTGCACCCGTGCAGCATGACTTTATGCGCGATGGTCACATCGTCGCCGATCAGCAACGGAAAACCATCGGGATTGAACGGGCCGGCATGGGTGATGTGCAGCACGCAGCCGTCCTGAACACTGGTACGCGCGCCGATGCGGATGCGGTGCATGTCGCCGCGGATCACTGTCAGCGGCCAGACAGAGCTGTCTTCGCCGATTTCAACGTCGCCGATTACCACCGCCGATCCGTCGACAAAAGCGCCTTTGCCCAGCAGCGGCGTGTGGTTCTGGTACTTGCGAAGGTTCACGATAGGGTTTCTCTCTGTTGCTGATAGCTGCGGTGAGCGTCGATTGTAATTAAGATGGCCGCATGTTTCTTCCAGCCAAGGTGCCAACCGTGAGCGTGAACAACCCTCTTTTGCAGTCCTACGACCTGCCGCCGTTCTCGGCGATCCGTGCCGAACACGTGCAACCGGCCATTGAACAGATCCTGGCTGACAACCGCGCCGCCATTATCGAGATCCTCAAGACCCAGGGCAAACAACCGACCTGGGCCGGCCTGGTGCTGGCGATGGACGAGCTCAATGATCGCCTGGGCGCCGCCTGGAGCCCGGTCAGCCATTTGAATGCCGTGTGCAACAGCGCCGAATTGCGTGAAGCCTACGAATCCTGCCTCCCGGCCTTGAGCGCCTACTCCACCGAGCTGGGCCAGAACCGCGAACTGTTCGAAGCCTTTGAAGCCCTGGCCAACAGCCCGGAAGCCGCCGGTTTCGATGTGGCGCAGAAAACTATCCTGGAACACTCCCTGCGCGACTTCCGTCTGTCGGGTATAGATCTGCCGGAAGCCGAGCAGAAACGCTACGCCGAAGTGCAGAGCAAGCTCTCGGAACTGGGCAGCCGTTTCTCCAACCAACTGCTCGACGCCACTCAGGCATGGACCAAACACGTCACCGATGAAGCCACCCTCGCCGGCCTGACCGATTCGTCCAAGGCGCAAATGGCCGCCGCCGCACAGGCCAAGGGCCTGGAAGGCTTTCTGATCACCCTGGAATTCCCGAGCTACTACGCGGTGATGACCTACGCCCAAGACCGTGCCCTGCGCGAAGAAGTCTACGCCGCCTACTGCACCCGTGCGTCGGACCAGGGCCCGAATGCCGGTCAGAACGACAACGGCCCGGTCATGGAAGAAATCCTCGACCTGCGTCAGGAACTGGCCAGACTGCTCGGCTTCGCCAGCTTCTCCGAACTGAGCCTGGCCACCAAAATGGCTGAGTCCAGCGATCAGGTGCTCAGCTTCCTGCGCGACCTGGCCAAGCGCAGCAAGCCATTCGCCGCGCAGGACCTGGAACAACTCAAAGCCTACGCCGCCGAACAAGGCTGCCCGGACCTGCAAAGCTGGGACAGCGGTTTCTACGGCGAAAAACTTCGCGAGCAGCGTTACAGCGTTGCCCAGGAAGCGCTTCGCGCCTACTTCCCGATCGACAAAGTGTTGGGCGGCCTGTTTGCCATCGTGCAGCGTCTGTACGGCATCGAGATTGCCGAACAGAAAGGCTTCGACACCTGGCACCCGGACGTTCGCCTGTTCGAAATCAAGGAAAACGGCCAGCACGTCGGCCGCTTCTTCTTCGACCTCTATGCCCGCGCCAACAAGCGCGGCGGTGCATGGATGGACGGCGCCCGTGACCGTCGCCGCACCGCTGAAGGCGTGCTGCAAAACCCGGTGGCCAACCTGGTGTGCAACTTCACCCCGGCCGACAGCGGCAAGCCTGCGCTGCTGACCCACGATGAAGTCACCACCCTGTTCCACGAATTCGGTCACGGCCTGCATCACCTGCTGACCCGCGTCGAACACGCCGGCGTTTCCGGCATCAACGGCGTGGCCTGGGATGCGGTCGAGCTGCCGAGCCAGTTCATGGAAAACTGGTGCTGGGAGCCGGAAGGCCTGGCGCTGATCTCCGGTCACTACGAAACCGGCGAGCCCCTGCCTCAAGACCTGCTGCAGAAAATGCTCGCGGCGAAAAACTTCCAGTCCGGCCTGATGATGGTGCGTCAGCTGGAGTTCTCGCTGTTCGACTTCGAACTGCACGCCACCCATGGCGATGGTCGCAGCGTGGCGCAGGTGCTCGAAGGGGTGCGTGACGAGGTGTCGGTCATGCGTCCACCGGCCTACAACCGTTTCCCGAATAGCTTTGCGCACATCTTCGCCGGTGGTTACGCGGCGGGTTACTACAGTTACAAATGGGCGGAAGTACTGTCGGCGGATGCGTTCTCGAAGTTCGAAGAAGAAGGCGTACTCAATGCCGAGACCGGTCGAGCGTTCCGCGAAGCCATCCTGGCCCGCGGTGGTTCCCAGGAGCCGATGGTGCTGTTCGTCGACTTCCGTGGCCGTGCGCCTTCGATTGACGCACTCTTGCGCCACAGCGGCCTGAGTGAGGACGCGGCAGCATGAGTGAGGGACCTGTGATTACCAAAAAACGCTTTATCGCCGGGGCGGTCTGCCCGGCATGCAGCGAGCCGGACAAACTGATGATGTGGAACGAAGACGAGGTCCCGCACCGCGAGTGCGTGGCCTGCGGTTATTCCGACACGTTGAATGAACAAGGTCTGTCCGTACCCAAGGAATTGGGCACGCGGGTCAATACGTCGGCGCTGAAAGTGCCGGACGCCAAGGTTCAGGCCGTGCAGTTTTTCCCGAACCCCAAGCTGAAGAAAAAGCCGGACGAGCAACACTGAGTCAGCACCACCTTCCCCTCGTTCAAGGGCGGAAGGTGGTATTTATCTACCGCACCTGCACCGCGCTTCCTGCTTAGGCTGAATCCTTCAGTCGCCATTCAAGTAGGACGCCATGCCTGATACCAACCCCTTTTTGCAATACTGGGACCTCCCGCCGTGGTCAGCCATCCGAGCTGAACATCTAGTGCCGGCCATCGAAACAATCATTGCTGACAACCGCCGGATCATTGCTGAAATAACGGCCAGCCAATCCGCTCTCCCGACTTGGGATGATCTGGTGCTGGCCATTGATGACCTCGATGCGCGCCTGGATGAAGCCATGGGTATCATCGAAACGCTCATGTCGGTCAAACACGACGACAACACATGGGGCGCTGCGAGTCTGCGGTGTGGCGAAGCCCTGGCGCATTACAAAACAGAGAAGATGGGTCATCGCGCGCTTTGGCGAGCCTACCGGGATCTCGCGCAAAGTCCTGCCGCCCAGAATTACGATGACGCGCGCAAAGCCGTCCTGAGCAAAATTCTGCGCGAGTTTCACTTGTCAGGGATCGAGTTGTCCGTCGAACAACACCAGAAGCTGAAGCAACTGAACGTCGAAATCGGCCTGCTCGAACGTTTGTTCTTGAGCAATTTGCAAAGCGCCAGTGCGGCCTGGTGCAAGCAGATCGACGACGTCACGCAGCTCAAAGGCTTAACCCAGGCCACTCAGGATCGCCTTGCGCTCAATGCCCGGCATGCAGGGCAGTCCGGCTGGCTGATCCACCTGGACCAGGACACCTATCATCGAATCATGACGTATGCCGAAAATCGTGCACTTCGCGAAGAGTATTTTGTCGCCTACTCCACTCGAGCTTCCGATCAAGGTCCTGACGCCGCCGGGCAATTCGATAATGAACCAGTGCTTGAGCGCCTATTGTCCCTTCGTCACCAGAAAGCCCGGTTGCTCGGGTATGAAAACTTTGCGCATCTGAACCTCGCAACAGAGATGGCGGAGTCCACGACGCAAGTCAGCGCGTTCCTGCGTCGACAGGTGACACAGGTGATACCTGCGCTTGCGCAGGACACACAGGCGCTCAAAGCATTTGCGCTGGAGCGCGGCATCAGTGAAGTCCGCGCCTGGGACCACGAATTTCTGGCCGAACAGTTCCGCCAGCAAAATATCGGTGGTGACTTGAAAAACCTGCGTGCTTATTTTCCGCTGGACGGCACATTGCGGCGGCTCTGCCTGTTCTGTGAACGCATGTTTGCCATCCAGATCGTCGAGCAGACAACGTTCAGTCATTGGCATGACAGCGTGCGCCTCTTCGAAGTCAGCGAGCATGGGCAGGTGATCGGGTACATCTACCTTGATCCTTTCCACCGAGAGGAGGCTGCGGACTATCCCTGGACCGCCACCCGCCGCAATCGACGGATAAACGCCGAGGGTCGACTGACGCGGCCAATCGCTGTGCTCCATGGAAACTTCACACCTGGCGTCAACAAGCAGCCCTGCCTGCTCGCGCACCAGGATCTGAGGGTACTTTTCCATGAGTTCGGTCATTGCTTGCAACACGTTCTGACCCGTTCGCCTCACCACAGCCTTTCCGGCATTTCCCAACTGGGGCGTGATAGCGCGGAGTTTACCGGTCAATTGTTCGAGCTTTGGTGCCTGTCAGGCGAATTTCTGCTGTGGCTGGCGGCTCATTATCAAACCGGTGAGCGCTTGAGCGAGGAGCGAATCAACAAAGCGCTGGCCGCTGTTCAAACACAGACCAGCCGGCAAACAGCCAGCCTGTTGATGGGCGCCTTGCTCGACTTCGAATTGCACCACTGCCGGGGTGATGGCCGTAGCATTCAGCAAGTGTTCGAGGATGTTCAACGCGAGATTACCGACCTGCAACTGCCGTCGTACAGCCGGTTCGCCAATGGGTTCGATTACATGGTGACCGGTTACGCAGCCTCGGTTTACGCCTACCAGTGGTCGGGCGTCCTGGCGACCGAGGCGTTCAAACGGTTTCAACTGGATTGGGTCTTTAACCCGCAAACAGGCAAGGCTTTTCGTGAAGTATTTTTTTCACCGGGCGACTCACGCTCGCTGCTGACCGCCCTGAAAGAGTTCCTTGGAGGGTCAGTCACCGACGACGTTTTTGCGGTGTTGCCAGAGGCCATTGCCCGCTAAACACACGGTTACTCAATATGGGCCGACTTGAACCAACTCTTCATCGAACACATGGCGAACGGGCTGGTGCTGCAATCGCCATTGGCCAAAGCGGTGCGAAGCTTGTCGACATCGGCCTGCATCATATAACGCACGCCATCCTTGAAATGAGTACTGTCGCCAAAGCCGCCCTCAGTCATCTCGTTCAGGGCGTCTTCCTTGCTCCAGCCCTGGATCACGACCCGGTACATGGCCGCCATCAACCCCGTACGATCGGAACCGTGCTTGCAATGCATCAACACAGGACCGTGGGACTCGGCCGCCTGAATGGCACGAAGGGCCTTGAGTACATCTGCATCATCCACGTGATTGGTGCGGTAGGGCAACTGGACCTGGGTGATCCCTGGTGTCGACAGCCAGCTTTTATCCGACTCGGGCAGGAAATTGATGACGGTTCCTACCTTCAGCTTTTCCAGCAAAGGAACGGCTCCACGGTCAGGCAATGCGCTGCGATAGAGCGTCGGGGACATTCGAAAGAGGTTGTATCGCACCTCGACCGATTGAGCCCACTCAGCCGGGCGGGGTGAAGCGCTGTCATCCGCATGGGCCAGGGTCAGGTTGAAAAGTGCAGCCATTGAAAGCAAAAACGTCGCAGGCAAGAGGCGCAGTCGGGACATGCTCGGACAACCCTGTTGAATAAGTACTGCATAGCTTCTGCTGTGAGCAGTCAAAGGCCTGTGAGCCATCCGTCAAAGAATCGTGAATTGAACAGCGGCCCCCGTTTCTTCTTGTTGCCTATAAATTCCACTTATAAAAAAACGACACGGATAAGTTCCGTGTCGTTTTAGAAGTCATCCCTGGACCCGTGGCTTTTCAACAGTCATTGATTGCACTGGTCAAACTGCAATCAAGGATTAATAATCTTTGCATACGCCTTCGCCAACGCAATCAAAACAACTTTGTCTTGCGCGTCGATTGCACCATCCCCGTTGACATCAGCTGTGTTGGTCATGGTGAAGGTGACGCCTCCATCATTCGACACGGCCTCGCGGGTGCTGGAGTCCAACAGAGAATAGGTGAGCGCCTGGTTTTCAGGGTCATAACCTTCTTCCTTTAACGCAAACTGCATGGAAACCCTAACTTCTCTTGGACTAACGATAGAAGGCGCCTGTAGTTGTAAAAACACACCGCGCTGATTGTAGCCAGACATTTATTAAATCCTTTTAATAGTGAGCACACGACAACTTCGTGTGAAACGAAGAATACTGACAACAGAGAATAAAGTGCCACGCACTTTATGTTTCTCATAATGACGAGGCGCGAAAGTTGTCAGGTGCCGAACGGCACTGGTCGATGGCGCCAAGGCCGTATACTGTATGCACATACAGCTAAAGGATTTTGTCGATGGCTACCCCTTTGCCACCTCGCGGTCGCGGCACCGCCACCAACCCGCACAACCGCTTCGCGCCGAATCGTTCGGTGGTCGAGGATGACGGCTGGTATCAGGAAGCGCCGGTCACCCAAGGCACCGAGGTGCGCATCGAAACGGCGAAAACCATCATTACCCGCAATAACTCGCCGGACTTGCCCTTCGATCGCTCGATCAATCCCTATCGCGGTTGCGAACATGGCTGCATCTATTGCTATGCGCGTCCAAGTCACGCCTATTGGGACATGTCGCCGGGGCTGGATTTCGAAACCAAACTGATCGCCAAGACCAACGCCGCAGAGGTGCTGGAAGAACAGCTGAGCAAACGCGGCTATCAATGTGCGCCGATCAACCTGGGTTCCAACACCGATCCATATCAGCCCATCGAGCGCGAGCACAAAATCACCCGTAATACCCTCGAAGTGCTGCTGCGTTACCGTCATCCAGTGACGATCATCACCAAAGGCTCGCTGATTCTTCGTGACCTGGACCTGCTGGCCGAACTCGCCAGCCAGCGACTGGTCGCGGTGATGATCAGCCTCACCACGCTGGACGATGAACTCAAACGCATCCTCGAACCGCGCGCCGCCGCACCCAAGGCCCGGTTACGGGCGATCCGCGTGATGCGTGAAGCGGGTATTCCGGTAGGTGTGTTGTGCTCGCCGATGATTCCGATGATCAACGACAGCGAACTCGAGAGCCTGCTGACCGAGGCCCATGCTGCCGGTGCGCAGAGTGCGGCCTATATGATGTTGCGCCTGCCACTGGAAGTTGCGCCGCTGTTTGAAGAATGGCTGGCGGCCCACTATCCGCAGCGTGCCGCCCATGTGTTGAGCCTGATCCGCCAGAGCCGTGGCGGGGAACTCTATGACAGCCGATTTGGCTCCCGGATGCGCGGTGAAGGACCATTCGCCGACCTGCTCGCGCAACGGTTTGCCAAAACCATCAAACGCCTGGGGCTCAATCGCCGGGAAGGTTTCGATCTGGATTGTGAAGCCTTCTGTCCGCCGGGTCGCCAGATGTCATTGATTTGAGGACAATTGACCTATGGTTGAGTAGTGGGAAACGAACAGCCCACTCAGGCCGGTCACATTTTTTGTGACCTGGAACACACGTTCTAGAGCGTTTGATTCAGTTTGAGTTAAGTTTCGACCGCTACCTTGTTCATCGAGTGACTGACGGGTCGGATTTTGCGACCTGAATGTTTTTTAAACAGCCACTGGCTTCACACCGGACAAATCGGGACACTTCCCTGGCTCCGCCTATGAGGATGAATTCATGAGTGACAAGGATAAACAGCCGTTGGCTGCGTCGGCTTCAGCCCAACCCGAGGCGGAAACCGCCGATGCAGCGCTGCAGCACATCGTTGACGGCTTTTTGCATTTCCATCACGAGGTCTTTCCACAGCAGGAAGAGCTCTTCAAAAAACTCGCCACGGCCCAAAGCCCCCGGGCGATGTTCATCGCCTGCGCCGACTCGCGCATCGTTCCTGAACTGATCACACAAAGCGCCCCCGGCGATCTGTTCGTGACCCGTAACGTCGGCAACGTTGTGCCACCTTACGGGCAAATGAACGGCGGTGTTTCCACCGCCATCGAGTACGCGGTTCTCGCCCTCGGTGTGCAACACATCATCATTTGCGGGCACTCCGACTGCGGCGCGATGCGCGCGGTACTCAATCCGCAGAGCCTGGAAAAGATGCCGACGGTCAAAGCCTGGTTGCGTCATGCCGAAGTGGCAAAAACCATGGTCCAGGAAAATTGTCATTGCGCTGATGAAAACGAAAGCATGCACATCCTCACCGAAGAGAATGTGATCGCTCAGCTACAGCATTTACGCACGCATCCATCGGTGGCCTCGCGCATGGCCAACGGTCAGCTGTTTATCCATGGTTGGGTCTACAGCATCGAAACTAGCGAAATCAAAGCTTACGACGCGGACCAGGGGTGTTTCCTGCCGCTCGATGGCAGCCATCCGATTCCGGTGGCAACGCCCAAAGCGCGTTTCTAACACCTCCTAAATCCCCGTGTGGTTGAGTCGAGGCTGCTGATTTAGCAGCCCGGCTTCGCCATGCCTGAAAAATGTCGGGAGCTTCACTATGCGTGCTGCGCAACTGAAAGCTGTTTTGCCTCGGGAGCTGCTGGCCTCGGTGGTTGTGTTTCTGGTCGCCCTGCCCCTATGCATGGGCATCGCCATCGCTTCAGGATTACCGCCCGCCAAGGGCTTGATCACCGGGATCATCGGCGGCCTGGTCGTGGGCTGGCTGGCCGGCTCTCCGCTGCAAGTCAGCGGCCCGGCGGCGGGCTTGGCGGTTCTGGTGTTTGAACTGGTTCGCCAGCACGGCGTCGCCATGCTCGGCCCCATTCTGCTTTTGGCGGGGTTCCTGCAATTGGTGGCCGGGCGCCTGAGGCTCGGCTGCTGGTTTCGGGTCACGGCGCCAGCGGTGGTATACGGCATGCTCGCCGGGATTGGCGTGCTGATTGTGCTGTCGCAGGTGCACGTCATGCTCGACGGGGTGCCCAAGCCTTCCGGGCTGGATAACCTGGCGGCCTTTCCAGCCGCGGTGATGCAAGCCCTGCCGTCGCTCGGCTGGCAAGCCGGGTTGCTCGGGCTGTCGACGATGGCGGTGATGTGGTTGTGGGAAAAATTCCGGCCTCATTCGTTGCGCTTCGTTCCGGGTGCGCTGCTGGGCGTAGGGCTGGCGACGGTCGCCAGCCTGATGCTCGCGCTGCAGGTCAAACGCGTGGAAGTCCCCGCCAACCTGGCCGAGGCCATCGATTGGCTGAAACCCGCCGACTTGCTCAATCTGGCGGACCCGACGTTGTTGGTCGCCGCGTTCGCCGTGGCGTTTATCGCCAGCGCCGAAACCCTGCTGTCGGCCGCTGCGGTAGACCGCATGCACAGCGGTCAACGATCCGATTTCGACCGGGAATTGTCGGCGCAAGGCGTGGGTAACATGCTCTGCGGTTTATTGGGTGCATTGCCGATGACGGGCGTGATCGTGCGCAGTTCGGCCAACGTGCAGGCCGGTGCTACCACGCGACTGTCGGCGATCTTCCACGGTTTGTGGCTGCTGGCGTTCGTGTTGTTGCTGTCGAGCGTGCTGCAGAGCATTCCGGTAGCGAGCCTGGCGGGTGTGCTGGTTTACACCGGCTTCAAACTGGTCGATCTCAAGGCCTTTCGAGGCTTGGGCCGTTATGGTCGGATGCCGATGTTCACCTACGCGGCGACTGCGCTGGCAATCATCTTTACTGACTTGCTCACGGGTGTGTTGATTGGCTTCGGCCTGACGCTGGCGAAACTGGCGTGGAAGGCTTCACGGTTGAAAATCAGCCTGATCGACCTGCCGGCGGATGGAGAAATGGAGTTGCGGCTGACTGGCGCCGCGACCTTTCTCAAGGTGCCAGCCTTGACCCAGGTGCTGGGCACCATTCCCGCCGGTGCGACGGTGCATGTGCCGCTCAATAACCTGAGCTACATCGATCACTCGTGCCTGGAGTTGCTGGAGGAATGGGGGCGGGCGAATGCAGCCAAGGGTTCGACGCTGCTGATTGAAGCGCGAGGGTTGAAGCGCAGGTTGGAGGGGCGGTTGCGCACTACATCCGGCGTAGGTGCTGCCGGATAAATAACCCTGTGGGAGCAAGCTTGCTCGCGATGGGGCCAGATCATCCAACATGAATGTTGGCTGACCCAACGCAATCGCGAGCAAGCTCGCTCCCACAGGTTTTGTGTTGAATCAAACCGCCGGCTGATCCAGCTCCAGGCCTACGCCCAAGCGGCGCGACATGCACGGCCAGCGTTTCCACGCGGCACCGGTATCCGGGCTGCTGAGTTTCTCGCGGTACGCTTCCACCGATTCCAAGGCAAAGCTCTGGTCGTCGAGCATCTCGTCCAGGGCGTGATGCACCACTTCGTCCAGTTGGTTGGCAAACGCCTCACCGATCAATTGGTGGGCAATCAGGTTGGCGACAGTCATGTCCAAGGGGATCAATGGCTGGCCCAGATACTTGATGTACAGGTCGTTGACCTCTTCGACAAAACGGTGTGCCAGATAGGCTTCATCCAGCAGGCTGTCGAGCCCGACGTGACCGTTCATGATGTCCGGCGGCTGAAGGAAGTACTGTTCGGCAATGTTCAGCACCGGCTTGATCTGTGACTCGATACCGGCTTCCCTGGCCACTTCATTGGCTGCTTCCAGCAGATCAGGTACTTCGTCGATGTAAGCGGCGACAAAACGTGTCAGTACGCCATTGGCGTCCGCCTCAGGCAATTGGATGGCAGGATGCAGATGAGGCAGTTTGCTTTCCAGCTGACGCGTCAGCAGGCCGGTCTCGGCTTCATGTGTTTGGGCTTTTTGGATCTGCTCGCGCAATGCGGCGGTGTTCATGAAAACTCCAGGAAACAAAGGCAATGAAATAGGGAAGACATAACTTAGCTGCCTTATGAAAAATGCTAAGACGCATTTGTCATAATTGTTTCATCCTTGAGACGCCTCCGTTATATCGATTTGCCACCACTCGTCTGCATCCTTCTCCATTCGTGACCTTGAACGCAAGTCCCAGCTGTTTCAGATCATTTACGCCATCACATTGCGAGGTCGCAGTCGCTGTCTATACTCGGGTTGGAAATGGAGTTAGCTGATGACGCCCGACTGCACACGCAGCAAGGCCCGGCGATTCAAGTTCGTAGTCTGAAAAAGCCGCTCCCTTGCCGCAGGTGAAAGCCGGCGGGATAACAAGAACGATAAGGGGAACCCGCAATGATGCGACATCCACACGTCTGGATGGGCCTCCTGTTGTGGTCGATTTTCAGTCAGGCGCAAGCCGCCTGGACTGTGAATATGGCGCCGGGAGCGACTGAAATCAGTCACGCAGTATTTGACCTGCACATGACCATTTTCTGGATCTGTGTAGTGATCGGCATCATCGTCTTCGGCGCCATGTTCTGGTCGATGATGGTCCACCGCCGCTCGACCGGGCAGGTGGCCGCAAAATTTCATGAAAGCACCACCGTCGAAATTCTATGGACCATCGTGCCCTTCCTGATCCTGGTGGCCATGGCGGTTCCTGCGACGGCCACCCTGATCAAGATGTATGACGCCAGTGAGCCGGATATCGACATCCAGATCACCGGCTATCAGTGGAAGTGGCATTACAAGTACCTGGGCCAGGACGTTGAGTTTTTCAGCAACCTGACCACCCCCGCCGACCAGATCCACAACAAGGAAACCAAGGGCGAGCACTACTTGCTCGAGGTCGACAAGCCGCTGGTGTTGCCGATCGGCGCGAAGGTGCGCTTCCTGGTGACCTCCGCCGACGTCATCCACTCCTGGTGGGTCCCGGCCTTCGCGGTCAAGCGCGATGCGATCCCGGGGTTCGTCAACGAAGCCTGGACCCGTATCGACAAGCCCGGCATCTACCGCGGCCAATGCGCCGAGTTGTGCGGCAAGGACCACGGCTTCATGCCGATTGTGGTCGAGGTCAAGGAAAAGGCCGATTACGAAAAATGGCTCGCTGACCGCAAGGCTGAAGCCCTGCAACTCAAAGAGCTGACCAGCAAGGAATGGACCCTCGACGAGCTCAAGGAGCGCGGCGACAAGATCTATCACACCACCTGCGTCGCCTGTCACCAGGCCGAAGGTCAGGGCCTGCCGCCGATGTTCCCGGCGCTCAAGGGCTCGAAAATCGCCACCGGACCGAAAGAGGGCCACCTGAGCCTGGTGTTCCACGGTAAACCCGGCACCGCCATGGCGGCGTTCGGCAAGCAGCTCTCGGAAGTCGATATCGCGGCGGTCGTGACCTACGAACGTAACGCCTGGGGCAACAACAAAGGCGACATGGTCACTCCTAAAGAAGTGTTGGAGCTGAAACAGGCGGAAAGCAAATGACCCGGTCTATTGCGCGTGTAAGGAACTGGTCGGGGCAGCGCGCCCCGGCCTGCCCAGCCCATCTGTTTGCAGGAGACAGGCCATGAGCGCTGTTATCGATGACCACGGTCACGCCGACCACGCCCACGGCCCCGCCAAAGGTCTGATGCGTTGGGTGCTGACCACCAATCACAAAGACATTGGCACGTTGTACCTGTGGTTTGCGTTCACCATGTTCCTGCTGGGCGGCTCGTTCGCGATGGTGATTCGCGCCGAACTGTTCCAGCCGGGACTGCAAATCGTCGAGCCGGCGTTCTTCAACCAGATGACCACCATGCACGGCCTGGTGATGGTCTTCGGTGCGGTGATGCCGGCCTTCGTCGGCCTCGCCAACTGGATGATCCCGTTGATGATCGGCGCGCCGGACATGGCCCTGCCACGGATGAACAACTTCAGCTTCTGGCTGCTGCCCGCGGCGTTCATCCTGTTGGTGTCGACCCTGTTTACCCCCGGTGGCGGTCCGAACTTCGGCTGGACGTTCTACGCCCCGCTGTCCACGACCTACGCACCGGAAAGCGTGACGTTCTTCATCTTCGCCATCCACTTGATGGGGATCAGTTCGATCATGGGCGCGATCAACGTGATCGCGACCATCCTCAACCTGCGCGCCCCCGGCATGACGCTGATGAAAATGCCGCTGTTCGTCTGGACCTGGCTGATCACCGCGTTCCTGCTGATTGCGGTGATGCCGGTACTGGCCGGGTGCGTGACGATGATGCTGATGGACATCCACTTCGGCACCAGTTTCTTCAGTGCCGCCGGTGGCGGTGATCCGGTGTTGTTCCAGCACGTGTTCTGGTTCTTCGGCCACCCCGAGGTGTACATCATGATCCTGCCGGCCTTCGGTGCCGTCAGTTCGATCATCCCGACCTTCTCGCGCAAACCGCTGTTCGGCTACACCTCGATGGTCTATGCGACGGCGAGCATCGCGTTCCTGTCGTTCATCGTCTGGGCGCACCACATGTTTGTGGTCGGCATTCCGCTGGTGGGCGAGTTGTTCTTCATGTACGCCACGCTGCTGATCGCGGTGCCGACCGGGGTGAAGGTGTTCAACTGGGCCAGCACCATGTGGCAAGGCTCGCTGACCTTCGAGACGCCGATGCTGTTTGCGGTGGCGTTCGTGATCCTGTTCTCCATTGGTGGGTTCTCCGGGTTGATGCTGGCCATCGCCCCGGCGGACTTCCAGTACCAGGACACCTACTTCGTGGTCGCGCATTTCCACTACGTACTGGTGCCCGGGGCGATCTTCGGGATTTTCGCCTCGGCCTATTACTGGATGCCGAAGTGGACCGGCCACATGTACGACGAAACCCTCGGCAAGCTGCATTTCTGGCTCTCGTTCATCGGCATGAACATGGCGTTCTTCCCGATGCACTTCGTGGGGCTGGCGGGCATGCCGCGGCGGATTCCTGATTACAACCTGCAATTTGCCGACTTCAACATGGTCTCCTCGATTGGCGCGTTCATGTTCGGTGCGACGCAGATCTTCTTCCTGTTCATCGTGATCAAGACCATTCGCGGCGGCCCGCCAGCACCGGCCAAACCGTGGGATGGCGCGGAAGGCCTGGAGTGGAGTATTCCGTCACCGGCGCCGTATCACACCTTCACCACGCCGCCGGAAGTGAAATGAACACCCTGCCCCTTGTAGGCGTGAGCCTGCGCGCGATTCAGGCGACGCGGTGTGCCAGATACGCCGCTATCGCGAGCCAGCTCGCTCCCACAGGGTTCGGTGTTGAGGGCTTACACCATGGCTGACTCGATTTCGATGAAAAAACTGGTCACCCGCCTGTTGCTGGTGGTGGTGGCGATGTTTGTCTTCGGGTTTGCCCTGGTGCCGATCTACGACGTGATGTGCAAGGCGTTCGGCATTAACGGCAAGACGGCCGGGCAGTACGAGGGCGAGCAAACGGTCGACACTTCGCGCCAAGTGCGCGTGCAGTTCCTGTCGACCAACACCGCTGACATGCCCTGGGATTTCTATCCAAAGAGTGAAGAGCTGACGGCCCATCCGGGGGCGGTGAACGAGATGATTTTCATCGCGCACAACCCGACCGACAAGCCGATGAGCGCCCAGGCCGTGCCGAGCATCGCGCCCAGCACCGCGGCGGCGTACTTCCACAAGACCGAATGTTTTTGTTTTACCCAGCAAGTGCTGCAGCCCGGTCAACGGATCGAGATGCCGGTACGTTTCATCGTTGACCGTGACATGCCCAAGGATGTGAAGCACCTGACGCTGTCTTACACGCTGTTCGATATCACCGCACGCCATCCACCCGTGGCGGTTGCCGCCAGTACCGGTGGCTAGGCGCTAATGCGTGCCCGATAAGGAGAACAATAAATGGCAACTCATGAACACTATTACGTACCGGCCCAGAGCAAATGGCCGATCATCGCCACGCTCGGCATGCTCACCACCGTGTTCGGCCTGGCCACCTGGTTCAACGATCTGAAAGCCGCACGGCCGGAATCCCACGGCCCGCTGATCTTTTTCGTCGGCGGCCTGTTGCTGGCGTACATGCTGTTCGGCTGGTTCGGCACGGTGATCAAGGAGAGTCGCGGCGGCTTGTACAGCGCGCAGATGGACCGTTCCTTCCGCTGGGGCATGAGCTGGTTCATCTTCTCGGAAGTGATGTTCTTCATCGCTTTCTTCGGTGCGCTGTTCTATGTACGGCACATCTCAGGCCCCGCACTCGGGGGCGAAGGCCCGAAAGGCATCGCCCACATGCTCTGGCCGAACTTCCAGTTCACCTGGCCGCTGCTGCACACCCCGGACCCGAAACTCTTTCCTCCGCCCAAGGAAGTCATCAGCCCGTGGGGCCTGCCGCTGCTCAATACTATCTTGCTGGTGAGCTCCAGCGTGACCGTGACCATCGCCCACCACGCCTTGAAAAAGGGTCATCGGGGCGCACTGAAAATCTGGCTGGCGATCACCGTGTTGCTGGGCTGTGGTTTCCTCGGGTTCCAGGCTGAAGAGTACATGCATGCCTACCACGAACTGGGCCTGACCCTGGGTTCGGGCATCTACGGTGCGACGTTCTTCATGCTCACCGGTTTCCACGGCGCCCACGTGACCATCGGCACCATCATCCTGTTCGTGATGCTGATGCGGATCATGCGCGGACACTTCGATAACGAGCACCAGTTCGGTTTCGAGGCGGCGAGCTGGTATTGGCACTTCGTGGACGTGGTGTGGATCGGGTTGTTCGTTTTCGTCTACGTGCTCTGAGCCATTACCAAGGCGCCGTAGAGACCAACTGGCCGCTATAGAAACCCCAGGCGATCAAGCCGACGGTGGTGGCGGCCAGGGCAACACGGACACTCAAGGCAATGACGAGGCGGTTTGAGCTGCTGTCGTCCTTGACCAGAAAAAACAGGCCGCTGAACAGGCTGACAACCGTGGCAATCAGCATCAGGACGATGGCTGCTTTGAGCATGGTGAGACTCCGGGGGAAAGGCGATGCACTTGAGTATAGCTATCGCGACTCACGACTTTTTGGCCACGCCATGAAGCGCTTCCGGCCGGGCATCGTGCCGACACTGGTGGTCGCCCTGTTGCTGCCGCTGCTGGTGTCGCTCGGGTTCTGGCAACTGAGCCGGGGCGCGGAGAAAAGCGCGCTGCTGCAAAGCTATGCCGAGCGCCGTGCCGCCGAACCGATGGCCAGCACCGAACTGCAACTCACCGAAGACCTGGCCTTCCGCCGCGTTCATCTGCATGGCCTGTTCGACGCCGCGCACAGCCTGTTGCTGGACAACCGCCAGCGCGACGGCAAGGTCGGCGTGGAGCTGCTGCAACCGTTTCAGGACCAGGCGACCGGGCTCTGGTTGCTGGTCAATCGCGGCTGGTTGCCTTGGCCGGACCGGCGCACACCGCCGCAGTTCACCACGCCCAAAGAGGCCTTGAGTCTCGATGCCTGGGTCTACGTTTCCCCCGGCGCGACCTTTCAGCTGCACGCCGATCCGAGCGCCACCACCTGGCCTGAATTAGTCACCGCCGTCGAGCCGCCGAAGCTCTGGACGGCGCTGGGCCGTGAAGGGTTTGCCTACGAATTACGCGCAGAAACGGGTCCCGCGACGTACCAGGCCGATTGGCCAGTCGTCGCCATGGGCCCGGAAAAACACATCGCTTACGCCGTGCAGTGGTTTGCCATGTCGCTTGCCCTGTTCGGCCTCTATCTCTACCTCGGTTGGCACAACGCAAAGGAGAAACACCATGGGAGCGGCCATGAATCCACCCAGCATGTCTGAAGCGAAAACGCCGGCGAGTCGACGCAAGGGTCGCTTGCAGTTGCTGTTGATTCTGCTCGGGGTCATCGGTCCGATGATCCTTGCCACCGGCATGTACAAACTGCAGTTCTGGGTGCCAGACGGGCGCAGCTATCACGGCGAATTGATCGGCAACGGTCAGACCCGCGCCGACCTCGGTGTGCAGGCCCAGGAGGATCGCTGGCAAATGCTGGTGACTGCGCCGAAGGATTGCTCGGTGGATTGCCAGCAACTGGTGTACCTGGCGCGGCAGATTCAGATCGGCCTTGGCCGCGATGCGTCCCGCGCCAGCCATGCACTGGCCGCCGCACAGCCGCTGACGGCGGATTACGACGCCAAGCTGACCCGCGAATACCCGCAATTGCAACGCTACCCCATGGACCTCACCACCTTCAGCAAGGCGACCGGAGACAAAACCGCACCGCAGCTGTGGATCATCGACCCCCACGGCAACCTGGTGCTGCGCTATGACCCGACGGTGAAGGGTAAGGACCTGCTCAACGACCTGCGTCATCTGCTGAAACTGTCGAACATCGGATAAGGGCATCGTCATGGCCAAACCTGGATTTCGCCTCGCGTTGTTTGCCACCTTGCTGGCACTGATTGTGGTGTTGCTCGGCGCCTACACCCGCCTGACCCACGCAGGCCTCGGCTGCCCGGACTGGCCGGGTTGCTACGGCTTTATCAGCGTGCCGAAAAGCGAAGCCCAACTGGCCCATGCCGAACTGCATTTTCCCGATACACCGGTGGTGGCCCACAAGGGCTGGAACGAGATGATCCACCGTTACTTCGCCGGCACCCTGGGGATGCTGATCGCGGTGTTGGCCGGTCGCGCCTGGGTGCATCGTCGTCATCCGGGGCAACCGGTGAAGTTGCCGCTGTTTCTGCTGGCCGTGGTGTTCGCCCAAGCCGCGTTCGGCATGTGGACGGTGACGCTCAAGCTCTGGCCGCAGGTGGTGACCGGGCATTTGCTCGGCGGCTTTGCCACGCTGAGTCTGCTGTTTCTACTGACGTTGAGGTTGTCCGGCGTACTGCCGGCGCTGACAGTGCCACGACGTTTGCAGTACTGGGCAACGGCCGGGTTACTGCTGGTGATCCTGCAAATCGCCCTCGGCGGCTGGGTCAGTTCCAACTATGCCGCCGTGGCCTGCATCGATTTCCCGACCTGCCATGGGCAGTGGATTCCACCGGCCGATTTCGCCAATGGCTTCCATCTGACTCAGCACATCGGCCCGAATTATCTCGGCGGGCAACTGGACAGCGACGCGCGCACGGCGATTCATCTGACGCACCGCATCGGCGCGCTATTGGTCACACTCGTGCTGCTCGGGCTCGCCTGGCAGCTGAAAGTCGTCGGCATGACACGCCTCGCGGGGCTGGTGCTGGTCGCCCTCGCCACACAAATCACCCTCGGTATCAGCAACGTGCTGTTCCATCTGCCGCTGCCCGTGGCCGTCGCCCACAACGCTGGCGGCGCGGCCCTGTTGCTGACGATGGTGCTGGTCAATTATCACGCGCGAACCCGTCTGGTTCGGGTCAAGCAGCAATCCCCCGCGCGCTGGCGGTTCAGCCCGCGTAAACACTCGGCCGGGCCCATAACAATAAAAGGAGAGATGCCATGGCGACTCTGATCGGCGAACGTCACAGTCAGGCAATCTGGCGCGACTATCTGGAGCTGACCAAGCCGAAAGTGGTGGTGCTGATGCTCATCACCTCGCTGGTCGGCATGTTCCTCGCGACCCGCGCCGGAGTGCCGTGGACGGTGCTGGTGTTCGGCAACCTGGGGATCGCCCTGTGCGCCGGCGGTGCGGCGGCGGTCAACCATGTGGTGGACCGGCGCATCGACGCGGTGATGGCCCGCACGCACAAACGTCCGTTGGCCGAAGGCCGGGTGTCTCCGGCGGCGGCGCTGACGTTTGCCTTGGTATTGGCCGTGCTGGGCCAAGCCGTGCTGCTCACGTTCACCAATGCGCTGACGGCGTGGCTGACCCTGGCTTCGCTGTTGGGCTATGCGGTGGTCTACACCGGTTTTCTGAAGCGCGCGACACCGCAGAACATCGTCATCGGCGGCCTGGCAGGGGCGGCCCCGCCACTGCTGGGCTGGACCGCTGCGACCGGTCACGTCAGCGCCGAACCCCTGCTGCTGGTGCTGATCATCTTCGCCTGGACCCCGCCACACTTCTGGGCCCTGGCGATCCATCGCAAAGAGGAATACGCCAAGGCCGACATTCCGATGCTGCCGGTGACCCACGGTGAGCACTACACCAAGGTTCACATCCTGCTTTACACCTTCGCGTTGCTGGCCGTCAGCCTGATGCCCTACGTGATCCACATGAGCGGCATGCTCTACCTGATTTGCGCGCTGGGGCTGGGCGCAAGGTTTCTGCAATGGGCCGTGGTGCTGTACCGTGGCACTCGGCCGCACGCGGCGATCAACACGTTCAAGTACTCTATTTATTACTTGTTCCTGCTGTTTATCGCGCTGCTCGTAGACCACTACTTACTGTTGAACCTATGACTCGAACCCAGAAAACCGTCTTCATTCTCGTCGCCCTGATCGCACTGGTCCTGGGCCTGACCATCAACAAAGTGCTGTCCGGCAAAAGCCAGGGCGACCCGACGGCGCTGATCGATGCCGGCATTATCTTGCTGCCGCAAAGCCGCAACCTGCCGGATGTGAAGATGACCGATCAGGACGGTAACCCGGTGACGGTCAATCAGCTGAAAGACAAGTGGAGCCTGCTGTTCTTCGGCTACACCTTCTGTCCGGACATCTGCCCGACCACCCTCGCCCAGTTGCGTCAGATCAAGAGCGAGTTGCCACCGGAAGCAGCGGCCAAGCTGCAGGTCATTCTGGTCAGCGTCGACCCGAACCGTGATACCCCGGCTCAGCTCAAGCAGTACCTGGGCTACTTCGACCCGCAGTTCAAAGGCCTGACCGCCTCGTCGGTGGATGACATTCAGAAGCTGGCCAATGCGGTGAGCATTCCGTTTATTCCGGCCGACACCAGCAAGCCCAATTACACGGTGGATCACAGCGGCAATCTGGCGGTGATCGGGCCGGACGGCACGCAGCGCGGGTTTATTCGGGCACCGTTGAACAATGTGAAATTGGTGGCGCAGTTGCCGGTAATGCTAAACCGTAAGTGACACTGAAAAACCTGTGGGAGCGGGCTTGCCCGCGATGGCGGTGCATCAGCCAACCTTGATGTTGAATGACAAGGACTCATCGCGGGCAAGCCCGCTCCCACAGGGGACGGTGTTTCGGACATAAAAAATGGGGCGCATTCAATGCGCCCCATTTTTGTTAAAGCTTCAGATCAGAACGCTGGCAATACCGCGCCTTTGTACTTCTCAAGAATGAAGGCTTTGACTTCCGGGCTGTGCAGCGCAGCAACCAGTTTCTTCATTGCCTCGCTGTCCTTGTCGTCCGGACGAGCCACCAGGATGTTCACGTACGGCGAGTCGCTGCCTTCGATGACCAGCGCGTCCTTGGACGGATCGAGCTTGGCTTCCAGCGCGTAGTTGGTGTTGATCAGCGCCAGGTCGACCTGGGTCAGCACGCGCGGGATGGTCGCGGCTTCCAGTTCACGGAATTTCAAGTCCTTGGAGTTCTCGGTGATGTCCTTCACGGTCGACAGGATGTTGTTCGAATCCTTCAACTTGATCAGGCCAGCCTTCGCCAGCAGCAACAGCGCACGGCCGCCGTTGGTGGCGTCGTTCGGGATCACCACGTTGGCGCCGCCCGGCAATTCGGTCAGTGCCTTGTACTTGCTGGAGTAAGCGCCCAGCGGTTCCAGGTGCACACCGGCAACGGCGACCAGGTTGGTGCCCTTGGCCTTGTTGAACTCATCGAGGTATGGCTGGTGCTGGAAGAAGTTGGCGTCCAGACGTTTTTCCGCCACCTGCACGTTCGGCTGAATGTAGTCGGTGAAGACTTTGACCTTCAGGTCCACGCCTTCTTTGGCCAGGGCCGGTTTCACGAACTCAAGGATTTCTGCGTGCGGAACCGGGGTCGCCGCGACCGTCAGGGTGTCGGCGTGGGCGGAAAAGGCTGCAACGGCAGCGAACGCGACGAGTAGTTTCTTCATTCAGCTAACTCCATATGAGGCACCCGTTTGGCGCCTGCCAGCGAATGGCCGGCTCATGACTTATTTACGAGAACTGTTTATTTTCTGGAAAAATGCACAACCAATTTGTCGCCAACGGTTTGCAGCACCTGGACCAGCACTAGCAGCAACACCACCGTCACCACCATGACGTCGGTCTGGAAACGCTGGTAGCCGAAGCGGATCGCCAGGTCACCCAGACCACCTGCGCCGACCACACCGGCCATGGCCGTGTAGGACACCAGTGTAATCGCCGTCACCGTAATCGCCGCGAAGATGCCCGGACGGGCTTCTGGCAGCAAGGCATTGGTGATGATCTGACGTGTCGTCGCGCCCATCGCCTGAGTCGCTTCGATGATGCCGCGATCCACTTCACGCAACGCGGTTTCCACCAGGCGGGCGAAGAACGGCGTAGCGCCTACCACCAACGGCGGAATCGCACCAGCGACACCCAGCGACGTACCGGTGATCAGCACGGTGAACGGAATCATCACGATCAACAGAATGATGAAGGGCAGCGAACGCAGAATGTTCACCACCAGCGACAGCATCGCGTAGACGCCTTTGGCTTCCAGCAACTGACGCGGGCTGCACAGGAACAGCAGCACACCCAGCGGCAAGCCGAGCAACACGGTGAACAACAACGAACCACCGAGCATCAGCAAGGTATCGCCGGTGGCCAGCCAGATTTCGAACCAGTCGATATTGGCAAAGAAAGCAGTCAGGGCTTCCATTAGCGCAGCACCTCCATGTGGACGTCAGCCGCGGTGAAACGGGCAAATGCCGCGTCCATGTCGCCACCGGTGACGGCCAGGGTGAGTTGCCCGTAAGGGACGTCTTTGATGCGGTCGATACGACCGGCCAGGATGCTGTAGTCCACACCGGTTTCCCGGGCGACGGTACCCAGCAACGGCGCGTAGGTCGCTTCGCCCTGGAAGGTCAGACGCACGATGCGGCCCGGCACGTGAGCAAAGTCATCGCGCTGTTCGCTTTCGTCGATCTGCTCGTCTTCCTGCACGAAGCGCTTGGTGGTTGGGTGCTTGGGATGCAGGAACACCTCGGCCACCGAACCTTGCTCGACGATTACACCGGCGTCCATGACTGCGACCTGGTCGCAAACGCGGCGGATCACGTCCATCTCGTGGGTGATCAGGACGATGGTCAGCTTCAGCTCGCGGTTGATCTCGGCCAGCAATTGCAGGACCGACGCCGTGGTCTGCGGGTCGAGGGCGCTGGTGGCTTCGTCGCACAACAGGATTTTCGGCTTGGTCGCCAGGGCGCGGGCAATGCCGACGCGCTGCTTCTGGCCACCGGACAACTGCGCCGGGTACTTTTTGGCGTGCTCGGACAACCCGACCCGCGCCAGCAACTCGGCCACGCGCAGATCGATCTCGCTGCGCGACAGCTCGCCGGCCAGGGTCAGCGGCAACGCGACGTTGTCAGCCACAGTCTTGGACGCCAGCAGGTTGAAGTGCTGGAAGATCATCCCGACTTGCTGACGGAAGCGCCGCAGGCTATTGGCGTCCAGCGCGGTGACTTCTTCGCCGTCGACGAAGATCTTGCCGCCACTGGAATTCTCCAGGCGATTGATCAGACGCAGCAGGGTACTTTTTCCCGCGCCGGAATGGCCGATCAGGCCGAAGACCTGACCGTTCTCAATCGTCAGACTGGTCGGATGCAGGGCGGGAATATCCTTACCGGCGACGCGGTAGGTTTTATGGACGTTTTGAAACTCGATCACGTAGCGAACCTTGTGGGGCGCGTTAGAAAAGGATCAGCGGTTAGCCGGGCGCGCATTTTAGCCTGTCCGTATAGAGGTTATTAGCATTTATTCCGCATTCAACCTTCGATTTGGCAATAACGCGATCAAAGGTCATAAAAAAGGAACGGCTAAAAACCGCATCAGTCACTAATAAGGCAACTCGAAAACGCCCCCGGTGCCGTGCCTGGGGAATGCACAAGAATCCTGGCTACGGCGGGAATCGCAACGAGGAGTTTAGCCTGATGAGTAACAAGAAGCCTGCCCCCGGCAAAAGCGCTCTGGCCGGTACCGATACCCTGGACCGCGGCAACACCAATACCAAGCTCGACAGCCTGGAGAAATTTCGCTCCGACGCCACCGAACAGGCCCTGCGCACCAATCAGGGCGTAAAGGTTTCGGACAATCAGAACACCCTGAAAGTCGGCGCCCGCGGGCCTTCGCTGCTGGAAGACTTCATCATGCGTGAGAAAATCACGCACTTTGACCATGAGCGCATTCCGGAACGCATCGTCCATGCCCGCGGCACCGGCGCGCACGGCTACTTCCAGACGTACGAAAACCACTCCGTGCTGACCAAGGCCGGTTTCCTGCAGGATCCGGGCAAGAAGACGCCCGTGTTCACGCGCTTTTCCACGGTACAAGGCCCACGCGGGTCAGGCGATACCGTGCGGGACGTACGAGGTTTCGCCGTGAAGTTCTTCACCGACGAAGGCAACTTCGATCTGGTGGGCAACAACATGCCGGTGTTCTTCATTCAAGACGCCATCAAATTTCCGGACTTTGTGCATGCGGTCAAACCGGAGCCACATAACGAGATTCCTACCGGCGGCTCGGCTCACGACACCTTCTGGGACTTCGTCTCTTTGGTACCGGAATCGGCGCACATGGTGATCTGGGCCATGTCCGACCGGGCCATCCCGAAAAGCTTGCGCAGCATGCAAGGCTTCGGTGTGCATACGTTTCGGCTGATCAACGCCGAAGGCAAATCGCGCTTCGTCAAATTCCACTGGCGCCCTACTGCCGGCACGTGTTCGCTGGTGTGGGATGAGGCGCAAAAGCTGGCCGGCAAAGACACCGACTTCCACCGTCGCGATCTCTGGGAAGCCATCGAGATGGGCGACTACCCGGAGTGGGAACTGGGCGTGCAGGTCATCGAAGAGGAAAACGAACACAGTTTCGACTTCGACATCCTCGACCCTACCAAGCTGATTCCCGAGGAAACCGTCCCCATCACCCCGCTGGGCAAAATGGTGCTTAACCGTAACCCGGACAACTTCTTCGCCGAAACCGAGCAGGTTGCGTTCTGCCCGGGCCATATCGTGCCGGGGATCGACTTCTCCAACGATCCGTTGCTGCAAGGTCGGCTGTTTTCCTATACCGATACGCAGATCAGCCGACTCGGCGGGCCGAACTTTCATGAAATCCCGATCAACCGGCCGGTAGCACCGTTCCATAACGGTCAGCGCGATGCGATGCATCGCACCACCATCGACAAGGGGCGGGCATCCTACGAGCCGAATTCCATTGACGGCGGCTGGCCGAAAGAAACACCGCCCGCCGCGCAGGACGGCGGTTTCGAGAGTTATCCGGAGCGCATTGATGCCAACAAGATCCGGCAGCGCAGCGAATCGTTCAGCGACCACTTCTCCCAGGCACGACTGTTCTTCCACAGCATGAGCAAGCACGAGCAGGAACACATCATCTCGGCGTACAGCTTCGAACTCGGCAAAGTTGAGCGTGAGGCCATTCGCGCGCGTGAGGTGAACGAGATCCTGGCCAATATCGATCTGGAACTGGCCAAACGCGTGGCCGCCAACCTGGGCTTGCCAGCGCCGAAAGCCGGGACGGTAGAGGTGCCAAAAATATCCCTGGAGCGCTCACCAGCCCTGAGTCAGGCGAATTTGCTGCCGGGCAATATAAAAACCCGCAAAGTGGCGATTCTTGCGGCCAACGGTGTCGATGGTGCAGCGATTGATGTGATGAAGAAGGCGCTGCAGGCCGAAGGTGCGCACGCCAAATTGCTGGGGCCTACCTCCGCACCGGTAAAAACCGCCGATGGCAAAATGTTGCCGGTGGATGCGTCGATGGAAGGTTTGCCTTCGGTGGCGTTTGATGCGGTGTTTGTGCCCGGTGGTGCGGCGTCGATCAAGGCGTTGAGCGGTGATGGTGTGGCGTTGCATTACCTGCTGGAGGCGTACAAGCACTTGAAGGCGATTGCGCTGCATGGCGAAGCGAAGCAATTGCTGGATGTGTTGAAACTGCAGGTTGATGCGGGGTTGATCGTTGGGGCGGATGCGAAGTTGATCAAGCCGTTTTTTGCAGCGATCGGCCAGCATCGGGTTTGGGATCGGGAACCTAAGGCCAAGGCGATTCCGGCTTGAGGATTTGTATCAGTAGTTAGGACGCTATCGCGAGCAGGCTCACTCCTACAGGGTTTTGTGACCCATGTAGGAGTGAGCCTGCTCGCGATGTTTTTAGGGTTTACGCGGACTCAGGACCATCTGCGCCGGAATGTTGCGCAGGATCTGCTTTTCCAGCTTCAGATCGAAATCCGGATCGAGCTTCTTCACCCGCTTGGTCAGCAACGTGGCCAGCCAAGGGTAATCGTCGGTGCGTGGCGCCTGAATGCTCACGTCGCACTGATAATTCACTACATCAGCGGCGATGGCATCCAGTTGACGGCGAAGTTTCGCCATATCGTTGAGATTCAACGCGACCGTGGTGCTTTCAGCGGTGGGATCAATCACCTTCGCCTGGGGTTTGGCTTCGGCGGCTTTCAGATCGGCTTCCGCTTTATCCAGCTCGGCTTTGCGGGCCGTGACGATGGCGTTATTGACCCCACCGGTCAGCGCCGGCGCTTTGGGCATCAGGACCCGGGCGCGGCTCAGCGCGGTGGCGGCGGCGTTCACATCACCTTTCTGCAGCACGATCTGGCTACGGCGCAGGTAGGCCTCGGCCAGTTGCCGTTGGTACTGCTCAAGGGATTGATCGTTAGGGGACTGGGCCTGCAAGGCAGCCAGTTGATCCTCGGCGGTGGCCAGCTCATTGCTGGCGAGGCTTTGTTCCAGCTGTGCGATGGCCGTAGCTCGAGCGTCCGTGGCCTCGGTGGCCGCCGGCGGCGTGCTTTGGCAGGCGCCCAGCAGCAAGGAAAATGCGACAAGGAGCAGATAACGTGAGGCGAACGGCTTCATTCCTGCGACTCTCTATTTGCGCAAAAAACGAGCAAGTCTACACCCCTCGACGGGGCAGGACAAAACTCAGCAGAAACAGTGCGGCCGCCGTCACAACAATCGAGGGGCCCGCCGGTGTGTCCTTGAACCACGACAGTGCCAGCCCGCCACAGACCGCGAGCATGCCCAGCAGGCTCGCGCCCAGTGCCATCTGCTCCGGTGACCGGGCGTGACGTTGTGCCGCAGCCGCAGGGATGATCAACAGCGAGGTAATCAGCAAAACGCCGACGATTTTCATCGCCACCGCGATCACCACGGCGATCAGCAGCATCAGCGCCAGGCGCAACGACGCCACCGGCAACCCTTCGACCTTGGCCAACTCTTCATGGACGGTGATGGCCAGCAACGGCCGCCACAACGTCACTAACAGCGCCAGTACCGCCGCGCTGCCGCCGAGGATCCAGGCCAGATCGGTCGGACTGATCGCCAGCAAGTCGCCGAACAGATACGCCATCAGGTCGATCCGCACTTCGTGCATGAAGCTTAGTACCACCAGGCCCAGAGAGAGCGTGCTCGGTGCGAGAATTCCCAAAAGGGTGTCAGACGCCAGCGGCTGGCGTTGTTGCAAGGTCACCAGCAGCACCGCCAACAGCAAGCAGCCCACGGTCACCGCCACGGTCGGGCTAACGTCCAACAAGAACCCCAGTGCTACGCCGAGCAACGCCGCGTGAGACAAGGTGTCGCCGAAATAAGCCATGCGTCGCCAGACCACGAACGATCCCAGCGGGCCCGCCACCAGCGCCAAAGCCAAACCTGCAAGCAGGGCGTAGAGCAGAAAATCAGCCATGCTTGCAGCTATCTCCGTGAACGTGGGGTTGAGCCGCCGTGACGACCGAGCCATGCAAGTCATGGGCGTGATCGTGGTGGTGGTGATAAATCGCCAGGCTTTGGGCGTTCTTGCCGAACAGCTCGACGAAGGCCGGATCGCCGCTGACTTGCTCAGGATGGCCGGAGCAGCAAACGTGGCGATTGAGACAAACCACCTGGTCGGTGGTGCTCATCACCAGGTGCAGATCGTGGGAAACCATCAGCACGCCGCAGCCGTGACGGTCGCGCAGTCGTGTAATCAGGCTATAGAGCTCGGCCTGGCCGGCGACGTCGACGCCTTGCACCGGCTCGTCGAGCACCAACAGTTCCGGCTCGCGCAGCAGTGCCCGTGCCAGCAGCACCCGCTGCATTTCACCACCGGAAACGCTTTGCACCGGGCTGTCGATCACCTGCTCGGCGCCGACTTCCTTGAGCGCAGACAACGCCATGGCACGGTCCACGCCCGGCACCAGCCGCAAGAAGCGCAGCACCGAGAGCGGCAGCGTCGGGTCGACGTGAAGTTTTTGCGGCATGTAACCCACACGCAGCTTCGGCTTGCGCCAAACCGTGCCGCTGTCCGGTTTCAACAGGCCGAGCACCGCTCGCACCAGTGTGGTCTTGCCGGCGCCATTCGGGCCGATCAGGGTGACGATCTGCCCCGGCTCGACGCTCAATTCGATGTTATCCAGCACGGATTGCCCGGCAAACGTGACGGCAACCTGCTCGAGGCGGATCAGCGCGTTGCTCATCAAGCCCCCTGGCAGCCCGAGCAGAGACCGACCACTTCAACGGTCTGGCCTTCGACGATAAATCCAACCTCCTTGGCGCTGCCAACGATGGCGTCGCTGATGGATTTCTGTTCGAGCTCAATGGCGGCGTGGCATTCGCGGCAAATCAGGAACTGCCCTTGATGGGCATGGCCTGGATGATTGCAGCCGACGAAGGCGTTCAGGGAGGAGATGCGGTGCACGAGGCCGTTTTCCAGGAGAAAATCCAGCGCGCGGTACACGGTGGGCGGCGCGGCACGACGGCCATCCTGCTCACTGAGCACCGCGAGAATGTCGTAGGCACCCAGCGGTTTGTGGCTTTGCCACACCAGTTCCAGCACCCGCCGGCGCAACGCAGTCAGGCGCAGACCCTGACGTGCGCACAGGACATCGGCCTCAGACAGAGCGCTATGCACGCAATGAGAGTGGTCGTGGGGACGGCTGGCAATCGGTGTTTTAGGCATGAGCGGCGACGAGTTTTGTGAGAGACGTTATTATGTTACCCGTTCTCGCCTCTTCGAGTGGTCATCGTGTCCCGACTTTTTTCTATCTTTGTCGCATTTGTCGCCAGTTTTCTGCTGATCGGTTCGGCACACGCCGAGGTCAAAGTCCTCACCAGCATCAAGCCCCTGCAGTTGATTGCCGCTGCGGTGCAGGACGGCGTGGCGATTCCGGAAGTGTTGCTGCCGCCGGGCGCTTCGCCCCATAACTATGCCTTGCGCCCTTCCGACGTACGGAAGGTGCAATCGGTCGATCTGTTGTACTGGATCGGGCCGGACATGGAAGGTTTCCTGCCGCGCGTGCTGAATGGTCGGACGCTGCCGAGCGTTGCGGTGCAGGATTTGCCGGGGCTGACATTGCGTCGCTTCGCCGAAGACAGTCACTCCCACGCGGAAGAAGCCGATGAGCATGACCACGATCACCGTCCTGGCAGCCTGGACGCGCATTTGTGGTTGTCACCGGTCAATGCCCGGGTGATCGCCGCCAAGATGGCCGCCGACCTCAGTGCGGCGGATCCAGCCAACGCGGCGCGTTATCAGAGCAACCTCAAGGCGTTCGACGAGCGGTTGGATGCCTTGGACCTGCGCCTGAAGGCACGGCTCGCCGGGATCGCGGGCAAGCCGTATTTCGTGTTCCATGAAGCGTTCGACTATTTTGAAGACGCTTATGGCTTGAAGCACACAGGCGTATTCAGCGTTGCGGCCGAAGTCCAGCCGGGTGCCCAACACGTCGCAACGATGCGCACGCGGTTGCAGGAAGTTGGCAAGACCTGCGTATTCAGCGAACCGCCGTTGCGTCCGCGCCTGGCAGAGACGCTGGTCGCGGGTTTGCCGGTGAAACTGGCGGAACTGGATGCGTTGGGTGGGTACACGCCAGCGACTGCTCAGGGGTATGAGCAGGTGCTGGAGAAGCTGGGGAATGATTTGGCGGGGTGTCTGGAGTCGTTGTAACCAATTACAGAACCTGTGTGGCGAGGGGGCTTGCCCCCTGGTCACAATTTAAAGGGCAAACGGCAGCGGTGTGCTGACCTTCTGCCGCTGTGCCAACCGCAGCTGAAATTCCATCGGGTCGTGAATTAACACGTCCTGCCCGGCGAACGATTCCGCCGCGATCAACCGCGATAACCAGAACCGCACGCACGCCACGCGCAGCATCGTCGGCCACAGCTCGGCTTCAGCCGCCGTGAACGGACGCAACGCCGCATAAGCCCCCAGCAATGCCCGCGCCCGCGGCCCATCGATCAAACCGTCATCGTCCGAACACCAGTCGTTCAAGGCAATCGCCACGTCGTAGAGCATCGGCCCCGAGCAGGCGTTGTAGAAGTCGATCAACCCGGTCAGGTGGGTGCCTTCGAACATCGCATTATCGCGGAACAGGTCGGCATGGATATTGGCCCGCGGCAGCGCCAGGATTTTTGCCTTCTGCTCGGCGATTTCATCCAGCGCCCGTTTCAGCAGATCGCTTTGTTCGGCGTTCAGGTGCGAAAGAAACTGCGTGCCCTCCTCCAGCATCCAGTCCAGACCACGATCGGTTTTGCGCTTGATCATGTTGGCCTGGGTCGCCAGATGCAGGTGTGCAAGCAACTCTCCGACCTGCGCGCAGTGCTGCGCATTGGCCTGCTTGATGTGCTTGCCGGCCAATCGCGGTTGCAACAGGGCAGGCTTGCCGGCCAGTTCGCGCAGGGCCACGCCGTCGGTGGTGCGCAGCGCGTAAGGCACCGGCAAATCGGCCTCGTGCAGAACGTCGAGCAGTTCAATGAAGAACGGCATTTCATCGACCGGGCCGCGCTCGACCAGGGTCAGGACGAATTCGCCCTGCTCCAGGCTGATGAAAAAATTGGTGTTTTCGCTACCGGCAGCAATCCCCTGGAAATCGAGCAGGCGGCCGAGGCCATAAGGGGCGAGAAAAGCTTCCAGCTCGGGCCGAGCCAGGGGGGTGAACACAGACATGTTTAAACTGCCAGTACGGGCGCCGCTTGTGAGCCGACGCCGATTGAAATTAAGAAACTACTTCCAGGTGAAAATTTCCCACGCCGGAATCAGCATATCCGGCTGATCCGAGCGGATGTAGTTTGCCTCTGTACCATCGGCGCGTACGAGGAAATACGGCTTGCCGCCTTTGGGCGTGACTTTGATGGCATACAGAAAACCATTTTGACGGTACTCCTGAATGACCTTGTCCCCTTCCGTGCGGATCGTCACTTGCGGTTCCTGTTTCGAAACATCGTCCGCCGCCATGGCGGCCAATGGAACAGTTGCAAACAAGCCAGCCAGCAACAGGCGATTTAGTGTGCGCATGATAACCTTGTCCCTTTGTCGTCAACGGTCCCGCTATTCTAGCGCCGGACCCGCCGAAAAGGTTGATCCTGCTCATGAGCCAAGCCCCCCTCGTCCTGGTGGACGGTTCTTCTTACCTGTACCGCGCCTTTCACGCCCTGCCGCCGCTGACCACTTCCAAAGGTTTGCCGACCGGTGCGGTCAAAGGTGTGCTGAATATGCTCAAGAGTCTGCGCAAGCAGTACCCGGACAGTCCGTTTGCCGTGGTGTTCGACGCCAAAGGCGGGACGTTCCGCGACGAGATGTTCGCCGAGTACAAGGCCAACCGCCCAAGCATGCCCGACGACATGCGCGTGCAAATCGAGCCGCTGCACCAGAGCGTGATCGCTTTGGGCTTCCCGCTGCTGTGCGTCGAAGGCGTCGAGGCCGATGACGTGATCGGCACCCTGGCCCGCAGCAGCGCGGCGGCGGATCGCCCGGTAATCATCTCCACCGGCGACAAGGACATGGCGCAACTGGTCGACGGCCACATTACCTTGGTCAATACCATGACCGGTAGCAGCATGGACGTGGAGGGCGTGAAGGAGAAATTCGGGGTCGCTCCCGAGCAGATCATCGATTATCTGGCCCTCATGGGCGACTCTTCCGACAACATCCCGGGCGTTCCGGGTATTGGCCCGAAGACCGCTTCGGGCCTGCTGGTGGGCGTGAATGGCGGCCTGACCGAGTTGTATGCACAGCTCGACATCGTCCCGACCCTGCCGATTCGCGGCGCGAAAACCCTGCCAGCCAAGCTTGAAGAGCACAGGGAGATGGCTTTCCTCTCCTATCAACTGGCGACCATCAAGATCGACGTGCCGCTGGACATCGGCCTCGATGACCTGCAAATGGGCAAACCGGACCACGACAAGCTCGCCGAGTTGTACACCCTGCTGGAGTTCAAGAGCTGGTTCGAAGACAACCAGCGCGACGCCAAGCGTTCCGGGCAGGAAGTCACCGCGCCGGTAGCTGAAGAAGTCGCCGCCGCGACCGAACTCAACTACACGACGATCCTCACCCAGGCTGATTTCGACCTGTGGCTGAAGAAACTCAACGACGCCAAACTGATCGCCTTCGACACCGAAACCACCGGCATTGATGCGCAGCAGGCGCAATTGGTCGGCCTGTCTTTCGCTGTACAAGCCAACGAAGCGGCCTACATCCCGCTGACCCATTCCTACATGGGCGTGCCGGATCAGCTGGACCGTGACACCGTCCTTCGTGCGCTGAAGCCGATTCTGGAAGACCCGAACAAGCTCAAGGTTGGCCAGCACGCCAAGTTCGACATGAATATCCTGGCCAACTGCGCCATCGGCGGTTACCAGAGCTGCGGCATCACCGTGCAGGGCATCGCTTTCGACACCATGCTCGAATCCTACGTGCTGGATTCCACGGCAACCCGTCACGACATGGACAGCCTGGCGCTCAAGTACCTGAATCACACCACCACCAGCTTCCAGGACATCGCCGGCAAGGGCGCCAAGCAGCTGACTTTTGACCAGATCTCTCTGGAACTGGCCGGGCCTTACGCCGCCGAAGACGCCGACGTGACCCTGCGCCTGCACCAAACCCTGCAGGAAAAACTCAATGCCATCCCGAGCCTGAGCAAAGTCCTGAGCGAAATCGAAATGCCGCTGGTGCCGGTGCTGGCGCGGATCGAACGCCAGGGTGCGCTGGTCGACGCCAACCTGCTGGGCATTCAGAGCGTGGAACTGGGCGAGAAGATGGTCGCGCTCGAGCGTGAGGCGTTCGCCATCGCTGGCGAAGAATTCAACCTCGGCTCACCCAAGCAATTGGGCGTGATCCTGTACGAAAAACTCGGACTGCCGGTGCTCAGCAAAACGGCCAAGGGCCAGGCCTCCACCGCCGAAGCCGTGCTGGCGGAATTGGCCGAACAGGATTTCCCGCTGCCTAAAGTGCTGATGCAGTACCGCTCGATGAGCAAGCTGAAAAGCACCTACACCGATCGGCTGCCGGAACAGATCAATCCGCGCACAGGGCGGATTCACACGTCCTATCATCAGGCTGTCGCGGCGACCGGGCGTTTGTCGTCCAGTGATCCGAACCTGCAGAACATTCCGATCCGCACCGCCGAAGGCCGGCGCATTCGTCAGGCGTTTGTTGCCCCCACAGGCTACAAACTGCTCGCGGCGGATTACTCACAGATCGAACTGCGGATCATGGCCCACCTGGCCAAGGACGAAGGTTTGTTGCATGCGTTCCGCAATGATCTGGACGTGCACAAGGCCACCGCCGCTGAAGTTTTCGGCGTGGAACTGGCGGACGTCACCACCGATCAGCGCCGCAGCGCCAAGGCGATCAACTTCGGCTTGATCTACGGCATGAGCGCGTTTGGCCTGGCCAAGCAGATCGGCGTGGATCGCAAACAGTCTCAGGCCTACATCGACCGTTATTTCGCCCGCTATCCGGGCGTGCTGCAATACATGGAGCGCACGCGCGCCCAGGCGGCCGAGCAAGGTTTCGTTGAAACGATCTTCGGTCGTCGCTTGTACCTGCCGGAAATCAACGCGAAAAACCCGGCCCTGCGCAAAGGTGCCGAGCGCACGGCGATCAACGCCCCGATGCAAGGCACGGCGGCGGACATCATCAAGAAAGCCATGGTGGCTGTGGATAACTGGCTGACCTCGTCAGGTCTCGACGCCAAAGTCATCCTGCAGGTGCACGATGAATTGGTGCTTGAGGTGCGTGAGGATCTGGTCGATCAGGTTCGCGAAGAAATTCGTATCCACATGAGTGATGCGGCGAAGCTGGACGTACCGCTTCTGGTGGAGGTTGGGGTCGGGAATAACTGGGATGAGGCTCACTGAGCCGTCTGAACAGTCGTTTTCTGCTGCGGCATAGTGCCGCGGCAGAAAATCAGGGAGCAGCATTATGTCGAAAAATGCTTGGGCTTATTTCCAATGGATTTGGAACTTCCTCGGAACTAATCCCGTCAACCGCCACTCAGAGTTACTGAATGGCTGGTGAAGCCCTTCGATGCTCCTATGTTGTGTTAAGTGTTGGCAGATATCTGGACCCCGCCCTAGCGGTCCGGAACTTGGACCCCGGAACTTCCCCCTCCCCATAGAAGTCCGGGGTTTTTTTTGCCCGCGATTTGCCTCAACGCCTTACTCGGCGGCCTCGGAACCCTTGTCCGCCAGCTCCATCCAGCCCGCCAGTACAGTGTAGGCGTCTTCCAGACCCAGGCGTTTTGGCGCCGAGAACAACTGGATACTGACCGCATCCCCCCAGCCCTTGCGGATATCGGCCTGAACCTTCAGCAGGACGTTTTTCGCTGCGCCGTACGTCAGCTTGTCGGCTTTGGTCAGCAAAATATGCATCGGCATACCGGCGGCGACGGCCCAATCGAGCATCAGCAGGTCGAAGTCGGTCATTGGATGACGGATGTCCATCATCAAGATCAGACCTTTCAAACTCTCGCGACCGCCCAGGTACGCTTCCAGGTGACGCTGCCAGTGCAGCTTCAACGGAATGGGTACTTTTGCGTAACCGTACCCCGGAAGGTCGACCAGACGACGATCATCGTCTAGCTTGAAGAAGTTCAAGAGCTGCGTGCGCCCCGGAGTTTTCGAGGTTCGCGCAAGACTGGCGTGCGTCAGGGTGTTCAGCGCACTGGACTTGCCGGCGTTGGAACGGCCCGCGAAGGCCACTTCAAAGCCTTCATCGTCCGGGCATTGGTCGACTTTGGCAGCGCTGAGCATGAAGGTGGACTGTTGGCACAGGCCGAGGATGGGATTCTTGAGTTGCATGGGATTTCCGATGTGGGCGGCGCCGGGAATGGACGCGGCAAGCGGTGTCGTTTCCGTTTCAGTGACGCCAGTATATAATGCCGCAGATTTTGTGTGCGCTTTGTCCCAGCGTAGGATGAAGTTCACGAGAGCGATTGACCTTGATTGCGCATTAGAACGCAGAACGCTCTCAACCCTGAAAAGGTCGTTTTATGACGAAATGGCTGCTAGCTGCCGGTGTCTTGATACCGCTTTACAGCGCTCAGGCTACACAGGATCCGGAAGCTGTGTACAACCGTGTTTGTGGTGCCTGTCATTCCGGCCAACTACCCATGGCGCCTCAAAAGGGCGATCAGGAAGCTTGGACGCCGAGGTTGGCGAAAGGTATGGAGACGCTGGTGCAACACGTGACCCAGGGTTTCAAGGCGATGCCGCCGCGTGGTTTGTGCATGGACTGCAGTGCCGAGGATTACCAGGCCATCATCCACTGGATGAGCGAGTGATCCCGGTCCATAACTCTTTAACCCTTAGCCGTAGTTGGATTAGCTGATGAACAAATTGATCGTGAGTCTGCTGTTGACCGTGGGGATCTCCGGCATTGCCCATGCTGCAGGTGATGCGACTGCTGGTCAGGCGAAAGCCGCAGTATGTGGCGCCTGTCATGGCCCGGATGGCAACAGCATGGCGCCTAACTTTCCGAAGCTGGCGGGTCAGGGTGAACGCTACCTGACCAAGCAATTGCACGACATCAAGTCGGGCAAGCGCACCGTTCTGGAAATGACCGGCCTGCTGACCAACCTGAGTGACCAGGACCTGGCTGATATCGCAGCCTACTTCGCCAAGCAGAATGGCAGTGTGGGCGCCGCCGACCCTAAAATCGTGGCTCGCGGTGAGGCACTGTTCCGTGGCGGCGACCTGGCCAAAGGCTTGCCAGCCTGCACCGGTTGCCACTCGCCAAATGGCGCAGGCAACGTTGCTGCCGGCTTCCCTCACCTGGGCGGCCAGCACGCTCAATATGTCGCCAAGCAGCTGACCGATTTCCGCAAGGAAGAAGGCGGACGCACCAACGATGGCGATGCCAAAACCATGCAAACCATCGCCAAACGACTGAGCGACGAAGATATCGCCGCCGTGTCCAGCTACATTCAAGGCCTGCACTAAGGCCGGTTGATCGAGCGTTGCGAGCGATGAACATCTCCTGCAACGTTAACGCTCGATTAATCCGTCGCAGCAAGTATAAAAAGGGTGGCTTTGGCCGCCCTTTTTTGTGGCCGCTGCCGTTACACTACAGAACTCAAGCCCGCCAGGACCTGTCTGAAAACAGGTCGCGCGAGGCGACCCAAATTGTCCAGGAGTAAAGCATGCGTAATCTGATCATCAGCGCCGCACTCGTCGCTGCCAGCCTGTTCGGCATGACTGCCCAAGCCGCCGAAGCACCCGCCGCCCCTTATGTCGAACTGACCAATCCGGTTCCGGTTGCCGTGCCTGGCAAGATCGAAGTCGTGGAGCTGTTCTGGTATGGCTGCCCGCATTGCTACGCTTTTGAGCCCGTGATCAATCCTTGGGTCGAGAAGCTGCCTTCCGACGTCAACTTCGTGCGCATTCCGGCCATGTTCGGCGGCCCTTGGGACGCACACGGCCAGATGTTCCTGACCCTGGAAGCCATGGGCGTCGAGCACAAGGTTCACGCCGCCGTTTTCGAAGCGATCCAGAAAGAACACAAGAAACTGGTCACTCCAGAAGAAATGGCCGAGTTCCTGGCCACTAAGGGCGTCGATAAAGACAAGTTCCTGGCCACCTTCAACTCCTTCGCCATCAAGGGCAAAATCGTCCAGGCCAAAGAGCTGGCCAAGAAGTATGAAATTTCTGGCGTACCAACCATGATCGTCAACGGTAAATACCGTTTTGACGTGGGTTCTGCCGGCGGTGCCGATAAAGCGCTGGAATTGGCCGACAAACTCGTCAACAAAGAGCGAGCGGCTAACAAGGCTGCCGCCAACTAAGCGAAGCACTGCCATGCGCCGCTGGGGAACTGAACGCGTTGTTGGCCTGCATGATCCACGGGTCAACGAACATCACCTGGAGTCCACGGGCCTGCCCGCAGACAGTCGTCTGCGCTTGCTCAGTTTTAATATTCAGGTCGGCATCAGTACCGAGCGGTATCGGCACTACCTGACCCGGGGCTGGCAACATTTGTTGCCGCACACCGGGCGTGCCGACAATCTGCAAAAAATCGGCAACCTGCTGGGCGACTTCGACCTGGTCGCCCTGCAAGAAGCCGATGGCGGCAGCCTGCGCTCAGGCTACGTCAATCAAGTCGAGCACCTGGCGCAGCTCGGTGCCTTCCCCTACTGGTATCAACAACTCAACCGCAACCTCGGACGACTCGGCCAGCACAGCAATGGTGTGCTCAGCCGCTTGCGCCCGTGGGCGATTGAAGACCACCCGCTGCCGGGGCCCAAGGGTCGCGGGGCCATTCTGGTGCGCTTTGGCGAAGGTCCGGAGGCGCTGGTGGTGGTCATGATGCATCTGGCGCTCGGCGCTCGCGTGCGCAGCCTGCAACTGGCCTACATCCGCGAATTGATCGGCGGCTATAAACACCAGGTGCTGATGGGCGACATGAACACCCATGCCAGTGACCTGCTGCAAAACTCCCCGTTGCGTGACCTCGGCCTGCTCGCGCCGCAACTGGAAGCGACCTTTCCCAGCTGGCGCCCGCAACGCTGCCTTGACCACATTCTGCTAAGCCCGACACTGACCCTCGAAAAGGTCGAAGTGCTGGCACAGCCCATTTCCGATCACCTGCCGGTCGCGGTAGAGATTCGTCTGCCGGGTTCGCTCACGGCTGATGCATTGCCCGCGTTGAGTCCTGCCCTTCGCGGATCCCATGAATGAGCGACGAAACACAGCGCTGGAAAGAGAAATACCTCAAAAGCATCGAACAACAGGAAAAGCTTGAGCGTCGCTGGGATGCTCGGCTCGACCTGCTGCGCCGTGGGCTGGTGCGCAGCACGCTGGCGGCGGAGGGCACTGACCGCGCTGTCGACCAATGCATGAAAGAGATGCGCGAAGTCGTGCGCACCGATGACATGGACGCCGGCTTGGCCGCCCTGCTGCCGCGACTCGAAAAAGCCGTGCTCGATTCCGAGCAGCGCCGGGAAACCCGAGTCAACCAGACCAGCGCCGCACTGACCGCGCTGGTCGCGCAACTGCAATCGCTGCCGCTGCCCCGGGAAGTCAGCCGACCGCTCAAGAGCTTCGCCAAAAAGCTCGATGGACGAGTCAGTCAGGCCCGCGAGATGCCACTTCTGCTCAGCGAACTGAGTGGCCTGCAAGGCAAAGCCTTGAGGCAATTGGAGAACCCCGCCGAACCTGACCGGCCCGGTTTTCTGCAGAGATTGTTCGGTAGCCACGAAGCGGATGAAGAAGTGCCGCAAGTCGTCGCTCCTGCCGTTCACGCACCGGCTGTGCAGGCTGAAGAGCGGGTTGTCGAGATGGCGCACGCCGATGACGCCGATGATGCAGATGAGGAGGACCTGCCGCCAGTCGCACCGCCAGCGGTGCACAGCGTCCACCCCACGGTGACTACCCCGGAGCCTCAAGAGACTCCCGCACCGGAGCCCGCTGCGGAGGTGGTCGCGTTTGTCCCGCCTGTTCTTCAGCCCGACATCGCGCCCGCGCCTGAATCGCCAACACCCTCGAACAGTGAACGACCGGAAGAGCCCGCCCTTCCCCTTCCAGCGCCAGCCATTCAGGTTCAACCAGCCATCAATCCCGATGAACTGACCCGGGCATTGACGACTGACGATCCGGAACAAACCGAACACGAGGACATCTTCTACGCCTTGCCCGATTCACCGGAGCCGTCCTATAGCTCCGTCGCCAGGCACATCGAAGACACCCTGCTGGGACTGCTCGACGACCTGACGCTGCCGGAACGCTACCGTCCGCAAGCCGAAGCGATGCGCGATCGCCTTCAACATGGCCTGAACTGGTACGAACTGATCCCGATCCTTGACGATCTGGCAACGTTGATGCTGGCGATCAACGACAGCGGCCAGCACGAATTCGAAGTCTATTTACAACAACTCAACGAACGCCTGGAGTCTTTCCAGAGTAATTTGCAGGCGGCCAGCGAAGGGCACGCCGACAACCGTTCTGCGGCGCGCCAGATGGACACGCAGATCCGCGAACAAGTCGACGGCTTGCACAGCAGCATGCAGGAAGCGGCAGACCTGGACGACCTGAAGCGGGTCCTGGAAAACCATCTTGAAGGCCTGCTCGGCACCATGGATCGCCACCAGAAGCAGCGCGACGAGCGCGAACAGGAAGTGGCGACGCGGCTGCACAGCCTGGCTGAACGGGTGGCGCACATGGAGCAAGAAGCGCAAGGCTATCGTGAGCACCTAGAAGAGCAACGCCAAAAAGCCCTGATTGATCCGCTCACCGGCCTGCCCAATCGCGCCGCCTGGAGCGAACGCCTGGATCACGAAATCGGTCAGTGGCAACAGCACGGCAATACCCTGTTGCTGGCCATGCTGGATCTCGATCACTTCAAAAGCATCAACGACAACTACGGCCACCTGGCAGGCGACAAGGTGCTGAAGATCATCGCCAACGTGTTGCGCAAGCGCCTGCGCGGGACGGATTTCATCGCACGATTTGGCGGTGAGGAATTTGTACTCCTGATGCCCGGTACAGCGCCGGCAGTCGGTGCAAAGCTGCTGGAAACTTTGCGCGCCGCGATCGAAGCCTGCCCTTTCCACTTCAAAGGTGAGCGGGTCACCATCACTATTTCCATGGGCCTGACGACGCTCAAGCCTGGCGAACATAGCGATGTGGCGCTGAAAAGAGCTGATCAAGCACTGTATCGCGCCAAAAACGCCGGACGTAATCGGGTGGAGACTGGCTGACGTCCAATTGTTCCATTTTGTTTAAAACCGGGCTTTTGCCGTCGGCACGCAAGGCAGTACGTTACACTGTTGCATTACTGTCTTGTGTGTACGTCTACTGCCATGAAATATCTCGCTCTCATTGTGTCGCTGTTGCTGTTGGCCGCTTGTTCCAGCGGCCCGCGTATCGACACCAGCCACCCTTCGGCCAACTACGACAGCCGCATCCAGTTCGTGGTGGTGCATTACACCAATGCCTCGCTGGAGCGCTCGCTTCAACTGCTGACCCACGGCGAAGTCAGCAGTCACTACCTGATCGGCGACGACAAGGGCGCCACTATCTATAAGCTGATGGACGAGAATTTTCGCGCCTGGCACGCGGGCGAAAGCGAATGGCAAGGCCGGACCTGGCTAAACTCCAGCTCCATCGGTATCGAGATCGTCAACCCGGGCTTCAAAGACACCCCCACCGGGCGCCTCTGGTATCCCTACAGCGAAGACCAGATCAACTCGTTGATCGTCCTGCTCAAGGACATCAGCAAGCGTTACAACATCAATCCCCACGCCATCATCGGCCATAGCGATATCGCGCCGCTGCGCAAACTCGATCCCGGTCCGCTGTTCCCCTGGAAACGCCTGGCTGCCGAAGGCCTGGGTGTCTGGCCCAACGAGCAGGCCGTGGCGCGCCAGCAAGCCCAGTTCGCGATACAACTGCCAAGCATCAGCTGGTTCCAGGGGCAACTGGCCAGGCTGGGTTATGCCACACCACAAACCGGTGAACTGGACGTAGCGACGCGTCATGTGTTGGCGGCTTTTCAGATGCATTTCCGCCCTTCCCGCTTCGACGGCACGCCTGACGCCGAATCCGCTGCGATCCTGCAGGTCCTGAATCAGACAAAATAATGGCGCCCGTCCGAAGGTAAGAGCTTTTTCCCAATCAGCAGCTATAACTCATTGGTAATTCTTCGGATATCAATAATGGCTGCCGCACGAGAGACACTCCGTAGCTGGTTTTATCGCCCCTGGTTTCTGGCGATACTGGCTGCTGCCCTCAGCGCAACTATCTTGATGGCCGGCAGCCTGTTTGTGGCGATGCATCAGGTTGAACAGAACGAAAGCGAAGAAATGAATGCTCAGGGTGAGCGCTTCCTTGCCCGCCTGGAGCAATTGTTCGGGCAACTGCGCGAAAGCCTCGATGACCTGGAAGCCCAGCCGCTTCGAGGCTGCGATGCAGAGATGATCGCCACTTTGCAACAGGTCAGCTTCAACTACCGCTTCGTCTACGAAGCGGCCTACATTGATTCATCCCGCCTGTGCTCCAACCGTCCTCGCCAGGAAGGGCTTTCGCTGCTGCGCCCTCCCGACATCCGGGGCCCCACCTACAGCTACTGGCTGAACACCACCACCGAACCCGATGAAAACCGTGCCGCGCTGATGCTCGGCAGAGGCAACTTTCGGGTGGCGACGTCTCGCGGGCATTTGACGGACATGGTCGACCTGACGCCCGGAAGCAGCCTGCTGGTGGTGCTGGACCACGGCACTCGCGCCATTCCCGTATTGGGTGCTGCCCAAGTCTGGCCACCGACGGAATCCTGGGCTCCCAAAAGCCGCGACGCATTGCAAGTCACGCAAACCCGCCTGATTTACCGCATGCCGACCAACAACCCTGAATACCAATTGGTATTGATCACACCACGCACAGGCATCCACGTGCCGGCGGTGTGGTGGTGGCTCCTTCCCGCCAGCCTGGTACTCGGGATCATTGTCGGCTTCCTGGTGTTTCTGCTGGTGCGCCAGCGTCAGTCGCTGGATGCCGAATTGCATGGCGCCATACGCCGGGGTGAGCTGCAGGTGTTGTATCAACCGATCTTCGATCTCGACAGCCGCAACTGCGTCGGTGCCGAGGCGTTGCTGCGCTGGCGAAGGCCTGATGGCACGCTGACCAGCCCGGACCTGTTTATTCCAATGGCGGAAAATACCGGCCAGATCCGCCAGATGACCGATTTCGTCCTGCAGCGCCTGCTCGAACAATTGGGACAACTGCTGCGCGCCAACCCGCAACTGTACATCTCGGTCAACCTGGCAGCGTGTGATGTGATGGTGCCCCGAATCGGCCAGGTGATGGCCCGCCTGCTGACGTTGCACCGTGTCGCGGCCAAGCAGATCGCCTTCGAGGTGACCGAACGGGGATTGATCGATGTGGTGGTGGCCAGGGAAAACCTGCAAGCGTTGCGCGATGTCGGGCATCAAGTGCTGATCGATGACTTTGGCACCGGCTATTGCAGCCTCGCCTACCTGCAAACCCTGCCCGTGGACTGCCTGAAGATCGACAAGGCATTCATCGACGCACTGGGTCATGACGCCGCCAGCAGTGGCGTGGCACCGCACATCATCCACATGGCGCAAGCGCTGCAACTCAAAGTGATTGCCGAGGGCATCGAGCATGAAGCGCAGGCGGCGTTTCTAAGCAGCGAAGGCGTGAAATTCGGTCAAGGCTGGTTGTTCGCTCATGCCTTGAGCTCCGTGCAGTTCATCGAACTGATTACCCGCGGCCGGCGAATGAAAGGCCGGCGCCTGGATGACGAGGCGTGAAAGCGCCTTACACCGCCAGCGCCATGTAGAACTGCGTACCCTGCCCCGGCCGCGAATAGACGCCCATGCGCCCACCATGCAGTTGCACGATTTCCTTGCACAGCGCCAGGCCAAGCCCGGCGCCGCCCTTCTTGCGGCCGACCTGGACAAAAGGCTCGAAAATTCGCCCTTGCTGGCCATAGGCAATGCCTTCGCCGTTATCCTCGACACTGATAATCACCCGCTCGCCATGGCGCCGGGCCTGCAATCGGATCAGGCCTTCCCGTGCGGTATGGCGCAAAGCGTTGTCGATCAGGTTGTCGAGCACCCGGTCCAGCTGCGGTTGGTCGGCCTGCAATCGGGGTAACGGCCCTTGCACCTCTATGCGCAATTCGATGCCCTGCTCAGTCGCCGCCTCGGCAAAGCGGGCATGGG
The DNA here is from genome assembly GCF_000514395.1 of Pseudomonas sp. URMO17WK12:I12. Classification (NCBI taxonomy): domain Bacteria; kingdom Pseudomonadati; phylum Pseudomonadota; class Gammaproteobacteria; order Pseudomonadales; family Pseudomonadaceae; genus Pseudomonas; species Pseudomonas sp. URMO17WK12:I12. Next base: position 64,590 of record NZ_KI911392.1, read on the forward strand.
CCTGCGCCAACAGTTCCTCGATGGAGCATGGGGCCAGGGTCAGTTTCTGCAAGCCGTTCTGGTAGCGAGAGAAGTTCAGCAGGTCGTTGATCAACTGCATCAGGCGCTGCATTTCTTCATTGACCGTATCCAGCAGGTCGGCTTCGCGAGAGTCCTGTGGAAATTTCGCCCGCTCACGGAACAGACCGAACGCCATGTGCATGCCGGTCACCGGCGTTCGCAATTCATGGGACGCGCGCAGGACAAACTCGCTGCGCACCCGTTCGAACGCCCGCTGTTCAGTCACGTCATGCAACACCATGACCGCGCCGAGAATGTGCCCTTGGGTATGGCTGACCGGCGTCAGGCTGTAAGTCAGCAACCTCGATTCACCATCGACCTCGATACTCAGGTCTTCCGGCGCACGCTCCAGCGTGCCGCCGCGCAGCACCAGTTGCAGCTGTTCATCCAGCTCGGGACGTTCAAGGGCCGCGCCCAGCCCTTGGCCAAGGCGATCGGTGTCCCAACCCAACTGGCGCTGAGCCACCGGATTGAGGTGCTCGAGATGACCGTCGCGATCGATCATCAACAAGCCGTCATCGATGCTGTCGAGCACGGCTTGCAGACGTTGCTGACCGGCGAGCAGTTCATCGATGTTGGTGGCCTGATGCTCACGCAATGCCTCAGCCATGATCCCGAAGCGCTTGGTCAGCAGGTTCAATTCCACAGCAGACGACACCGGCAGGGTCACCTCGAAATTGCCCTGGCCAATATGATCGGCGGCCTGCGCCAAGGCTTCGATCGGTTCGCCAAAGCGCCGGGCAATCGCGTGTGCCGTCACGAACCCGATGATCAACACCGCCAATCCCACCAGACCCAGCAAGCCCGCCACCAGTAACGCGCGCTCCCGGGACTGGCGTTCGGTGCTGTTGATGTCATCCAGCGCCCGCTTGTGCTCTGCGAGAAGACCGTTGCGCAAGGTGTTGAATTTTTCCGTGAGGGCTTCGCTGCCACTCAGAACCTTGGTGGGCTCAGTGGCCTGGCCGTAGGCCTGAACAAACTCCAGATAATCAACCTTGGCCTGTTTGAACCCGTATTGACCGCCATTGCCGTTTTGCTCAAGGGCAATGCCCTCATCGAGCAACTGCAAGTAGTGTTGCCTGGACGCCTCGAACCCGGCTGGATCCGGTTTTTCGTTGACCATGATCATCAGTTGATCGCCCAGGGTCTGGCGTAGTTTCAATCCCAGATCGAGCGTGACGAAGTTGTTGCGAACGAGCGCTTCCTGGGACCCGGCCATCTGCATCACGCTGACCAGTCCGAGCAAGAGCCCGAGCAGTGCCACGGTGATCAGTGCAGAAATACTCAGAAACAGCCGAGTACGCAGCTTCATCGCCAATTTCATCGGTGGCAGCTCACAAGTTGTATTGCTTGCGTTTGCGGTACAGGGTCGAGGCATCAATGCCCAGGGTCTTGGCCGCTTGATCCAGTGTATCCGCCGTGGCGAGGACTGCACCGATGTGAGCTTTCTCAAGTTCGTCCAGACTCAACGCCGCGCCAATGCGCGGCGCATTATTGACCGGGGTTTCGGCCATGCCCAAATGGCTGATTTCGACCCGTTCTTGTGGACAAATAATGCTCGCCCGCTCCACCACGTTACGCAGTTCGCGAATATTGCCGGGCCAGCGATAACCTAGCAGTGCCTCGCGGGCCTCATCGCTGAAGGCTCGGGCCGGGCGCGCATACTCCTTGACGAAGCGAGCGAGGAAACGGTCGGCCAGGTTCAGGATGTCTTCACGGCGCTCGCGCAGCGGCGGCAGGTGCAACGTGATGACGTTCAGGCGATAGAGCAAGTCTTCGCGGAAGCGGCCGTCGCGCACCATGTCTTCAAGGTTCAGGTTAGTCGCCGCCAGAATGCGCACATCGGCGCGGCGGGTCACCGGGTCCCCTACCCGCTCGTATTCCTTGTCTTGAATGAATCGCAGCAACTTGGGTTGCAAAGTCAGCGGAAAATCGCCGATCTCGTCGAGAAACAGCGTGCCGCCGTCGGCCTGGTTGACCCGCCCCAATGTACTTTCGCTGGCACCGGTAAAGGCCCCACGGCTGTGACCGAACAGTTCGCTTTCCATGAGTTCGGCGGTCAGGGACGGGCAGTTGATCGTGACACAGGACTTCTTCTGACGCTTGCTCCAGCCGTGAATCGCCTGGGACAGTTCACCTTTACCGGTGCCGGACTCACCCAGGATAAGGATGTTGGCATCGGTCCCGGCCACCTGGCGGGCGGTTTCGAGCACGACTTTCATCGCCGGGCTGTGGGAGTCCAGGCCATCCTTGGGTTTACGCACTTCACCTTCAAGGGCTTCCAGGCGGGCGGACAGTTGCCGCACTTCCAGTTGCTTGGCGGTGGCCAGACGCAATTGATCAGGGCTGCAGGGTTTGACCAGGTAATCGGCGGCGCCCGCCTGAATCGCATCGACCGCCGTGTCCACGGCCGAGTGCGCGGTGACGATCACCACACGCATCCACGGCGCCTGAATACGCATCTGAGCCAGCACATCCAGGCCATTGTCCTCACCCAGGCGCAGATCCAGAAAGCACAGGTCGAACACCTGACGCTGCAACAAGGCATCAGCCTGAGCGGCGCTGTTCGCGGTTGAGACGCTATAGCCCTCGTCTTCGAGGCAATAGCGGAAGGTTCGCAGGATAGCGGACTCATCGTCTACCAACAGAATGCGGCCTTGATGCACCGTGGCTGATTCCATGTTCCTGCGCTCCTTTAATGATTGATCTTGGTTAGTCCCGGATAAATCGGGCAAGTTGCATGGTCGATTCTGATCCATTCCAGCACCGGCAGGGTAGCTATCTAAGGCCTGTCTGACTAATTCGCTGATTTTCATGGCTTTTTATCAAAACACCGCATTTTTGGCGGTTACCCGCTTCCCTTTCTGACATCTGCGCCCGTCGCGCAATTCAAAAATATTCAAAGTGCCTGCGAATCTATCGTGCATTTCGCACGACCCTGGAGGGGTCATCGTGCAGGATGCGTCGCAAACGATTTTCATAAACTTGTTAACTTGTTGATTTTATTCAGTTTTATTCGCGCAAAAAAGCTGGCATGCAGGCTGCAATGGTCTGAGTAATCAGGGCATTTATCTCTATGCCCACCAACAAGATCACCACCAAAGTGGGAGGAGCTTCAGGATGAATCGCTACCGTGCCGCCCAACTGCGAATCTCGCCACTGCATATCCAGCAAGGCTTATTTGCTGTTCTGGCCTTGCTGATCACGCTGATCGCCGGCCAACAGTTCATGCGTTGGGAGCAGAGCCAGCAGCCAGAGGCACCGCACGTTTCGATTCAACCTGCAGCCCAAACCCACTTCAGCGCCGCCAGCAGCAGTCAGGCCGACCTCACCCCCATGCGGATGATGGACGTCGACCAGGCGCAGCCACTGGACGAGATGCCTCGTCAGGAGCGCTGGGTGTTTTAGGTAATCGAACTTGGCGTGCGGTCTGCGCCGGGACAAGCACCAAAAGCGACACCTCTAAATAATGAAGCGTAAGGAGAATCACCATGTTGAGCTGGGCAATCACCTTCTTGATCATTGCCATCATCGCTGCAGTACTGGGCTTCGGTGGTATCGCGGGCACCGCCACGGGTATCGCCAAGATTCTCTTTGTCGTGTTCCTGGTGATGTTTATTGCTTCCTTCTTCTTTGGCCGTCGCGGTCGAGGCTGAACATGAGCGTTTTGTACAAGACACTGGCAGCCGCCCTGCTTTTGGGCGGTAGTGCCATGGCAATGGCGGCCAATGACGGCCAAATGCGGGCCAACGGGTTACTCACCACCGACCCGCAGTACCGTGACACATGGCAAGGCGTGGTGAAGAAGGAAGAACGCCTGCCGGAATGGGTGATGAACCTGTCTGGCGATGCCGAACAAATGAATGCTGTTGAGGAAGATGGCCACAAGTATCTGGTTGGGCCGCTGTGTGAATCACAGCCCACCTGCCTGAAGGAACGCTTGATCGTGGCTTTCAGTTTCGACAAGGAAGATGCCTACGCCATGCTGGTCGAAGTGCCCGCAGGACTGCCGGCCGACAAGTCGCCCACGCGACATGCCAGTTACCGCTTCCTCGGCAAACCGGACCAGGGCATGCAGGACCTGTTGATGGAACAGCTGAAAAAAGATCCGAACTGGTACTGAATTTGTCATATGAAAGAAGCACCCTGCTTCTCTCTACTGCGCTACCCGAGGAAGGTAGACGCATGACCATGGGGCCGGGACGTTCTGACTGTTGCAGGGTCGGAGTGACCTACGGGTACAGGGAGTACCTGCGCAAGGGCCGGGTCAGGCAAAAGCTGCGACGCAAATTCGCCGGGTCATCGGGACTCGACGAATTTGCGGAGAGCTTCATTCGCAAAAAAGCAGCGATCCAGAGCGCATCGCTCATTTATCTTTATGCCATTTCCGCTACAAACCCCGCAAAAACATTTCGCGGTATTTCTTCGCGACCGTATATCGAGAAATCTGTCTGCAAATGACTGCGATTTTTTACAGCTAAACGTAAGTTTTTCCTGAAGTTTTAACCCTGAATCCCCCGCTCAAAAAACAACCAACCTCCTCTGAGATGGCCGGTTCACGGCACTTATGGCTGCCGAAATGGCGTATTCGAACCGGTTGGGACGCCAGTTTCATTTGAAAAAGCTCATGCCGATTCGGCATAGGGTAGGCGTTTACGGCATTAGACGTCGCTTCCTTGCATCGGAATAGTTGCGCCTTTTTTCGCCTGCCAGAGAGCCACTAACAAGCGCTCCGGGGCTCCTTATACGGGGGCAGATGCACGCACTTTTCGCCACAAGCGAACCAGTGAATGCGTCTGCCTGAGTCAAACGCAAGTAAGGGTAATGATATGAAGAAGGCAAAGCTTAGCCTCGCCTGGCAGATCCTCATCGGTCTGGTATTGGGGATTGCAATCGGTGCGCTGCTCAACCATTTCAGTGCCGAAAAAGCCTGGTGGATCAGCAACGTCCTGCAACCAGCAGGCGATATCTTTATCCGTCTGATCAAGATGATCGTGATCCCGATCGTGATCTCTTCGCTGGTCGTCGGCATCGCTGGCGTCGGTGACGCCAAGAAACTCGGGCGCATCGGCCTGAAGACCATCATCTACTTCGAGATCGTCACCACCATCGCCATTCTGGTCGGTCTGGTGTTGGCCAACGTGGTCCATCCAGGCACCGGCATCGACATGAGCACCCTGGGTACCGTGGATATTTCCAAGTACCAGGCCACTGCCGCCGAGGTTCAGCATGAACACGCGTTCATCGAAACCATCCTCAACCTGATCCCGTCGAACATCTTCGCGGCCATGGCCCGCGGCGAGATGCTGCCGATCATCTTCTTCTCCGTGTTGTTCGGCCTCGGTTTGTCGAGCCTGCAATCGGACCTGCGCGAGCCGCTGGTGAAGATGTTCCAGGGCGTCTCGGAAAGCATGTTCAAAGTCACCCACATGATCATGAACTACGCCCCGATCGGCGTATTCGCACTGATCGCGGTGACCGTGGCCAACTTCGGCTTCGCTTCCCTGCTGCCACTGGCCAAACTGGTCGTGCTGGTGTACTTCGCCATTGCGTTCTTTGCCTTCGTGGTGCTGGGCCTGATCGCCCGCCTGTTCGGCTTCTCGGTGATCAAGCTGATGCGCATCTTCAAGGATGAGCTGGTACTGGCCTACTCCACTGCCAGCTCCGAAACCGTGCTGCCGCGCGTGATCGAGAAGATGGAAGCCTACGGCGCGCCGAAAGCCATTTGCAGCTTCGTGGTGCCGACCGGGTACTCGTTCAACCTCGACGGTTCGACCCTGTACCAGAGCATCGCGGCAATCTTCATTGCCCAGCTGTACGGCATCGACCTGTCGATCAGCCAGCAATTGCTGCTGGTGCTGACCCTGATGGTCACCTCCAAAGGCATCGCCGGCGTACCGGGCGTGTCCTTCGTGGTGCTGCTGGCCACGTTGGGCAGCGTCGGTATTCCGCTGGAAGGCCTGGCATTCATCGCCGGTGTCGACCGCATCATGGACATGGCCCGTACCGCATTGAACGTGATCGGTAACGCGCTGGCCGTGCTGGTCATCTCGCGCTGGGAAGGCATGTACGACGACGCCAAGGGTCAGCGCTACTGGAACTCCCTGCCGCACTGGCGCAGCAAGGAAAAACTCCCGGCTGGCGAGGTTTCCAAGAACTGACGCAAAACCTTGCAGGAGTGAGCCTGCTCGCGATAGCGGTGTATCAAACAACAGAGATGTTGGATGTGCCGCCCCATCGCGAGCAGGCTCACTTCTACAAAGGTCCGGTGTAAGCCGAACAAACAAACCCCGGAGAAATCCGGGGTTTGTCGTTTCTGGCTACCCCGCTATCATTCGCCGCATATTCCGGGGGATTTGACTGATGCTTAATGGCCTGTGGCTTGGCTTCTTCATCGTGGCGGCCGTTTCGGCGCTGGCGCAATGGCTGATCGGTGGCAACGCCGGGATCTTCGCGGCGATGGTGGAGAGTATTTTCGCCATGGCCAAACTGTCGGTCGAAGTCATGGTCCTGCTGTTCGGCACCCTGACCTTGTGGCTGGGCTTTCTGCGCATCGCCGAGAAAGCCGGAATCGTCGAATGGCTGGCCAAAGCCCTGGGCCCACTGTTCCTGCGCCTGATGCCGGAAGTGCCGCCTGGTCACCCGGCCCTCGGCCTGATCACCCTGAACTTCGCCGCCAACGGCCTGGGCCTGGACAACGCCGCCACACCGATCGGCCTCAAGGCGATGAAAGCCCTGCAGGAGCTCAACCCCAGCGCCACCGTGGCCAGCAACGCGCAGATCCTGTTCCTGGTGCTCAACGCCTCCTCCCTGACCCTGCTGCCGGTGACGATTTTCATGTACCGCGCCCAGCAAGGCGCGCCGGACCCGACGCTGGTGTTCCTGCCAATTCTGCTCGCCACCAGTTGCTCGACTGTCGTCGGCTTCCTGTCGGTCGCATTCATGCAGCGCCTGCGCATCTGGGACCCGGTGGTGCTGGCGTACCTGATTCCCGGTGCCCTCGCCCTCGGTGGCTTCATGGCGCTGCTGGCGACGCTCTCAGCCACCGCGCTGGCCGGCCTGTCATCGATCCTCGGCAACCTGACGCTGTTCGGGCTGATCATGCTGTTTCTGATCATCGGCGCACTGCGCAAAGTAAAGGTCTACGAAGCGTTCGTCGAAGGCGCCAAAGAAGGCTTCGACGTGGCCAAGAACCTGCTGCCGTACCTGGTGGCGATGCTCTGTGCGGTGGGTGTGCTGCGGGCGTCCGGCGCGCTGGACTTTGGTCTGGACGGAATTCGGCACCTGGTGGAGTGGGCCGGTTGGGACACGCGCTTCGTCGACGCATTGCCGACGGCGATGGTCAAACCGTTCTCCGGCAGCGCCGCGCGGGCGATGCTGATCGAAACCATGAAAACCTCCGGGGTAGACAGCTTCCCGGCGCTGGTGGCGGCCACGGTTCAGGGCAGCACCGAGACCACGTTCTATGTGTTGGCGGTGTACTTTGGTGCGGTGGGCATCCAGCGCGCGCGGCATGCGGTGGGGTGTGCGTTGCTGGCAGAACTGGCCGGCGTACTGGGCGCCATCGGGGTGTGCTACTGGTTCTTCGGCTGACCGATATCCCCCTGTAGAAGTGAGCCTGCTCGCGATAGTGATGTAACAGTCGGTATTTATTGCGACTGATACACCGCTATCGCGAGCAGGCTCACTCCTACATTGGGTTTGTATTGGCCTTAAGGTCTCGCGGGCAGCTCGACCTTCTGCCCTTGCTCAACCGCCCAGTTCACCACCTGCACCGTCAATTGGTCGCTCGCCTGGCCAAACCCCGCAACCACTGCGGGCACGTTCACATCGCTCAGTGGCTGGCGCACTTCGAAGCGGCGGCTGGCGAGGATGCGCTGGTCATAACCGCGCACCAGCAAGGCATCCAGGCTTACGACAACAGTGGCGGTCGTGCCCTGATACTCAGTCTGAAACGCCTGCAAATGCCCGCCCAGCTCAAGATCCGCCTGGAAAATGCTGTCGTCGGTGCTCAACAGCGGCACCCGGCCGTCACGCTGAAAGCCATCCAGCAGACGATTGCGCAGCAGTACCGGCGCCGGATCGCTCCAACGTGAGCCCTTGTAGCTGCTGATCACATCGCCTTGGGGGATTACCGCGATGTTCGGGCCGTCCAGTGCGTTGCTGGCCTGGAGTTTGGTCAGGCGCAGCGACCAGCGTTGCGGCGTGCCATGACCGGCCGACGCGGAGCTCTGGGCCGACGGCAATCGATAAACATCGAACGGCTCGGGCTTGGGCAGGATCGAGCACGAACTGATCAGCGTGAAGCCGGCGAGGAGGGCGATACGAGTCAGCTTCATGGCGTGAATTCCTTGCTCTTGTCACTGCCCAGCAGGTAACCGCTGGGGTTTTCCTCGAGGCGTTGAGAGATGGCGCGCAACGAGGTCAGGGTTTCACGCAGCTCGCGCACCGCCGGGGCCAGGCCATTGAGGCCCTGCATGCCGCTGTTGAGCGAATCCTGATTGGTGGCGAGCAACTTGTTGATCGTCGCGGTGCTCTGCTGCAGCGATTTCATTGCCTGCTCGGCGCTGCCCAACGCGTCCTTGCCATGGTCATTGAGCAGGCCGTTGGCATTGCGCATCAACGCCGTGGTCTGTTCCAGCATGTTGTTGGCCTGCTTGCCCACCGACGCCAGTTGCTGCATCGCCTGACGGATATCGCCGCGCTGATCGGCAATCGCCCCGGTGGTTTGCTCCAGGTGCTCCAACGTGTTGCTGATGCGCTCGACGTTTTCCGTGGAGAACAACAGGTTGGCATTCTGCATCAGCGTGTTCACCCCGGACATCAGGTCGTTGCTGTCATTGAGCAGGCGCGCGATGGGCGAGGGCGAGGCGACGATGGTCGGCAGGTTGCCGTCCTTGCCCTTGAGCGCCGGGCTCTGCGGAGTGCCGCCGCTGAGCTGGATGATCGAAGTCCCGGTGACGCCGGTCAGTGCCAGTTTGGCCTGGGTGTCTTCCTTGACCGGAGTGTCACCACCCAGACGAATCCGCGCCAACACCCGGCGCGGGTCTTTCGGGTCCAGGCGCAATGTCACCACGTCGCCGACCTTGATCCCGCTGTACTGCACCGAACTGCCTTTGGACAGGCCGCTGACCGCCTCATTGAAGACCACTTCGTAATCCTTGAACTCGGTGTCGACGCTGGACTTGGCCAGCCACAAGCCGAAGAGCAGGGCGCCTGCCACCACAATCACGGTGAACAGGCCGATCAATACATGATGGGCTCGGGTTTCCATGTCAGACCTCGTTCAACTGTTGAGCGGCCGTCAACGCCGCGCGGCCGCGAGGGCCATGGAAGTATTCGTGAATCCACGCGTCATCGGTTTCCGAGACCTTGTCGATGGCGTCCGCCACCAGCACTTTCTTCTGCGCCAGCACCGCCACCCGGTCGGTGATGGTGTAGAGCGTGTCGAGGTCGTGGGTTACCAGAAACACACTCAGGCCCAGCGCATCGCGCAGGGTCAGGATCAATTGATCGAATGCCGCCGCGCCAATCGGGTCGAGGCCGGCCGTGGGTTCGTCGAGAAACAGGATGTCCGGGTCCAGCGCCAGCGCGCGGGCCAGCGCCGCCCGCTTGATCATGCCGCCGGACAGCGAAGCGGGGTACTTGTCGGCAGCCGACAGCGGCAGCCCGGCCAGCGCCAGTTTGACCGCCGCCAGGTGCTCGGCGTCTTCACGGCTCAGGCCGGCGTGTTCGATCAAGGGCAGGGCTACGTTTTCGGTCACGGTCAGCGAAGAGAACAGGGCACCTTGCTGGAACAGCACACCAAAACGCCGTTCAACCTTCGAGCGCTCCAGCTCGGACAAGGTCGCCAGGTTTTTACCGAACACCTTCACGTCCCCATCGTTAGGCCGACGCAGGCCGACAATGCTGCGAAGGAGCACCGATTTGCCGCTGCCGGAACCGCCGACCACGGCGAGAATTTCACCTTTGTACAAATCGAGGTCGAGGTTTTCGTGCACGCTTTGACTGCCAAAGCGATTGCATAGCCCGCGGACTTCGATCACCGCCTCGGAAGGCGCTCGGGGTAAACGACTCACCAGCCCATCTCCATGAAAAACAGAGCGGCCACCGCGTCGAGCACGATCACCACAAAAATCGACTGGACCACGCTGGACGTAGTGTGCGCTCCGACCGACTCGGCGCTGCCGCTGACTTTGAACCCTTCAAGACAGCCAATCGAGGCGATCAAAAACGCGAAAATAGGTGCTTTGACGATCCCCACCAGAAAATGCTGAACACCGATGTCCGATTGCAGCAGCGAGAGGAACATCGCTGGCGAAATATCCAGCGACACCGCACAGACCACGCCGCCGCCAATGATCCCCGAGAGCATCGCCAGAAAGGTCAGCATCGGTAAGGCGACCAGCAATGCCAAAACACGCGGCACCACCAGCAACTCCATCGGGTCGAGGCCCAGGGTGCGGATGGCGTCGATTTCTTCGTTGGCCTTCATCGAGCCGATCTGCGCGGTGAACGCACTGGCGGTGCGCCCGGCCATCAGAATCGCCGTCAACAGCACCGCGAATTCGCGCAGGAAGGAAAAGGCCACCAGGTCCACGGTGAACACCGTGGCGCCGAAACGGGCTAACACCGTCGCCCCGAGAAACGCCACCACTGCGCCCACCAAAAAGGTCAGCAGGGCGACGATGGGCGCGGCGTCGAGACCGGTTTGTTCGATGTGCGCGACCATGGGCGTGATGCGCCAACGCTTGGGCTGAAACAGGCTGCGGGCGATGGTTTCGATAATCAGTCCGACGAAACCCAACAGTTGCAGGGTGTCCTGCCAGACCGCGTCCACGGCACGGCCAATGCGGGTCAGCAATTGAATACTGACGCTGATTTCCGGTTCCTTGATGGGCACACAGAAATCGGTCATTGAGCGGTAGATGGTCTGCAGCAGGGCGCGATCGGCGGTGGACAGGGTGCAATCGGGGTGTTCGGCGGACCGGCCGAGGCGCTCGGTCCCCAGCAGCTCGACCAGAAGCGAGGCACCGGCGGTGTCGAGGGCACCGAGACTGTTGAGATCGATGTGGGTGTTGTCGTCGTACTGGCCGCGAAGCTTTTCGCACAAGGTCTTGAGATCGGCGTAATGGGCAAGCGTCCAGTCACCCGTAACCCGCAGTTGAGCAGGGGAGTGAGAGTCGTCCAACTGGGCATTACCGGCCATTGTGCTGCTGGTCATAAGCTCCGTGCTTGTTCGGTTAATTACACAGAGCTACGTAATAGCATGAACCGAGCTACTTTTCTTTGGTCGGTGTGCTGTCCGTGACGATGAAGCGCAGCACGCCGATAACCTGGCCATCTTCGGTCAACACCCGGACCTGCCATTTGCCCGCCGGGTTACCCGGGAAGTTCTGTTTGTGGGTCCAGGCGCGGTAGCCTTCCTTGCGTCCACCATGGATATCCAGCGGGATGCGGTCGACCTCTTTACCGTTGAACTGCCACACGTGATAGATGCGCTCATCCAGACCGCGCGGGGCGTTGATCGCGGTGTAGGCATACAGCCCGCCACCACGAATCTGCTCGGCAGTCACTTCATCCAGGCTTTCGCCGGGGGTGCGGTCCTGCATTTGCGTGCTGATTGCCACGTCGGTCATCCACAGGGTCGCCGGCGGCACCCACGAACGCAGCACCCAACCGAGGGCGCCGATGCCCAGGGTGATACTGAGGATCGCCAAAGCGTTGCGCACGGTGCGGATCGGGAAGATCGACGCCAGGCTCGGGAACGACAGCAGCACGGCGATCCCCAGCGCCAGTTTGAAACTCTGGGACGTGGTGAGGTGCATGATGACGGGCAGGGCGGTCAGCAACGCCGCGAACAGCGTCAGGGTATGCAGCGCCAGGAACGCCCAGCGCCGGGGCGCCAGCCATTTGTAGTAGAGCGGGTCGATGATGGAAATCAGCGCGGCGATGCTCAACAGCCCGGTGAAGAATAATTGGCCGCTGTTCCAGGTGGTGGTGATGAAAAAGAACGGCAGGACGAAGAACAGGCTTTCCTGGTGGATCATCTGCGTGGCGTAACGCAGCAGCGGCTGGGGAATCTCGCGTTTGAAGATTTTGGTGAACAGCTGGGTGAGGCTGTTTTCCAGCATCAGCCAGACCCAACTGAGCACCATGATGATGGTGATCCAGGTCGCCAGGCCTTGTTGGCGATCCACCAGGATGAAGCTGCCGACACCGGAGATGAAACCACCGAGCGCGATGACCCCAGGATAGCGCTTCATCAATTCCAGGATGCGCTGGACGTATTGGGTCAGGATCGGCATTCGGCGGTTCACATTCGTCGTAGGAAATATCCTCGACAGGTTACCCGCCGGCGGGCGACGTGGCGAGGCCCGCGGTCGACCCGGAGCCCTTGTAGCAGCTGCCGAACGCAGCCTTCGGCAGCGGCTACACGGTGGGCGGTGTCCTTCTGTACAAGCGCCAGCCCAATAAGCCGAACACCAGCAGCCCCAACACCCCGGCAATTACCCACATCAACTGGTCATCACCCATCAGCGGCTTCTCGATCCGCAAATACCCGGGCTGCAGCAGCAACTCACGCAACGCCTTGTTCGCTTCCTCCAGCGTCACCCCTTGCAGTTCCCTCGCCGGATCAGCGAAGCGCCCGTCCTCATAGTCGCCAAGGGCACTCCAGTAATAATCCGCCAGCGCGCTATTGCCTTGCACGGCCCAGGCCTGACGGGCGATGGCCGCCTGCTTGAGACGGTTGAAGGTGTCGGCGTCGAGACCGTCCTTGAGCAACTGCGCCTTCAACGCCTCAAGGACCCGTTCAGCCTGAGGCACATCATCGCGCTCAAGGTCGGCGTTCAGGCTCATAAAGCCCACACCGCCGAACAACTCGCGTTCCGCCGAAGGCCCGTAGGACAAGCTATGGACCAGACGCATCTGGCGATACAGCGCCCAGTCCAGATAGTCCTTGAGCAGGTCGAACGTCTCGTCGTGCTCATCCTCAAGCACCGGCTCCGGCACCAGCCAGTGCAACTTGGCACCATCGCCGACGAAACCACTGCTCAGCGTGCGTTCATGGGCGGCACTGGAACGAATTTCCGGCAGGGGCAAGTGCTCGCTCGGGTCGACTGCCACCAGCTCCCCCCAGGCCCGTTCCAGATAGGCCGGCAGCAACCGGTCGAGGTCGCCGACCATGATCAGCGTCATGTTGTTAGGCGCGTACCAGAGCTTGCGCACCTTCTCCAGTTGTTCACGGGTCAGGTGATCGACTTCAGCGCGCTGTGGGCATTTGAGGCCCAGTTCCACCGCCAATTGATTACTGGCTGTATGGCCAAGGTCCTGGCGATCCAGCCAACGTTGCAGGTGAGTGTAATGACCGCCGTCTTCGCGCTCGACCACTTGCTTGGCGGCGTTGATGGCGTTGTCGTCGATGCGGGTCTGGGTCAGCAGCGCCAGCAACAGGTCGAGGACCTTGCGCTGGTTTTTCGCCGGGGCTTCGATGACGAACGTGGTGTCGGCGTTGCTGGTGTAAGCGTTCCACTCACCCCCCAGCGCCTGCATGCGCTCCTCCAGCCCCCCTTCGCCGGTGGCGTCGATACCGCTGAACAACAAGTGTTCGAGCAGATGGGGCAGTTCTTTGTCGGCGCAATTGAAATCATCCAGGCCTACGCCGACCACCAGGCGAATCGCCACATGCCCGCGGTCAGCGCCCGGTTTGAGCAGCAATTGCAGGCCATTGGGCAGCGTATAGCCCTCGACCTGAAAACGATCCAGGGCAAACGAAGGAAGTGAACCCAGCAACAAACAGGCGAACAACAGACAACGCATAACAGGTTTCCATACGGCTGATTGGAGATCCGTGTCGCTTTCCGGCAGCCATCGCGAGCAGGCTCGCTCCCACAGTTTCACCGAAGCTCCAGTGTGGGAGCGAGCCTGCTCGCGATGCTTTTAAGCCGGAACCCATGTAACTGACTGATCACACTGCCAGACGTTCAAGGCGAATGCGTGATGTCCGCGAAATCGTCGACCGACAATGCCCCCGTGTCGGACGTTTCCAGCACCACATACGCGCTGCTGCAAAACAGCGAATTCAAACGTTTCATGTCGGCAATCAGCTCCAGGTGCAGCGAACTGGTCTCGATGCTTTGCACAATCTTACGTTGCAAGCGGCTGACATGGGCATGGGCCAGACGCCTTTCCTGTGCGCGAAAACGACGTTTTTCGCGCAACAACTGACGGGCACTTTCCTTATCGGAGCTCAGGAATACGGACAACCCCAGTCGCAGATTGGAGATTAGCTGGCTGTGCAGCCCGGCCAATTCCTCCAGCCCCACCTCGGAAAAAGACCGGCGCTGCGAGGTTTTCTGCTGCTGAACCTTGCGCAACATACGTTCGATCAGGTCGCTGGCGAGTTTCAGGTTGATCGCCAATTCAATGATTTCAGCCCAGCGCCGGCTGTCCTGGTCGCTGAGGTCTTCACGGGGCATTTGCGCCAGGTAGAGTTTGATTGCGCTGTAGAGCGCTTCGACATCATCGGTCAGGCGGCGCATTTCCTGGGTCACGGCGGTTTGCTTGCCGCGCAGCACATCGAGCATCGCTTCGAGCATGTTGTCGATCAGATCGCCCATGCGCAGGGTTTCCCGCGCCGCATTGGCCAGCGCCAGGCTCGGCGTGTCCAGCGCGGTCGGGTCGAGGTGCCGGGGTTTGGCCATTCCGTTGACGACCGGCCGCTCTGGCAACAGCCAGGTGCATAGCCTGGCCATCCCTGCGACAGTCGGCGTCAGAATCAAGCAGCGGACGGTGTTGTAGAGCAGGTGGAAGCCGATGACCGTTTCCTGAGGACTGAAGTCCAGGCCATCGAGCCAGTGCACCAATGGGTTAAGCACCGGAATGATCAACACCAGGCCAATCAGTTTGTACAACAAGCTGCCCAAGGCCACTTGGCGCCCGGCGGAGTTCTGCATGCTGGTGCTGAGAAACGCGAGAACACCGCTGCCGATATTGGCGCCGATCACCAGACCGATGGCCACCGGCAAACTGATGACCTTGGCCCCGGCCAGCGTCGCCGTCAGCAGCACCGCGGCCAGGCTCGAGTAGGAGATCATCGCGAACAATGCGCCGACGAGGGCGTCGACCAGAATGTCGCCGGTCAACGAGGCAAAGATCA
Source organism: Pseudomonas sp. URMO17WK12:I12 (assembly GCF_000514395.1). NCBI lineage: Bacteria > Pseudomonadati > Pseudomonadota > Gammaproteobacteria > Pseudomonadales > Pseudomonadaceae > Pseudomonas > Pseudomonas sp. URMO17WK12:I12. The sequence goes on from NZ_KI911392.1 coordinate 79,810, forward strand.
CCTTCACCCCTTTGGCGTGGGTGATCGGCGCAGCCGCTTCGACGATCAATTGCAGCGCCAGAATGATCAATCCAAGGCCTATGGCCACGCGGCCCATCTGCCCGAGCCGGGTCTGTTTGCGCGACAGGAAGAAAATCACCCCGACAAAAATCAGCAGCGGCGACAGCCAGGAAAGGTCCAGGGTCAGCACCCGCGCCATCAGTGCTGTACCGACGTCGGCCCCCAGCATGGTCACCAGCGCAGGGGTCAACGCCATCAGGCCTTGCCCGACAAACGAAGTGACAAGCATGGCGGTGGCGTTACTGCTCTGCACCATCGCCGTCACCACGATCCCGGCGATAAACGCCAGCCAACGCTTGGACATGTTCTGGCCGATCACATGGCGCAGGTTGGTGCCGTAAACCCGCAGGATGCCGGTTCGGACGATGTGCGTGCCCCAGATCAACAAGGCCACAGCCGATAACAAATTGAGCAGGGTGAGCATAAAGGCCCCCTGTGATGGTCGCGCCCCAGAGGGGCAAATTGACGGTACCGCGCGTTCTTCTACGTTCTGTACTTAAGCTGTAGTTGGCTAACGGTCTGGGCGCCAGCATTGCACAGCTAAAGACGTGAATGAAACAAAACTGTCATGAAAATAGTGTCACCCTTGTGGGGGCGAGCCTGCTCGCGATGGCGGTATTGCATTCATCCCAATGTGGGCTGACCTCCGCTCAGGGGGGCTCAGTCACTGAAATGATCCTCACCCAGTCCTACGTCGATCAGATACTTGGCTGTTTCGGTGTTTCGCTTATCGCAGCGGGCATAGCATTTGATATGAAGGATCAAGCTGTACTTGTGCGGGATCAACAGGATTACACCGTCCAGTTGATCGAAGAGTTTGGCCTGAAGTCGATTTTTTCCTCTTTTGTTTCTATTTTTAGCCAATCGTTAACTTCAACAGGTTCTGGAGTCCATCCGACTTGCTTGAACTTTTGTTGTAATTCATCAAGGAGTAATACCGCTTGCTCAAATGGCAAGGTTTCAAGCATCGGCGACGTAGTCAGGGTAATCGCTTTGAAATCGGACCACCCAATCGCGCCAAACCTGGTAGCTGGCAACGTGAATCCATGCTGCTTGTCATCAAAGGTGATAATGACTGGGGTGCTAATCCAGGTTGAGCTCGGGTGAGGTGGCTCACTGGGATAAATGGCAGTTTTACGCAATACAGGAAACGTCGAACCCCTCACGACGCTTTCGTATAGCTTACCGATGTGAATAACCAAAAATCCATTGGGTAGTGAAAAGACGTCAGGCAAAAAAACAACATGAAAAAACGCTACACCCTCCAGCATGTAACGCGCCTCTTACAGCGATTGCTCATGTCCCGCTTCGATCCCGGCCCACACTAATATCGATCAGATATTTAGCCGCCACCGAATCACGCGTACCACAGCTTCCATAACACTTGATCAATAGCAGCAGACTGTATTTTCCCGGTACATACAAATCGATGCCCACTGGCTGATCGAAGAGCTTCACCTGCAATCGCTCACGCTCTGCAGCAGAGTCGACACTGAACCAGTCGTTATTTTCCAAAGGCTCAAGCATCCACCCTCCGGACTTGAGGGTGTTTTGTACATCCACCAATCGATCCACAGCGGCCGTGAATGGCATCGTTTCCAACATGGGTGATGTGGTTACAGTCGATACTTTCTGCCCTCCATAAGTAACGGCACCAAACACCGTCGGAGGAAGTTTGAATCCATAAGCTGGATCATCAAACTCAATGACAGTCGGGCTGCTGATCCACGTGGAACCAGGTCTACGAGGATCTTTCGCGTTATTAGGGTCACCTGGATAGATAGCCGTTTTTTCTTCGACAGGGAAAGATGAGTCTTTAATGACCTGTTCGTAGGGCTTTCCGATATGGACGGATAAGGTTTTGGTGCTCAAACGGGCATACACCAGGCTTCCCGACACCAGAAGAATGAAAACAATAAAAATCAACCAGCGCTGCTTTGATTCAGTCACTGGTGCACTCCATTTCCACTTGCGATGTCGGTTATAGAGCGTTGCAGCTGTCTTTTAGTCGCGGGATTATTTAGCAAGGCATTGAACTGTGCTGCGGCCCGAAGCACGAATGTCATCCTTTGATCCTTGTCCGCCAGATTTGCCAACGGGTTGCTGCTGAAAGTGACGCTTCGACTGTCGGGAGCTTTGCACTGACTGGCCAAGGTGAGCTGTATCCCCTCTGGAACGCCGGAAAGCAGACCAGTAACGACGGAAACGATGTCAGAGGCATGCGTACCACGGATGAGCGAGGCGAAGTGCACATCGTCATACATCGCCGGTTGCAGAATATTGATCTGCTCGTGCGCAGCCATGTAGTTAACGCTGTCGGCGATGTTTCCCGCTTCGATTGCTTCAAAGGTATCAAAAATTTCTTTATGGGCAACGCCGAAACGGACGCTATCACCGATGGACCACATCACGTCTTTTGCGATTTCTATCCGACTTCTCAGGCATTTCTCCATTTCCTTATACCCCCGAACCATGAAAAACCGATGGAGAGGATAAACATCCAGAAATAGCGCAGTGTTTCCCAACGCCAACATTTCGTACACATAGTCGAGTTGTTGTTGAACCAACGACCGAGAATTGTCGCCGAGCGTGATGTCCGTCGTGGGTACCGGATTCTCTGACCTAGCTTTGTCTACTTCAGACTGAATATCAGGATCAGTTCGGCTTAGCTTGAACCCAAGCCCTTCAAATAAGGTTTCTGATGGGGCCTGACGCAATCTTTGGTGGGCTTTCTTTTCTGCGGCAATACCTTTTTGCAACTTGGCCGCGTGCAACAACCCACACCCCACCTGCTTCGACGCAAACGCCGCCAACCCCGCCCATTGAAACCGGTTATCCGCCAGCCACAACTGCGCATATGCGGCGTTGATCTTGCGGTTACGTGATTGTGGGTCGGCGATCAGTACGCCACCCGGAGCGACCCATTCTTCGGCTTCTTTCTGAAACCGGCGCCACAGGCAGTTGCAGGTCAGCAACGGCACTTCGACGCGGGTCTTGGGGTTGGGACCGCCTGTGGTGGTTTCGCGCTTGCAGGCAGGCAGTTCGCAGGTGCTGTTCCAGAGTTTTTTCATGTCCAGGTCGTCTGGGGCGATGCATTGTCCGGTCAATTGATTCTTCCTTGAGGCTTAGACGGTCCAGCGGACGACGGCGAGATCGGGTTTTAGCGTGGCGACACTTTGGGTCATGCCCAAGGCGTTGGTCTGGCCTTTGACGATGCGGCCTTCGGCGGTTTCGATTTCGTAGCCTCGTTCGGCTATCGGTTCGCCATTGCCAGCGCTGACGGCTTTGAATTCCACGACGGGCTGGCCAATGATCGGGAGGGGCGGAATGAACGGCGCCGGGGTATGGGTGCTGCCGATGATTACGTTGCCGGAGCCGCCGACTATTACGCCGCCGTGCTCGTGGTGCCATCGAGGGTCATGGCGTTCAGGCCGTTGATGAACACCGTGGAGGAGAAGCCGCCGCTGAGTGCCTGGCCGCAGGTGCAGGTGTCGCTGACTCTCGCAGCGGCGAGGCCATTAAAAAACACATCGGGGGAGCCGCTGGCGATGGGGTTGGTGCCATGGCCCGGAATCGGGCAAGTGGTCGGGTCCGTGACGCGTGCAGCCGGTTTTCCAGACATATGCACTCCTTGTCATTGTCGTTTGAGGCGAGTGCGGGACGCTAACCACCAAGGGGCTGTGCGTCAACCTTGGAGTGCGACCGTATCAAGCACCACGCGCGATGGCTGTAGGAAAATGCTTAAATGTTCGAGCGCGGGGAGCCCTGTTTAAAAATACTCCGAGTTACTTCTCAGAGGCTACAACGCCTTGCGTCGTTGCCTACGGTTACTACAGAATCCGCCGGCTTGTGCGCCTTGAACCAGGCCTCTATCGTTTCCCGGTCGCTGAAAACAGTGATCGGGTTTGGTAGCCCGGAGTTCTGGCGCATAGCCACTTTCTGCGGACGCTTTCTCAGTTCGCAGCTTTATGGTGGCCATGCGCAGGGTCCCTTCGGGGGCGCCGGTTCCAGTACTCCGGTCTACCAACCTGTGTATGGCCACCACCTTCGTTTGGTAGCGAGTGTGAGGGCTCCACGTAACCAGTACTGGAGTTCTATTTATGTTCAAGGTAACGCCCAACCCACCGGACAGCGATCCGGTCCCCCACGACTTCCCGCCGCGCAAACCCAGCACCATCTTCCTTATAGACCCCAAGATTGATAACGAAACCCTGCTAGCGCATGCCTGCGAATCGTTGGCGTCAGCCAGCGTCATGGCGAGTGATCTCGCCGGGTTTCTGGGGGGCCCGCAACGCCATACGTTGCTGGGGATTCAGCAGGTCATCATGCTAGGAGAATTGGCGGTGAATCGAGTGCTGGATAACCTCGATCCGCCCGCTACCCACTAGTCCCTGAACCCTGCACAAAAAAAATGTGGGAGCGAGCTTGCTCGCGATGGGGCCTTCACATTCAACAGTGCTGTTGACTGAAAGACCGCTATCGCGAGCAAGCTCGCTCCCACAGGGTATTGCGCTGACGTTTGGGTTATTGGCCCGGAATGTCCTTGCGCAGTTTCACCGGATCTTGCTGTTTCTTCTTTTTCGCGATGGCAGTGCGCATCTTGATGTTGATCGCTTCAACCGCCAGCGAGAACGCCATGGCGAAGTAGACGTAGCCTTTTGGCACGTGTACGTCCAGGGATTCGGCAATCAGCACGGTACCGACGATCAGCAGGAACGACAGCGCCAGCATCTTCAGCGACGGGTGCTTGTCGATGAACTCGCTGATGGTGCCGGACGCCCACATCATCACCAGCACAGCCACGACGATCGCGGCGACCATGACCGGAACATGGGAGACCATGCCGACGGCGGTGATCACCGAATCCAGCGAGAACACGATGTCAATGATCGCGATCTGGATGATGGTGTAGAGGAAGTTGCCGCCCTTGCCGCTCGGCTCTTCGTTGGTTTCGTCTTCACCTTCCAGCGCGTGGTACATCTCTTGCGAGCTCTTCCACAGCAGGAACAGACCACCGAAGAACAGGATCAGGTCTCGCCCGGAAATACCCTGGCCGAACACCTCGAACAGGTCGGCAGTGAGGCGCATGACCCAGGTGATCGACAGCAGCAACAGGATCCGCGTGATCATGGCCAGGGCCAGACCGAAAATCCGGGTGCGCGCCTGCATGTGCTTGGGCATGCGGCTGACCAGGATCGAAATCATGATGATGTTATCGATACCCAGGACGATTTCCAGGGCGGTCAGTGTAAAGAAGGCAACCCAGATTTCAGGGTTGGTCAGCCATTCCATGTGTATTCCTTTGAGCGAGTGTTAAACCACGAAAGGCCCGGGCTTCAAACCGCGAAGACCGGACCCGTCGTGATGAGTCTTTGGTTATAGAGTGCTGAACAGCGGAAAAATCCCCATCAGCAACGCTGCAACCAGTATGCACATGCACACCAGCACGGCCCATTTCAGGGTAAAGCGCTGATGGTCACCGAATTCGATACCGGCCAGGGCCACCAACAAATAGGTCGATGGTACCAGCGGGCTCAGCAAGTGGACGGGCTGACCGACGATCGAGGCACGTGCCATTTCCACTGCGGTTATACCGTAATGACTGGCGGCTTCGGCAAGCACTGGTAACACGCCGTAATAAAATGCGTCGTTCGACATGAAAAACGTAAACGGCATGCTCACCAGCGCAGTGATCACGGCCAGGTACGGCCCGAGGAAATCCGGGATGACCCCCAGCAGGCTTTTGGACATCGCGTCGACCATGCCGGTGCCGGACAGGATACCGGTGAAGATACCCGCCGCGAAGATCAGACCGACCACCGACAACACGCTACCGGCGTGAGCCGCAACGCGGTCCTTCTGCATTTGCAGGCAAGGATAGTTGACGATCATCGCGATACTGAACGCCACCATGAACAGCACCGGCAGCGGCAACAGGCCGGCGATCAGGGTGCACATCAGCGCGAGGGTCAGCAAACCGTTGAACCAGATCAGTTTCGGACGACGGGCGTCCGGGAACTGCGAAACGCTGATTTCACTGTGGTCGATTTCATCGCCGGCCAGGTGCAATTCACCCAGGCGCGCACGCTCGCGCTTACCGTAGAAGTAGGCAATCGCCAGGATCGCCACCACGCCCGCCAGCATTGCCGGAATCATCGGCACGAAAATGTCCGACGGGTCGACATGCAGGGCGCTGGCCGCACGAGCGGTCGGGCCACCCCATGGGGTCATGTTCATCACGCCACCGGCGAGGATGATCAGGCCGGCCATGATCCGCGGGCTCATGCCGATGCGGCTGTAGAGCGGCAGCATGGCGGCCACGCAGATCATATAAGTGGTCGCGCCGTCCCCATCGAGGGAAACGACGAGCGCCAGTACGGCGGTGCCGACCGAAACTTTCAGCGGGTCGCCCTTGACCAGTTTGAGGATCTTGCGCACGGCCGGGTCAAACAGGCCGGAGTCGATCATCAGGGCGAAATACAGAATGGCGAACATCAGCATCACGCCGGTCGGCGCAAGCTTGGTGATGCCTTCGAGCATCATCGGACCGATCTTCGGCGCAAAACCGCCGAACAGGGCAAAGACGATCGGGATGATGATCAAGGCGATCAGCGCGGACAGGCGCTTGGTCATGATCAGGAACATGAACGTGATGACCATGGCAAAGCCAAGGAAAGTCAGCATGGGAATACTCCAGGCGTAGCGCGGCTAGGGGAAATGGGCGAACCGGTTGGGTCAGCGCAGAACGGGAAGCACGAGGCGTACGGGCGGAGTGACAGCGAAGCGGCGGGTAGCAAAGGACATCAGGATCACCATTGTTGTTGTTAAATGGGCCGTGCGAGCGATAAAACACTCATTGGCCAACCGGTCTGTTGCCGGCAGTGGGGGCGATCCTAATCGGGGAAGCTTTCAGCCAGCTTTCGCCGGTAAAAGCATTGCGCGGATGGGCGACCGGTCGTCGGACCGGTTTATCCAGATGGACCGAGTTGCGGCCTTCGCGAGCAGGCTCGCTCCCACCATAGATCTGTGGCCACTGAGACCCCACTGTGGGAGCGAGTCTGCTCGCGAAGGGGTCAGCACATAGGCAACAGGAGCAAACAGGATGACCAACATTCACACCGGCGGCTGCCACTGCGGACATCTGCGCTATCAATTCAACGGGCCGTTGCACGACATCGCCCACTGTCATTGTTCGATTTGCCGACGGGTCAGCGGCGGGATCGTCACCACCTGGATCACCGTGCCCGCGTCAGCCTTTCAATGGCTGAAAGGAACACCCGCGCAGTACCTGTCTTCTTCAACCGGCGTGCGCAATTTCTGCCCGAACTGTGGGGCGCAACTGACGTTCATGAACCCTCTCAGCCCCGAGAGCATCGACGTCACCGTCGCCACCTTCGACCATCCAGAGCTGGCACCGGCCGAGCGGCATATATGGACCGACAGCCGCTTGCCCTGGCTGCACCTGGACGAACACTTGCCCGGCGAAGCAGAAGAAACGATCTGATCAAAAAATAGACAGATCCAGGGCCCGGATCGCGCCCATCCAGATCGCGTGCTCGGTGTGATCGAGCAAGTCATTACCGGTGTCCGGGTGCAGGAACACCACCAACCCGTTGCGGTTGAGCGCCAGCCACGGCAGCACGTCACCAATGAGTTCGGGCCCGAACGCCAGTTGGCAGCTCCAGTCCGGGTGCGGGCCGACCGGGCGTTCGTGTACGCGGCCCATTTTTAGCGAGAACAACTGCGCCGCCTGTTCGCACAGTGTCCGAGCCTGATCGATGGTGCTGGCGTCGAAATACACATGGGCGTGATAACCCTTGATCTGCTGCATCTGAATCCCCCTGAAACCCGGTCGAACCCTCACCGTTTCCTACAGGTCACACGCCATATACGCAGGAAACAAGGAACTTCAGCAATGAAAAATGCCGAAACCCCGGTGGTAAAAGTGGTGCTTTATGGTGCCATGAGTAGCCTGGGCAGTGCGCTGATGGCTGAAATGCTGCGGCGCCAACATGAAGTGATCGCCATTCTGGACGACCTGACGGCGTTGGCGCCACGCCCGGGCCTGCGCACAAAAACCGGCGACCTGTTTGAAGCCGAGCGCGTTAAACAAAGCGTGGCGGGGTGCTCAGCCGTGATCTGTTTACTGGATGCGCCAGGATTGCCGTTCAACAGCGAATACGTCGAAAAAACCATCGTGCCGGGTCCGGTCGAGCAAGTGCTTGCCGTGGATGCGTTGATCGATGGCATGCAGGCAGCAGGCATTACGCGGCTGTTTCTGGTAGGTGATTTTGAATTGCTGGACGATCCGGAAATAGAAGATCGATTGCAACGCCACGCCGCCGAAGAAATCCGCGAAGCGCTGCAAAACAGTGCTTTGCGCTGGACGCTGGTCAATGCGCCGCGCGGTGTGCCCGGTCTGACGATCGAGCACTTCAGCCATGTCAGCGACAGCCTCGAACCGGGCTTGGCAGAACCCCTTCAACGGTTGAACCGCGTGGCCGTAGGGATTGCCGATGAACTGCATCTGAACCTGCATGTTAGCGAGCACGTGAACTTCATCGCGGCTGAGACTAAACAGCAATAGAGGGCAATGGCAGGCCATTAAGCGATTGCGCGCTACTGGCCTGTTCCTCCATCAACCAGTCCACAAACTGTTGAATCAACGCTCCACGCCGTTTTCGCTGGGGCAGGACCACGTAATAGCCCAGCCTGGAAATTACCGTCTCGGCAATCGGCCGACACAACAAATCCTGCGCCAGCAAGTTATCCACAAGGTGCCGCCAGCCAATCGCTACGCCTTGTCCGCCAATCGCCGCTTGAATCAATAGCGTGTAATTGTCGAAGCGTAACTGCCCCGGTGCGGGTGCCGACGTTATCCCCAACTCGCGAAACACACCGCTCCAGTCGAACCAGTTACTGCTGTTTTCACCCCTTAAATGAAGCAGCGGAAACTCCAGCAACGACTGTGCAGACAAGGGCAGGGAACGATCCTTGAGCAACAGCGGGCTGCACACTGGAAACACTTCTTCGCTGAACAGCCAATGGCTTTCACCCTGCTTGAAGCGTCCGTCGCCAAACAACACCGCCACATCAATATCGGTGCGCAGCATGTTGTGGCTGCGTTCACTGGTGACCAGGCTGACGTCCACCTGTGGATTGGCTTTGTGAAAACGGTGCAGACGCGGCATCAGCCAGTAAGCGGCGAATGCGAAATCGGTCGCGACTTGCAGCACCTCATGTTGCTGCTGTGCGCTGATCGCGCTCAATCCCGCGTCGATATTCTGCAAACCGAGCTGAACTTGCTCAAAAAGAATAGTCCCGGCTTCTGTCAATTCAATACCGCGATAAATGCGGTCAAACAACCGCGTCGCGAGTTGCTCCTCCAATCGCTTGATCTGCTGACTGACCGCCGGCTGCGTAGTGCCAAGCTCAACCGCCGCCGCGGTAAAGCTGCGATGACGGGCGGCTGCTTCAAAGGCACGAAGCAAGTCGAGCGACAAATCACCAAGGGCGTCATACATAAGCTGGGCTAATCCTAGTCATTGCCTGGCATGGGCTTTACCGCAAAGTGCATGGGTAACATGCTCGGTCGCAGCACTCTCGCATAAATATTCACTATGGAATGCCGCGATCACATGAAGCGCAAGAACATTCTTTTCATCATGGCCGATCAAATGGCCGCGCCAATGTTGCCGTTCTACGGTCCTTCGCCGATCAAACTGCCGAATCTGAGCCGCCTCGCCGCCGAAGGTGTGGTGTTCGACGCTGCTTATTGCAACAGCCCCCTATGCGCGCCGTCGCGCTTTACCCTGGTCAGCGGTCAATTGCCGAGCAAGATCGGCGCTTACGATAACGCGGCCGATTTCCCCGCTGACGTACCGACCTACGCCCACTACCTGCGTCGCCTCGGCTACCGCACTGCGCTGTCCGGCAAGATGCACTTTTGCGGCCCGGACCAACTCCATGGCTACGAAGAACGCCTGACCAGCGACATCTACCCGGCCGACTACGGCTGGGCCGTGAATTGGGATGAGCCGGATGTGCGTCCGACCTGGTATCACAACATGTCGTCGGTGCTGCAAGCCGGGCCGTGCGTGCGCACCAATCAGCTGGATTTCGACGAGGAGGTGGTGTTCAAGGCCCAGCAATACTTGTTCGATCACATCCGCGAGGACGGCGACCAGCCGTTTTGCCTGACCGTTTCGATGACTCACCCGCACGATCCGTACACGATCCCCAAGGCTTTCTGGGACATGTACGACGATGCCGACATTCCGTTGCCTGAAACCCCGGCGCAGACCGCACTCGATCCGCACTCCCAGCGCTTATTGAAGGTCTATGACCTGTGGGATAAACCGCTGCCTGTGGATAAGATTCGCGATGCCCGCCGTGCCTACTTCGGTGCATGCAGCTATATCGACAGCAACGTCGGCAAACTCCTGCAAACACTTGAGGAAACCGGTCTGATTGACGACACCATCATCGTATTTTCCGGCGACCATGGCGACATGCTCGGTGAGCGCGGACTCTGGTACAAAATGCACTGGTACGAAATGGCCGCCCGTGTGCCCCTGTTGATAAGTGCGCCGGGGCAGTTCGGGGCTGGGCGGGTCAGCGCCGCCGTGTCCACCGCCGACCTTTTGCCGACCTTCGTGGAACTGGCCGGTGGCTCGCTGGAGCCAGGTTTGCCACTGGACGGTCGCTCGCTGGTTTCGCACCTGCAAGGGCAGGGCGGTCATGACGAAGTGTTCGGCGAATACATGGCCGAAGGCACTATCAGCCCGTTGATGATGATCCGTCGCGGCGCTTACAAATTCATCTACAGCGAAGATGATCCCTGCCTACTCTTCGACGTACACAACGACCCGCGAGAACTGGAAGAACTCAGTCAATCGCCGCAACATCTGCAGCTTTTCGAAGAATTTCTAGCCGAAGCACGCGCCAAATGGAACATTCCGGAGATTCACCAACAAGTGCTCGCCAGCCAGCGGCGCCGTCGTTTCGTTGCCGAGGCGTTGACCATCGGCAAGCTGAAGAGCTGGGATCACCAGCCGCTGGTGGACGCCAGTCAGCAGTACATGCGCAACCATATCGACCTCGATGATCTGGAGCGCAAAGCACGTTATCCACAACCCTGCCAAAACCAATAATGTTAAGGGGAAGTCCATGCAAAAGTTATCCACAGTACTGACGGTCGGGCTTTTGGCTCTGGGCAGCGCATCGGCCTTTGCCGATCAAAGCTGCGAGACGGTGAAAATGGCCGACCCTGGCTGGAGCGACATCGCCGCGACCAACGCCATCACCGGGTTTCTGCTGGACGGCATGGGCTACAAGGCCAAGGTCGACACCCTCGCGGTGCCGATTACCTTCGGCGGGTTGAAGGATGGCCAGGTCGACGTGTTCCTGGGTAACTGGATGCCGGCGCAGCAGGGCTTCTACGACAAGTTCGTGGCCACCGGCGATGTCACACAGTTGGCGAAGAACCTCGATGGCACCGAGTTCACCCTCGCCGTTCCCGATTATGTTTGGGACGCGGGTGTGCATAACTTTGCCGACCTGAACAAATTTGCCGACAAGTTCGACAAGAAGATCTACGGCATTGGCTCGGGCGCACCAGCGAACATCTCGTTGCAGGAAATCATCAAGAAAAACGATTTCGACATGGGCCAATGGAAACTGATCGAGTCCAGCGAGCAGGCGATGTTGGCCGAAGTGTCTCGCGCGGTGAAGAAACAGAAATTCGTGACCTTCCTCGGCTGGACCCCGCACCCGATGAATGTGCAACTCAAAATGCATTACCTGAAGGGTGGTGAGAAGTACTTCGGTGACACCGGCAGCGTGCACACCCTAACCCGCAAGGGCTACGCCGAAGCCTGCCCGAACGTGGGCAAACTGCTGACCAACCTGAGCTTCACCCAGGACATGGAGAACAGCATCATGGCCGAGGTGGTGAACAAGAAAGTCAGCAATGCGGACGCGGCCAAGGCGTGGATCAAGGCCAATCCGGCGGTGCTGGACAAGTGGCTGGAGGGCGTGAAGACAGCGGATGGCAAGGACGCGTTGCCGGCAGTGAAAGCCAAACTCTAAACCCATGTGGGAGCGAGCCTGCTCGCGAAGCGCCCGTCAGATCCGACAATTATGTCGACTGACACTCCGCATTCGCGAGCAGGCTCGCTCCCACAAAGGGAACATTAGGCTTGCGTCCTGCTACCCTTGCGCCAAAACCCCACCCGAGAGGACCCATGGCCTTCCCCAGCCGTCACTCACTCTTTCCCTTCCTCAGTTGGTTGCCCCGGCAAACCCGCGCCAGCGTCGGGCGCGACCTGATCGTCGGCCTCAGCGGGGCGATTCTCGCGTTGCCGCAGTCCATTGCCTACGCACTGATCGCCGGTCTCCCACCGGAATACGGTTTGTACGCCGCGATCATCCCGGTGTTGATCGCGTGCCTGTGGGGTTCGTCGTGGCATTTGATCTGCGGTCCTACAGCGGCGATCTCCATTGTCCTGTTCGCCAGCGTCAGTCCGCTGGCCGTCCCCGCGTCACAGGACTACATCACGCTGATCCTGCTGCTGACACTCCTGGCCGGTATTTTCCAATGGCTGCTCGGCATGCTGCGGTTCGGTGCCCTGGTGAATTTTGTCTCGCATTCGGTGGTGCTGGGTTTCACCCTCGGTGCGGCGGTGGTGATTGCCATCGGGCAGTTGCCGAACTTGCTGGGGCTGGATTTGCCCAGCCAGGCCACGGCGCTGGACAGCTTCCTGACGCTGTTCAAACACCTCGGTGCTTTGGATAAACCGTCGTTGGTACTGGGACTGGCGACGGTCGTCGTCGGCGCAGTGTTGAAGATGATGCTGCCTCGCTGGCCGACCTTGTTGATCACGCTGGTCCTCGGCGGGCTGCTGGTGTGGCTGTGGCCATCGATGTTCGGCCATGTGAAGTTGGTCAGCGCCTTTGTCGGGCGCTTGCCGCCGTTCAGCCCGGTGCCGCTGGATCTGGACTTGATCCTGCGCCTGCTGCCAAGCGCGGTGGCGGTGGGCATGCTGGGATTGGTGACCAGCCTGTCGATTGCCCGCTCGTTGTCGGCCCGCTCGCAGCAATTGCTCGACGCCAATCAGGAAGTCCGCGCCCAAGGCCTGTCGAACATCGTCGGCGCGCTTTTTTCCGGCTCGCTGTCAGCCGGATCCTTCACACGTTCGGGTTTGAGTTATGAAGCCGGTGCCTGCTCACCAATGGCCGGGGTGTTCTCGGCCGTGTGGGTCGCACTGTTCGCGATCTTCGGTGCAGGCTTAATCGCTCACATCCCGATCCCGGCCATGGCCGGCAGCATTCTGCTGATCGCCTGGGGGCTGGTCGACCATCGCGGCATACGGGCGCTGTTGCGCGTCAGCCACGCGGAATTCGTGGTGATGGCGCTGACCTGTGTCGCCACGTTGCTGCTGGAGTTGCAGACGGCGATTTATGCCGGGGTGCTCGCTTCATTGTTCTTCTACCTCAAGCGCACCTCGCAACCGCGGGTGCAGCATTCATACGAAGGGGATGAAGACATTCTGAGGGTGGGCGGTTCGATCTTCTTCGGCGCCAGCCATTACCTGCAAGTGCGCCTGCAACGCCTGCACGGTGCGCGCGTGGTGATCGAGGCGCAGCAGATCAACTTCATCGATTATTCAGGGGTAGAGATGTTGCATCAGGAAGCGCGGCGACTGCTGAAGCAGGATCGCAGCCTGACGCTGCGCAGCGCGCGGCCGCAGGTGGTGGAGGAGTTGAGGAAGCTGGAAGGGGCGGAGAAGTGCCCGATCCGGTTTGAGGATTGATCCGACTTCGCGGCGATCCCTTGTAGGAGAGCCTGCTCGCGATGTGGCCGGTACATTCAAACATTGATGGCGCTTTACACTCCACCATCGCGAGCAGGCTCACTCCTACACTGATTACAGTGTCAGCTGACGGCGCAGTTCGGCCAGTACCGGCGCTGTGTCCGGGCGCACGCCGCGCCACAGGAAGAAGGCTTCTGCCGCTTGCTCCACGAGCATGCCCAAACCATCCATCGACACCGCCGCGCCCTGTTCCGTGGCCCAACGGCAGAACGAAGTCGGCTCCTTGCCATACATCATGTCGTAGCAAACGGTCTTGCCCGGCTCGATCAAGCTGCCGGCAATCGGCGGCACATCACCGGACAGGCTCGCCGACGTCGCGTTGATGATCAGGTCCACCGATTCCTTCAACCAATCGAAACCGCTGGCCGACACCGGCCCCAGGTCCGCGAACAATTCCGCCAGCAACTCGGCTTTTTCCACCGTGCGGTTGGCGATGATCACCGACGCCGGGTGCTCGGCCAGCAAAGGTTCCAGTGCACCACGCACCGCGCCGCCCGCGCCGAGCAGCAGAATGCGTTTGCCCTTGAGGCTGAAACCGGCGTTGACCGTCAAATCGCGCACCAGCCCGGCGCCGTCGGTGTTATCCCCCAGCAGGCTGCCGTCGGCGAGTTTGCTCAAGGTGTTCACCGCGCCAGCTCGTTGCGCACGTTCCGTCAGGCTGTCGGCCAGGCGAAAGGCGTCTTCCTTGAACGGCACCGTCACATTGGCACCACGACCTTCGCGGAAAAACGCCCGGGCGAAGTCGGAAAAGTCGTCGAGTGGCGCCAGCGAGGTGCTGTAGTCAAGTTGCTGCGCGGTTTGCTCGGCGAACAAACGGTGGATCAGCGGCGACTTGCTGTGGCCAATCGGGTTACCGAATACGACGTAACGGTCCATCAGAACTCCTCGTTCAGGCCTCGGCCAACCAATCGCGGTCTTGCAGGAAATACTCGGTCAAGCGCGCTTCTTCGCTGCCCGGTTCGGCTTTCCAGTCGTAGCTCCAGCGCACTTGCGGCGGCAGCGACATCAGGATCGACTCGGTACGCCCGCCCGATTGCAGGCCGAACAAGGTGCCACGGTCGTAGACCAGGTTGAATTCGACGTAACGGCCACGACGGAATTCCTGGAATTCACGCTGCTTGGCGGTGAACGCATCGTGCTTGCGGCGCTGCACGATTGGCAGGTACGCGTCGATGTACGCGTCGCCGATGGCGCGCATGAACGCGAAGCTGGTGTCAAAGTCCCACTCGTTCAAATCATCAAAGAACAGGCCACCGATGCCGCGCGGCTCGTGGCGATGCTTGATGTGGAAATAGCTGTCGCACCAGGCTTTGTAGCGCGAATAGACGTCCGGCCCGAACGGCGCACACGCCTGCTCGGCAACGCGGTGCCAGTGCACGCAGTCTGCTTCGTTGCCGTAATAAGGGGTCAGGTCGAAACCGCCGCCGAACCACCAGACCGGATCTTCACCTTCTTTTTCAGCGATGAAAAAGCGCACATTGGCGTGGGACGTCGGCACATGCGGGTTGTGCGGGTGAATCACCAGCGACACGCCGAGGGCTTCGAAGCCCCGGCCGGCCAATTCTGGCCGATGGGCGCTGGCGGACGGTGGGAGACCGCTGCCAAAGACGTGGGAAAAGTTGACGCCGCCCTTTTCGATCACCGCGCCATTTTCGATCACTCGCGTGCGACCGCCACCACCGGCAGGCCGGATCCAGGCGTCTTCGACGAAGCGTGTGCCGCCGTCCTCAGCTTCGAGGGCCGAGCAAATACGGTCTTGCAGGTCGAGCAGGTAGGCTTTTACGGCCTCGGTGCGGGTTGTCATGTCATCACCTTGAATCGGGCAAAGCGGCGCGGCGCATCAATGGCCGGCGGCAAATTGCTGCGTAGGATAACACTGCACCTTGCTCCACCGCAGTTGACGAAGATCAGGGTTAGGAGTCCGATAGGGCGCTTGGCAAATGACCTAAGGAGAGTTCTGATGGCAAAGCGAATCCAGTTCCGCGCCCATGGCGGCCCCGAAGTGCTCGAGTACGTCGAATTCCAACCCGCCGAGCCCGGTCCGCAGCAGGTCCGCGTCGCCAACAAGGCCATCGGCCTGAACTTCATCGACACCTATTACCGCAGCGGCCTCTATCCACCACCTGCCCTGCCATCGGGTCTGGGATCGGAAGGCGCGGGCATCGTCGAAGCGGTGGGCAGCGAAGTGACCCGCTTCAAGGTCGGTGACCGTGTGGCTTACGGCAGCGGCCCGTTGGGTGCTTACAGCGACGTTCACGTCTTGCCCGAGGCCAATCTGGTGCTGCTGCCGGAGGCGATCAGCTTCGAAACGGCGGCTGGGGTGATGCTCAAGGGCCTGACCGTGCAGTACCTGTTGCGTCAGACCTATGAACTCAAGGGTGGCGAAACCGTGCTGTTCCACGCCGCCGCCGGGGGGGTCGGTTCGCTGGCCTGCCAATGGGCGAGGGCGCTGGGCGTGAAGTTGATCGGCACGGTCAGCTCGCCGGAGAAAGCCGCACTGGCCAAGGCCAACGGTGCCTGGGCGACCATCGACTACAGCCATGAAAACGTCGCACAACGTGTACTGGAATTGACCGACGGGAAGAAGGTGCCGGTGGTGTACGACGGCGTGGGCAAAGACACGTGGCTGACGTCGCTCGATAGCGCAGCGCCTCGCGGGTTGGTGGTGAGCTTTGGCAATGCGTCAGGTGCGGTGGACGGGGTGAACCTGGGGATACTGGCGGCGAAGGGTTCGCTGTACGTAACCCGGCCGACGCTCGGGACTTACGCCAACAATGCCGAGAACCTGCAGCGGATGGCGGATGAGTTGTTTGAGATGATCATCAGCGGAAAGCTGCACGTGGACATCAGTCACACGTATCCGCTGGCGGATGCGGCGAAGGCGCAGACCGAGTTGTCGGCACGACGGACTACCGGCTCGACTGTACTGTTGCCTTGAGGGCCTCATCGCGGGCAAGCCCGGCTCCCACAGGGATAACCGAAATCTGTGGGAGCCGGGTTTACCCGCGATGAACGATAACGCGGTATCAGCCCTGACGCACAACGTGGCCGGTCGCCAGATCCCGAATGACGCTCGGATTCTTGCGCCCCCCCAGGTTCCCGCCCAACACCAAATCCAGCTGTCCACGGAAATACTGCTCCACGCGAATCCGCGTGCGCGCCGCCGGCCGTCCCTGCGGATTGGCCGAGGTCGACACCAGCGGCCCGACAATTGCGCACAAATCCCGCACCAGCGGATGATCGCTGACCCGCAATGCCACGGTTTCATGCACCCCGGTGATCCACTGCGGCAACAGGTTCTGATGCGGCACCAGCCAGGTGTTCGGTCCCGGCCACGTGCTGGCCATGCGGTCCATCCACAGTTCCGGGAAGTCTTCGAAGAGAAAGTCGAACTGCCGGATATTGTCGGCAACCAGAATCAACCCCTTGCCCACAGACCGACCCTTGAGCATCAACAGACGCTCAACCGCTTCTTCGTCCCATGGGTCGCAACCCAGCCCCCAGACCGCTTCGGTTGGATAGGCAATCACCGCCCCTGCGCGAACGGCTTGCGCGGCTTGTTGCACACGCCAACTGTTGACCATGAAAAACTCTCCGGAATAAGGCTCTGCGCAGTTTACCGATCTTCCTTATAAAACCTAGCTCACCCGCGCAAACCAGCGACCACTTTCGCAAACGGCGCGGCCCTCCATTTCCAGCTCGGTCAGCGCCGCCAGCACTTTGGGCAAGGCCCAGCCGCTGGTGACGGACAACGCTTCGCTGGTGTGCGGGGCCGCGTGCAACAGCATGAGCAACGGATGGGTCACCGAAGGAGCCTCGCCGTACAACGGCAACTGTTGCCAGCCGCGCAAGGCTTCGAGGATATGTTCGATGGTTTCCACCAGCATCGCGCCGTCCCGGATCAACTGATGACAGCCTTTGGCGCCGGGATGATGGATCGATCCAGGAATCGCATACACCTCCCGACCTTGCTCCGCCGCCAGCCTCGCGGTGATCAGCGAACCACTCGCCACGCTGGCTTCAACCACCAGCACACCAAGCGACAAACCGCTGATGATTCGATTGCGCCGGGGGAAGTTGCTGGCGGTGGGGCCGGCGTCCAGCGGGAACTCCGAAAGCACCGCACTGCCCGATGCAATCATGGCGTCGGCCAGTCGTCGATTGCGCTGTGGATAAAACTTTTCAAGTCCCGTGCCAAGTACACCGACCGTTCGCCCGCCCACGTCCAGTGCGGCTTGATGCGCGGCCGCATCAATGCCCAGCGCCAGACCGCTGGTGATGACGAAACCGGCGCCCGCCAGGCTGCGGGAAAATGCGGCAGCGGTGTCCATGCCCGGCCGTGAAGCGCGGCGACTGCCAACCATCGCCAGTTGCGGTTTTTCCAGAATTCCCGGATTACCCGCCACGAACAACAGCGGCGGCGCGTCGCTGATTTGCGCCAGCAACGCCGGGTAGTCAGGCTGGTCCCACATCAGTAAATGCTGGCCCGGACGCTCTAGCCAGGCCAATGCGTGGCTGGCGCCATCGCGCACATCATTGGCCCGGCGAGCCTCGGCGCACGCCAACGGCAAGCCCAGCGAACGCCAGGCACTGGCCGGCGCGCTGATGGCCTTGGAGGCCGAACCGAACGCTTCAAGCAGCTTCTTGAAACGCGCCGGGCCGAGTTCCGGTAAACGGTGCAAACGTAAACGAGCTTCCAGTTCCGCGGGGGAAACCGGTGTAACGGCAGGCAGCGACATGGATCATCCTTGATCGTTATGGGCCCCGTTCAAACGGGAATAAGCTGTGGATAACTCTGTTGGTAACTTGTGGAGCCTGCTTACGGATTTCGCACCTTGTCCATCACGGCCAACGAGCGCGAAGCGTTGAGCACCAGCCCGTAGCTGAGCTTGTCGTAGGTGCGGAAAACCATCAGCAATCCGGCCCGCTCATCGGGGATCTTCAGCGGCTGGCCAGTGATCCGGTCGCGCACGGTTTCACCGGTTTTCATCACCACCAGCACGTTGCCTTCGACGAGGCCATCACGCTGCCCCTTGTTCAGCGTGACCACATCCAGCGCGCCAATCTGTGTCACGCCGCGCGGCACATCGATGATCAGCCCGTTGACCGGGGTTCTCGGCGCGCTGGGCATGAAGGTCGAGTTGATCGAGCGTTCTTCGCCGCTGAACAAGCGGTCGCCGAGGCGCACTTCCTGGGTCGTGCGCTGTAAGGCGAGAGTGGCGACATCGCCTTCAGTGGCAACAATTTCGCCGCCACCGATGTCGTCGGCGTTGATCCCCAAAAACTCCTTGGTCTCGGGGTCGGTGTAAACCTTGCCCTGACGGAAGATCCCGTAAACCGGCTGATCCGGATCGAAATGACCGCGGGCGAAGATGCGGTCTCCGGTGCCGCTGAGCACGCGTTCGGCATCGCCGGCGACGATGTAAGGCGCCTCGTTGAAATCCTCGACCTTGTCGACGATGCGGTTACTCAGCAAAAAGCTATTGATCGAACGCAGCGGAATGCTCGGGATGGCTTCGGCCACCGGCGAACTGCGTACGCGAGGCGAAAGCTTGATTGTGCCGCGCGATGCACCGCGATTGAGGGTCAGGCGCGGCTGGCCGTTGACATAGACCAGCGCCAGCGAATCGCCGGGATAGATGAGATTGGGGTTTTCGATTTGCGGATTGGCCTGCCACAGCTCTGGCCATTGCCATGGCTGGCGCAGGTATTTACCGGAGATGTCCCAGAGTGTGTCCCCCGCAACCACGGTGTATTGCTGTGGAAAACCTTCCTTGAGTTGCACTTGCCCGTGCGCCACACCGGCCGAAGCCAGAAGGAGCAAGGCGAGTAGTGATTTCCTCATGCGGTGAATCCCTTTATTATGTGCGTTCGCGTAAAACGCCAGAGCCTTCGTGGCTCGCTCCCCGTGCTTTACTTAGAAAAGGGAGCTACGTTTTACAACGGTAGCCTGCATCTTCGGACCCGCCAGGCCATCGACCCGACTTTCCTCACATGTGCAGCAATCAAGCTTATGGCCATTTTAGACATCCTCGAATTCCCCGACTCGCGCCTGCGCACTATCGCCAAACCTGTGGCCGTAGTGGACGACGAAGTGCGTCAGTTGGTCGATGACATGTTTGAAACAATGTATGAAGCGCCAGGCATCGGCCTCGCCGCGACCCAGGTCAACGTGCACAAACGTATCGTGGTGATGGACCTCTCCGAAGACCGCAGCGAACCACGGGTGTTCATCAACCCCGAGTTCGAGACCCTGACCGACGAGATGGAGCAATACCAGGAAGGCTGCCTCTCGGTGCCGGGTTTCTACGAAAACGTCGATCGCCCGCAGAAGGTCAAGATCAAGGCCCTGGACCGCGACGGCCAGCCTTACGAACTGATCGCCGAAGGCCTGCTCGCCGTGTGCATCCAGCATGAATGCGACCACCTGAATGGCAAATTGTTCGTCGACTACCTGTCCAGTCTCAAACGCGACCGAATCAAGAAGAAACTGGAAAAGCTCCATCGCCAGAACGCTTGATGCCCTCCTTTCAAAGGCTTGCTGCGGCAAGCCTTTTTCTTTTGCGACTGCTTTGTAATTGAGAGTTTTACATGACTGAGCCACTGCGCATCGTTTTTGCCGGCACCCCGGAATTCGCCGCCGAACACCTCAAGGCCCTGCTCGACAGCCCTTACGAGATCGTCGCCGTCTACACCCAACCGGACCGTCCGGCGGGCCGTGGGCAAAAGCTGATGCCGAGCCCGGTCAAGCAGTTGGCGTTGGAAAACAACATCCCGGTGTTGCAACCGCCGACCCTGCGCAACGAAGACGCTCAGGCCGAACTCGCCGCGCTCAAGCCAGACTTGCTGGTGGTAGTCGCCTACGGCCTGATCCTGCCGCAAGTGGTGCTGGATATTCCGCGCCTGGGCTGCATCAACAGCCACGCGTCCCTGCTGCCACGCTGGCGCGGGGCGGCGCCGATCCAGCGCGCCGTCGAAGCGGGCGACAGCGAAAGCGGCGTGACCGTTATGCGCATGGAACTGGGCCTGGACACCGGGCCGATGCTGCTCAAAGTCACCACGCCAATCAGCGCTGACGACACCGGCGGCAGCCTGCATGATCGTCTGGCCGAGATGGGCCCACCGGCGGTGATTCAGGCGATTGCCGGCCTTGCCGCGGGTACGCTCGACGGCGAAGTGCAGGACGACAGCCTCGCCACTTATGCTCACAAATTGAACAAGGACGAAGCGCGCATCGACTGGACTCGCCCGGCGGTTGAGCTGGAACGGCTGGTTCGCGCCTTCAATCCATGGCCGATTACCCACAGCACGTTGAACGGAGAAGCGCTGAAAGTGCTGGCCGCGAGCCTCGCTGAAGGGAAGGGCGCACCAGGCGAAATCCTCAGCGCCAGCAAGGACGGCTTGCTCGTCGCTTGCGGTGAGCAAGCGCTGTGCCTGACCCGCCTGCAATTGCCCGGCGGCAAGGCGCTGAACTTCAGCGATCTGTTCAACAGCCGCAAAGAGAAATTCGCCGTCGGCACTGTGCTAGGTCAAGCGGCGGACGCTCAATGAACCCGCGTCTGGCCGCCGCCAAGGCACTCGCCGCTGTTCTGAACGGAAAAGCCTCGCTCAACAGTTCTCTGCCGACACAAATGGACAAGGTTGAAGACCGCGATCGTGGCTTCACTCAGGACCTGGCGTTCGGCACCGCGCGCTGGCAGCCACGTTTGTCGGCACTGGCGGCCAAACTGCTGCAAAAGCCCTTCAAGGCTGCCGATGCGGACGTCGAAGCGCTGTTGCTGGTCGGCCTTTATCAACTGCTCTACACCCGCGTTCCGGCCCACGCCGCCATCGGTGAAACGGTCGGTTGCGCGGACAAGCTAAAGAAGCCTTGGGCCAAAGCCTTGCTCAACGCCGTGTTGCGCCGTGCCCAACGGGAAAGCGAAGCACTGCTGGCCGAGCTGGAACACGACCCGGTGGTGCGTACCGCGCACCCGCGCTGGCTGCAAAAATCCCTGAAGGCATTCTGGCCTGAACAATGGGAAGCCATTTGCGCGGCGAACAACGCGCACCCGCCGATGATTCTGCGGGTCAACCGTCGCCATCACACTCGCGACGCCTACCTTGGTTTGCTGACCGAAGCCGGGATCGCCGCGACGCCGTGCGTCTACAGTCAGGACGGCATCATCCTCGAAGCCGCCGCCGACGTGCGCAGCCTGCCGGGCTTCGCCGAAGGCTGGATCAGCGTGCAGGACGAGGCGGCGCAACTGGCCGCCGACCTCCTCGATCTGGCGCCAGGCCAACGGGTGCTGGACGCCTGCTGCGCACCGGGCGGCAAGACCTGCCACATCCTCGAAGCCGAGCCAAAACTGGCCGGCGTCGTCGCGGTGGACCTGGAAGCCAAACGTCTGGTGCGGGTGCGCGAAAACCTGGCGCGTCTGGGCCTCAGTGCCGAGCTGATCGCCGCCGATGGTCGCGACACCCAGGCCTGGTGGGACGGCAAACCGTTCCAGCGCATCCTGCTGGATGCGCCGTGCTCGGCGACTGGGGTCATCCGTCGTCACCCGGACATCAAGCTGACCCGCCAACCCGACGACATCGCCGCCCTCGCCGTGCTGCAAGGCGAATTGCTCGACGCCCTGTGGATAACCCTGGAAGTCGGCGGCATCCTGCTTTACGCCACCTGCTCGACGCTGCCGACCGAAAACACCGAAGTCATCGAAGCTTTCCTCGCCCGCACGCCGGGCGCCCGTGAGCTGGACCTCGCCACGGCGGCCGGCATCAAGCAACCTCACGGTCGCCAATTGCTGGCCCAGGAAGGCGGGCACGACGGGTTCTACTACGCCAAGCTGATCAAGATTGCCGCCGCGCGCGGTTAAACGGTTTTAATGGAGTGACTGGATGAAAATCATCATCCTCGGTGCAGGGCAGGTTGGCGGTTCGCTAGCGGAGCACTTGGCCAGCGAAGCCAACGACATCACCGTGGTCGACACCGACGGCGATCGCCTGCGCGACCTCGGTGATCGGCTGGACATCCGCACTGTGCATGGTCGCGGCTCACTGCCGACAGTGCTGCGCCAGGCCGGCGCAGACGACGCCGACATGCTGGTGGCCGTGACCAACAGCGACGAAACCAACATGGTGGCCTGTCAGGTCGCCCACACGCTGTTCCACACACCGACCAAAATCGCTCGCGTGCGCGAAGCGGCGTACCTCACGCGCTCCGAATTGTTCGATAACGACGCGATCCCGGTGGATGTGCTGATCAGCCCGGAACAAGTGGTGACCAACTACATCAAGCGCCTGATCCAGCATCCGGGCGCCTTGCAGGTGATCGACTTTGCCGAAGGCAAAGCGCAACTGGTCGCGGTGAAGGCGTATTACGGCGGACCGCTGGTGGGTCAGCAGCTGCGGCAATTGCGCGAACACATGCCGAATGTCGAAACCCGCGTTGCCGCGATCTTCCGCCGTGACCGGCCGATTTTGCCCCAGGGTGACACCGTCATCGAGGCCGACGACGAAGTGTTTTTCATCGCCGCCAAGGACAATATCCGCGCGGTAATGAGCGAAATGCGCCGGCTGGATGAAACCTACAAACGCATCGTCATTGCCGGTGGCGGGCAGATCGGTGAGCGTCTGGCCGAGGCCATCGAAAGCCGTTATCAGGTGAAGATCATCGAGATGAACCCGGCCCGCTGCCGTCATCTCTCGGACACCCTCGACAGTACCGTGGTGTTGCAGGGCAGTGCGTCCGACCGCGATTTGCTGATGGAAGAGAACATCGCCGACGCCGATATTTTCCTGGCCCTGACCAACGATGACGAAGCCAACATCATGTCCTCGCTGCTGGCCAAGCGCCTGGGCGCGAAGAAGGTGATGACGATCATCAACAACCCGGCGTACGTGGATCTGATTCAGGGCGGCGACATCGACATCGCCATCAGCCCGCAACTGGCGACCATCGGCACCTTGCTGGCCCACGTGCGCCGTGGCGATATCGTCAGCGTGCACTCATTGCGCCGGGGCGCGGCAGAAGCCATTGAGGCGATTGCCCATGGTGATGCGAAGTCGAGCAAGGTGATTGGCAAGGCGATCGAGAACATTGGTCTGCCACCGGGAACGACGATTGGCGCGATTATTCGTGACGAGGAAGTGATCATTGCGCATGACGACACGGTGATCGAAACGGGGGACCATGTGATTTTGTTCCTTGTGGATAAAAAGCATATTCGGGATGTGGAGAAGCTGTTTCATGTGGGATTGAGCTTTTTCTAACCGATCATTCCCACACTCTGCGTGGGAACAATCGCTGACTGAGGGAAAACACTGATGCTCGAATCCCTGGAAAAAATGCTCGCCAAGGGTGTGGATAACTCATTGCTGCGCTTCGGCCTGGGCAAGGGTTATCTGGACCTTGGGGAAAACGCCAAGGCGGCCGAGCATTTCCAGCGCTGTGTCGAATTCGATCCGAAGTATTCAGCGGCCTGGAAGCTGTTGGGCAAGGCCCATCTGGCGCAGGAAGATTTCGCGGCAGCCCGGCAGGCATGGGAACAAGGTCTGGAAGCCGCCCGCGCCCATGGCGACAAGCAGGCAGAGAAGGAAATGACGGTGTTTCTGAAGAAACTCGAGCGCAACGCTCACTGATCAGAGGTAGCGCAGGCCTATCCCGTCGGCATCGACCTGAATCACTTCCATGCGCACACGCGGCGCACCTGTGGGTAAGTCTTGCACCTGCCCATACACCACCGCGCCTTTGGGTAACGACGACAGGCGCGGATGCTTGACATAGACACCCGTGGTCGACAGGTGGCGGGTCTGGCCCAGGCATTCGCCGAAGCTTTCATGGCTGATCTTGATGCGAAACGATTTGCGGTGTTCGGACATCTGCTGCGCCCTTTAATGAACAGCTGTGGATAACCCTGGCCCCAGAATTATCCACAGATCATGCCAACGTACTCAATACCAGCGTTCTTCACCCGGTGGACGCTTCTTGAAGCGCTTCATGCTCCACATGTATTGGCTGGGGTACGCCCGCACATAACGCTCGACCACTTGGCTCATGGCCGCGCAGGACGTCTCGGTATCCGTGCTGTACATGGCCTCTGGCGCCGCTTCCAGGATCACTTTGTACCCCGAACCGTCCGGCAAGCGCAGGGCATGCAGGAACACGCCGACCGCTTTGCCGCCGGCGAGCATGTTCGGCACAAACTTACTGGTCAGGGCCTGGGTGGCGAAGAAGGGCACGAAGATTCCGGCGGATTCGGCCGGTTCCGGGTCAGCGGGAATGCCCACTGCACCACCTTTGCGCACTTCCTTGATGACGCTGAGGATGCCTTCCTTGGTGGAAGCGGCCACCCTGTTGCCCAATTGCACCCGCTGTTTGCGCAGCAAATCATCCACAGCCTTCAACTTCGGTGGCCGGTAGAAAATGATCGGTTTGCACTGGCTGCAATAGAAGTGGTTCAGCACTTCCCAATTGCCCAGGTGGCTGGTGATACCCACGACCCCTTTCCCAGAGGCGAGGGCGTCCTTCAAGACGTCGAGGCCTTCGACTTCGCGCACCAGGTCAATGGAACGCTGGGCCGGCCAGATCCACGCGCAGGCGCTTTCGGTCAGGGACTTGCCGATGTCTTTCAGGCTCTGGCCGACCAGACGCTCACGCTCGGCCGGGTCCATCTCGGGGAAACACTTGGCGAGGTTGATCCGCACCACGTCGCGGGAACGGTTCGGGGTTTTCCACATGACCCAGCCAATCGCCGAGCCCACGGCCTGCACGGCCCGCCACGGGAGCAGGGCAAACAGCCGCAGAGCGCCTACCAGCAAGGCGCCTTTAAACTTATCCACAGGTCACTCCTGATTATGTGCTGTGCGCGAGGCGGCTATTCTAACCGCCGTTCGCCAAGGTCGCGTAGCGATCGCAATCCCGGGTGTGGTCCATGACCATGCCCGAGGCCTGCATCAGCGCGTAGCAAATGGTCGGCCCGACGAACGTGAAACCGGCCTTTTTCAGGCCTTTGCTCATCTCTACCGCCACTGGCGTGACCGCCGGGACTTCGGTGCGATCCTTGAAATGATTGATCACCGGCATGCCGCCAACGAAGGACCAGAGAAACGCCACCGGGTCCTCCAGCGCCAGCCAGGCCTGGGCATTGCGCCGGGCGGCATTGAGTTTGAGGCGGTTGCGGATGATGCCAGGATCGAGCATCAATTCATCGATTTCCGCGTCGCTCATTTGCGCCACGCGCTGTACGTCGAAGCCGAACAGCACCTCGCGATAACGCTCACGTTTACGCAAGACCGTGATCCATGAGAGGCCGGCCTGGAACCCTTCGAGCAAAAGCAACTCGAACAATCCCTGCGCATCGCGTAGCGGCGTGCCCCACTCCTGGTCGTGATAAGCCATGTACAGCGGATCTTCGGAACACCAAAAGCAGCGTGGCATAAGGCTCCAGGGGGCGTGCGCAGCAATGAATCGGGTATACTCCCGCTCTTTAAATCGCAGCCCAAGAAACAGGTGAATTTCGTGAGCCAGCCTACGCCAGCCGTGCGTACCTTCCAAGACTTGATCCTCGCGCTCCAGCAATACTGGGCCGAGCAAGGTTGTGTGGTACTTCAGCCCTACGATATGGAAGTAGGCGCCGGCACTTTCCACACTGCCACATTCCTGCGGGCCATTGGCCCGGAAACCTGGAACGCCGCTTATGTGCAGCCCAGTCGTCGCCCGACTGACGGCCGCTACGGCGAAAACCCGAACCGTCTGCAGCACTACTACCAGTTCCAGGTGGTATTGAAGCCGAACCCGGACAACTTCCAGGAACTGTACCTGGGCTCCCTCAAGCACGTCGGCCTGGACCCGTTGGTCCACGACATTCGCTTCGTCGAAGACAACTGGGAATCGCCGACCCTGGGCGCCTGGGGTCTGGGTTGGGAAGTCTGGCTCAACGGCATGGAAGTGACGCAGTTCACTTACTTCCAGCAAGCGGGCGGCATCGAATGCTACCCGGTGACCGGCGAGATCACCTACGGTCTGGAGCGTCTGGCCATGTACCTGCAAGGCGTAGACTCGGTCTACGACCTGGTCTGGGCTGACGGTCCGTTCGGCAAAGTGACCTATGGCGACGTGTTCCACCAGAACGAAGTGGAGCAGTCGACCTACAACTTCGAACACGCCAACGTCGAGAAGCTGTTCGAACTGTTCGACTTCTATGAAAGCGAAGCCAAGCGCCTGATCGAACTCGACCAGCCGCTGCCGTTGCCGAGCTACGAAATGGTGTTGAAGGCTTCCCATACCTTCAACCTGCTGGATGCGCGCCGGGCAATTTCGGTGACTGCGCGTCAGCAATACATTCTGCGTGTACGCACCCTGGCGCGTTCCGTTGCGCAAGCCTACCTGCTGGCTCGCGCCAAGCTGGGCTTCCCGATGGCGACCCCGGACCTGCGTGATGAAGTACTGGCCAAGCTGGAGGCTGCACAATGAGTGCTCTGGATTTTCTGGTTGAACTGGGCACTGAAGAACTGCCACCCAAAGCCCTGAACACCCTGGCCGAGGCGTTCCTCGCCGGTATCGACAAGGGCCTGCAAGCTGCCGGCCTGAACTACGAGACCAAAACGGTCTATGCCGCGCCGCGTCGCCTGGCCGTGCTGATCACCTCGCTGGCCACCCAGCAACCGGATCGCAGCATCAACCTCGATGGCCCGCCACGTCAGGCGGCGTTCGATGCCGAAGGCAACCCGACCCAGGCAGCACTGGGTTTTGCCAAGAAGTGCGGTGTCGAGCTGAGCGAAATCGATCAGAGCGGTCCGAAACTGCGTTACAGCCAAAGCATCGCCGGCAAGCCGACTGCGAGCCTGCTGCCGACCATCGTCGAAGATTCGCTGAACGACCTGCCGATCCCGAAACGCATGCGTTGGGGCGCTCGCAAGGAAGAATTCGTTCGTCCGACCCAGTGGCTGGTGATGCTGCTCGGTGACGAAGTCATCGATTGCACCATCCTCGCCCAGAAGGCTGGCCGTGATTCCCGTGGTCACCGCTTCCATCACCCGCAAAACGTACGCATCACCTCGCCGGCCAATTACCTCGCCGACTTGCGTGCCGCGTACGTCCTGGCCGATGCCAACGAACGTCGCGACATCATCAGCAAGCGCACCGAAGAACTGGCTACCCGCCAGGAAGGCACGGCGATTGTTCCACCGGCGCTGCTCGACGAAGTGACCGCGCTGGTCGAATGGCCAGTGCCGCTGGTGTGCTCGTTCGAAGAGCGTTTCCTCGATGTGCCGCAAGAAGCACTGATCACCACCATGCAGGACAACCAGAAGTATTTCTGCCTGCTGGATGCCGATGGCAAGTTGCTGCCCCGTTTCATTACCGTGGCCAACATCGAAAGCAAAGATCCGCAGCAGATCATCGCCGGTAACGAGAAAGTGGTTCGCCCACGCCTGACCGACGCCGAGTTCTTCTTCAAGCAAGACAAGAAGCAGAAACTCGAAGACTTCAACCTGCGTCTGCAAAACGTGGTGTTCCAGGAAAAACTCGGCAGCGTCTACGACAAGGCCGAACGCGTTTCCAAACTCGCTGCGTTCATCGCGCAACGCATTGGCGGCAACGCTGCATGGGCTTCCCGTGCCGGCCTGTTGTCCAAGTGCGACCTGGCGACCGAGATGGTCGGTGAGTTCCCGGAGATGCAAGGTGTCGCCGGTTACTACTACGCCCTCAATGACGGCGAGCCGGAAGAAGTCGCCCTGGCGCTGAACGAGCAGTACATGCCGCGCGGTGCCGGTGCTGAACTGCCGACCACCCTGACCGGTGCGGCCGTGGCTATCGCCGACAAGCTCGACACGCTGGTGGGTATTTTCGGTATCGGCATGCTGCCAACGGGTAGCAAAGACCCGTACGCCTTGCGCCGTGCTGCACTCGGCGTGCTGCGTATCCTGATCGACAAGAAACTCGATCTGGACCTGAACGACGCCGTGGCTTTCGCCGTGAATGCGTTCGGTGCCAAGATCAAGGCCGCCGGCCTCAACGACGCGGTGCTGGAGTTCGTCTTCGACCGTCTGCGTGCCCGTTACGAAGACGAGGGTGTAGACGTTGCGACTTACCTGTCGGTGCGTGCCCTGAAGCCGGGTTCGGCACTGGACTTCGACCAACGTGTACAAGCGGTAGAAGCTTTCCGCAAATTGCCGGAAGCCGCGGCCCTGGCTGCGGTGAACAAGCGCGTATCGAACTTGCTGAGCAAGGTCGAAGGCTCCGTTCCAACGGTGGTTGAAGCCAAATACTTCGACAATGCCAACGAGTTTTCCCTGTATTCGGCGATCCAGCAGGCAGACCAGGCTGTCCAGCCGATGGCTGCTGCGCGTCAGTACAGCGAATCGCTGGCACGCCTGGCCGCCTTGCGCGAGCCGGTGGATGCGTTCTTCGAAGCGGTAATGGTCAACGCGGAAGATGCCAAGGTCCGCGCCAACCGTTATGCCTTGCTGGCGCGTCTGCGTGGGCTGTTCCTCGGCGTCGCTGATATTTCGCTGCTGAGCTAAGGGGCTGCTGTTGAAACTGCTGATTCTCGATCGCGACGGGGTGATCAATTACGACTCCGACGCTTACATCAAGTCGGTGGAGGAGTGGATTCCACTCCCCGGTTCGATCGAAGCCATCGCGCAGTTG
Organism: Pseudomonas sp. URMO17WK12:I12; assembly: GCF_000514395.1. Taxonomy (NCBI): domain Bacteria; kingdom Pseudomonadati; phylum Pseudomonadota; class Gammaproteobacteria; order Pseudomonadales; family Pseudomonadaceae; genus Pseudomonas; species Pseudomonas sp. URMO17WK12:I12. The sequence goes on from NZ_KI911392.1 coordinate 109,378, forward strand.
AGCAAGGCCGGCTGGACGGTAGCGGTCGCTACCAACCAGTCGGGCATCGCTCGCGGCTATTACGACATCGCCACCCTGGACGCCATGCACGAGCGCTTGCGCGCGCTGGTGGCGGAGCAGGGCGGTGAAGTCGGCCTGATCGTCTATTGCCCGCACGGGCCGAACGACGGCTGCGATTGCCGCAAGCCGAAACCCGGGATGCTGAAAGCCATCGCCGAGCATTACAACGTGTCGCTGACCAATCTCTGGTTCGTCGGCGACAGCCTTGGTGACCTGGAAGCCGCCAAAGCCGTCGATTCTCAGCCAGTTTTGGTAAAGACCGGGAAAGGCGAAAAGACTTTCGGCAAGACCCTACCGGTAGGCACCTTGATTTTTGACGATCTGGCGGCGATTGCCGCAGAACTTATCCACAATTAAAGTGCTTCGATTGTTCCGATTAAGGACTGATCGGGAGTGCGCTTATAGACGGGCAGAGCCCGCACGGTAAACGTCACCATGTCGATACTGCAGGCCATCAGAACGTTCCTCTTTTATCTGTTGCTGGGCACCAGCTCTTTGCTTTGGTGCAGCCTGAGCTTTTTCATCGCGCCGTTTCTGCCGTTCAAGGCGCGATATCGCTTCATTAATGTGTACTGGTGCCGCTGCGCCTTGTGGCTGAGCAAAGTGTTCCTGGGCATCAGCTACGAAGTGAAGGGCGCCGAGAACGTGCCTGACCAGCCCTGCGTGATTCAATCGAACCACCAGAGCACCTGGGAGACGTTCTTTCTCTCTGCTTACTTCGAACCGTTGAGCCAGGTGCTCAAGCGTTCATTGCTTTATGTACCTTTCTTCGGCTGGGCCATGGCCATGCTGCGACCGATTGCCATCGACCGCGACAATCCGAAAGCCGCGCTCAAGCATGTGGCAAAGAAGGGCGATGAGCTGCTCAAGGATGGTGTCTGGGTGCTGATCTTCCCTGAGGGGACGCGCGTTCCTTTTGGCACCATCGGCAAGTTCTCACGCGGTGGCACCGCGTTGGCCGTCAACGCCGAGCTTCCTGTACTGCCGATTGCGCACAATGCGGGCAAGTTCTGGCCTAAAACTGGTTGGGCAAAGAAGCAGGGTGTCATCACCGTAATCATCGGCGAACCGATGTACGCCGTGGGCAGCGGGCCTCGCGCCATCGCCGATCTGAACGACCGGGTACAAGCCTGGAACGAGCAGATGCAACGGGAAATGGGGTCGCTGCCAGCAGCCCCGGCGGCACCGAATTCGACGGATCAAGTGGCTGTCTGAGATTCTGTGGATAACCTGTGTACCGTTTTATCGAAAAACAGCGATATCGTTTTATAAGTTAATGATTTATATACATATTTCTTAAACACATAAAACGCAGAAAATGGTGCATAAGTTTTTTCGGGCGCAAAAAAACCGGCGGATATAGCCGGTTTTTTTATGCCTGAAATTTGCAGTTTTCCACACTATGTACTAAGGGGAATGACGCTGGTAATTCGGCATGATTCCGTACGAATTACAGATAATAAAAAAGGCCAACGCTGAGCGTTGGCCTTTTTTTGTTTGGCAGGTTCGCTGGATCAGAAATCCAGGTTGGAAACCGCCAGGGCGTTGCTTTCGATGAAGTCACGGCGAGGTTCGACCGCATCACCCATCAGGGTGTTGAAGATCTGGTCTGCGCCAATGGCGTCTTCGATAGTCACTTTGAGCATCCGGCGCTGTGCTGGGTCCATGGTGGTTTCCCACAGCTGATCCGGGTTCATCTCGCCCAGACCTTTGTATCGCTGGATGGTGTGACGCTTGGTGCTTTCAGCCATCAGCCATTCAAGGGCTTCCTTGAACTCGGTGACCGGCTTCTTGCGCTCGCCACGCTGGATGTACGCACCGTCGTCCAACAAGGTGCTCAGTTGAGCGCCCAGCGAAACAACCGTGCGGTAATCGTTGCTGCCGAAGAAGTCGCGGTTGAAGGTGACGTAGTTCGACAGGCCGTGGGAGATCAGTTCGACCTCTGGCAGCCAGACGTTACGTTCACGGTCTTCACGCAGGCTGGCTTTGTAGACCAGGCCAGACTTCTCGACGGTGCGCAGGCGAACTTCGTACTGAGCCAGCCAATCCTGCATCGCTGCATGATCGGACAGTTGATCCATGCTCACTGCTGGCAGGTAGATGAAGTGCTCGGTCAGCTCCTGTGGATACAGGCGCGACAGACGCTTGAGGGTCTTCATCACCAGACGGAAGTCATTCACCAGGCGCTCAAGCGCTTCACCGGAGATGCCAGGGGCTTCTTCGTTCAGGTGCAGGCTCGCGTCTTCCAGGGCCGACTGCGTCATGTACTCTTCCATGGCGTCGTCGTCTTTGATGTATTGCTCTTGCTTGCCTTTCTTGACCTTGTACAGCGGCGGCTGAGCGATGTAGATGTAGCCACGCTCGATCAGCTCCGGCAACTGACGGAAGAAGAAGGTCAGCAGCAGGGTACGGATGTGCGAACCGTCGACGTCAGCATCGGTCATGATGATGATGTTGTGATAACGCAGCTTGTCGATGTTGTACTCGTCGCGGCCGATGCCACAGCCCAGCGCGGTGATCAAGGTGCCTACTTCTTGCGAAGAGATCATCTTGTCGAAACGCGCCTTCTCGACGTTCAGGATCTTGCCCTTCAGCGGCAGGATAGCCTGGGTGCGGCGGTTACGTCCCTGCTTGGCGGAGCCGCCAGCAGAGTCACCTTCCACAAGGTACAGTTCGGACAGGGCAGGGTCTTTTTCCTGGCAGTCAGCCAGTTTGCCCGGCAGGCCGGCGATATCCAGCGCGCCTTTACGACGGGTCATTTCACGGGCTTTACGCGCCGCTTCACGCGCACGAGCCGCGTCGATCATCTTGCCGACGACCAGTTTGGCTTCGTTCGGGTTTTCCAGCAGGAAGTCGGAGAAGTACTTGCCCATTTCCTGTTCGACCGCGGTCTTCACTTCGGAAGAAACCAGCTTGTCTTTGGTCTGGGAGCTGAACTTCGGATCCGGTACTTTCACCGAAATAATCGCGGTCAGGCCTTCACGGGCATCGTCACCGGTGGTCGCGACTTTATGCTTCTTCGCCAGACCTTCAGCTTCGATGTAGGTGTTCAGGTTACGCGTCAGTGCGGAGCGGAAACCCACCAGGTGAGTACCGCCATCGCGCTGTGGAATGTTGTTGGTGAAGCACAACAGGTTCTCGTTGAAGCTGTCGTTCCACTGCAGGGCGATTTCAACGCCGATGCCGTCTTCACGCTGGATGTTGAAGTGGAACACCTGGTTGACCGCAGTCTTGTTGGTGTTCAGGTATTCAACGAACGCACGCAGGCCGCCTTCGTACTTGAACAGCTCTTCCTTGCCGCTGCGCTCATCCTTGAGGACGATGCCGACACCGGAGTTGAGGAATGACAGTTCACGAATCCGCTTGGCCAGGATGTCCCAGCTGAAGTGGATGTTCTTGAAGGTTTCAGCCGATGGCTTGAAGTGGATCTGGGTGCCCGTGGTTTCGCTCTCGCCAACGATTTTCATCGGCTCTTGCGGAACACCGTGGACGTAAGTCTGTTCCCAGATCTTGCCGCTGCGGCGAACGGTCAGGATCAGTTCTTTGGACAGTGCGTTCACTACCGACACACCTACACCGTGCAGACCGCCGGATACTTTGTAGGAGTTGTCGTCGAACTTACCGCCGGCGTGCAGCACGGTCATGATGACCTCGGCTGCCGAAACGCCTTCTTCTTTGTGCACGTCTACCGGGATGCCACGGCCGTTGTCGCGAACGGTGATGGACTCATCCGGGTGAATGATGATGCTGATGTCGTCGCAGTGGCCGGCGAGAGCTTCGTCGATCGAGTTATCGACCACTTCGAACACCATGTGGTGCAGACCGCTGCCATCGTCGGTGTCACCAATGTACATACCGGGACGTTTGCGTACGGCATCCAGGCCTTTCAGCACTTTAATGCTCGTTGAGTCGTACGTATTTTCTTCGCTCAATGCCTTCACTCCCGATGGTCGTGGGTCTGGGTGATACGGCCCTGTTCCACGTGGAACAAAGCGACTGGCGTTTCCGTCTGCCAGCCTTCCCTCAATAATTCGTGATCTACACAGGTGATAAAGACCTGGCAGCGTAAGTCTTCCAGCAAGCGGCAAAGCGCGCGTCGGTGGTGCTCGTCCAATTCGGACGGCAAGTCATCCACCAGATAAATACACTGTCCGCGTCGGGCCTGGCTCACCAGGTGTCCTTGGGCAATCCGCAATGCACAGACCACCAATTTCTGCTGACCCCGGGACAAGATGTCCGCGGCATTATGTGCGCCCAGTCTGAGACGCAAATCAGCGCGTTGTGGTCCGGCCTGGGTGTGACCCATTTGCTGGTCCCGTTGAAGGGACCCAGCGAGTACGGCACTCAGTTCGCGGTCTTTGTCCCAGCCTCGGTAATAGCTGAGGGTCAAGCCTTCAAGCTCGACCAGTTCGCTCAAGGTCTGTTCAAAGACTGGTTTCAAGGCTTTGATGTAAGCGCGGCGGTATTCATCGATTTCAGCGCTGGCCTGGCACAGTTCCCTGTCCCAAACCGCTTGCGAAACGGCGTCAAGTGTACCATGTCGCAGCCAAGAGTTTCTCTGGCGCAGCGCCTTCTGCAAGCGCTGCCAGGTGGACATGAATCGCGGTTCCACATGGAATACGCCCCAGTCGAGAAACTGTCGGCGAATCTTCGGCGCGCCTTCAAGCAAGCGGAAACTGTCAGGGTTGATCAGCTGGAGTGGCAGGATCTCCGCCAGTTGCGCCGCGCTTCGGGCGTTCTGGCCATCGATGCGGATCTGAAATTCGCCCTGACGGTCGCGTGAAATACCTAACGCGCTGTGTCCACCCTCAGCCAATTCAACCTGGCCAAACACCGTACACGCCAATTGCTCGTACTGGATGACCGGCAACAGACGGCTGCTACGAAACGAACGGGCAAGCCCCAGCAGATGAATGGCTTCCAGAACACTGGTTTTGCCGCTGCCGTTGGCGCCGTAAAGAATGTTGATTCGGGGGGAGGGGGAGAAGGTCACCGGGTGCAAATTGCGCACCGCGGTGACCGAGACGCGACTTAGCGACATCTAGCTTCTGCTGAACATGATTACAGGCGCATCGGCATGACAACGTAAGCCGAGTCGTCGTTGTCGGATTCCTGCACCAGCGCACTGCTGTTGGAATCGGACAGGATCAGGCGAACTTGCTCAGTGGTCATCACGCCCAGTACGTCGAGCAGATAGCTGACGTTGAAGCCGATTTCGAGATTGCCGCCGTTGTATTCAACGCCCACTTCTTCTTCCGCTTCTTCCTGCTCCGGGTTGTTCGCCTGGATTTTCAGCTGACCGTTAGCCAGTTGCAGACGGATGCCACGGTACTTCTCGTTGGACAGAATCGCAGTACGGCTGAAAGCTTCACGCAGCGCCTGACGGTCGCCGAGTACCAGCTTGTCTCCGCCTTTTGGCAGAACACGCTCGTAATCCGGGAATTTGCCGTCGACCAGTTTCGAGGTGAAGGTGAACTCGCCGGTGGTCGCGCGGATGTGGTGCTGACCCAGGACGATGCTGACGATGCCGTCCGGTTCGGTCAGCAGGCGTGCCAGCTCAAGGATACCCTTGCGCGGAACGATGACCTGATGGCGATCCGGCTGACCGATATCGGCCTGCATCGAACACATGGCCAGACGGTGACCGTCGGTGGCAACAGCACGGATGATCCCGGCAGAAACTTCAAGCAGCATACCGTTCAGGTAATAACGAACGTCCTGCTGGGCCATGGCGAAGCTGGTACGTTCGATCAGACGACGCAGTTTGCTTTGTTCCAGGCTGCAGGTCAGCGAGCCCGGGCCTTCTTCCACTGTCGGGAAATCATTGGCCGGCAGGGTCGACAGCGTGAAGCGGCTACGACCAGCCTTGACCACCAGCTTCTGCTCATCGACCTTGATGTCGATCAGCGCATCGTTCGGCAGGCTCTTGCAGATGTCCATCAGCTTGCGCGCAGGCACGGTGATGGAACCTGGGTCTGCCGGCTCTTCAAGTTGCACACGACCGACCAGCTCGACTTCCAGGTCAGTACCGGTCAGCGACAATTGCTGGCCTTCGACAACCAGCAGCACGTTGGAGAGCACCGGCAAGGTCTGTCGGCGCTCAACGACGCCTGCGACCAGTTGCAGGGGTTTCAACAGGGCTTCGCGTTGAATGGTGAAATGCATGGTCTAGTCCCTTGCCTTAATAAGCTGCGCTGGTGTTCATCAAGTGGTCAGTGTACGCAGCAGGTTCTTGTAGTCCTCGCGGATGTCCGCGTCGGATTCCTTAAGCTCGTTGATCTTGCGACAGGCGTGCAAAACAGTCGTGTGGTCGCGGCCGCCAAACACATCGCCGATTTCCGGCAGGCTGTGGTTAGTCAACTCTTTGGACAATGCCATTGCAACCTGACGCGGACGTGCGACCGAGCGTGAACGACGCTTGGACAGCAAGTCGGAGATCTTGATCTTGTAGTACTCGGCGACTGTGCGCTGAATGTTATCCACAGAGACCAGTTTGTCTTGCAGCGCCAACAAGTCTTTCAGGGATTCGCGAATCAGCTCGATGGTGATGTCGCGTCCCATGAAGTGCGAGTGGGCGATCACGCGTTTCAGCGCGCCTTCCAGCTCACGGACGTTGGAGCGAATACGCTGGGCAATGAAGAACGCCGCGTCATGTGGCAGATCGACTTTGGCCTGGTCGGCCTTTTTCATCAAGATCGCCACGCGGGTTTCCAGCTCCGGCGGTTCGACGGCAACCGTCAGGCCCCAGCCAAAGCGGGATTTCAAACGCTCTTCAAGGCCTTCGATTTCTTTCGGGTAACGGTCACTGGTGAGAATGACCTGCTGGCCACCTTCAAGCAGGGCGTTGAAGGTGTGGAAAAACTCTTCCTGCGAACGTTCCTTGCGGGCGAAGAATTGAATGTCATCGATGAGCAACGCATCCACCGAACGGTAGAAACGCTTGAACTCGTTGATGGCATTCAGTTGCAGCGCCTTGACCATGTCGGCCACGAAACGCTCCGAATGCAGGTAAACGACCTTGGCATTCGGGTTTTTCTTTAATAGGTGATTACCCACAGCGTGCATCAAGTGGGTTTTACCCAAGCCGACGCCACCATAAAGGAAAAGCGGGTTGTAACCGTGCTTGGGATTGTCTGCCACCTGCCAGGCCGCGGCCCGGGCCAGTTGGTTCGACTTACCTTCGACGAAGTTTTCGAAGGTGAAGGTGCGGTTCAGGTAACTGGTGTGCTTGAGCGCGCCTTCGACCTGCACCGTGCGTTGCTCGGAGCGAACCGGAGCTTGCTGCGAACTGGCGCCGGCCATCGGGTCGAAGCTGTCACGAGACGGCTCTTCATTGATCTCGGCCACTTTTTGCGTCGCACGCTTGGTCGGTGCGTTGGCAATCGATGCTGGCGCCGGAGCGCTGACAGGTGCTTGAGCAGCTTGAGCCTGAGATGCAGCGGCAGCCAACGGCGCGTTAGGCGCAGCTCGCGGTGTCGAACTGCGTTTGCTGCCTATTAATAAGGACAGCACCGGCGCCATGCCGTTGCCATGCTCATCCAGCAGTTCAAGAACACGGCCCAGGTACTTTTCGTTGACCCAGTCGAGAACAAAGCGATTCGGTGCGTAGACACGCAACTCGTCGCCTTCGGCTTCGACCTGTAGTGGACGGATCCAAGTGTTGAATTGTTGGGCAGGCAGCTCTTCGCGCAAAAGCTCCACGCACTGCTGCCAAAGTTCCACTGACACGGATATCCCCTAAGTTGAAAGCCGGTGAGGCAAAAACAAGCGGCCATTGTAACGACCAGACGCCGACTTATCCACACGAGGTGGAGCACTGACCGAGAAGAATCAACGTTTTATACGCAAAAAAGACGACCAGCGGTCTGTGCATAAGCTCTGTGGATAACCGGGTCTAAGGTCGTTGCACAAGTGGGGGGGAAACTCGGTGGATAACCAGCCTGTGGATAACAAGCTGTTTCACACACAGGTTATCCGACAGCGCAGCACAGGCTGCCCCCTGTTTTCCACGGTAGTTGTCATTCTCTGTACAGCCCGTAGTAGAAGGCCTGAAGGCACTTATCCACAGATGACCGCCTGCCTAGCTTTTATAAGCTTTACAGAAAAGCTTTAAATAATTCCTTTCTTATTTCTATTTCTAACGAGGGGTTAATCACGAACAAAACCTCTGGAGATCTATTTATAAGGAAACGCTGGTTGGAAATTGACCTAGAGGCTTGCTTTCTCTAGAATCCCCGGTCTCTTAAAACGGGGGCCATTCCGGCCCGTTGTGGACGAACCAGGTAACACGACAATGAAACGTACTTTCCAACCAAGCACTATCAAACGCGCTCGTACCCACGGTTTCCGTGCTCGCATGGCTACCAAGAACGGTCGTGCCGTCCTGTCGCGTCGTCGCGCCAAAGGTCGTGCGCGTCTGGCAGTTTGATAATCCGGCACTGGAGGTGAGTCAGGACTTCAGTCGGGAAAAGCGTCTGCTTACTCCCCGGCATTTCAAGGCAGTCTTTGACTCCCCTACCGGCAAGGTTCCGGGGAAAAATCTCCTGCTCCTTGCGCGCAACAACGATCTTGATCACCCCCGTCTCGGGTTGGTTATCGGGAAAAAGAGCGTAAAGCTCTCCGTCGAGCGCAATCGCCTCAAACGTCTGATGCGCGAATCGTTCCGTCTGCACCAGGATTCACTGGTCGGCTGGGACATCGTTATCGTCGCGCGCAAAGGTTTGGGTGACGTAGAAAACCCCGAATTGATTCAGCATTTCGGCAAACTCTGGAAGCGTCTGGCACGCAGCACGCCAGTACCAGCAGTCAAAACCGAAACTGTAGGGGTAGACAGTCCCGATGCGTAAACTGGCACTCGTTCCGATCCAGTTTTATCGCTATGCCATTAGTCCCCTGATGGCCAACCACTGTCGCTTCTACCCCAGTTGTTCCTGCTACGCGTTAGAGGCCATAGAAAATCATGGTCTTCTGCGCGGTGGCTGGCTGGCCTTTCGTCGTTTAGGTCGCTGTCATCCGTGGAATCCCGGTGGTTATGACCCGGTTCCACCTATCCCTACCTCCCGTTCTTCTTCGATGGCCGAGTAATCATGGATATCAAACGCACGATCCTGATCGTCGCCCTGGCAATCGTGTCCTACGTTATGGTTCTTAAATGGAACCAGGACTATGGTCAGGCTGCCCTGCCGACTCAGAATGTTGCTTCCAGTACTACCGCACCGGGTCTACCGGATTCGGCTACTGGCAATAATGCTTCTGTCAGTGACGACATTCCACGCGCCGCAAGCGATACCAGTGCTACAGCACCTGCTGAAACTCCAGTAGCTGCAAGCAAAGACCTCATCCAGATCAAAACGGATGTGCTCAACCTGGCCATCGATCCACAAGGTGGTGATGTTGCCCAGCTGACGCTGCCGCTGTATCCACGTCGCCAGGACCATCCGGAAATCCCGTTCCAGTTGTTCGATAACGGCAACGAGCGGACTTATCTGGCTCAAAGCGGTTTGATCGGCACCGACGGTCCGGACGCAAGTCCTGCCGGTCGTCCGGTTTACGCTTCGGAGAAGAAGGTTTATCAACTGGCTGACGGTCAGGACCAATTGGTCGTAGACCTGAAGTTCAGCAAGGACGGCGTCAACTACATCAAGCGTTTCACACTGAAACGCGGCCTGTATGACGTAACTGTTTCTTACCTGATCGACAACGAAAGTGCCAAGCCTTGGTCGGGTGCGATGTTCGCCCAGCTGAAGCGTGACGCCAGCTCCGATCCTTCTTCCAGCACTGCCACCGGCACCGCCACTTACCTGGGCGCCGCCCTGTGGACCAGTAACGAGCCGTACAAGAAAGTGTCGATGAAAGACATGGACAAGGCTCAGCTGAAAGAAACCGTCAACGGGGGTTGGGTTGCCTGGTTGCAACACTACTTCGTGACCGCTTGGATTCCGGCGAAGGGCGAAAACAATGTCGTCCAGACCCGTAAAGACAGCAAAGGCAACTACATCATCGGCTATACCGCCCCGGCATTGACGGTTGCGCCAGGTGCTAAAGCTGAAGTGAGCGCCGTTCTGTACGCCGGCCCGAAAAGCCAGGCTGTGCTGAAACAGTTGTCCCCAGGTCTGGAACTGACCGTCGACTACGGCATCCTGTGGTTCATTGCCCAGCCAATTTTCTGGTTGCTGCAACATATCCACGCCATCGTCGGCAACTGGGGCTGGTCGATCATTTTCCTGACCATGCTGATCAAGGGTTTGTTCTTCCCACTGTCGGCTGCCAGCTACAAATCCATGGCGCGCATGCGTGCAGTGGCCCCGAAACTGGCCGCGCTGAAAGAGCAACATGGCGATGACCGGCAGAAAATGTCGCAAGCCATGATGGAGCTGTACAAGAAAGAGAAGATCAATCCGCTGGGTGGTTGCTTGCCAATCCTCGTGCAGATGCCGGTTTTCCTTTCGCTGTACTGGGTTCTGCTGGAAAGCGTTGAAATGCGCCAAGCGCCGTTCATGCTGTGGATTACTGACCTGTCGATCAAGGATCCGTTCTTCATTCTGCCGATCATCATGGGCGCAACCATGTTCATCCAGCAGCAGTTGAACCCGACACCACCGGATCCGATGCAGGCCAAGGTGATGAAGCTGATGCCAATCATCTTCACCTTCTTCTTCCTGTGGTTCCCGGCTGGTCTGGTGCTGTACTGGGTAGTGAACAACTGCCTGTCCATCACTCAACAGTGGTACATCACTCGTAAAATCGAACGGGCTACCAAAGCAGCCGCTTGATTTACACTGTGGATAACCACTCAAAACGCCCCCTAGTGGGGCGTTTTGCTATCTGTCACTTTTGTCTGGATACCGGTTTATGAGCGTTCCTCGTGAAACCATCGCAGCCGTTGCTACCGCTCAAGGTCGCGGCGGTGTGGGCATCGTCCGTATTTCCGGGCCGTTGGCGAGCCTTGCGGCCAAGGCCATCAGCGGTCGGGAATTGAAACCCCGGTTTGCCCATTACGGCCCGTTCCTCAGTGAGAACGAAGAGGTGCTGGACGAAGGCATTGCGCTTTATTTCCCGGGGCCGAACTCCTTCACCGGCGAAGACGTGCTTGAACTGCAGGGCCATGGCGGGCCGATTGTTCTGGATATGTTGCTCAAGCGTTGTCTGGAACTGGGCTGTCGCCTCGCCCGTCCCGGTGAATTCAGCGAGCGCGCCTTCCTCAATGACAAACTCGACCTGGCTCAGGCTGAAGCCATTGCTGACTTGATCGAGGCGAGTTCTGCACAAGCGGCACGAAATGCGCTGCGTTCCTTGCAAGGCGCATTTTCCCAGCGTGTGCATAACCTGACCGAGCAGCTGATAGGCCTGCGTATCTATGTCGAAGCGGCCATCGACTTCCCTGAAGAAGAAATCGACTTCCTGGCTGATGGTCATGTCTTGGCCATGCTCGACAAAGTGCGCGATGAATTATCCACAGTACTTCGCGAAGCCGGGCAAGGCGCCTTGCTGCGTGACGGCATGACCGTGGTGATTGCCGGTCGGCCGAATGCCGGTAAATCCAGCCTGTTGAATGCTCTGGCGGGTCGGGAAGCAGCGATCGTGACCGAAATTGCCGGCACAACCCGGGACATCCTGCGCGAACATATCCACATTGATGGCATGCCGCTGCACGTGGTGGATACCGCGGGTCTGCGAGATACCGACGATCACGTGGAAAAAATTGGCGTAGAACGCGCACTGAAAGCCATCGGCGAAGCGGATCGCGTGTTATTGGTCGTCGATGCAACGGCGCCTGAAGCGTTGGACCCCTTCGCTTTGTGGCCGGAATTCCTCGAAATCCGCCCGGATCCAGCGAAAGTCACGCTGATTCGTAACAAGGCTGATCTGACGGGGGAAGCCATTGCCCTGGAAGTCAGTGAAGATGGCCACGTCACCATCAGCCTGAGTGCCAAGTCTGCTGGCGAAGGCCTGGAGTTACTGCGCGACCATCTGAAGGCCTGCATGGGTTACGAGCAGACGTCGGAAAGTAGCTTCAGCGCACGCAGGCGTCACCTTGAGGCCCTGCGTCATGCCAGTGCATCCCTTGAGCATGGCCGCTCGCAATTGACCCTGGCCGGTGCTGGCGAGCTGTTGGCCGAGGATTTGCGTCAGGCGCAGCACTCGCTGGGTGAAATCACCGGTGCATTCAGCTCCGATGACCTGTTGGGACGAATCTTTTCCAGCTTCTGCATCGGTAAATAACCCTTTCGTTGTTCACAGACAGGCCATTCGCGCCTGTCTGTCCCCTCTTTTTTAAAAAATCGTCCCTCAGTGCCGAGCAGATAATGTCTGCTTGAGCGGTTTTCCTTCGCCCGGAATTAACCCGATACGCGCTTTTCTGTGGATTAAGCCCTGTGAATAACTGCCACTAAGGGCAGTTGATAACAGGGCCTGAAAACTGAAGATAACCACCTCTGTGGATAACCCCCCCTTTCATCCACAGGCTTAAACCGGTTATCCAAGGGGCTCTTGGCCACATGACCACAGGGTTTTAAATCTCTGTACACATTGATAATAAAGGCCTGTAGCGATCTATCCACAGAAAGGTGGCTCAGTAGAAATAAACATAAAAACAAAGATTTAATAAATTTCTCTCTTTTTAATTTCTATAACCCCGACTTCTCCACAGCTGGTTAAATTTTGTGCAAAGGGTTCTTTAGGAAGGGCGAAGTCCCTATACTTGTCGACCAGGTCCAGAAACCTGAGCTCAAACTATTCCTGATTACCTAACTGAAGCAGGCACGAGGTGCGTGGTGGATTTCCCTTCCCGTTTTGAAGTGATCGTCATCGGCGGCGGTCATGCCGGTACCGAGGCAGCACTGGCCTCAGCACGTATGGGTGCGAAAACCCTGTTGCTGACGCATAACGTGGAAACCCTCGGAGCAATGAGTTGCAACCCCGCCATTGGCGGGATCGGTAAAAGCCACCTGGTTAAAGAAATTGACGCCCTTGGCGGCGCAATGGCCATGGCTACCGACAAAGGTGGTATTCAATTTCGCGTGTTGAACAGCCGCAAAGGTCCGGCCGTACGTGCAACTCGCGCCCAGGCAGACCGGGTTCTGTACAAGGCCGCTGTCCGCGAAGCATTGGAAAACCAGCCGAACCTGTGGATATTTCAACAAGCCGCTGACGACCTGATCGTCGAACAGGAACAAGTGCGCGGTGTCGTCACCCAAATGGGCCTGCGTTTCCTCGCGGATTCCGTGGTGTTGACCACTGGCACCTTCCTCGGCGGACTTATCCACATCGGCATGCAGAATTACTCCGGCGGTCGTGCCGGTGATCCGCCATCGATCGCCCTGGCTCGCCGTCTGCGTGAATTGCCACTGCGTGTGGGTCGTTTGAAAACCGGTACGCCGCCGCGTATCGACGGTCGTTCTGTGGATTTCTCGGTAATGACCGAGCAAGCAGGCGATACGCCGATCCCGGTGATGTCGTTCATGGGTTCCAAAGAGCAACACCCGAAACAGGTGAGCTGCTGGATTACCCACACCAACAGCCGGACCCACGAAATCATTGCAGCGAACCTCGATCGTTCGCCGATGTATTCCGATGCGGGATTGATCGAAGGCATCGGTCCGCGTTATTGCCCGTCGATCGAAGACAAGATCCACCGCTTTGCCGACAAGGAAAGCCATCAGGTCTTTATCGAGCCGGAAGGTTTGACCACCCACGAGCTGTACCCGAACGGGATATCCACATCCCTGCCGTTCGACGTGCAATTGCAGATCGTGCAATCGATCCGCGGCATGGAAAACGCACACATCGTGCGTCCGGGCTACGCCATCGAATACGACTATTTCGACCCGCGTGACCTGAAATACAGCCTGGAAACCAAAGTGATTGGCGGGCTGTTTTTTGCCGGTCAAATCAACGGCACCACCGGTTACGAAGAAGCCGGCGCCCAGGGTTTGCTGGCCGGCGCCAACGCAGCACTGCGTGCACAGGGCAAAGATGCCTGGTGCCCGCGTCGCGACGAGGCGTACATCGGCGTATTGGTCGACGACCTGATTACGCTCGGAACCCAAGAGCCGTACCGGATGTTCACGTCTCGTGCCGAATACCGCCTGATCCTGCGCGAAGACAACGCCGACCTGCGTCTGACCGAAAAAGGTCGCGAGCTGGGTCTGGTCGATGACGCGCGTTGGGCGGCGTTCTGCAAGAAGCGCGAAAGCATCGACCTGGAAGAGCAACGCCTGAAAAGTACCTGGGTTCGCCCGGGCACCGAGCAGGGCGATGCGATTTCCGAGAAGTTCGGTACGCCGCTGACCCACGAATACAATTTGCTCAACCTGCTGAGCCGTCCGGAAATCGACTACGCTGGTCTGATTGCCGTGACCGGTGGGGGCGCAGAAGATCCACAGGTCGCCGAACAGGTCGAAATCAAGACCAAGTACGCCGGTTACATCGACCGTCAGCAGGATGAAATCGCACGCCTGCGGGCCAGCGAAGACACCAAACTGCCTGTGGATATCGATTACACGAACATTTCCGGTCTCTCCAAAGAGATCCAGAGCAAGCTCGGCGCGACCCGTCCTGAAACCCTGGGCCAGGCGTCACGTATTCCGGGCGTCACCCCGGCAGCCATTTCGCTGTTGATGATTCATTTGAAAAAACGCGGCGCGGGCCGTCAGTTGGAGCAAAGCGCTTGAGTTCGTTGGTCACCTCGCAACACGCCGAAGAGTTATCCACAGGTGCTCGCCAGCTCGGTGTCACACTGACAGAAACCCAGCACGCGCAGCTGCTGGGTTATCTGGCCCTGTTGATCAAATGGAACAAGGCCTACAACCTGACCGCCGTGCGCGATCCGGACGAAATGGTCTCTCGCCATCTGCTCGATAGTTTGAGCGTCATGTCGTTCATCGAAAACGGTCGCTGGCTGGACGTTGGCAGCGGTGGTGGCATGCCGGGCATTCCGTTGGCCATCCTGTTTCCCGAGTCGCAAGTGACCTGCCTGGACAGCAACGGGAAGAAAACCCGCTTCCTGACCCAGGTCAAACTCGAACTCAAACTGGATAACCTGCAAGTTATCCACAGCCGCGTCGAAGCTTTCCAGCCTGCACAGCCATTCAACGGGATTGTTTCCAGGGCGTTCAGCAGCATGGAAAACTTCAGTAACTGGACTCGCCACCTCGGCGATGCCGATACGCGCTGGCTGGCAATGAAGGGCGTTCATCCGGCCGATGAGCTGGTAGCATTGCCGGCAGACTTCCACCTCGATAGCGAACACGCCCTGGCCGTCCCTGGTTGCCAAGGCCAACGCCATCTGCTGATACTGCGCCGCACGGCATGATTGGGAACACAAGCAAGAATGGCTAAGGTATTCGCGATTGCGAACCAAAAGGGTGGTGTGGGTAAAACCACCACCTGCATCAACCTCGCAGCTTCCCTGGTCGCTACCAAGCGTCGGGTGCTGCTGATCGATCTCGATCCACAGGGCAACGCCACCATGGGTAGCGGTGTGGATAAACATGGTCTGGAAAACTCGGTCTACGACCTGCTGATCGGCGAATGTGACCTGGCCCAGGCCATGCACTACTCCGAGCATGGTGGTTACCAGCTGTTGCCGGCCAACCGCGACCTGACGGCGGCCGAAGTGGTTCTGCTGGAAATGCAGATGAAGGAAAGTCGCCTGCGCAGTGCATTGGCGCCAATCCGTGAAAACTACGATTACATTTTGATCGACTGCCCACCGTCGTTGTCGATGCTCACGCTGAACGCACTGGTGGCCGCCGATGGGGTGATTATCCCCATGCAGTGCGAATACTTCGCGCTCGAAGGTTTGAGCGACCTTGTGGATAACATCAAGCGCATCGCTGAACTGCTTAACCCGAATCTGAAAGTCGAAGGCCTGTTGCGGACCATGTACGACCCGCGCCTGAGCCTGATGAACGATGTGTCCGCGCAGCTCAAGGAACACTTCGGCGAGCAGCTTTACGACACCGTGATTCCGCGCAACATTCGCTTGGCTGAAGCGCCAAGTTATGGGATGCCGGCGTTGGCGTACGACAAGACTTCACGGGGCGCCATTGCCTACCTGGCCTTGGCGGGCGAAATGGTTCGCCGCCAGCGCAAAAACTCACGCACCGCCGCCGCTCAGGCAACTTAAGGAATCCCCATGGCCGTCAAGAAACGAGGTCTCGGACGTGGACTGGATGCACTGCTGAGTGGTCCGACTGTCAGCTCGCTGGAAGAACAAGCGGTACAAGCTGACCAACGTGAGCTGCAGCACCTGCCCCTGGACCTGATCCAGCGCGGCAAGTACCAACCCCGCCGGGACATGGATCCTCAAGCGCTGGAAGAGTTGGCGCAGTCGATCAAGGCCCAGGGCGTGATGCAGCCGATCGTGGTTCGCCCGATCGGCAGCGGTCGCTTCGAAATCATTGCCGGTGAACGCCGCTGGCGCGCCAGCCAGCAGGCTGGCCAGGAAACCATCCCGGCGATGGTTCGTGATGTGCCGGATGAAACGGCCATTGCCATGGCGCTGATCGAGAACATTCAACGCGAAGACCTCAATCCGATCGAAGAAGCCGTCGCGTTGCAGCGTTTGCAGCAGGAATTTCAGCTGACTCAGCAACAGGTTGCGGAGGCGGTGGGCAAATCCCGCGTGACCGTGGCCAACCTGCTACGCTTGATCGCGTTGCCGGAAGTTATCAAAACCATGCTGTCGCACGGTGACCTGGAAATGGGTCATGCGCGTGCTTTGCTCGGTTTGCCGGAGAATCAACAGGTAGAAGGGGCGCGACATGTTGTCGCACGGGGGCTGACGGTGCGCCAAACTGAAGCACTGGTTCGCCAGTGGTTGAGTGGCAAACAGGAGCCTGCCGAACCGGTAAAACCGGACCCTGATATAGCCCGACTCGAACAGCGCCTGGCCGAACGCCTAGGCTCTGCGGTGCAGATTCGCCACGGTAAGAAGGGGAAAGGGCAGTTGGTCATTGGTTACAACTCCCTCGACGAACTGCAAGGTGTGCTTGCGCACATTCGTTGAAACATTTCCTCATGTAGCGTGCAGTCGGAAATCACTACCTGACAGTTGAATAGGGGCTGAACCGCCCCTATACTCTGCGCGCATTTTGTCGGCACAAATTATGCCAAGTTATTGATTTCTGGCAGCCGACCATTGGAGAGAAAACGTGATGGAAAGACGCACGCCAAACCGCTTGCCGTTCCATCGCCTGGCAGTTTTTCCGGTGTTAATGGCTCAATTTGTCGTTTTGCTGATTGCTGCTTTGGCGCTTTGGCAATGGCATGGAGTCGTTGCCGGGTACTCAGGACTTTGCGGAGGCCTGATAGCCTTGCTTCCCAATGTTTATTTCGCTCACAGGGCATTTCGGTTTTCCGGCGCCCGAGCAGCTCAAGCCATTGTCCGGTCATTTTATGCCGGCGAGGCGGGCAAACTGATTTTGACGGCAGTGCTCTTTGCATTGACGTTTGCAGGTGTGAAGCCATTGGCGCCGCTAGCTGTATTCGGCGTCTTCGTGTTGACCCAACTGGTCAGCTGGTTCGCGCCCCTGCTGATGAGAACAAGACTTTCGAGACCTTAGGGCGTTTGAGGCAACCATGGCAGAAACAACCGCTTCGGGCTATATCCAGCACCACTTGCAGAACCTGACTTTCGGTCAGCTCCCAACTGGCGGGTGGGGTTTTGCCCACACCGCAGCAGAAGCCAAGGAAATGGGCTTCTGGGCTTTCCACGTCGATACCCTCGGCTGGTCGGTCGCGTTGGGTCTGATCTTCGTTCTTCTTTTCCGCATGGCGGCAAAGAAAGCGACTTCCGGTCAGCCTGGTGCTTTGCAGAACTTCGTTGAAGTATTGGTCGAATTCGTCGATGGCAGCGTGAAAGACAGCTTCCATGGCCGTAGCCCGGTGATTGCACCGCTGGCACTGACCATCTTCGTCTGGGTGTTCCTGATGAACGCCGTCGACCTGATCCCGGTCGACTGGATTCCTCAGCTGGCCATCCTGATTACCGGCGACCACCACATTCCGTTCCGTGCAGTGTCGACCACTGACCCGAACGCGACCCTGGGTATGGCCCTGTCGGTGTTCGCGCTGATCATTTTCTACAGCATCAAGGTCAAGGGCATCGGCGGCTTCATCGGCGAACTGACCCTGCACCCGTTCGGCAGCAAGAACATCTTCGTTCAGGCCCTGCTGATTCCGGTGAACTTCCTGCTGGAGTTCGTGACGCTGGTTGCCAAGCCAATCTCGCTGGCACTGCGTCTGTTCGGCAACATGTACGCCGGCGAACTGGTCTTCATTCTGATTGCTGTGATGTTCGGCAGCGGTCTGCTCTGGCTTAGCGGCCTGGGCGTAGTTCTGCAGTGGGCGTGGGCTGTGTTCCACATCCTGATCATCACCCTGCAGGCGTTTATCTTCATGATGCTGACCATCGTTTACCTTTCGATGGCGCACGAAGAGAACCATTAAGACCAGTCTCGACTAGTCTGATGTCCCACTCGGTCAAACGAGTGGGTGCCCGAACAGGGCTATGAAACGATTTGTTTTACCGCTTTAAAATCTAAAAAACCTAAACCATACGACGTAAAAGTCGGGAGGAAAGATGGAAACTGTAGTTGGTCTAACCGCTATCGCTGTTGCACTGTTGATCGGCCTGGGCGCACTGGGTACCGCAATTGGTTTCGGCCTGTTGGGCGGCAAGTTCCTGGAAGGCGCAGCGCGTCAGCCAGAAATGGTTCCAATGCTGCAAGTTAAAATGTTCATCGTTGCCGGTCTGCTCGACGCCGTCACCATGATCGGTGTTGGTATCGCTCTGTTCTTCACCTTCGCGAACCCATTCGTTGGTCAACTCGCTGGCTAATTACTCGAACCTTCGAGTAGTTGGTGTGATGTGTAACGAACGAGCGAGGTGTTGGCGTGAACATTAATGCAACCCTGATTGGCCAGTCCGTTGCGTTCTTCATTTTTGTACTGTTTTGCATGAAGTTCGTGTGGCCTCCGGTCATCGCGGCTTTGCACGAACGTCAGAAGAAGATTGCGGATGGACTGGACGCTGCCGCCCGAGCAGCTCGCGACCTGGAATTGGCCCAAGATAAAGCGGGTCAACAACTGCGCGAAGCTAAAGCTCAGGCAGCCGAAATCATTGAGCAAGCCAAGAAACGCGGTAACCAGATCGTTGAAGAGGCTGTTGAAAAGGCCCGTATCGACGCTGACCGTGTGAAGGTTCAGGCTCAGGCCGAGATCGAACAGGAACTGAACAGTGTCAAAGACGCGCTGCGTGCCCAACTGGGTGCTCTGGCCGTCGGCGGCGCCGAGAAGATCCTGGGTGCCACAATCGATCAAAACGCGCACGCGGAGCTGGTAAACAAACTGGCTGCTGAAATTTAAGCGAGGGCGATCATGGCAGAATTGACCACGTTGGCCCGACCTTACGCTAAGGCAGCCTTCGAGCACGCCCAGGCCCACCAGCAACTGGCCTCTTGGTCAGCCATGCTCGGCCTGGCTGCAGCAGTGTCGCAAGACGACACCATGCAGCGCGTGCTCAAGGCCCCGCGACTGACGAGCGCAAACAAGGCCGCCACGTTTATTGACGTGTGCGGCGACAAGTTTGATGCCAAGGCACAGAACTTCATTAACGTCGTTGCCGAAAACGACCGTCTCCCGCTGTTGCCGGAGATCGCCGCTCTGTTTGACCTGTACAAGGCCGAACAAGAGAAGTCGGTAGACGTTGAAGTCACCAGTGCTTTTGCATTGAACCAAGAACAGCAAGACAAACTCGCCAAGGTTCTCAGTGCACGACTCAACCGGGAAGTGCGCCTGCAAGTTGCGGAGGATGCCGCCCTTATTGGTGGTGTCATCATTCGCGCCGGCGACCTGGTAATCGATGGTTCGATTCGCGGCAAACTCGCGAATCTTGCCGAAGCATTGAAATCTTGAGTTTGAAGGGGCAGCAGAGCAATGCAGCAACTCAATCCTTCCGAAATAAGTGAAATTATCAAGGGCCGCATCGACAAGCTCGATGTGACCTCCCAAGCCCGTAACGAAGGCACTGTCGTCAGCGTATCTGACGGTATCGTGCGGATTCACGGTCTGGCCGACGTAATGTACGGCGAGATGATCGAGTTTCCGGGCGGCGTCTTCGGTATGGCTCTCAACCTGGAGCAAGACTCTGTAGGTGCCGTTGTATTGGGCGCATACCAGACTCTGGCTGAAGGCATGAGCGCCAAGTGCACCGGCCGTATCCTCGAAGTTCCGGTTGGTAAGGAACTGCTGGGTCGCGTAGTCGACGCACTGGGTAACCCAGTTGATGGCAAAGGTCCGCTGAACAACACCTTGACCGACGCGGTCGAGAAAGTTGCTCCAGGCGTGATCTGGCGTAAGTCGGTAGACCAGCCTGTACAGACTGGCTACAAGGCTGTCGATGCCATGATCCCTGTCGGCCGTGGCCAGCGTGAGCTGATCATCGGTGACCGTCAGATCGGTAAAACCGCTCTGGCGATCGACGCGATCATCAACCAGAAAGACAGCGGCATTTTCTGCGTCTACGTAGCCATTGGTCAGAAACAATCGACCATCGCCAACGTGGTTCGCAAGCTGGAAGAGAACGGCGCACTGGCTAACACCATCGTCGTGGCAGCGAGCGCTTCGGAATCTGCAGCACTGCAATTCCTGGCACCGTACTCCGGTTGCACCATGGGTGAATTCTTCCGCGACCGCGGTGAAGACGCGCTGATCGTTTATGACGATCTGTCCAAGCAAGCAGTGGCTTACCGCCAGATTTCCCTGCTGCTGCGCCGTCCACCAGGCCGTGAAGCTTACCCAGGCGACGTGTTCTATCTCCACTCCCGTCTGCTGGAGCGCGCATCCCGCGTTTCGGAAGAATACGTAGAGAAGTTCACCAACGGCGCAGTGACCGGCAAAACCGGTTCCCTGACCGCACTGCCGATCATCGAAACCCAGGCTGGCGACGTTTCCGCGTTCGTTCCGACCAACGTGATTTCCATCACCGACGGTCAGATCTTCCTGGAATCGGCCATGTTCAACTCCGGGATCCGTCCTGCTGTGAACGCCGGTGTTTCGGTATCCCGTGTGGGTGGTGCCGCTCAGACCAAGATCATCAAGAAGCTCTCCGGTGGTATCCGTACCGCTCTGGCTCAGTACCGTGAACTGGCGGCATTCGCCCAGTTCGCTTCTGACCTGGACGAAGCGACCCGTAAGCAACTTGAGCATGGTCAGCGCGTTACCGAGCTGATGAAGCAGAAGCAATACGCACCTATGTCGATCGCTGACATGGCGCTGTCGCTGTATGCCGCTGAGCGTGGGTTCCTGACTGACGTCGAAATCGCCAAGATCGGCAGCTTTGAACAAGCGCTGATTGCTTTCTTCAACCGCGATCACGCCGAATTGATGGCGAAGATCAACGTGAAGGGTGACTTCAATGACGAAATCGATGCTGGCATGAAAGCCGGTATCGAGAAGTTCAAGGCCACCCAAACCTGGTAAGCCGCAGCGGGAGCCGCAAGGCTCCCGCTTGCTAACCTGATAGGTGTTACATGGCAGGCGCAAAAGAGATTCGCAGTAAGATTGCGAGCATCAAAAGCACGCAAAAGATTACCAGCGCCATGGAAAAAGTGGCGGTCAGTAAAATGCGCAAGGCACAAATGCGCATGGCTGCTAGCCGTCCTTACGCGGAGCGCATCCGCCAGGTTATTGGTCATTTGGCCAACGCCAACCCGGAATATCGCCACCCGTTCATGATCGACCGCGAAATCAAGCGCGTCGGTTACGTCGTGGTGAGCAGTGACCGTGGTTTGTGTGGTGGTTTGAACACCAACCTGTTCAAGGCCCTGGTCAAGGACATGGCGGTAAACCGCGAAAACGGCGTCGAGATCGATCTGTGTGTAGTGGGTAGCAAGGGTGCGGCTTTCTTCCGCAACTTCGGCGGCAACGTCGTAGCAGCTATCAGCCACCTGGGTGAAGAGCCGTCGATCAATGACTTGATCGGCAGCGTCAAGGTGATGCTGGATGCCTACCTGGACGGCCGTATTGATCGCCTGTCCGTGGTGTCCAACAAGTTCATCAACACCATGACGCAAACGCCTACCGTGGAGCAGTTGATTCCATTGGTGGCAACCCCGGATCAAGGCCTCAAGCACCACTGGGACTATCTCTACGAACCGGATGCCAAAGAGCTGCTTGACGGCTTGATGGTCCGTTACGTGGAGTCGCAGGTCTACCAGGCGGTGGTCGAGAACAACGCGGCTGAACAAGCTGCGCGGATGATCGCGATGAAGAACGCTACCGACAACGCCGGTGATTTGATCAGCGATTTGCAGCTGGTCTACAACAAGGCGCGTCAGGCTGCGATCACCCAAGAGATCTCGGAAATCGTCGGCGGCGCTGCCGCGGTTTAACGGTTCAAATATTCAGAGGATCCAGCTATGAGTAGCGGACGTATCGTTCAAATCATCGGCGCCGTTATCGACGTGGAATTCCCACGCGACAGCGTACCGAGCATCTACAACGCGCTGACTGTACAAAGCGCGGCCGCAACCACTCTGGAAGTTCAGCAACAGCTGGGCGACGGCGTGGTTCGTACCATTGCGATGGGCTCCACCGAGGGCTTGAAGCGTGGTCTGGACGTCATCGACTCCGGCGCAGCCATTTCCGTACCGGTCGGTAAAGCGACTCTGGGCCGGATCATGGACGTTCTGGGCAACCCGATCGACGAAGCTGGCCCGATCGACACCGACGAGCGCTGGGGCATTCACCGTCCTGCGCCAACCTTCGCAGAACAAGCGGGCGGCAACGACCTGCTGGAAACCGGCATCAAGGTTATCGACCTGGTTTGCCCGTTCGCCAAGGGTGGTAAAGTCGGTCTGTTCGGTGGTGCCGGTGTAGGCAAAACCGTAAACATGATGGAACTGATCCGTAACATCGCCATCGAGCACAGCGGTTATTCCGTGTTCGCCGGTGTGGGTGAGCGTACTCGTGAGGGTAACGACTTCTACCACGAGATGAAGGATTCCAACGTTCTGGACAAAGTGGCACTGGTTTACGGTCAGATGAACGAGCCGCCGGGTAACCGTCTGCGCGTAGCACTGACCGGCTTGACCATGGCCGAGAAGTTCCGTGACGAAGGTAACGACGTTCTGCTGTTCGTCGACAACATCTATCGTTACACCCTGGCCGGTACTGAAGTATCCGCACTGCTGGGCCGTATGCCTTCCGCAGTAGGTTACCAGCCGACCCTGGCCGAAGAGATGGGTACTCTGCAAGAGCGTATCACTTCGACCAAAAACGGTTCGATCACCTCGATCCAAGCGGTATACGTACCTGCGGATGACTTGACTGACCCGTCGCCAGCGACCACCTTCGCCCACTTGGACGCCACCGTCGTTCTGTCCCGTGACATCGCTTCCCTGGGTATCTACCCAGCGGTCGATCCACTCGACTCGACTTCGCGCCAGCTGGACCCGAACGTAATCGGCCAGGACCACTACGACACCGCTCGCGGTGTACAGTATGTTCTGCAGCGTTACAAAGAACTGAAGGACATCATTGCGATCCTGGGTATGGACGAGCTGTCGGAAGCCGACAAGCAGTTGGTAAACCGTGCTCGTAAGATCCAGCGTTTCTTGTCGCAGCCGTTCTTCGTGGCTGAAGTCTTCACCGGTGCTTCGGGTAAATACGTTTCCCTGAAAGACACCATTGCTGGCTTCAAAGGCATCCTCAACGGTGACTACGACCACCTGCCAGAACAAGCGTTCTACATGGTCGGCGGCATCGAAGAAGCGATCGAGAAAGCCAAGAAACTGTAATCCCGGCGCCCGGAAACGGGCGCTAATTTAGGTTGAGGCAATCAGATGGCTATGACAGTCCATTGCGATATCGTCAGCGCGGAAGGAGAAATCTTTTCCGGTCTGGTCGAGATGGTGATTGCGCACGGTGCACTGGGTGATCTTGGTATCGCCCTGGGTCACGCGCCGTTGATCACTAATCTCAAGCCGGGCCCGATCCGCCTGGTCAAGCAGGGCGGGGAAGAGGAGGTGTATTACATCTCCGGTGGTTTCCTCGAAGTTCAGCCGAACATGGTCAAGGTTCTTGCCGACACCGTGCAACGTGCTGTCGACCTGGATGAAGCCTCCGCTCAGGAAGCCGTCAAGGCTGCCGAGAAAGCCCTGCATGAGCGGGGCGCGGAATTCGACTATGGTTCTGCTTCCGCACGTCTGGCCGAGGCTGCAGCACAGCTGCGCACCGTCCAGCAGATCCGCAAGAAGTTTGGCCGCTAATAGGCCATCACTTGTTGCGCGATTGATTAAAAAGGGTAGCCTCGGCTACCCTTTTTTCTTTTCCGACGTTCATAACCTGGTCGCAGCCGCTGACCACCCAGGATTGGTAGCCAGTCATGTCACTTGAAATCGTTATTCTCGCTGCCGGCCAAGGCACGCGCATGCGTTCGGCGTTGCCGAAAGTTCTGCACCCGATTGCCGGCAACTCGATGCTTGGCCATGTTATCCACAGCGCCCGCCAACTTGATCCACAGCGCATCCATGTGGTGATCGGCCATGGCGCTGAAGCCGTACGTGAGCGCCTGGCGGCGGATGACCTGAATTTCGTCCTTCAGGACAAACAATTGGGTACCGGTCATGCCGTGGCTCAGGCTGTGCCGTTCATTGAGTCCGATACCGTACTCATTCTCTACGGCGACGTGCCGCTGATTGAAGTCGACACCCTGCAACGCCTGCTCAAGAAAGTCGCGCCGCAACAACTGGGCCTGTTGACTGTCGAGCTGGACGACCCGACGGGCTATGGCCGCATCGTCCGCGATGACGCTGGCAAGGTCACGGCAATCGTTGAGCAAAAAGACGCCAACGAAGCCGAGCGTGCGATCACTGAAGGCAACACCGGGATTCTCGCCCTGCCTTTCGCCCAACTGGGTAGCTGGATGAGCCGTCTCTCCAACAACAATGCCCAGGGCGAGTATTACCTGACTGACGTGATCGCCATGGCGGTCAACGATGGTTTGGTGGTCGCCACCGAGCAGCCGCACGACGCCATGGAAGTGCAGGGCGCCAACGACCGCAAGCAACTTTCCGAACTCGAGCGTCACTATCAATTGCGCGCCGGCCGCCGTTTGATGGCCCAAGGCGCGACCCTGCGCGACCCGGCTCGTTTCGATGTGCGCGGCGAAGTCACCGTTGGCCGCGATGTGCTGATCGACATCAACGTGATCCTCGAAGGCAAAGTCGTCATTGAAGACGACGTGGTGATCGGCCCGAACTGTGTGATCAAGGACAGCACCCTGCGCAAAGGCGTGGTGATCAAGGCCAACAGCCATATCGAAGGTGCGATTCTGGGCGAAGGCAGCGATGCAGGCCCATTCGCACGCCTGCGTCCGGGCACTGTCCTTGACGCGCGCGCGCATGTGGGTAACTTTGTTGAACTGAAGAACGCTCACTTGGGCGAAGGCGCGAAGGCCGGTCACCTGACTTACCTGGGTGATGCCGAGGTCGGCGCGCGCACCAACATTGGCGCGGGCACCATCACGTGCAACTACGACGGCGCCAACAAGTGGAAAACCGTGCTGGGTGAAGACGTTTTCATCGGTTCCAACAATTCGTTGGTAGCGCCTGTGGATATCTCTTCCGGTGCGACCACGGCGGCCGGTTCAACCATTACGCAGAATGTGGATAACGCACAATTGGCGGTAGGTCGGGCACGGCAGAAGAATATCGACGGCTGGAAGCGGCCGGAGAAGGTCAAGAAGAGCTGAGTTATCCACAGCCCTTCTAAACAACAAAATCGCAGCCTGAGAACGGCCTTCAGAGCCCTCACCTCAAGCTGCGATTTTTTTTGGTTATACACAGGCCTTTTTATCCCAACACGCTTGACGAAGTTTCGCCGATAGGTTTTGATTGCTTCCGTTATCTTTCGAATCGAAACTTACTAAGCCATGTCGAAGCGCAATACACCCCAACGCCGCCACAATATCCTCACCTTGCTCAACGAGCAGGGCGAAGTCAGTGTGGACGAGCTGGCAAAACGCTTCGAAACGTCGGAAGTTACGATTCGCAAGGATCTGGCGGCGCTTGAGAGTAATGGCCTGCTGCTACGTCGTTACGGCGGAGCGATCACCATGCCTCAAGAATTGGTGGCTGACATCGGCCAACCTGTCTCCAAATACAAACAAGCCATTGCTCGCGCCGCGGTCACGCGGATTCGCGAGCATGCGCGGATCATCATCGACAGCGGCAGTACCACGGCGGCCATGATCCCGGAACTCGGTCAGCAACCAGGGCTGGTGGTGATGACCAACTCGTTGCACGTGGCCAATGCCTTGAGCGAGCTTGAGCACGAACCGGTGCTGTTGATGACCGGCGGCACCTGGGACCCGCATTCCGAGTCCTTTCAGGGGCAGGTCGCTGAGCAGGTACTACGCTCTTACGACTTTGATCAGTTGTTTATCGGTGCCGATGGCATCGACCTGGTCCGCGGTACGACCACCTTCAACGAATTGCTGGGGCTCAGCCGGGTCATGGCCGAAGTCGCCCGTGAAGTCGTCGTGATGGTGGAGGCCGATAAGATCGGCCGCAAAATCCCCAACCTGGAACTGCCATGGAGCAGCGTCCATACCCTTATTACCGATGATCGCTTGCCGCTGGAGGCACGCGATCAGATTCAGGCCCGCGGCATCAATTTGATTTGCGCGGCTGTCAGTCAGGAGAAATAGCATGTGTGGAATTGTCGGCGCAGTCGCAGAACGTAACATCACCGCCATCTTGCTCGAAGGCCTCAAGCGCCTGGAATACCGTGGCTACGACAGCGCCGGTGTGGCGGTCTTCACCAACGATGAGAAACTCGAGCGCATGCGTCGTCCGGGCAAGGTCAGCGAGCTGGAACTGGCACTCGAGGCCGAGCCTCTGGTCGGTCGCCTCGGCATCGCCCACACCCGTTGGGCCACCCACGGCGCGCCGTGCGAGCGCAACGCCCACCCGCATTTCTCCGGCGACCTGGCCGTGGTGCACAACGGCATCATCGAAAACCACGAAGCCCTGCGTGAACAGCTGAAAGCCTTGGGTTATGTGTTCACCTCGGACACCGACACCGAAGTCATCGCTCACCTGCTGAACCACAAACTCAAGGATTTGCCCGACCTGACCGCGGCCCTCAAAGCCACCGTCAAAGAGTTGCACGGTGCTTACGGCCTGGCGGTCATCAGCGCCAAGCAGCCGGATCGCCTGGTCGCCGCTCGCAGTGGTAGCCCGTTGGTGATTGGTCTGGGCCTGGGTGAAAACTTCCTCGCTTCCGACCAATTGGCCCTGCGTCAGGTCACTGACCGTTTCATGTACCTGGAAGAAGGCGATATCGCCGAAATTCGCCGCGACAGCGTGCATATCTGGGACGTTGACGGCAAAGCTGTCGAGCGCGAAACCGTGCAGTACCGCGACGGTGCCGAAGCCGCCGACAAGGGCGAGTTCCGCCACTTCATGCTCAAGGAAATCCACGAGCAACCGTCTGTTGTTCAGCGCACCCTCGAAGGCCGCCTGAGCCCGAACGGCGTGCTGGTACAGGCATTCGGTCCACAGGCTGCCGAGCTGTTCGCCAAAGTGCGCAACGTGCAGATCGTTGCCTGCGGCACCAGCTATCACGCCGGTATGGTTGCCCGTTACTGGCTCGAAGAGTTGGCCGGGATCCCGTGCCAGGTCGAAGTTGCCAGCGAATTCCGCTACCGCAAAGTCGTGGTGCAACCCGACACGCTGTTCGTGACCATTTCCCAGTCCGGCGAAACCGCCGACACCCTGGCTGCCCTGCGCAACGCCAAGGAACTGGGTTTCCTCGCGAGCCTGGCGATCTGCAACGTAGGCATCAGTTCGCTGGTGCGTGAATCCGACCTGACCCTGCTGACCCAGGCCGGTCGCGAAATCGGCGTGGCCTCGACCAAAGCCTTCACCACTCAATTGGTAGGCCTGCTGTTGCTGACCCTGTCCCTGGGGCAGGTTCGCGGCACTTTGGCCAAGGGCGTCGAAGCCACATTGGTCGAAGAACTGCGCCGTCTGCCAACCCGTTTGGGCGAAGCCTTGGCCATGGACAGCACCGTGGAGAAAATCGCCGAGCTGTTCGCCGAGAAAAACCACACGCTGTTCCTCGGCCGTGGTGCGCAATTCCCGGTAGCGATGGAAGGAGCCCTGAAACTCAAGGAAATCTCCTACATCCACGCTGAAGCCTACCCGGCTGGCGAACTGAAACACGGTCCGTTGGCGCTTGTGGATAACGACATGCCGGTGGTGACTGTGGCGCCGAACAACGAGCTGCTGGAGAAGTTGAAATCCAACCTCCAGGAAGTCCGCGCCCGTGGTGGCCAGTTGATCGTCTTCGCAGACGAGAAAGCCGGCATGACCAATGGCGAAGGCACGCACGTTGTGCACATGCCGCACATCCACGACATCCTGTCGCCGATCCTCTACACCATCCCGCTGCAGTTGCTGTCGTACTACGTTGCTGTGCTGAAAGGCACGGACGTTGACCAGCCGCGTAATCTGGCGAAGTCGGTGACAGTGGAATAAGTTATCCACAGGTGACCGAAACCCTTAAAAATCGCAGCCTACGGTTGCGATTTTTTTTATCTGAATAAAGGACATGCCCCATGGACCGATTCCAGGAAATGCAGGTCTTCGCCGCCGTCGCCAAGGCGCAAGGTTTCTCGGCGGCGGCGCGAATTCTGGGGATGTCGGCGGCGAGCGTCACCCGGGCCGTCGCGGCACTGGAGCAGCGCATTGGCACGCAGTTGATCACCCGTACGACCCGCAGCGTGCATTTGAGCGAGGCGGGGCAGCGTTATCTGGACGACTGTCGCAGGATTCTCGCCGAGGTGCAGGAAGCGGAGGATTCGGCGGCGGGGAGTCATGCACAACCCCGTGGGCAATTGACGATCACCGCGCCGGTATTGTTTGGAGAGTTGTTTGTCACGCCAGTGATGGTTGATTACCTGGCGCAGTACCCTGAGGTCTGCATCAATGCGCTGTTGCTTGATCGCGTGGTGAGCATCACGGAAGAGGGCATCGATGTGGCGGTGCGCATCGGCGATTTGCCCGACAGTAATCAGCATGCGATCCGGGTCGGCGAGGTACGGCGGGTGATTTGTGGTTCGCCAGCGCTGATCGCGGCACATGGCCGGCCCTTGCATCCGCAGGAACTGGTACAGGCGCCGATTATTGCAACATCGGCCACGGGCCAATTACGTAACTGGCCCTTCCTTGAAAATGGCGAACCGCTGTCGGTGCGTACGGAGTCTCGGCTGGTGGTCACCGCCAATCAGGCTGCCATCACGGCCGCCTGCCTGGGGCTGGGGTTTACCCGCGTGTTGTCGTATCAGGTCGCGGGAAAGGTGGCGGCGGGTGAGTTGCAAATCATCCTGTCTGAATTCGAATTGGCGCCGTTGCCGATTCACGTGATTTATCAGGGCGGGCGCAAAGCGCCAGCGCGAGTGCGCAGTTTTGTCGACTTCACGGTGAAGGCCTTGCGCGAGCATCCAGCCTTGAAGAACGAGGCACTATTGCTCCAGCTGAAATAATGGATTGCATTTGCTGGTTATTCTATTGTTTCGGTAGCAGGCGGAAGATGGCAACCCATCGGCGCCGACTCTTTCCAAAGGGCGCCTCCACCCAGCGGAGTCGACCATGCAAGCCATCAAACTCTACAACTTCCCACGCTCTGGCCACGCTCACCGTGTGGAGCTGATGCTGTCCCTGCTGCAATTGCCGACAGAGCTAGTCTTTGTCGATCTGGCCAAGGGGGCGCACAAGCAGCCGGATTACCTGGCGATCAACCCGATGGGTCAGGTGCCTGCCATCGATGACCAAGGCGTCGTGTTGGGCGACTCCAATGCGATCCTGGTGTATCTGGCGCAGAAGTATGGCAACGGTCGCTGGCTACCGACTGATCCTGTCGGCGCTGCCAAGGTTCAGCGCTGGTTATCGATTGCTGCCGGGCCGATTGCCTTTGGTGTGGCCAGAGCCAGGTTGATCACCGTGTTCGGCGCGTCCTACAACGCTGAAGAAGTGATCGCCAATTCCCACGCTTTGCTGAAAATCATCGATCAGGAACTGTCTGCCACGCCATATCTGACGGGGAGCGAGCCGACCATCGCCGACGTCTCGGCCTACAGTTATATCGCCCATGCGCCGGAAGGCAATGTCTCGCTCGACGACTACCCCCACATCCGTGCCTGGCTGGCGCGCATTGAAGCCCTGCCAGGGTTTGTCGGCATGCCACGCACGGTGGCCGGCCTGCAAAAAACTGCCTGATGTTCACGGCCCGATCCGCTCGGGCCGTTCACGATGCGCCATGGGCGCAGGGGAGGAGCCGTTATGGAACATTCACCTTGGCACGCCGGCGAGAAACAGTTGCAGGCTCATGTGGGGGTTGCCGAGCGAATGGAGGCGTTCGGACGTAAGGTGATTCGCAGTCAGATGCCGGATCAGCACCGCACGTTCTATCAGCAACTGCCTTTCATGCTGTACGGCGCCGTTGATGTCGAAGGCAACCCCTGGGCCAGCATTCTTGAAGGGCAACCGGGTTTCGCTCATTCCCCCGATCCATCGCTGTTGCAGTTCGACCACCTGCCGGGCGCCGATGACCCTGCGCAGCTGCAAGACGGTGCTGCCATCGGTTTGCTCGGTATTGAGTTGCACACCCGGCGCCGCAATCGCCTCAATGGCCGAGTCAGCGCCGTTACGGCCAGCGGATTCGGCGTCACGGTGGAGCAATCGTTCGGCAACTGCCCGCAATACATCCAATTGCGCCAGTTTCGTTCGGTGCCCTTGGCGGACCCTTCGAGTCGCGTTGCGCAGCACCTGACTGAACTGGATGATGCGGCCAGGACCATGATCGTCGACGCCGACACATTCTTTGTCGCCAGCTACGTGGACGTCGATGGACAGCGTTCGGTGGATGTTTCTCACCGGGGCGGCCAGGCCGGTTTCGTACAGGTGGAAGGGAATCGCCTGACGATCCCTGACTTCGCCGGCAACCTGCATTTCAATACGCTGGGCAATCTGCTGGTCAATCCTCGCGCCGGTTTGTTGTTCATCGATTTCAATTCTGGTGACCTGCTGCACCTCAGCGGGCGTACCGAAATCATCCTCGACGGCCCGCTAATCGAAGCCTTTCAAGGTGCCGAGCGGCTGTGGACCTTCGAAGTCGAGCACGTGGTGCGCCGGCCTGCAGCGCTGGCTTTGCGCTGGCGCTTTGACGGCGTATCGCCCACCAGTCTGCTGACCGGCACCTGGGCGCAGGCCAATGCACGCCTGCAAGCCAAGGCTTTGGGCGATCATTGGCGGTCGCTGCGGGTGGCGCGAATCGAACAGGAAAGCCACCACATTCGTTCGATCTACCTGGAGCCTGCCGATGGCGCCGGATTGCCGGTGTTCCAGGCCGGGCAGCATTTACCTTTGCGGTTCAACATTGACGGTGACGTGCATATCCGCACGTACAGCCTGTCGAGTGCGCCGTCCGATGACTTTTTCCGTATCAGTGTGAAGCGTGACGGATTGGTGTCATCGCACCTGCATGAGCGGATTCGTGTCGGTGACGTGCTGGAAGCCCGTGCGCCTCAAGGGCATTTCACCGTGGCACCGCATGAGCGGCGCCCGCTGGTATTGCTGGCCGCTGGCGTGGGCATTACGCCGCTGCTGTCGATGGTGCGTGAGGTGGTTTATCAAGGCCTGCGCACGCGGAGCATCCGCCCGACCTGGTTCATCCAGAGCTCGCGAACCCTGGCCGATCAACCATTCCGCCCTGAACTGAACCGCTTGCTCGACGGGCTCGGCGACGCGGTGCGAGTCCTGCGTCTGCTCAGTCAGCCGGAGCCCGAGGCGCGCGAAGGGGAAGATTTCGACCTGACCGGTCGAATCGACGCCGACCTGCTCAAGAACGTGCTTGAGGTGGAAGACTACGATCAGCTGGATTTTGTCCTCTGCGGCCCAGGAGCGTTCACCCAGGCGATGTACGACAGCTTGCGTGACATGGACATCCGCGATTCAAGGATTCACGCCGAGACCTTTGGGCCGTCGACGTTGCGCCGGGTAGCCGATCCGGATGCAGTGATCATCGAGCAACCACCGGCCGCCACGACGTCAGTACCGGTGGTGTTCGAGCGCTCGGCCAAAGAGGCGCGCTGGAAACCCGATAGCGGCAGTTTGCTGGAGTTGGCTGAAAGCCGTGGTTTGCGCCCGGAATTCAGCTGCCGTGGCGGTTCCTGCGGGACCTGCAAGACGCGCCTGATCAGCGGCGAAGTGACTTATCCACAAGTGCCGGCAGAAGTGCCCGGCGCTGGAGAGGTACTGATTTGCTGTGCGGTGCCGGCGCAGGGTTCGAAGCCGCTGGTGCTGGATCTGTAACCCCAGGTCCTGCGGCTCAACCCCTGTGGGCGCCGGGCTTGCCTGCGATGACGGTTTAACATTCATGTTGACTGACACGCCGCCATCGCGGGCAAGCCCGGCTCCTGCAGGAAAGCAGTCAGGCGTAAGACAGGGATTTTTCCTCAAGCAGCTCTTCGTACAATTCGGTCCATTTGCGACCCATGTCGTCGGCTGTGAATAACTGCCGATACCGGGCCTCAGCCTTCACGCCCATTTCTGCCGCACGTGTCGGGTTTTCCCACAGCGTGCGCATCGCTTCACGGAAGGCTTGTGGATGACTTGGAGGCACCACCAGCCCGGTTTCATTGTGGATGTTGATGTAACTGGTGCCGGTGCCGATCTCGCTGGAAATCATCGGCTTGCCGTACATCGCACCTTCCAGCAGCGAAATGCCGAACGCTTCAGAGCGCAAATGCGACGGGAACACCACGGCATAGCTCAGCTGCAGCAAGGCCACTTTATCCTCATCACCCAAACGTCCCAAAAAGTGCAGGTTCTGCAAACCCAGTTTTTTGGCCTGAGCATGCAGTTCAGCTTCCAGGGGGCCGGCGCCGACGATCACCACCGGATAATTCAGCCCCTGCATCGCTTCGAGAAGAATGTGCAGTCCTTTGTAGTAACGCATAACGCCGACGAACAAGAAGAACTTGTCGCCCAACTGTCGACGCCAGCGGTCAGTGCGCTCCATTTCAGGCTGTGGATAACCTGCCTTGTCCAACCCATAGGTGATTACCCGGGTTTTTTCGCGGTAATCCTGAAGAATTTCACTGGTATGAAAGTAGTTGGGTGAAGCGGCGACGATTCGATCGGCGCTGTCCAGAAACCGGCGCATCAAGGGTCGATACAGTTTGAGTAAATGACGCTGGCGAATGATGTCCGAGTGGTAACTCACTACGCAGGGCTTTTTGGTTGCGCTACAAAAATGCACCAGATCCATGAATGGCCACGGGAAGTGGTAGTTGACCACGTCGGCCTCTGCCGCCAGCTCACGAAATTGCTTGAACACACTGTAGGAGAAGCCGGTGGACGCCAGTTGAAAGTCCATTCTGGCCTGATGGACCTGATGTTCACGGATCTGGATCACGCCAGGTGCCGGGTTGTTACTCAAGGTCAGGACAGTGCTGTCGACCCCATGTCGCGCGCCGCTTTCGCACAACTGAAAAATGACCTGTTCGATACCGCCCATGGAGTCGGGCAAGTAGGTTTTGTAAAAGTGCAATACACGCATATCAGTCTCCCATAACCTGACGGTAGGCTCGGGCCGTGACCTTCGCGCAACGCTTCCAGGAAAAAAGCTTCGCTTGTTGCAAACCGGCGTCGCGGCATGCCTGCCAGTGAATGGGGTCGTCGATCAACCGGTTCATGGCATCGCGTAAATGGTCTGGATTATCCGGCTCGATGTAGTTGCCAGCGGTTGCAGCGACCTCCGGCATGGCCGAATGGCGCGTCAGAATGACCGGCGTTGCGCTCGCCATGGCTTCAAGAACGGGCAGCCCGAACCCTTCGTACAGCGAAGGAAAGATCAATGCCCGGGCACCGGCCAGCAGTTGCGCCAGATCTTCATCCGGCAGATACCCGAGCAGGCATACGTCGCCTGTGGCCAGGGCTGTGCGCAATTCTTCACTGAACTGCTCGTGTTGCCAGCCGGCCATACCGACGATCAGCAGCGGAAAACGCTGACGCACCGCCTCCGGCAACAAAGCGTGGGCGCGCAGGGCGAGGGTCAGGTTCTTGCGCGGTTCCAAGGTGCCGACGCAGAGGAAATATTCCCGCGCGACGACGCCATGGGCCTTGAGAACGGCGTCGATGGCCTCGGGAGTCCGTGGGTGGAAACGCGCCGCTGCACCCAGTGGTGCGACGACAAACCGCTCGGCTGGCAGCCCGAAATGCGCCTGGGCTTCGTCGGCAATAAACTGCGAGTCGGTAAGAATCAGGCTCGCCTGGCGTACGCCGTCGGCCAGCCGCCGTTCAATTTCCCGCAAACGCGCGGGCGGCTGTGTGTCGGGGTAGTGCAGGTGAGTCAGGTCATGCAGAGTGATGATCGTCGGGCCGTCGAACGACAGCGGCCACAAACTTGGTTCGTGGTAGAGGTCGATGGATTGCGCGCGACCTTGATCGAAGCGTTTCTGCTCCAGCCAGCGCCGGGCCTGATAGGCCCCTGGAATCTGGCGCAGCAGCGGCGTCAGTCGCGAATAACCGGGCATGGCCGCTTCCGGCAGAGCTGAGCTCCAACCCCAGCCATGAAACAGCGCCAGTTCGATATCCGGCTCATCGGCTAACGCGTTCGCCAGTTCGGCGACGTAGTGGCCAATGCCGGTACGCGGAGCCTGGAGGATCCGGGCATTAAGGGCAATTCGCATGTTGCCTCTCTGTCATGACCGGCGCTTCTACAAGATTGTGCAGGGTTCGTTCGGCCAACTGGGCACTCGCTTCACGCCAGCCGATCCAGCGCCAGTGCGCGACGTCGCGGGTGGCCGGGAATTGACCGCTGCGCTCGAAATCCACGACCAGGTCGCACAGGCTGTGTGGCTCGGCCAGATCGAAGTACGCCATGAACTCGCCACCGATTTCGCGAAAGACCGGAATATCGCTGCCCATGGCCGGCAGTCCGCGCTGCATGGCTTCCACCAGTGGCAGGCCGAAGCCTTCGACATACGATGGAAACACCAGTGAGCTGGCGTGGCTGTAGGCGTGTTCGAGGCTGGTGTCACTCAGGTCGTTGAACATGAACAGACGCTGGTTCAGTTGCGGGTGATTGCGTACCCGCGCGAGCAGGGCGTCGCACTTCCAGCCGATTCGACCGGCAATGCACAACCGGGCCTTGGAGCCCGCCGCCCAAGCCAATTCGAAAGCGTCCAGCAGGTAATCATGGTTCTTGCGCGGCTCGATAGTACTGACCATCAAGAACACCGGTTCCGGTGTTTCAAATAGCCGGGCAAGGCGCGGTTCCACAGCCGCGGTTGCTTCGCTGAGGTCGAGTTCGGAACCAAGGTGGAAATAGTCGAACCACAGCTCATTGGCCTTGGCAGGACCGAGACGGCGCTGTAATTCCTCACGCACCTGGTCACGCACCGTGGCAGAAATTGCCATGTAGCCATCGGCCGTTCGGGTGATCCAATCGAACCATTCATTGAAAACCTGGACTAGCCGGGTGTCGTAGAACTGCGGGTGAGTCAGGGGAATCAGATCGTAGACCACCGAAATGATGCCCACGCCTTCACGTTTCAGCTGTTCGGCAAACGGGAAAAAGTCGGTATGCCAGGACGAGTCCAGCAACACCAGTTGATCCCCTGGCTGATGCAGCAACGGCGTGCAGCGTTTGGGCAGTTGATACTGGTTGATGCCTTCGATCACCCGCAGTGGAATGCTGAAGCAGGTGATCGCCGTCAAACGGTAGGCCACGTGCAGCAAGCGTTTGATCACTCGCGAGTGGCTGCGGTTATGCAGGCGTTGGTGCAGTTGCCAGATACGGTGAGCCAGGCGTTCCAGGCGTCCACCGAAGGTCATCAAGTGATCGAAAATCGGGATGTTCAGCGCGCCGAGCATCAGTACTCGATAGAGCTTGCCTTTGAGCATCACTACCGGGATGCAGTCGACACCATCCACCGATTCCGGCAATTGATTGACGACGTTGCGCACCACTCGCTGGATGCCCGAGTTGACCTTGGGGTGCTGGAAAACGTGGGTGCATTCCACCAGAAGGCGCGTCATGGTGTGTTTTCCGGCATCAGCGTTTCAACGGAGCGGGTGATGGTGGTTTTCGCCCCCAGCCACGAGCAGCCCACGAAGTCTTCGTGGCGGTTATTGATCACGTGGAACACCAGACCGTAGTCCCGCCATTCGAAATTGCGGTCCAGGTGCGAATCCAGACGGGACAGACTCAGGGCCACCGAATAGTTACCCTTGCCCAGTCCCATGATGAAAGCAAAGCGGTAGGTCACGCGCTCCCCGGCCTTCAGATCATTCAGCGCCTGGTCCTGGCGATGGGTGTTGATGCCGTACATAGCCTGGCCCAGGCGATCCTTGATCATAAAGCCCAGCACCAGCCGCTCGATGTCCTGGCGGATTTCGACGTCCACCTCCAGCACCACCGGCTGACCGACTTCCGCCGCATCGATGGACCGTTCGTGCTCGTCCAGCAAGCGCACCCGCAAAATCCCGGCTTCACCGGTGCCTGAAATAGTGCTGACCTGGCCGCCTGAGAGCATTTCCTGACGCACCGTCTGGCCTTCACGCTCGGCGAGTAGCGCGTTGTAGTAATCCATGACGGCTTCGGGTGTGCTGTGCATGGCCATCCGTCCCTTTTCCAGGAGGATCGCCGAGTCGCAGATCGACTGAATTGCCGAGCGGTCGTGGGACACGATCAACAGCGTGGTACCGGCTTTGCGGAAGCTGCGGATGCGGTCGAAACTTTTGTGCTGGAAGTAGGCGTCGCCCACTGACAGTGCTTCGTCGACGATCAAAATGTCCGGTCGCCGCGCGGTGGCCACGCTGAATGCCAGGCGCATCTGCATGCCGCTGGAATAGGTACGCACGGGATGATCGATGGCGTCGCCGATTTCCGCGAAGCGTTCGATCTCGGGCATCAATGCTTCGATTTCTTCGACTTGCATGCCCAGCAGTTGGCCGGCCATGACCGCGTTCTGCCGGCCGGTGAAGTCCGCATGAAAACCCATGCCCAGTTCCAGCAGGGCGGCGACGCGGCCTTCGAGCTGGATGCTGCCGCAGGTAGGTTGGGTGGTGCCGGTGATCATTTTCAGCAGGGTGCTTTTGCCCGCGCCGTTGACCCCGACGATGCCCACGGACTCGCCGGGCGCAATTTCGAAGGCCACGTCTTGCAGCACCCAGTGCTGGCGATGACGGATCGGCGAAAACGGGATCAGCCATTCAGCCAGTCGGCTCCAGCGATTGGGGTATTGCTTGTAGGCCTTGCCCAGGCCGGTGACGCGTATGTGCCCCATCAGAGTTCATCCACCATTTCACCGACCCGCTGACGGAACAACCGCAGCCCGATCACGCAGAACACCGTGCCGCTCACGAATATTGGCAGCAGAGAACTCCAGACCGGCCATTGGCCGTAAAGGAACACATTCTGATAGCTGGTAATCAGATTGGTCAGGGGATTGAGTTGCAGCAGGCGTTGTACCCATTCCGGCAGGATGCTCATCGGATACACGATCGGCGTCAGCCAGAACCAGAATTGCAGGCAGATGGCGAAAAATTGTCCGACATCGCGAAAGAACACATTCAATACACCCAGAATCATCCCCAACCCGGCACAAAACATAACCTGCAAGGCCAAAAGCGGAATAAGCGCCAGCAGCGCCATGCCGGGCAGTCGCCCGCTAATCAGCAGAAAGCCGATGAACAAGCCGATGATGATCGCGAAGTTGATGCCGGCGTTGAACAACACGATCACTGGCAGGCAGATCCGCGGGAAGCTGATTTTCTTCAGCAGGTTGGCGTTGTCGAGAAACATGTTCTGACTGCGCACGGTGATTTCTGCGAACAACCCCCACGTCAGGAGGCCGGCGCAGAGGTAAACGCTGTAGGCCAAACCGTCATCCACCCCTGGCAAACGGGCGCGCATGATGTGGGAGAAGATCACTGTGTAGACGATGATCATCGACAGCGGGTTAAGCACGGTCCACAGGGCACCGAACAACGAATTTCGGTAACGCGCCTGGAATTCTCGCTTGACGCTACCGAGGATGAATCCCCGATAGCCCCACAGCGAGCGGTACAAAGAAAGCAGCATTCAAACCGTCCTGCCGTATTGGTCTTCGAAGCGGACGATATCGTCCTCTCCCAGGTATTCGCCGCTTTGCACTTCGATGATCACCAGGTCAATCACGCCGGGATTTTCCAGGCGATGCCTGTGGCCGGCGGCAATGAACGTTGATTCGTTCTTCGCGACCAGATGAGTACCGGTGCCGTTGTTGGTGACCTTGGCCATGCCTTCGACCACCACCCAATGTTCATTGCGATGGTGGTGCATCTGCAGCGACAACTTACCACCGGGCTTGACCACGATGCGTTTGATTTTGAAGCGAGGGCCTTCTTCGAGCACGGTGTAGGTGCCCCACGGCCGGCTGACCGTACGGTGCAGGCGATAGGCTTCGTGCTTCTTGTCCTTGAGCTGCTTGACCACCCGACGCACGTCCTGCGCGCGATCGGCGTGGGCGACCAACACGGCGTCGGCGGTGTCGATGATGATCAGGTTATCCACACCCACGGCCGCTACCAACCGTTCTTCGCTCTGGACAAAGTTGTTGTGGCTGTCGATGAACACGGCATCGCCGCTGGCACGGTTGTTTTGTGCATCGGCAGGCACGAGTGCGGCCACTGCGCCCCAGGAGCCGATATCACTCCAGTCGAATCGGGCGGGCACCACGACCACTTTGTCGGAGTGTTCCATCAGCGCGTAGTCGATGGAGATGTCGGTGATCTCGGCGAACAACGCCGGGGACAATTCCTGTTGCAGGCAACCGACGGTTTCCACCGGGCTACTGGCCGCCATGCAGGTTTTCGTCTGCTCGAGCAACTCGGGGGCGTGGATCTGCAATTCGGCCAGCACGGTGGCGATCGAGAAGCAGAACATCCCGGAGTTCCACAGGAAATGGCCGCTCTCCAGGTAATGTGTCGCGGTTTGCAAATCAGGTTTCTCGACGAAGCGCTGCACTTTGGCCGCGCCTTTTCCGTCCAGCGCAGCGCCGGTTTCGATGTAGCCGAAACCGGTATCCGGCGCGGTCGGCACCACGCCGAAGGTCACCAGGAAACCCTCCCTGGCCAGTGCCACGGCGTGTTCCACGGCGGTCTTCAAAGCATCTTCGTTGAGGATCAAATGGTCGGCGGGCATCACCACCATGATCGCTTCATCGCCGTGCAGGGCTTGCAGTGACAGGGCGGCGGCGGCGATGGCCGGGGCCGTGTTGCGGCCCGTCGGCTCCAGCATGAAGTGCCCGCGATGACGGCTGAGCTGCGCCTCCTGATAGTGATCCTTGCTCTGGAAGTAGTAGTCGCGGTTGGTCACCGTGACGATATCGCCCCAGCCATCGAGCAGGCCGGCGGCCCGCCGATAGGTTTTGCCCAGCAGCGACTGACCGTCGGGCAAGGTCATGAACGGCTTGGGATGGCCCTCGCGGGACACCGGCCACAAGCGCGTACCGGCACCGCCGGAGAGAATCACGGGAATCAGCATGGCCTACTCCTTGGCGACGCGTTTCATGTCCGCATCCATCATCATGCGGATCAAGGTATCCAGATCGGTCTTCGGCTTCCAGCCCAGTACGCGCTGGGCTTTGGCCGGGTTGCCCAGCAGCACTTCCACTTCGGCCGGGCGGAAAAACGCCGGGTCGATTTTCACGAAGTCGCGGTAGTTCAGGTCGACGTGTTCGAAGGCGATCCGGCACATTTCGCGCACGGTGGTGGTGATGCCGGTGGCGACCACAAAGTCATCAGGCTTGTCTTGTTGCAGCATCAGCCACATGGCTTCGACGTAGTCGCCGGCAAATCCCCAGTCGCGTTTGGCGTCGATGTTGCCCAGGCGCAGTTCCTGCTGTTTGCCCTGCTTGATGCGGGCAGCGGCGTCGGTCACTTTGCGGGTCACGAACTCGATGCCGCGCAGGGGCGATTCGTGGTTGAACAGGATCCCGCTGCTGGCGTGCAGATTGAAACTTTCGCGGTAGTTCACGGTGATCCAGTGGCCATACAGTTTGGCCACGCCGTACGGGCTACGCGGATAGAACGGAGTGTTTTCGTCTTGCTGCTCGGCCTGGATCAGGCCAAACATTTCGCTGGTGGACGCTTGATAAAAACGCGTGTGCGGACTGAATTGGCGAATGGCTTCGAGCAGGTGAGTCACGCCCAGGCCGTCGACGATACCGGTGGTGACGGGTTGGTCCCAGGAGGCGGCGACAAAGCTTTGCGCCGCCAGGTTATAGACCTCGTCCGGGGCTGACTTGATGACCGCGCGCTGCACCGAGCAGGCATCGGCCATGTCGCCGTCCAGGTAAACGATGTCGCCCTCGACGCCCATTTCACGCAAGCGCCAGCGTGAATCGCTGCTGCGCCGCGCCACCAGGCCGTGGACTTTATACCCCTTGTCGAGCAGCAGTTTGGCCAGATAAGCGCCGTCTTGGCCGGTGATCCCTGTGATCAGTGCACTTTTAGTCATTCTTGTCGTACTCGCTTCTCCCAGTCGGACAGGATCGCCCGCAGGGATTGTTGTGTTGTGATTTCAGGCGTCCATCCTGTGGTCTGGGCAAGCTTGGCATGGCTGCCACAAACGCGACGCTGATCTGCGCGACGAAGGCGCGCGGGGTCTTGAATCAATTGCATGTCGACCTGGGCGAGGTCCCCCAGTTGTTCGATCAAACTGCGAATGCTCTGCTCGTGTCCCGAGCAGATGTTGTAGACCTGTCCCGGCACGCCCTTTTCCAGCAGCGCCAGGTAGGCCGAAATCACGTCGTCAACGTCGAGAAAATCGCGCGTGACGTCGATGTCACCGACTTCCAGTTGCGGCGCTTGCAAGCCTTGTTTGATTCGGCTGATCTGCCGGGCTGCGCTGGCGATGGCGAAGCTTTCATTCTGGCCGGTGCCAATGTGGTTGAACGGACGGGCAACCATGACCGGCCAGCCTTCGCTCAGGCCCCATTGCAGGCTAAGGAATTCCGCCGACAGTTTGCTCACGGCATAGGGATTGCGCGGGCAGGGTGGCTGTTGTTCGGTAATGGGCAGGTCGGTTTCGATGACCTGGCCGTAGACGTCGCCAGAACTGATGTACAGAAACGTCCCGGTGAAACCGCGGGCCTTCAGGGCTTGCAGCAGGTTCAGGGTGCCGAGCAGGTTGATGTTGAGCGTGCGCGCCGGATCGCGGAAGGCTTCGGGGACGAAGGTCTGGCCGGCCAGGTGAATGACTGCATCGGGCATCTCGGGCCACAGGCCTTCGAGGCTGCCGGGCTCGGCGAGATCGTAACGGGAAGCGGCAGGCAGAAGTGTCCATGCCGAGGCATCAGCGTTCAGGCGAGATTGGATGTGTTGTCCGACGAACCCACTCAGACCCGTCACGAACAGACGCTTTTTCAAACAGCAGCCCCTTGGTCATTCATTTCGTCCGTTTCCCCACAGGCTTTATGGAGATGTCTGACAGACCGGGTGGATGGGTTGGTCGAAAGACAGGAGAAATGCATTGTTGTAGTTGTTTGGTATCCAATCTGTGCCAATTGCTCATCAATTTCAACAGGTCCAACCGTGACTGGTCAGTTCTCGTTAGCGTAGGCTGATTTATTCTCGCCGGGCGGTTCACGAATCCTCGACGGATGTGTTTAGAATGCCCCTCGTCACGATTATCCAGTGTTCGTGCGGGTTGCTCCCGGACCCCACGAGACTGACCATTAAAACAAGAACGTAGACGAGCAAAAAGACGATGGACGACGACCGGCAAACACCGGCGCTCTGTTGGCTTTGCCGTCATAGAGTGGGGCTGCCGGGATGGCGGTTTCATCGTGGGATGCCATGAATTTCATTCTTTACTCGGACGTCAACGACAGCTCGATCAGTCAGAGCCTCGGTCGTCCCGAATACAGCTACTACTTCGTGCTCAAGGCGTATCGCCCGGTGCTCGAAAGCCTTGGGCGCGTGCACATGGTGTCCTCCACCGCCGAGGTCGATCCCCTCTACAAACAACTGCTGGCCGCTGGCGAGGACAGTCTGTTCCTGTCTTTTACGCCGCCACAGAAAACCCCGAACGACCTTGAGTGCCCGACGATCTGCGTGGTGGCCTGGGAGTTTGATTCGATTCCCGATGAGCAGTGGGACAACGACCCGCGTCAGGACTGGACGCAAATGCTCGCGCGTCAGGGCCGGGTGATCACGCTATCCACTCATACCGCCCGGGCGATTCGTCGGTCCATGGGTGAGGACTTCCCGGTGCTGGTGTTGCCGACGCCGTTGTGGGAAAACTTTGCGGCCATTCGCAGCCAGCACACCAGCGTCCCGGTGAACACCGGTTCGACGCTGGACATCAAGGGCTGCATTTTCGATTCGCGTACCCTCGGGCTCAGCGCCGATGCGCTGATTCCGTCGCCGCCCACGGCCGAGGAACTCGCGGCGCTGGAAGCGTTGAAGCCGCCGCCACTGACACTGAAACGCCGCTTGGTCATTGCCCGGCATTACCTGCACATGTGGCGCCGGGACATGGGCAAAACGCTGCCGGTTCCATTGCCTCGCACGCACTATCTCAGCCAGTGGTACTGGGAAGGCATCCGCGATTTGCTCTCCGATGCAGCGCATGCTCGAGTGGCCGAATACCTGCCAGCCATCGCCGGCCCGCTGACAATGGCTGTGCCAGAACCTGAACCGCGCAATTGGCCAGACACCACCTCTTTGGTAGAAACCCGGGTCGATGGCGTGATCTACGTCACCGTGTTCAACCCGCGTGACGGGCGCAAGAACTGGCATCACTTGATCACCGCATTCTGCTGGGCCTTTCGTGAAACGTCTGACGCCACGCTGGTGCTGAAGATTACCCAAAGCGACCTGTCGTCTTACTACGACGAGCTGATGACCTTGCTCGCGCAACTCTCGCCATTCGCCTGTCGGGTGGTGGTGATGCACGGTTACCTGGACGATCCGCAATACGCCCGGCTTTACGCAGCGGCCAGTTTCTACGTCAATGCCTCGCGCTGCGAAGGGCTGTGCCTGCCGCTGATGGAATT
Source organism: Pseudomonas sp. URMO17WK12:I12 (assembly GCF_000514395.1). Taxonomy (NCBI): domain Bacteria; kingdom Pseudomonadati; phylum Pseudomonadota; class Gammaproteobacteria; order Pseudomonadales; family Pseudomonadaceae; genus Pseudomonas; species Pseudomonas sp. URMO17WK12:I12. The sequence goes on from NZ_KI911392.1 coordinate 152,561, forward strand.
CATGGCCAGCGGCAAACCGGTGATCGCCCCGGATCACACGGCCATGGAAGATTACATCGATGAGCGCGTGGCCTTTGTGGTCAAGTCCAGCGAAGAACTGACCATCTGGCCGCAGGACACCCGGATCATCTACCGCACCCTGCGCTATCGACCGGACTGGGGTTCGCTTAAAACAGCCTACGAAAACAGCTACCGGATGGCCAAGGCGCAACCGCAGGACTATCGGCGCATGTCCCAAGCCGCCGTCGAGCGTATGCACGACTATTGCGCTTTCGCCCCGGTGCAAAAGCGCCTGGCGGACTTTTTCGGGCTTGCGCCACAGGGCTCGCCGGCAGCGACCGCAACGGATAACGCCGCATGCTGATCATCATTCATTCGGAAACCAACCAGCACACCATCGCCCAGAACCTGGGCCGTTCGGAATACAGCTACTACTTCGTGCTCAAGGAGTACCGGCCCGTGCTGGAAAGGCTGGGGCGCGTGGTGGAAGTCCGCGACCCGCAGACTGAAGTTGATGCCTTGTACCGGGAGTGTCTGTCCCGAGGCGAAGACTGCGTGTTTCTGTCGTTTTCGCCCCCTCATCGCACGCCGGTCAATCTTGCTTGCCCGACGCTGCCGGTGTTCGCGTGGGAGTTCAGCACCATCCCCAACGAGCCCTTTGCCGGTGACCCGCTCAATGACTGGCGCACGGTGTTGCGGGCAGCAGGTGCGGCGATTACGCATTCCAGCTACACCGTGACGGCAGCGCGCGAGGCGATGGGCGCCGACTATCCGATCGTCGCGGTGCCGGCTCCGGTGTGGGACCGGTTTGCCGAGCGCGGCGCGCAATTGCAGCGTCAGCCCTTGGCCAGCCAGGTGCGATTGAAGATCAAAGGGCTGCTGGCCGACAGCCGCGAACTCGACTTGCGAGCCTTCGGGCCTGCGTCATCGCGCGAAGGCGTAGGCATCGACTTCGAGGCCCCGCCACGTGAACACGAGTTGGTTCTGGACGGCGTGATCTACACCTCGGTGTTCAACCCCGGCGACGGGCGCAAGAACTGGGAAGACATGCTCAGTGCTTTTTGCGTGACGTTCCGCGAAGTGGATGACGCGACACTGGTGCTCAAACTGACCCACCACGATGCCGAAGCCGCGCTGACCGACATCCTTCACCACCTGTACAAAAACCAGTCCTATCGCTGCCGCATCGTGCTGATTTATGGCTACCTCGCGGATGCGGATTATGAGCGTCTGGTGCAGGCGACCAGTTACGCAGTCAACACGTCCTACGGCGAGGGCCAGTGCCTGCCGCTGATGGAGTTCATGTCCTGTGGAAAACCGGCGGTGGCGCCACGGACCACGGCGATGATCGATTACCTGGATGTCGACAATGCGTTCCTCATCGAGTCCACGGACGAACTGACCGCCTGGCCGCATGATCCGCGCCGGGCGTTCCGGACATTGCGATACGTCACCAACTGGTCGTCGTTGTGCCGCGCATACCGGACAAGCTACGACGTCGCCAGGAACGACCCTGAACGTTATGCGCAGATGTCCGCGCACGCCGTGGCCAGCCTCAAGGCATTCTGCAGCCAGGCCACTGCCGAGCAGCGCCTGAAGGCCTTTTTTGCCCGGCTGTTCGAAACCCGCGCCGTGGAAACCCCCGAGGCATGATCCGCGCATTGGTCAGACGTTTCTTTCCTGAAGCGAAGCCAGAACCCGCGCCGTTGCTGGTTGAGCCCACCCGTGTGTCGCCAAGAGAAGTCGGTTTGCATGATGCGATGCATGACGGCTGGTTTTCAGGTGACAGTGGCGAACTGCTCAAGGGGTTTGCCATTACCGCCGACGACACCTTGCTGGACGTCGGCTGTGGCGAAGGGGTCGCCACCTTGTTTGCGGTGCGCCAAGGCGCGTCGGTGATCTTCACCGACAGCGAACATGACAAGGTCCGCGACCTGGCCCGGCAAGTGGAGACGCAATCGGATAAAGCCAATCTCGGTCTGGTCAGCAACAGCCTGCCATTGCCGCTGGCGGACGGTTGCGCGAGCAAAGTGGTGTGCATGGAAGTGCTGGAGCATATCGATCAACCGGAGCCGTTCATGGCCGAGTTGGTGCGCATGGGCCGACCTGGTGCGTTGTACCTGCTCAGCGTTCCGGCACCGGTGGGCGAACATTTGCAAAAGGGCATCGCCCCGGCGAATTACTTCCAATCGCCCAATCACGTACACATTTTTACCCCGGAACGCTTTGCCGCACTGGTGGAGGACGCGGGGCTGGTGATCGAGCATCGTCAGGCCACCGGGTTTTTCTGGGTGATGGGCATGATCTTCTTCTGGGCCAGCGAGCGGGCTGCCGGTCGGGATCTGGGCGGCGCGGTGCGTGACCGCATTCAGGCGCCGTACCCGCCGCTGATGGAAAGCTGGGCGAAAACCTGGCAAGACTTGCTGGCGCAACCCGACGGTTTGGCGATCAAGCAGATGCTCGATCAGTTCATGCCCAAGAGCCAGGTGATCATTGCGCGCAAACCGGTGAATGCCGATGCAGCGTCCAGGAGGACGGCATGAGTAATGACAAACGGATCATGGACATCGAGTTGTTGCGCGGTATCGCGGTACTTGGCGTGCTGTTTCATCACCTGCAAGACAGCCTCTTTGCAGCCTCGGTGCCGTTGCTGCAAACCATTACCGCGTTCGGTCAGCCGTGGTGGGGCGTCGATCTGTTTTTCGCGATCTCGGGATTTGTCATCGCGCGCAGTTTGATCCCGGCGTTGCAAGGGTGCAGCACCCGTCAGGAGTACTGGCAGCAGACGCGTAATTTCTGGCTGCGCCGAGCCTTTCGATTGTTGCCGTCGGCCTGGTTGTGGCTGGTGCTGATGTTGCTGGCGTGCCTCTTTCTCAACCGCTCCGGTGCGTTCGGTACGCTGCACGCCAACGTGCAGGCGACGCTGGCCGGTGTGGCGCAATACGCCAACTTCCGCTTCGCCGACAGCTTCTATCACTACGAATACGGCACCAGTTTTGTGTACTGGAGCCTGTCGCTGGAAGAGCAGTTCTACCTGCTGTTTCCGCTGCTGATCCTGGTCTGCCGCAAGCATCTGGTCTGGGCGTTGCTGGCGTTGGTCGCGGTGCAGATTTTCACGTTGCGCACACCGATCCTGATGGTGGTTCGCACCGATGCGCTGGCCCTCGGCGTGTTGTTGGCGATGTGGAGTGCGCAGCCTTCGTACCGGCGCTGGGAACCGACGTTTCTGCGTCGCCCCTGGGCTGGCGTATTGGCGTTGATCGTGCTGTCGCTGGCGCTCAGTTTCATGGCGACTGATCGCTTTACCTTTACCCAATACCGCATCGGCGTGATTGCCGTGTTGTGCGCGGTGCTGGTTTGGGTCGCGTCTTACAACCGTGATTATCTGCTGCCTCGAGGCCTGCTGAAAAATGTCATGACGTGGGTCGGCAGCCGGTCTTACGGGATTTACCTGATCCACATCCCGGCCTACTTGCTGGTGCGTGAATTCACGTTCCGCTTACAGGCTGCCGGGCTGCCCAGCCCGGCGGGCCATCCGGTCCTGACGTTGCTGATGGCGGGCGGCCTGATCGTGCTGCTGAGTGAACTCAACTACCGCTACATCGAAATGCCCATGCGCAACCGCGGCGCCTCGCTGGTCAAACGCCTGAGCACGTCCCGAACAGCCGTCCCATCCTCTGGAGCTACCTCATGCTGAGCCTTTTGAAGAAACTCACGGCGGGCACGCCCGCTCCCGCGACGCCTGCGGCAGACAAGGTCGAGAAAGTCGACCCGTACATGCTCGGCCTGCACGATGCGATGCTCAGTGGCTGGTTCAATCAGCAAACCGGCGAGCTGTTCACCGGGTTCCCGGTGAGCGCCGAAGACACGCTGCTGGACGTGGGCTGTGGTGACGGCGGCAACGTGCATTTCTGCGGCATGCGCGGGGCGAAGATCATCATCGCCGACATCGACGCGGCCAAGGTCGAAGCCACCCGCCAGCGCCTCGGCGATACCCCGGCGCGCGATGTTGAATGTCATGTCACCGACTGCAATCCGCTGCCGATTGCCGACGCCACCGCTACCCGTGTGGTGTCCACCGAAGTCATCGAGCATGTGGACGATCCTGCGCAGTTCCTCGCCGAACTGGTGCGGGTCGGCAAGCCGGGGGCGCTGTATTTGCTCAGCGTTCCGCACCCGAGCTCCGAAGACCTGCAAAAGGACATCGCCGCGCCGGAGTATTTCCAGAAGCCCAACCACATTCGCATCATCAGCGAAGAGCAGTTCAAGGCGATGGTCAGCGATGCCGGCCTGGAAGTGCTCAGCCACAGCCAGTACGGGTTTTACTGGTCGATGTGGATGTTGCTGTTTTGGGAAGCCAAGGTCGACTTCAGCAATGCCGACCACCCGTTGCTCAACCACTGGGCCGACACTTGGCAAGCGGTGCTGGCGTCCCCTCGCGGCGCACAGATCAAACAGGCGCTGGACGCGGTCGTGGCGAAAAGTCAGGTGATCATCGCCCGCAAGCCGATGGTGTAGACGCCCAGGTAGCCGCAGCCTACGGCAGCTGCTACAAAGGTCGGTTTTGGCTCAAGGGTTTCAATGGTGTTTTCCCCGCGTTTGATCGTCTGGCTGACGGTGCTGATGCTGCTCAACGGCTGCGAGCAACACGACGTGCCGCCGCTCGATCAACAACTCTACGTCTGGCAACGGCAATGGACGCCCGCCCATGACGCGGCCCTGCGCGACAGTCGTGGGGACTTTTCGACGTTACGGGTGTTGGCCTTACAGGTGTTTCCCAAGGACGGCTGGCGTCGTGCACGGGTCGATGCGGCGTTGCTTAAACGCGATGATCGGCCGCTGATCGCGGTGATTCGCCTGGATGGTCAGCTCCAGTCGTTGGACCAGGATGAGGTCACTGCGCAAATCCAACAGCTGCTCAGCGACTGGCAAGGCCAGGGGCTGACGCTGTCTGGTGTGGAAATTGACCATGATGCGGGGAATGCCCGGCTAGCGGCCTATCGAGCATTTCTAACGCACCTGCGCGCGGCTTTACCGACCACATTACCGCTGAGCATCACGGCGCTGCCGGCCTGGCTGGACAGCCCCGAACTGCCGGCGCTGTTATCGACCGTCGACAGCAGCGTGTTGCAGGTGCACGCGGTGAGCGATCCTCGGCGCGGGTTGTTCGACCCGGATCAGGCACGAAAGTGGGCCAAGGGCTGGGGGCGCGTCACGACGAAGCCTTTCTATCTGGCACTCCCGGCCTACGGCGTGGCCTTATTGTCCGGCGCCAGTGGTGCGCCGGTGGTGGAAAGCGAAGTGCCGGTGGGACGTGGCGGCGAACGCCGTGAACTGCTGGCTGATCCATTGCAACTGCGCACACTCGCCATGGATTTACGCGCCGATCCGCCGGCTCATCTGGCCGGCCTGATCTGGTTTCGCCTGCCGCTGGCGGGCGACCGTCGGGCCTGGAGTTTGACAACCCTGGCTGCGGTGGCACGCGGTGACGCACTCGACAGCCGCTTGAGTGTGAAACTTAGTGCGCACGACGGCCTCTATGACATCAGCGTCAGCAACCAGGGCAACCTCGACAGCCCGTGGCCCGAACGCGTGACCCTGGCCGCGCAGGGTTGTGACGGCGCCGATGCGCTGGCCGGTTACGCGTTGCAACAAAGCCCCGATCTGCTTACCTTCACCCGCCTTAGCGACGGCCGAATAGCCGCCGGTGGGCAGCGTGCAATCGGTTGGGCACGCTGCACAAAAATTGATCAAGGAGGTTCGAATGTTTCCCCGTAACTGGCCCCGCCATCTGCTCTGCCTGAGCCTTAGCCTGCCGCTGGGTTCGGCGCTGGCCTGCGGGCCGGACTTCCCGATGCGCCTGCTGGATAACCGCAGCCAGTCATTGGCGGAGCTGCCGGAAGGCAACTTCCAGTTTGAAGTCAATCGACTCGGGCATGCGATCGCGGGGCTCAAGAATGTCGCGCAGTCGCCCTACAGTATGGAGGCGACGGATTACGCAGCGCAGCGGGACACCGCTGAGCAGACCGGGCTGACGGCGGAACAGCAAGCGCTGGTGAAACAATTGCGCAGCCTGCCGCAGGCGCATCAGGTCGAAGAACAAGGTGCGAGCCTGCCGGCCGAGCTCAAGCTGTATCTGGCGGGCGCTGCGGCATTCAGTGCGGGCGATCATCGTTTGGCTGCCGAATACTTCGAAAAAGTGCTGGAGCTGCCGGCCGATCAACGCGCCTTGCGCAGCACCTGGGCCGCGTATTCGCTGGGCCGGACGCTGTTTGCCATGAGCGCCGAGGTGGACGCATCACCCGATCGGCTGGCGCAGTCGCGCAAGGCGTTCGAGCAAACCCGTCAGCTGAGTATCGATGGCTTCAGCGATCCGCTGGAACTGGGTGTCGCCAGCCTCGGCGAAGAAGCTCGGGTGGCCCGTACCGCTGGCGACTGGGACAGCGCCATCGAACTCTACGCCACGCAAAACCTGCACGGCTCGGCGGTGGGTTACACCTCATTGAAGCTGCTGATGGCCGATCTGCTGGCGATGCCTGACGATCAATTGACCGCGTTGCTCAAAGGTAAACCGGTACAACAACTGGTCACCGCGTCGTTGATCAGCCGCCTGGGCTGGTCATTTGGTGATCAACCACCCAACGAATTGAAACTGATCAAACTGCTGCAAAGCAGCACCCGCGGCAGCCTGGATAACGCGGATCGACTGGCCGCGATGAATTATCAACAAGGCGATTACGCGAGCGCCAAGGCCTTCCTGGAACACGCCGGTGACGGCGGCCTGGCGTGGTGGTTGCGGGCGAAACTGGCGTTGCGCGATGGCGATAAAACCGCGGCGGCTGCGGCGTATGCGAAGGCGGCTCAAGCGTTCCCGCAGAATGAATCGTGGGGTGAGCGTCGCACGCCGGACTACGATTACGAAACGCTTCAGCCCAAGTGTCGGGTCGAAGGCGAAAGCGCAATTCTGGCGCTGCAACGCGGGGATTATCTGCAAGCGTTCGATCAGTTGTATCGCAGCCAAAGCCTCTACTGGTTCGATGCCGCGACGGTGGCCGAACGGGTGCTGACCGTCGATGAACTCAAGCATTACGTCGACACTCAGGTGCCCAAGCCACCGCCATTGACCCAGCAGGACCGTGACAACTACGTGCCACTGCCGGTGGCGGCGAAACTGCGAAATCTGCTCGGCCGTCGGTTGTTGCGCGAAGAGCGTTACGACGAAGCGCTGGTGTACTTCGACAATCCTGATCTGCAGAAGAAAGCCCGGTTGTATGCGCAACAGCGTCAATTGGCTGATGCAGCATGGTGGCCGACCAAACGCGCCGCCGCCCTGTTCAATGCCGCCTGGACGGCGCGCGAGTGGGGCATGGACATTCTCGGTTACGAGATGGCCCCGGACTACGCCACGTTTGGCGGCAATTACAGCCTCGAAAACACTGAGCTGAAGGTCGGACCGTTAGTGGCTGAAGGTGAAGTCCGGCGCCAGCAAGCCAGTGCCGCCAAACCTGACGAGCGCTATCACTATCGGTTCGTGGCCACGGCATTGGCCAGTCGCGCCGCTGATAACTTGCCGCACACCAGCCAGGCGTTTGCGGCGGTGCTGTGCGCGGCGGCGGGCTGGAACAGCAGCCTTGAAGAGCAAAGTGCGCTGTACCAGCGCTATGTAAAAGAAGGACCTTATGTGGATTGGGCGGTGGATTTTGGTCACCAGTGCCCTTATCCCGACTTCGAAAACGCCAGCAAGCGATATGTAACCCAGGCCACTGACGCAACGCGTTCCGTACTGCGGCCCTACAAGTGGCCGCTGCAGATCGGCGGTGTCGTCGGCGTGACGGCGGTGGCATTGCTGTTGATCAACCGTCGCCGTCGTCGGACGCGGTAAGGCTTACGCTTGTTGCACAAAGGTCAGGCGCACTGCGAAACCGATCAACAGGCTGCCAAACAGCCATTGCTGGAGTCGCTGGGCCGAAGGACTGCGTTGCAGCCAACGGCCCAGTGCCGCGCCGACCAATGCGTAGGCGCTGTCGAAGAGGAAGCCGATACTGACCAGCACCATGCCCAGGATCGCGAATTGCCTGAGGACTGAACCGGCGTGTGGATCGATGAACTGTGGCAGCAGCACCGAACAGAACAGCAACGCCTTGGGGTTGAGCAAATTGGTGAGCAGGCCGCGCTGAATCGACGCCGACCAGCGCGGTTTTACTGCCGTCGTTTCGGTGCCGTTCAGGTTCGGCAGCATCGTCGTCCGCAGACATTGAATACCCATCCACAGCAGATACGCGGCCCCGGCCAGACGTACCACATCGAACGTCCAGGGCGCCGCTTTGAACAATGCCGCCAACCCCAACGCGGCCAACGCCACATGGCAGCCACGGGCAATCCCCAAGCCCACCGCCGTCGCCAATGCCGCTCCTTTTCCCTGACGGGCGCCGGTTTGCAACAGCAGGATCATGTCCGGCCCAGGCAACAAATACACCACCGCCAATGCCATGAAAAACAGCCAGAGTCCTGCCATGTTGCGCCCCTTTCGTTGTCGATTCGGTAGGGCCAGTCTAGGACGCAAGGGCAGGGCAGGTGGTTGCGAAGTCAGCTTCTAAAGCATGGAAAATTGGCATAACCTGCTGCTTTAACATGATTGAACCATCAGGATCTGCCGAACCATGAAACTGGACGCCTACGACCGCAAGATCCTCGCGGCCCTGCAACGGGACGGTCGACTGAGCAATGTGCAATTGGCTGACGAAATCGGTTTGTCTGCCTCGCCCTGTTTGCGTCGAGTGCGGATGCTGGAAGAGGCCGGGGTGATTCGCGGTTATCAGGCGAATCTGGATCGCGATGAAGTGGGGCTAGGGCTGACGGTGTTTGTCGGGGTCAAGGTCGAGCGTCACAACGACGAGCAAGCCGAAGCGTTCCGTGTGGCGGTAACGGCGTTGCCGGAAGTGATTTCGGCGTTTCTGGTGTCTGGTGAATCGGATTTTTTACTGCAGGTGGTGGTGCCGGATTTGCGTGGGTATGACCGCTTTCTCACCGAGAGGCTGCTGAAGTTGCCGGGTGTGAGCGATATCCGCAGTAACTTTGCGATTCACACGGTGAAGACGCCCGGGGCGTTGCCGTTGGGGCATCTTCCGCTTTAGACCGCATCGCCCCCATCGCGAGCAGGCTCACTTTTACACGGTTTTGTGAACGCCACAAATCAACTGTAGGAGTGAGCCTGCTCGCGACAGCGGTAGACCGGATAACGAAAACCTACAGCCTTACATCTGCGTCGCCATCCCCTCCACATTCATCGCCGCCTGACGCAACGCCTCCGACCGTGTCGGGTGCGGATGGCACGTCAGCGCAATGTCCTCGGCCGAGGCGCTGAATTCCATCGCCACGCAATACTCGCCAATCATTTCACTGACGCTCGGGCCTACGAGATGCACGCCGAGAATTTCGTCCGTGCGTTCATCGGCCAGCACTTTGGCGAAGCCTTCGGTTTCGTGGTTGATCTTGGCCCGGCTGTTGGCAGTGAACGGGAATTTACCGACCTTGTACGCGCGACCTTCGGCCTTGAGCTGCTCTTCGGTCTTGCCGACGCTGGCCAGCTCCGGTTTGGTGTAGACCACGCTGGGAATCAGGTTGTAATTCACTTCGCCGGCCTTGCCGACAATCTGTTCCACGCAGGCCATGGCTTCGTCTTCGGCCTTGTGGGCGAGCATCGGCCCGGACGTGACGTCACCGATTACCCACACGCCAGGCGCTTCGGTGCGGTGACCCTTGTTGGCGAGCATGCCGCGCTTGTCCGTGACGAGGCCGACGTTTTCCAGACCCAGGCCTTGGGTGTACGGCCGGCGCCCGATCGACACCAGCACGTAATCGGCCTCCAGCCATTCGGCGGTGCCGCCGGCCGCCGGTTCAATGCTGAGCTGAACACCGCTCGCCGTTGACGTGGCGCTGGTGACTTTCGAACTCAACTTGAAGGTGATGCCCTGTTTGCTCAGCGAGCGCTGCAGGGTTTTGCCAGCCTCAATGTCCACCCCCGGGCAGATGCGATCGAGAAATTCGACTACCGTGACTTGAGCACCCAGGCGCCGCCACACGGAGCCCAGTTCCAGGCCAATGACGCCGGCACCGATCACCACCAGGTGTTTGGGCACCTCGGCGAGCGACAGCGCCCCGGTGGAATCGAGAATGCGTTGGTTATCGATGTCGACGCCCGGCAGGGGAGTGGGCTCGGAGCCGGTGGCGATGATGATGTCCTTGGCGCTCAGCTCGGTCTTGCCGCCGGCACTGTCGGTGACCGTGACTTTGCCCGGCCCGTCGATGTGGCCCCAGCCCTTGATCCAGTCGACTTTGTTTTTGCGAAACAGAAACTCGATGCCCTTGGTCAGCCCGGTAACGCTTTCATCCTTTTGTTTCATCATCTGGGCGAGGTTGAGGGTGGGTTTGACGTCGATGCCCAGGTTGGCGAATTCCGCGCCCATGGCCGCGTCGTAGAGTTCGGAAGCGTGCAACAGCGCCTTGGACGGCATGCAGCCGACGTTCAGGCAAGTGCCGCCCAGGGTCGCGCGACCTTCGACGCAGGCCGCTTTCAAGCCCAGCTGGCCGGCACGGATCGCGGCGTTATAACCACCGGGGCCACCGCCCAGAATCACGACGTCGTAGCTGCTCATGGATGTACTCCTGAAGTGAAGGGATCGGGCTGGTTAACCGTAGTAGTTGATAAAAATTACGAGCGTAATATGAGCGTTTATCGCAGTTTCGGTCAAGGCTTCAGCCTAGCGACAGGTTCCGCGCCTTTAGATAACAGGATTTAGTACAAAAATTTCACTGCTTTCGTTATATCGTAACGAAACGCGATGTCCGCATTGAATAAGCACTGGGGTGGTATGCAAGTCGATCTCGAAGTCGATGGCGCGCAGGTAGCAGGGCTGCCGCGCTTTCAGCAGGCGCTCTTTCAGGGGCGGCGATTGCGCCAGTTCGCCATTGGCCTGAGTGCTTTGGCTGCGGCCGGGCTGGTGCTGGCGTTGTTTGTCGGGTTGTTTGCGCCGCAGTCATTGTGGGGCGCGTTGTTGGTGAGTCAGAGCGCCGCTTTACTGGTGCTGGTCGCCGGTCTGCAATCCGCCTGGTGGGTGACCCGGTGGCGAACGCAGGCGATGGACCCGCCGCTGTCCGTGGTCGTGGTCGAAGAAGCCGTTGCACCGCAAGGGTGGTATGAGCGGCTGCTGGAGCGACTCAGTCAGGGCTCGATGAGAATGCTTGGCCAGATCGGCGCGCCAACGCTCTGGCTCGGCGGTTGGGCGCTGTTGACGTTGTTCAGCATCAGTCAGTTCTGGAACCTCGCATTACCGCCCGCCGCGCTGGGGTTATCGGCCAGCGTCGGCGCGGCGCTGGCATTGCTGCTGGCGTTTGGTCTGCTGGTGGTCGAGCGGCAACTGGCCCAGGAAAACATCGCTCAATGGCCCGAAGCCGGGCCGTTGGCGCAATTGACGCGGGTGGCAATCATTTGCCTGGTGATCGGCGCGTTGTGTCTGTTGTTCGCCAGTGAAACCTCGGTCTGGCCGGTGCGATTGGCGGTGCTGATCGGTTTGCTGCCGGGGCTGGTCGCGGTCGAGTTGCTACTGCGTGCGGTGTTGTCGCTGTTCAGCCCGAAGCGTGAACAACTGGAACCGACGTTGCTGGCGCGCAGTTTTGTCGCCGACATGCTGCGCTGGCCGCCGCAACCGCTGCTTGCGTTGCAACACGAACTGCACAACCGTTTTGGCATCGACTTGCGGCAGATCTGGGCCTTCACTTACATGCGCCGGGCGTTTTTGCCGGTGCTGGCGGTGATTGCCTTTGTCGGCTGGTCACTTACCGGTATTCACGAAATACCGTTGCAAGGGCGAGGCATCTACGAGCGTTTCGGCAAACCGGTGGAGGTGTTTGGACCTGGTTTGCACGCTGGTTTGCCGTGGCCGTTGGGGCGCGTGCTGAATATTGAAAATGGCGTAGTTCACGAGTTGGCTACCAGTGTTGGCGAAGCGTCGACACCGGTCGTGCCCGAGCCTGCCGAAGGCCCGGCGCCGGCGATTGCCAATCGGCTATGGGACGCCAGCCACGTGAACGATAAATCCCAGGTCATCGCCAGCAGTCGCGCCGACAAACAGAGCTTCCAGATCGTCAACATGGACGTGCGTTTTGTCTATCGCATCGGCCTGACCGATCAAGCGGCGCTGGCGGCCACCTACAACAGCGCGGACGTGCCGACGCTGATTCGCAGTACCGCCAGCCGGATTCTGGTGCATGACTTTGCCTCGCGAACCCTCGACGGTTTGCTCGGCGAGGACAGGGTAGGGCTCGCTGAAGAGATCGGCCGGGCAGTGCAGGCTGACTTGCGGAAACTCAATAGCGGTGTGGAAATTCTCGCCACCGTGGTCGAGGCGATTCACCCACCGGCCGGCGCCGCCAATGCCTATCACGGTGTGCAGGCTGCGCAGATTGGCGCGCAAGCCTTGATCTCGCGGGAACGCGGTGCGGCTGCGGAGGCGACCAACCAGGCGCAACTGCAGGCCAGCATTGCCCGCGACCAAGCGACCGCCAGCGCGCATGAAATCAACGCCACGGCCCAGGCGGCAGACCTGAAATTCAACGCCGAACGGAAAGCTTACGCCAGCGCCGGCCAAGCCTTTGTGCTCGAACAATACCTCAGCCAACTGAGCCAGGGCCTGGCCAACGCCAAGCTGCTGATTCTTGATCATCGTCTGGGTGGCAGCAGTAATGCGCCGACCATCGACCTCCGTACATTCACGCTGCCGGCTGATCCTGCGTCGCCGCGTACGAGCGCCCAGCCAGGAGCTACCCATTGAGCCAGTCGCACACACACGATCACGATGACCACGCCGGCCACGATCACGGCCATGGCGGACATGGGCATCACCACGGGCACCACCATCATCACCACGGCGATCCACAAGAAGCCGGCCCGTTCCCATGGCGGCGCATGGGCTGGGCGGCGTTGCTCGTGGCGTTTGCCATCGCTGCCGCCAGCCTGGTCCAGGTGCGCTCGGGGGAGGCCACCGTGATCACGCGCTTCGGCAATCCATCGCGAGTATTGCTGGAGCCGGGTCTTGCCTGGCGCTGGCCGGCACCGTTTGAAGCGGCCATTCCTGTCGACTTGCGGCTACGGACCACTTCCAGTGGTTTGCAGGATGTCGGCACCCGCGACGGTTTGCGCATCATCGTTCAGGCCTACGTGGCGTGGCAGGTGCAGGGCGATCCAGACAACGTGCAACGCTTCATGCGCGCCGTGCAAAACCAGCCGGATGAAGCGGCACGGCAGATCCGCACGTTTGTCGGCTCCGCGCTGGAAACCACGGCCAGCAGTTTTGACTTGGCAAACCTGGTTAATACCGATGCGAATCAAGTGCACATTGCCGACTTTGAGGCGCAACTGCGGCAGCAGATCGATCAGCAATTGCTCACCACTTATGGCGTGCGCGTGCTGCAAGTCGGCATCGAACGTTTGACCCTGCCGTCGGTAACGCTCACTGCCACGGTTGATCGCATGCGCGCCGAGCGTGAAACAATTGCGACCGAACGCACCGCAATCGGCAAGCGTGAAGCTGCGCAAATCCGGTCCGCTGCCGAGCGGGATGCGCGAATTGTGCAGGCCGATGCAACGGTAAAGGCGGCTGACATCGAAGCTCAATCGCGGGTCGAAGCAGCACAGATTTACGGCCGTGCGTACGCCGGATCTCCGCAGCTCTACAACTTGCTGCGCTCCCTCGACACCTTGGGCACCATTGTTTCGCCGGGCACCAAACTGATATTGCGCACCGATGCCGCGCCGTTCCGGGTGTTGGTTGACGGCCCGCAGACCCTCGAAAACAAGTCCGGGTCGCAGCCATGAGTTTAGTTCCACGTGGAACACATGAGTTAAGCAGTCCCTGGATTCAGGCCGGACGCCTGGCTTTTCTGGCGCTGTATGCCGTAACGGTTCTGGCTGCATTGGCTTGGGCGTTCTCCAATGTGCGGCAGATTGATCCACAGAATCGCGCAGTGGTTCTGCATTTCGGGGCGCTGGATCGCATTCAGAATGCCGGTTTATTACTGGCGTGGCCGCGACCGTTTGAGCAGGTGGTTTTACTGCCCGCCGCTGATCGGGTCATAGAACGCCGGGTGGAAAACCTGTTGCGCAGTGATGTCGCCTTGCAGGCTGATCGCGTGGCCACGTTCGCCACACCGCTCAGTGATGCACTCGCCGGGTCCGGCTATTTGCTGACGGGTGATGCCGGCGTGGTGCAACTCGATGTGCGGGTGTTCTACAAAGTCACCGAGCCCTATGCGTTCGTGCTGCAAGGTGAACATGTGCTGCCCGCGCTGGATCGGTTGGTCACCCGCAGTGCCGTGGCCCTGACCGCCGCGCGAGATCTGGACACCATTTTGGTGGCGCGTCCGGAGCTGATCGGCGCCGACAATCAGGCTGCCGAACGCCGTGAACGTCTGCGCGGTGATCTGGTGCAGGGCATCAATCAGCGGTTGGCCGAACTGAGGGCAACAGGGCAGGGCTTGGGCATCGAAGTCGCCCGAGTCGACGTGCAATCGAGTTTGCCCGGCCCTGCGGTTAACGCCTTCAACGCGGTACTGACCGCGAGTCAACAAGCCGACAAAGCCGTGGCGAACGCACGTACCGAAGCCGAGAAGGCAACCCAGGCCGCTAACGAACAAGCGGATCGAACGTTGCAAGTGGCCCATGCCCAAGCCAGCGAACGACTGGCAAAAGCGTCTGCCGACACCGCCACCGTCCTGAGTCTGGCCACGGCTCAACAGCAGGGCACCGACCCGCAAATGCTGCTGCGTATTTACCGCGAACGGATGCCGAAAATTCTTGGTCAGGCCGGTTCCGTGACCACGGTTGATCCGAAAGACGATTCCCGCCTGATCATTCAGGGAGCTGCACAATGACCGCGCAATCCGCCGCCGCACCGAGCATGTTGTCCTCGGCCGAACAACGCAGCGCCGCTCGCCAACTGACGCTGGCCATGCTCGCACTGGGCTTGCTCGGGCTCGGTCTGATCTGGCGCTGGCTGTCACCGGAACAGACCGGCGTCAGTCAATTGCTGCTTGGCTTTGCTTCGCTGTTGGTGGCCGTGCCGGTCATGCGTTCGGCGTGGTACAGCCTGCGTTACCCCAGCTTGCACGGGATCACCGACCAGTTGATCGCACTCGCCATGCTGGGTGCCTGGGCCACGGGTGATCTACTGACCGCCGCGTTGTTGCCGATCATCATGATCTTCGGCCACGTGCTGGAAGAGCGTAGCGTGATCGGTTCTCAGGAGGCGATTCATGCGCTTGGCAAACTGACCCGCAGCCATGCGCGCAAGGTGCAGTTGGATGGTTCGATCCTCGAAGTCGACAACAGCACCCTCAAGGCCGGCGATCTGGTCGAGGTGCGGGCCGGTGATCGCGTACCGGCGGACGGTCGGGTGTTGTCCGGTCAGGCGAGCCTCGATACCGCTTCGATTACCGGGGAATCGGTGCCGATGGAAGCCGCCGTGGGCATGCCGGTGTTCGGCGGTGCGATCAACCTCGATGGGCTGCTGCGCATTGAAGTGACCCGCACCGGCAACGAGTCGACCCTGGGTAAAGTAATCGCGCTGATGCAAAGCGCCGAGCGTTCCAAGCCGCCGATTACTCGTTTGTTGGAGCGTTACGCTGGCAGCTACATGGTGTTGGTTCTACTGCTGGCGGCAGTGACGTGGTTTGTCACCAATGACGCTCAGGCAATGCTCGCGGTGCTGGTTGCGGCGTGTCCCTGTGCACTGGTGTTGTCGGCACCGGCAACGGCCATTGCCGGGGTGGCGGTGGCGGCGCGGCACGGCATTCTGATTCGCAGTTCGGCGTTCCTTGAAGAGCTGGCGGACCTCACTTCGCTGGTGGTCGATAAGACGGGTACGCTGACGTTCGGCACCCTGCGCCTGCAGTCGATCGACAGTCCGCTGGAAGACCGCAGTCATGTTCTGAAACTGGCCGCCAGCCTCGGATCCGCCAGCAGTCATCCGGTCAGTCGTGCGCTCGCCGGGCTGGTCACGCAGGAGCATTTCCTGTTGCTGTCGGACATCCATGAGCGCCAGGGATTGGGCGTGGTAGCGATGACTGAACAGGGTGAGGCCGCCCTCGGTCGTCCGGAGTTGTTCGCGCAATTGGGCATTGCCACGTCGGCGGTTCCTGAGCACGACGGTCCGATTGCCGGGCTGGCGCTTAAAGGTGAATTTCTCGCCTGGCTGTTACTGGCCGACAGTGTCAAACCCGAGGCGCGATTTGCCCTGAATGAGTTGCGAGAACTGGGCCTGGGTCGGCAGTTGCTGCTCACCGGGGATCGGCAGAGCGTCGCGCATACGCTGGCCCGCGATGTCGGCATCAGCGATGTCGAGGCGCAGGCGTTGCCGGAGGACAAGCTTAATCGCGTGCTCAAGGAAATCGGCAGCGGCTTTCGGCCGATGGTGGTCGGGGACGGGATCAACGACTCCCTGGCGCTCAAGGCCGGTGTCGTCGGTGTGGCCATGGGCGCGGGTGGGGCGGACATTGCGCTGGCCTCGGCTGACATTGTATTGATCGGCAGCGATCTGCGTCGGCTCGGCACCTGTGTGCGTCTGAGTCGCCAATGTCGCCAGACCTTACAGGTCAATGTGATCATCGGTTTGGGCTGGACCCTGGCGATTGTGGCCTTCGCTGCGTTTGGCTGGCTCGGTGCGGCGGGCGCGATGATTGCGGCGTTGCTGCATAACTTGAGCACGTTGCTGGTACTGGGCAACGCTGGGCGTTTGCTGCGTTTTCAGGAGCCTTTGCTCAAGCTCAAAGACGAGAGTTGAACGATCTGAATTTTTTTTGCATGCCTCTGTAACGCCGTTGGGGCCGCGCTCTCTAGTGCTGTGTCGGGACTGAACAACGTTCCAGCCGACAACCCTGACGATCACCGAGGATACAAAAATGAACTTCAAATCCGCTACCGCTGGTGCCGCTCTCGCCTTCGCCGCTGCAACCTTGTTTGCCGGTGTTGCCACGCAGGCCCAAGCCGCCGACGCGGCTCAGGTTCACTGCTACGGCGTGACTTCCTGCAAAGGCATGAACGATTGCAAAACCGCAGAAAACGCCTGCAAGGGTCAGGGCGTCTGCAAAGGGCACGGCTTCAAGGCGATGACTCAGGCCGAATGCATGAAAGCGGGCGGCAAGGTCGGCGAATAACCGACCGCCGCTTGGCGCCGCAGTGGCTACCCATGGCCACTGCGGCTTTTTTGCGAGGAGTCCGCAAATGTCTGCATCCCTTCCTTGTCTGGGTTATGGCCTGGGTTTGCGCAGTGCCTACTACCAACAGATTCTTGATCAGTCGCCGGCCGTGGACTGGTTCGAAGTTGTCTCCGAAAACTTCATGGTGCAGGGCGGCAAAGCCCTCTACTACCTTGATGCCATCGCCGAGCGTTATCCGCTGGTGATGCATGGTGTGTCGCTGTCCATTGGCGGGCCGCATGCTCTCGATCCGGGCTATCTGCAACAGCTCAAACGGCTGGCTGATCGCGTCAAACCGGCGTGGATTTCCGATCACTTGTGCTGGAGCCGTGGCAACGCCCATCAGTTGCATGATTTGTTGCCATTACCGTACACCGAAGAAAGCCTGTATTACGTGGCAGGTCGAGTGCGCCAGGTGCAAAACGTTTTGCAGCGCCCCTTGGTATTGGAGAACGTCTCCAGCTATGTGCGCAGTGCCGGCGATGATTTCAGCGAGTGGGAATTTCTTCGCGCCTTGAGTCAGCTGAGCGATTGCGAGCTGTTGCTGGACGTCAACAATGTCTATGTCAGCTCACGCAATCATGGCTTCGATCCGTGGACCTTCATTCAAGGTTTGCCGGCGAACAGGATTCGCCAGCTCCACCTGGCCGGCCATAGCGATTACGGCGATTACGTCATCGACACCCATGACCATCCCGTCAGCGATCCGGTCTGGGCGCTTTACCAACGAACCCTCGATTACCTCGGTCCTGTTGCTACGCTGCTGGAGCGCGATGACCATTTTCCGCCGTTTGCAGAACTGCTCACTGAACTGCAAAAAGCCCGGGAGCTGGGCGAGAGCGTGCTGGCCCGGAGGCACAAATGCGCCTGAACGAATGGCAACAGTCCTTTGAGCGTTACCTGTCGGGAGAGTCTTCGGTAGCTGACTTGGCGCTGGGCTCAAGCCTGATGGGTGGCCCGACGCTGGATGTCTGCACGGGGCTGGCGATTTATCACAACGCTTACCAAGCCCGGCTGCAGGAAGTGCTGCGCGGCGACTATCCCGCAGTCCTTAACTGGCTAGGTGACGACGAGTTCGAACGGCTCGCCACCACGTACATCCGTCAAAATCCCTCGGCTCACTACAGCCTTCGCTGGTTCGGCGAAGGCTTCAAAGCGTTTATTCGCCAGCACTTGGTGCAAGAGCAAAGTGCACCACTGGCCGAACTCGCCGCTCTGGAGTGGGCTTTCACGCTGGCATTCGATGCGCCACCGGGAACGCCGTTGACGATGCAGGACATGGCGGAGCTGGCGCCGCACGACTGGCCGACGCTGCGAGTCAGCCCCAGTCCTTCGCTGCAATGGCTTGAATGTGCTTTCAACAGTGTGGCGCTTTGGCGATCAGCCAAGGATGAAACGCAGTTCCCTGGCAGTACGGGACTCGACGCTCCCAGCGTTGTGGTGATCTGTCGAAATGATCTGGTTTGCCACTATCGAAGCCTGGAACCTGAAGAGGCCAACGCTCTAAAAGGACTGTTTGAACAGGGATGGAATTTTGCTGAACTGTGCTCCGAATTGACAGTCATCTATGGAGAGGGCGCACCACTTCAAGCTGTGACCTGGCTCAAGCAGTGGATTCACGATGGTTGGTTGCAGCGTGGCAAATCATAGAAGTCGGCTATTAATTCGATAGCCAGCTAATTTTCCAGGATGGTCTACCCTCACATCAGACGTCTGAAACCAGGGGAACACTCCATGCTCGCGCATCTTCCACCGGCCTTACAGAATCTGCAGCTACCGCTACGCCTGCGACTCTGGGACGGCCATGAATTCAATCTGGGGCCGACGCCCAGCGTCACGATTGTGGTCAAGGACCCACAAATGGTTACCCAGTTCACCCATCCAAGCCTGGACGCGCTCGGAGCGGCGTTTGTCGAGGGTAGACTTGAGCTGGAAGGCTCCATCAGCGACGTTATCCGCGTCTGCGATGAGTGGAGTCAGGCGATGCTGGACGAAAACGACGACAATCAGCCGGTTCGTACCGTCCACGACAAGGAAACCGACGCCAAAGCCATCTCCTATCACTACGACCTGTCCAATGCGTTTTACCAGCTGTGGCTCGACAGTGACATGGCGTATTCCTGTGCGTACTTCGAGACCGGTAGTGAAACCCTGGAGCAGGCGCAACAAGCCAAATTCCGTCATTTGTGCCGCAAGTTGCGGTTGCAGCCGGGTGAATATTTGCTGGACGTCGGTTGCGGTTGGGGCGGACTGGCGCGGTACGCGGCGCGGGAGTTCGGCGCCAGGGTATTCGGCATTACGCTCAGCAAAGAACAACTCGCCCTGGCCCGTGAACGCGTGAAAGAGGAAGGTCTGGAGGATCTGGTCGAGCTGCAACTGCTCGACTACCGCGACCTGCCTCAAGATGGGCGCTTCGACAAAGTGGTCAGTGTCGGCATGTTCGAACACGTCGGCCACGCGAATCTGGCTGAGTACTGCAAAACCTTGTTCGGCGCGGTGAAAGAAGGCGGCCTGGTGATGAACCACGGGATCACCGCCAAACACACCGACGGCCGTCCGGTGGGACGCGGTGCCGGCGACTTCATTGAGAAATACGTGTTCCCCAACGGCGAGCTGCCGCACCTGTCGATGATCTCGGCCGAAATCAGTGAAGCAGGTTTGGAGATCGTCGACGTCGAGAGCTTGCGCCTGCACTACGCGCGTACCCTGGACCACTGGAGTGAACGCCTGGAAGACAATCTGGAAGCGGCGTCCAGGCAAGTGCCGGAGCAGGCCCTACGGATCTGGCGGCTGTACCTGGCGGGATGCGCTTATGCGTTTGCCCGGGGCTGGATCAACCTGCACCAGATCCTCGCGGTCAAAGCCCACCCCGATGGCAGCCATGAATTGCCATGGACCCGCGACGACATCTACAACCCTTAGAGAATCGGTGAAATAAGCCGGGCGACCCGCATGCCGATCTGTTGCAGGCGGTGGGTCTCCCGGCTTTCTTCCTTGGCGATTTCATGGGCCTGATTGAAGTCTTCGTTGAGCATCTGCTCCACCTCGGCGGCAAACGCGCTGTCGACCGTCAACAACATCACTTCGAAGTTAAGCCGGAACGAGCGGTTGTCCAGGTTGGCACTGCCGATGGCGCTGATTTCATTGTCGATCAATACCACTTTCTGATGCAGGAAACCGGGCTCGTAGCGGAACACCCGCACCCCCGCGCGAACGGCCTCGAAGGCATAGAGGCTGGAGGCGGCATAGACGATACGGTGGTCCGGACGCGAGGGCAGCAATAGACGCACATCGACACCGCGCAGCACTGCCAGCCTGAGTGCGGCAAACACCGCTTCGTCGGGGATGAAGTAGGGGCTGGTGATCCACACCCGCTCGGTCGCGGCATGGATGGCTTCGACGAAGAACAATGAACAGGTTTCGTAGGAATCCGCCGGGCCGCTCGCCAGCAATTGGCAAAGCACGCCGTCGTCCGGATACACATCCGGCAGGATCAGCGGCGGCAACGACCGTGCAGCCCAGAACCAGTCTTCGGCAAAAGACTCCTGCATGCAGGCCACCACCGGACCGCGGACTCGAACATGGGTATCTCGCCAAGGCGCGAGCGGTGGTTTCTCGCCCATGTATTCGTCGCCAACGTTATGCCCACCCACGAATCCCAGGACACCATCGACCACCACGATCTTGCGATGGTTGCGGAAATTCACCTGGAAGCGATTGAGCCAGCCACTGCGAGTGGCGAACGCTTTGACTTCGACGCCGGCATCGCGCAACGGTTGCACGTAGCTGTGGGGCAGGGAGTGGCTGCCAATGCGGTCGTACAGCAAGTAAATTGCGACGCCTTCGGCCGCTTTTTCCAGCAGCAGGGTTTGCAGGCGTTGGCCGAGACGATCATCGTGGATGATAAAAAACTGAATCAGCACGGCTTCTTTCGCCTGGCTGATAGCCTCGAAAATCGAATCAAAGGTGGCTTGGCCATTGATCAACAAATGCACTTCGTTGTTCGCCAGGCACGGCATGCGGCCCAGTTTCGGCATCGCCCGCAACGACGCGTAGGCGTTGGAAGCACGAGCGGTCAGCGCCTCCTCGACCCAGGGGCGCCAGTTGAGCTCGGAGATGGCTTTGCGCATCTCTTCGTTGGCCTGGCGCCGCGCCTTGATGTAGCCATCAAAGGTACTGCGGCCGAAGACCAGATAGGGGATGAGCGTGAGATAAGGAATAAACACCAACGAAAGCGCCCAGGCAATCGATCCCTGGGCGGTGCGGACGGTGAGCACGGCGTGAATGGCAGCAATCAGGCCCAGCGTGTGAAGCAGTGCAATGGTGTAGCCGAAAATGTGCGGTCCAAAGTAATCCATGGGGCAGCCTTGCTCCTGAAGATTCAGTGCTTAACAGACCATGTTCCGTGCAGAATGTCGCTATTTAATTGGCCCATGAACCGAAGCCGATGCCCGGCGTCTAACGGCCACAACTGATCAGGAGTTACTCGATGAACGTTCGTCTGCTGGGTTTGGCCATGGCTGTTGGTTTGTCACTTCCGGTGGCGGCTCAGGCACAGATGCTGCAACCGGGGTTATGGGAATTGACCACCAGCAACATGAAGGTCGATGACCAGAACCTGCCGGACTTGCAACTGATCCTCGGGCAGTTACAGAGCCAGATGACCCCGGAACAGCGCGCACAATTGGAGAAACAGGGCATCACCATGGGCGGCAAAGGGATTCGGGCGTGCCTGACACCGGAGCAGGTGAAGACCGACAATATTCCACTGACCGACCCGCAATCGGGCTGCAAGCAGGAAATCACTGATCGCTCTGGTAACCAGTGGAAATTCCGTTTCAGCTGTCCGAAAGCGCAAGGCGCCGGTGTGGCTACTTTCCTCAGCGACCGTGAGTTTACCACCAAGGTCAACGGCACTTTCAACGCTACCGGCATTAATCAAAAGGGCAGCCTGGAAAGTCGTGCCGTGTGGCTGGGACAGGATTGCGGAACGGTCAAGCCCCGCGCTTAAGACCTTCGTCGTTACGCCCGCTCCCTACACGCTTGTGCGGGAGCGGGCTTGATTCAGCCACTGACACGCTGCCTCAATACCCATCCTGCCGAAATCCTCGCCCGCACCGCTGCGCAAACTGACGAACTCTCCTTCCTGTTCCTTCTCGCCCACGACCATCAGGTACGGCACTTTTTGACCGTGCTCACGAATCTTGTGGCGGACCTTTTCATGGCGCAGATCCACATGGACGTGCACACCGCTTCGGCGCAATGCCTCGGTCACCGACTGGACATAACTCGCCTGGCGCTCCGCCATGCTGACAATCATGACCAGGGGCGGTGCTCGCCAGCTGTCCAGTTCCTGTTGGCAAGACCAACACGTGCCGTAGACCCGTTGTTCAGACGTACCGCTGATGTAGTCGAGGGAAAACGCCTGCAACACCTTCGTGGCTGGAACCTGTGGGCCTGCCGTTAAATGCTCGAAGTC
This sequence comes from Pseudomonas sp. URMO17WK12:I12, assembly GCF_000514395.1. Lineage (NCBI taxonomy): Bacteria > Pseudomonadati > Pseudomonadota > Gammaproteobacteria > Pseudomonadales > Pseudomonadaceae > Pseudomonas > Pseudomonas sp. URMO17WK12:I12. The sequence goes on from NZ_KI911392.1 coordinate 175,290, forward strand.
TCCCAGGCGGTATAGCGACCGTCGATCTTCTGCCTTCGAGGCTCGGCGGCGGATTGAGTGGTTGGTCGCGGCCAGCAGCTGCATGCGGGCTTCGATCAGCGGCAGGTCGTCGCGGGTTAACGATTGATTGAGGGTAAACCCGCAGAAGAAACCATCCCCCAGCGCCGACCCGGCCTGCAGCTGAACATGGGGATGAAGTTGCTTGACCGCCATCGCCAGTATCAATGCACAAGAGCGTCGAAGAATCTCCAGGCCATCGGGTTCTTGAGGCGTGACGATGTTGACCCGAGCATCGCCTCTGATCACGTATTCGCAGTCCACCAACACGCCGTCCACCCGACCGGCCACCGCCGCTTTGGCCAGCGCGGGGCTGATGCTCGCGGCGAGTTCGTACACGGACAATGGCTGATCGTATTCACGCAATGAACCATCGGGCAGGCGGATCTGAATCATGGTGATGCTCTCGAGTGCTTCTGTATTACGCGCTAGCGCATAAACCGTAATGGTAATCCCTGACAGTTGTCATTAAGACGTTTGTCGTGCCAGGCAATTTGCCCGGACACCAGCGTGGTGCTGACACTGTGACGAAAACGCTGCCGGGCGAAAGGCGTCCAGCCGCATTGAGACAGGATGGGCTGCTGGGAAACGGCAACGCCATCGGGTTCGGATTTGATCAGAACGAGGTCGGCCCAATAGCCCTCGCGCAGATAACCGCGGTCGGGGATGGCGAACAAATCGGCTACGCGGTGACTGGTCTTGGCCACGAGGGTGGTTATCGGCAGGACTTTGTCAGCCATTAATTCCAGCAACGCGGGCAGGGCGTGTTGCACCAGCGGCAGGCCGGAAGGAGCCTGATGATAAGGCTGTTGTTTCTCCGCCCACGTGTGCGGCGCGTGGTCGCTGCCGATCACATCGAGTCGATGGCTGTGCAGTGCCTGGCGCAATGCATCGCGGTCGGCTTGAGACTTGATGGCCGGGTTGCACTTGATCAGATTACCGAGGCTGGAGTAGTCCCGATCATCGAACAGCAAGTGGTGCAGGCACACTTCGGCGGTAATGCGTTTGTGGGCCAGCGGCTTGTCTTCAAACAGCGCCAGTTCGCGGGCGGTGGTCAGGTGCAACACATGCAATCGCGAGCCATGCCGCTTGGCCAGGTCCACGGCCATCGAGGACGAGCGAAAGCACGCCTCGGCGTTGCGGATCAATGGATGGGCGGCCGCCGGAATGTGTTCGCCGAACAGGTCTCGAAGGTTTGCGTCGTTGGCCTCGATGCTGGGCGTGTGCTCGCAATGGGCCAACAGAATCGTCGGCACTTGGGCGAATAACCGCTCCAGAATCCGAGGATCATCGACCAGCATGTTGCCCGTGGAGGCGCCCATGAACACTTTGACGCCGGCCACTTCGCAAGGGTTGAGCGCTGCGATGGTGTCGAGGTTGTCATTGCTGACGCCGAAATGGAAACCGTAATTGGCCACTGAACTGATCGCCGCGCGCCGCTGCTTGTCAGCCAGGTCTGCGAGGGTCAGAGTCGCCGGACGGGTGTTGGGCATGTCCATGAAACTGGTGATTCCCCCAGCCACCGCGGCCCTCGATTCCGTGTAGAAACTGCCCTTGTGCGGTGCGCCGGGATCGCGAAAGTGCACTTGGTCGTCGATCATTCCGGGTAGCAGCCATTGACCGTCGGCATCGATTTCCACGTCGGCATTTTCACCCTGGATGCTGCTGGCGATCTTCACGATTCGACCATTGCTGACCAGCAGATCTCCCTCGAACTCACGGCCTTCGTTCACCAGCCGGGCATTGCGAATCAGCACACTGGTCATGGTCAGAACTCGTTTTGCAGCGCTTTGTAACCGCGCACCAGGTCGACGTTGGTGCGCGCCACGTCTTCGGAAAACTCCGAGGCGCTGACGCTGACAGGGGGGAACTGCGACAGGTCGGTGTTCGGTCCGATGCGGGTGGTGGAGGGGACGTAGAAGTCATCGGGCAAGTCGCGACCGTCGACCACCGAGTTATGCCGCACGACGCAACCATCACCGACCGCGCAATTGAACAGCACACTGTTGAAGCCGATGAACACCCGGTCACCCACGGTGCAGGGGCCATGCACAATGGAGCGATGGGCGATCGAACTGAACTCGCCGATGGTGACGGCGGCGCCGGACTTGGAATGAATGACCACACCGTCCTGGATGTTCGAGTTGGCGCCGATGGTGATCGGCTCCATCTCACCGCTGGCGTCTACTTCGTCGGCGCGAATCACCGCGTAAGGACCGACGAAGACGTTCTCTCCAATCAGCACTTTGCCGCAAATGATGGCGGTCTTATCTACGTAGGCGGACTCCGCAATTTGCGGCAAATCCCCTGAAGGGTTCTTGCGGATCATGGTTTGCTCAACGCTTGGTAGAGGGTGTTGAGGTTGTATTCGAACAGCCCGGCAAAGGTGCTGGCCGGCCCGGTGGCGGCGAGTGCATCGGAGTACAACGTGCCACCGATCTGCGCGCCGCTTTCATCGGCAATCTGTTTCAGCAGGCGGGCGTCCTTGATGTTTTCCATGAACACCGCTTTGACCTTGGCTTGGCGAATCTGGGTGATCAGTGCAGCGACTTCAGCGGCCGACGGTTCACGTTCGGTGGACAGTCCTTGCGGTGCCATGAAGTCGATCCCGTAGGCCTGACCCAGATAGCCGAAGGCGTCATGGGAGGTGACGATTTTTCGATTGCCCGGCGGCAGGGAGCCGAGCTTGGCCTTGGCTTCGGCAAGCAGGGCGTAGATCTGTTTCAGGTAGGCCTGACTGTTGCGTTGGTAGTCGGCGGTGTTCGCCGGGTCGGCGGCGATCAACGCTTTGGTGATGTTGGCGATGTACAGTTCGGTGTTCGCCAGGTTGTGCCAGGCATGAGGGTCAGGAATGGTCTCGCCGTCTTCATCCAGCGAGCGCGGAATGACACCGTGACTCGCACTGATCACCGGCGCCTTGGTTTCGGTACTGGTCACCAGACGGTCCAGCCATGGCTCAAAACCCAATCCATTCTTGATGATCAGCTTGGCCCTGAGCAGTGCCTTGGCGTCATCCGGCGTCGGCTCGTAGGTGTGGGCGTCGGCGTCCGGACCGACCATATTGGTGATCTGGATATGCTCGCCGCCGACCTGATGGGTCATGTCGGCGAGGATGCTGAAGCTGGTGACCACCTGAAGTTTTTCCGCCGCAGACAGCGACATCGACAGCATCAAACTGAACAGTACGAGTAGAGCGCGCATCGGGCAACACCTCATTGGGATGTGAGCAAAGGCGGGCGGCGCAATAAACCGTGCACCGGCCCCAACACCACGGACAACAGATAAAAACCACCGGCCACCAGCACAATCGCCGGACCGCTGGGCAGCGAGTAGAAGAACGACAGCAGTAATCCGAGCCACACCGAGAGGCAGCCGAGCACGGCGGCGATGGCAATCAACACCGGCAAACGGCGGCTCCAGAAACGAGATGCGGCGGCGGGCAACATCATCAGACCGACCACCATCAGCGCGCCGATAGCCTGGAAACCGATCACCAGATTCAGCACCACGAGCGTCAGGAACACACCGTGGGCCAGCGGTCCGAGACGGCTGACGGTTTGCAGAAAGAGCGGGTCGAGGGTGTCCAGCAACAGCGGTTTGTAGATCAGGCCCATGGCGATCAGGCTGAAGCCCGAGACCCACAACATGCCGGTCAACGTCGGGCCATCGACCGCCAGTGCGGAACCAAACAACAGGTGCAAAAGGTCCAGGCGCTTGCCGGCAATGCCCAGGATCAGCACTCCGCTGGCGAGGGAAATCGGGTAGATCGCTGCCAGACTGGCGTCTTCTCGCAAGCCGGTACGACGGGTGATCCATGCGGCCAGTCCGGCCATGCTCAGGCCTGCGCCCAAGCCACCAAACGTCAATGCCGGCAAACTCAATCCCGCGAACCAGAAGCCGAGCGCGGCGCCGGGCAATATGCCGTGAGCGACGGCATCGCCGATCAGGCTCATACGTCGCAAGATCAGAAATACCCCCAGCGGAGCCGTGCTGCAGGCCAGGACGAGTCCGCCGATAAGTGCCCGACGCATGAACACAAACTCGTGGAAGGGCTGCCAAAGCTGAGTGGCTGCGAGCATCAGGCCACCTGCGTTTGTGGTTGTTGGCGGATCAGTTCGGTACTAGGCCCGAGTAGGCAGCCGCTGCTGTTGATCAGCAGTGTGTGTGGAATGTGTTGGCGAACGGCGGCGAGGTCATGGCACACCACAACCAGGGTTCGACCCTCGGCATGCCATTGGTGGATATGTTTCCAGAGCAGCGATTGACCGAGTTCGTCGAGCGCCGCGTGCGGTTCATCGAGCAACAACAAGGGCGTTTGCGCAAGGCTCAATCGGGCGAGCAGGGCGCGTTGCAGTTCTCCTCCGGACAAGGCCATCAAAGGGCGTTGCTCCAGACCGCTGAGGCACCAATCTTCCAACACTGTTTTCAGGCGTTGGCTGCGCAGTTCGGGCGATTGCTTGCTACCCCAAAAACCGGCGGCTACCAACTCTTGGAGACTGATAGGAAATTGCCGGTCCAGGTGTTGTTGCTGAGGGAGGAAGGACAGCGAGCCCTGGCGTGGAACATCGAGGAAGATTTTGCCTGTGAGTGGTTTTTGCAATCCTGCGATGACTTTCAGCAAGCTGCTTTTCCCCGACCCGTTGGCACCGATCACGGCGGTCAGGCTTCCCTTGGGCAATTCGAAATCCACGGGAGGTGTGAGTGGCTGGCCGGGGGCGCCCCAGCGCAATGCCTGGCAACGGATCATGCAGCCTCCCAATTCCAGCGGCTTTCGGCAACGGCATCATGGGCGTGCAGGCTTTCGGCGTGGACGACCCGGACGTGAAAGGCGTGGATGCCGGGTGCGCGTTTCAGGGCGAGGTTCAGGCGTCGCGCAGCGTCTTCGCAGAACATCAGGTTCTGACCATTGGCCAAGGCGAAGGCTTGTTCATCGGCGCGCTTGACCGCGGTTTGTACGGCAGTACCGAGAGCGGCTTCGGCGTTGTTGATGAGGGTGATCAGTGGCAGGTCATCCAGATAATCGTCCAGACGCACGCTCAAATGTGCGGTGCTGCGTTGGCTATGGGGCGTCGCAACGATGCCTTTTGTGGAACCGAGCCATGCCAATACATCGGCGTGTTGCAGCGACTGGTTGGCAAAGTCATCGACGAATTGCTGCTGAATCAACTGCCGGGACAGTGCCGCTGAACACGGGCAAGTTGAGGAATAAGCAACGCCGATTTTTAGTTCCACGTGGAACATCGCGTTTTTCAATCGCGCTTCAATGCTCACCGGGTAGCTTTTCCAACCGGCCAACGGGCTGATTAACGCTGGCCTTTTGAGCAGCAAATCAGCGTGAATTTTTAAGTAAGCGTTGCGGGACAGTCCTTCATGGCTGTCGAGAAAACTTTGCAGGATTCGTCGCAACAAGGTCGGTGTCAGGTTTTCCTGCTCGAGCATTTCCAGCGCCAGATACAACCGCGACATATGAATACCGCGTGCCTCTCCGTCATCGAGGCTCACGCCCGCATCTGCTGTTGCGCTCAGGCGTTGGCCATCGAACAGAACAGGAAGAGCAATGCCGCACATGCCCACCCAGTCGAGTGGCAGAGCTTGGCGAGAGGCTTGCGCGGCGATATCCGGCAGAGTCAGCGCATTCATGAGCAGGTCCATCGTGGGAATCGATTGGGCATGTTATGTTATTACATTAAATTCGACTACGCCTTTTTCTCGAGCGGTCCTCTTCATGCACAGACGTCACTTGCTCAACCTGATTCTGGCCAGCGCAGCCTTCGCGTTGCCCTTTGGTGTCTCGGCCACGCAAATTCGCAACGCACGGTTGTGGCGGTCGGATGACAAGCTGCGATTGGTGTTTGATCTGAGCGGGCCGGTGCACTACAAAACCTTTTCACTCAGTTCGCCCGAGCGGCTGATCATTGATCTGAGTGGCGCCAACCTCAGTGGCGATTTCAGTCAGCTATCCCTCGCCAATACGGTGATCCACTCGATCCGCTCCGGGCATTTTGGTCTGGGGGATACGCGAATCGTCCTCGACCTCAGCGGCCCGGTGCAGCTCAACAGCTTTTTGCTCCCGCCGCAGGAGGGGCAAGGCCATAGGCTGGTGCTCGATCTGAAGTCCGCTACGTCATTGCCCGTTGCTGTGCCCTCAGAGGTGATCCAGGACACGGCGCACGCCAAACGCGACATCATCGTGGTGGTCGACCCTGGTCATGGCGGGAAAGACCCTGGCGCGGTCGGCGCCAAGGGGGAGCGAGAGAAAGACGTGGTGTTGTCCATCGCTCAGCTGCTGGCCAAGCGTCTAAAACGCGAAAAGGGCTTTGACGTGAAGCTGGTGCGCAACGACGACTTTTTTGTTCCGCTGCGCAAACGGGTAGAGATAGCGCGCAAGCACAACGCCGACATGTTCATCTCGGTGCATGCGGACGCAGCCCCGCGTCTTACGGCTTCCGGTGCTTCGGTGTATTGCTTGTCTGAAGGCGGGGCGACCTCGGCCACGGCGCGCTTCATGGCACAACGTGAGAACGGCGCGGATTTGCTGGGCGCCACTCGTTTGCTCAATCTCAAGGACAAAGACCCGATGCTCGCCGGGGTCATTCTCGACATGTCGATGAACGCCACCCTGGCCGCCAGTTTGCAGTTGGGCAGTACGGTCCTGGGCAGCCTGGCGGGGATCACCACGCTGCATCAAAAGCGCGTGGAACAAGCAGGATTTGCGGTGTTGAAGTCGCCGGACGTGCCGTCGATCCTGGTGGAGACCGGCTTCATTTCCAACGCTCGCGACAGTCAGCGACTGGTCACCGCACGTCATCAACAGGCCGTGGCGGACGGTTTATTCGAAGGGTTGCAGCGCTATTTCCAGAAAAATCCGCCCGCCAACAGCTACATCGCCTGGCAACAAGCGCAGAAAAAAACGCAGGTCTAGCAGCCGGTAATCCGGCTGCAGGTGAACTTGGCGCTGCTGCCACCCGAACTGGAGAAGCGATTGATGGTGGTCCAGCCCACCCGACGGTTGTAGCCAACCCAGGCCTCGCCGTCGGAAGCGATGCCGGTGAAAAAGGTCAGTTGCCCGTAGCGGCTGTTGGTCTGTGCCCAGTAGCGCTTGCCCGCCATTTCGAAGCCGCGCAGATAGATCGTGCTGCCGACGGTGTTGACGCTGTAGGCGTTGCCGTCGACATCCACGCAGGCCAGCAGATTGGCGCTACGGGTGCATTGGGCCAGGCTCGGAATCTGCGCCCAGGCCTGTGTGGCCATCAGCAGCGAAACACTCATCAGCGCCAGTTTCAGGGCAATACGCATGGGATTTCTCGGGGACTGGACGGCCTTTAGCATCGGTCGCTTTGGTGCCATGGGCAAGAAGAGAGTGGCTTGATTGTGTTGTTATACTATAACATTTAAAAAAGCCCGACTCTGCGACCGGGCATCCTTGTGAGGAATATCTGATGCCCAATCGTCTACCCGTGACCGTCCTCTCGGGCTTTCTCGGTGCCGGAAAAAGTACGCTGCTCAACTACGTCCTGCGCAATCGCGACAACTTGCGGGTCGCGGTCATCGTCAACGATATGAGCGAGATCAACATCGATGGCAGCGAGGTCCAGCGTGATGTCAGCCTGAACCGCGCCGAAGAGAAACTCATCGAAATGAGCAACGGCTGCATTTGCTGCACCTTGCGCGAAGACCTGCTCGAAGAAGTCAGCAAACTCGCCAGGGACGGGCGTTTCGACTACCTGTTGATCGAATCCACCGGCATTTCCGAACCGCTGCCCGTGGCGGAAACCTTTACCTTCCGTGATGAAGAAGGGCAAAGCCTGGCCGACATCGCGCGGCTCGACACTATGGTCACCGTGGTGGATGGCATGAACTTCCTGCTCGACTATCAGGCCGCCGAAAGCCTTGCGTCCCGTGGCGAAACGTTGGGTGAGGAGGACGAGCGTTCGATCACTGATCTGTTGATCGAGCAGATCGAATTTGCCGATGTCATCCTGATCAGCAAGATCGACTTGATCAGCCGCCGCGAGCGCGAGGAGCTGATTGCGATTCTTCAACGCCTCAACGCGCAGGCAGACATCATTCCCATGGTCATGGGCGAAGTGCCCCTGGAAAAAATCCTCAATACCGGTCGCTTCGACTTTGAAAAAGCCGCTCAGGCGCCGGGCTGGTTGCAGGAATTGCGTGGCGAGCATGTGCCGGAAACCGAGGAATATGGCATCGCCTCGACTGCTTACCGGGCCCGCCGCCCCTTTCATCCGCAACGCTTTTTCAGCTTCATCGACCGCCCTTGGGTGAACGGAAAACTGCTGCGCTCCAAAGGGTTTTTCTGGTTGGCGAGTAAGCCCATGGACGCGGGCAGCTGGTCCCAGGCGGGGGGCTTGATGCGTCATGGTTTTGCGGGGCGCTGGTGGCGATTTGTGCCGAAAACCCAGTGGCCGCAGGATGAAGAAAGTACCGCCGGGATCATGGAGAACTGGACCGCCGCCACCGGCGATTGCCGCCAGGAATTGGTGTTCATCGGCCAGAACATCGACTTCGCACAACTCACCGCCGAACTCGATGATTGTCTGCTGACTGAGGCCGAAATGGCCTTGGGTGTCGACGGTTGGCGATTGCTGCCAGATCCGTTTGGCCCCTGGCACGAAGAGGTCGCCGCCTGATGTTGGCGCCGAGTTTGAAGCGGCGTTCGGTCGTTCATCCTGTCCAGGGCGAAACGCCGCAAACGCTCGCGAGAATCCTCGATGACGAGGTAAACCTCGCCGTTTGGCAGCGCCAGCTTCCGGTGCATATCAACGATTTCGGCCAGTTGTTGCTGTCCCTCAACGTACCGTTAGCCGAGTCGCTGGTTGTGGAGCTGCCCAGCGATGACGCCGAACCCAATCTACACGGGTTGGCGGCTGGGTTCAGCGATCTGCACGGGTATGAGGACTTCATTGCCGACGTGTCGTGGCTGGTCAGCGCGTTTGCCTGTTTGTTAGGCGCCCAGCGCATCGGCCTGCGTTTGCGGGCGCTGGACAAGGCCATGTGCCCGCGTTTCCACGTCGATCATGTGCCGGTGCGGTTGATCACTACGTACTCCGGTATCGGCAGTCAGTGGCTGCGAGAGGGCGTGATGGATCGTCGCCAATTGGGTAAGCCTGAGGCTGAGCCTGTAGAGGATTCGCTGATCGAGCAGGTCGCCTGCGGGGACGTGGCGCTGTTCAAGGGCGAGAAGTGGCACGGCAACGAGGGTTTCGGCCTGATTCACCGCTCGCCGCAACTCGCTTCGGCTGAGCGTCGATTGATCCTGACCCTAGATTGGCTCGGCTAACGCCTCAAGGCGTGAGCCAGCTGCCTTGGCTCTGCGCTTCGCAAAACGGCTTCAAATAGGCCGCATCGGTGGCTACGCCGTAATAGTGAATGTCCTGCCGGTAAGGCATATTGGCGACTTGAGCGTTGCTGCACACCCCGAAGGCGCCGGTTGGGCATTGCTCAACATACTGCACGTCGACGGTCTGCCCGGCCAGATTGGGCTGGCAGAAGCCGTCGGCGAAGAGCTTTTCCGGGATATTGCGGTTTTGCTGGCAGACTTTCACGTCCAATCTCGCGGATGTGGTATGTACCACGCAGGCTTGGGCGAACACCTCGCTGGAACATAGCGCCAGCAGTAACGACAATCCCATCAACCGCATCTTTTACCTCCTCAGAAAACACCGACCATGTTGCAGAACATTCCCACTCACGTCATTGCCGGTCCATTAGGTGCCGGCAAAACCAGCCTGATCAAGCACCTGTTAACGCAGCGGCCGGTCGGCGAGCGTTGGGCGGTGTTGATCAACGAATTCGGGCAGATCGGCCTCGACGCTGCGCTGCTGACCTCGGACGCCGATGGTATCGCACTGGGCGAAGTGGCCGGCGGCTGTTTGTGTTGCGTCAATGGTGCGCCGTTTCAGATCGGGCTTGGGCGCTTGCTGCGCAAGGCCAAGCCGGATCGGTTGTTCATCGAACCCTCTGGCCTCGGCCATCCGGCCCGGCTGCTTGAGCAGTTGAGTGAGGCACCATGGGTCGGTGTACTGGCGGTACAACCCTGCGTACTGGTGCTGGATGCCTATGCGCTCGCGGCTGGCAAACCGCTGCCTGCGGCGCAACAGGAGACATTGAACAGCGCCGGCTTGTTGGTGTTGAACAAGGCGGAAGATCTCGACGCCGATGATCGCCAGCGCATCGCCGCGCCGTTACTGCCGCGTCCTCTGTACTGGACGCAGCACGCTCAGTTGCCATTGAGCCACTTGCCGGGACTCCAGGCTCAGGCCTTAGCGGGTGTGGATAACTTCATCGTGCCCAAGGGGCTGGCGCAACTGCCGGCCATCTGGACGGATCCCGCGCTGCCTATTTGCTTGAGTCAGGAACAGGAGGGTGGCTGGAGTATCGGCTGGCGTTGGCACCCGAGCCAGAGGTTCGACGTGGCGCGCATCGGGCTGTGGCTTGAAAGCCTGTCCTGGCGGCGGGCGAAGCTGGTTATCCACAGCGTCGACGGTTGGGTGTCGGCCAATGCTTTGGATAATTCGGTACTGGAGTGGAAGCCCAGCGAATGGCGCCAGGATTCGCGGATAGAACTGATTTTCAACGAGCCGCAGGAAGTGGATTCACTGCAAAGCGCCCTGGCTGACTGTCGGTCGAGTTAAGGGCGCCACTTGGTGTGTTCTTGCCGCCACTGGCTCAACTCGATCACCTCGGCGCGAGGCTTCACCACATCGACGATCGCAGGCGTGTCGTCGAACGGCATCGGGTAGGGCGCCAGTTCGATCTGCGCGCTGTGGGCGCCGAATTGGGTGATGGTGCCGTTGTGGCGGGTTTCGCCGGTCACGGTGAACTCAAAGTTGTACACGCGAGCCAGGCGCCGCCGGCCGTTGGCATCTTTGATGAACGCGATCTTTTTCAAGGCCACGTTGCCGTCCAGCAACTCGATGCCGAGCTTGGCGCAATGCTGTTTGACCCGCTCCAGCGCACGCTCGCGCAAGCCGTGGTTGTGCCACAACCACGCGCCACCGGTGGCGAGCAACATCAGCACGAAGATATTTCCGAGGGTCAGCATCAACAGGTTGCTCCAACTAGATGGTGTCAGCTTAACTGCGTCTCTGGTCTGTCGTACAGGCTGCTTTTCGTCGCATACTGCGCGGCTTGAATTTCAATCGTTTTACGGAAAACTCACCGCATGAAACGTACGCCCCATCTGCTCGCCATTCAGTCCCACGTGGTGTTCGGCCACGCTGGCAACAGCGCCGCGGTTTTCCCGATGCAGCGGGTCGGGGTGAATGTCTGGCCGCTCAACACCGTGCAGTTTTCCAACCACACCCAATACGGCCAGTGGACGGGTGAGGTGCTGGCGCCGCACCAGATCCCTGAGTTGGTCGAAGGTATTGCCGCGATTGGCGAGCTGGGCAACTGCGATGCGGTGCTGTCCGGTTACCTGGGCAGTGCGGCTCAGGGCCGGGCGATCCTGACCGGCGTGGCGCGCATCAAGTCGATGAACCCCAAGGCGCTGTATTTGTGCGACCCGGTGATGGGCCATCCGGAGAAGGGCTGCAGCGTTCCGGCTGAAGTCAGCGATTTCCTGCTGGAAGAAGCGGCGTCGGTGGCTGACTTCATGTGCCCGAACCAGTTGGAACTGGACAGCTTCTCTGGACGCAAACCGCAGTCACTGTTCGACTGCCTGGCCATGGCGCGAGCGCTGTTGGCGCGTGGGCCTAAGGCGGTATTGGTCAAGCATCTGGATTACCCCGGCAAACCGGCGGATGGCTTCGAGATGTTGCTGGTGACTGCCGAGGGCAGCTGGCATCTGCGGCGTCCGCTGCTGGCGTTTCCGCGTCAGCCGGTGGGCGTGGGCGACCTGACGTCCGGGCTGTTCCTGGCGCGGGTGTTGTTGGGCGACAGTCTGGTCGCTGCGTTCGAGTTTACGGCCGCAGCGGTGCATGAAGTGTTGCTGGAGACTCAGGCCTGTGCCAGCTATGAGCTGGAACTGGTGCGGGCGCAGGACCGGATTGCTCATCCGCGGGTGCGGTTTGAGGCGACGGCGATCAGTCTTTAATCCGCGTTGCTCGCCCCCACAGTGGATTTGCGAACGACACAGATCCAATGTGGGGGCGACGGTGCGACCTGCTCGCGATGACTATCTAAAACAGGTCAAAGCCCTCAGGCATCACCCTTGATTTCCTGATAGCGCTTTTCCAGCTCCTGACGAATCTGCCGACGCTGCTGTGCCTGGATGAAGCGGCGCTTTTCTTCGCTGTTGTGCGGTTGCAAAGGCGGTACGACCGCGGGTTTTCGGTTGTCATCCACCGCGACCATGGTGAAAAAGCAGCTGTTGGTGTGGCGCACCGAGCGCTCGCGGATGTTCTCGGTCACCACCTTGATGCCCACCTCCATGGAGGTGTTGCCGGTGTAGTTGACCGACGCCAGAAAGGTCACCAGTTCGCCGACATGAATCGGCTCGCGGAAGATTACCTGGTCCACCGACAGCGTCACCACGTAGCGACCGGCATAACGGCTGGCGCATGCATACGCGACTTCGTCGAGGTACTTGAGCAAGGTACCGCCGTGGACATTGCCAGAGAAGTTGGCCATGTCGGGGGTCATCAATACCGTCATCGACAGTTGTGCGTTTCCGGGTTCCATAGCGTTCTCACGGTTCAAGGCAGAATTTCAGGGGCGCACCTCTGCGGGTGCCTTGTCAGCTTTTCAAAACCAACAGTTATCGGGACGCCGGGCAGCTGGCTGCCGTCACGCCTGTTTCGATCTGTTTCCATATATTGCACCGCCTTTGCGGCACAAGTCCCGGTGTTAACCTCCAAAAGTCCCCGCTTAAGGAGCACACGCCATGCATGCCATCAGTTTCATTCAGGATTTGGCAGTGATCATGTTGATCGCCGGCGTGGTGACCGTGCTGTTCCATCGCTTCAAGCAGCCCGTGGTGCTGGGCTACATCGTCGCCGGTTTCATCATCGGCCCGCACACGCCGCCGTTCGGGCTGATCCACGACGAAGAAACCATCAAGACCCTCGCGGAGCTCGGGGTGATCTTCCTGATGTTCTGCCTCGGTCTGGAATTCAGCCTGCGCAAGTTGTTCAAGGTCGGCGCGACGGCGTTCATCGCGGCGTTCCTTGAAATCGTGTTGATGATCTGGATCGGCTACGAGATTGGTCGCTGGTTTGACTGGAACACCATGGATTCGCTGTTCCTCGGCGCGATCCTGGCGATTTCCTCGACCACCATCATCGTCAAGGCACTCAACGACCTGAAGATGAAGAACGAGCGTTTCGCGCAGTTGATCTTCGGTGTGCTGATCGTCGAAGACATCCTGGGCATTGGCATCATTGCGTTGCTGTCGAGCATCGCCGTCAGTGGCACGGTCAGCTCTGGCGAAGTGTTTTCCACAGTCGGCAAGCTTTCGCTGTTCATGATTGTTGCGCTGGTCATCGGGATATTGCTGGTGCCGCGGCTGTTGGCTTACGTGGCCAAATTCGACAGCAACGAGATGCTACTGATTACCGTTCTGGGACTATGTTTCGGTTTCTGCCTGCTGGTGGTGAAGCTGGAATACAGCATGGTGCTCGGTGCGTTCCTGATTGGCGCGATCATGGCCGAGTCTCGACAACTGTTGAAAATAGAGCGCCTGATCGAGCCGGTTCGCGACTTGTTCAGTGCGATTTTCTTCGTCGCCATCGGCCTGATGCTGGATCCGATGATCCTGCTGCAATACGCCTGGCCAATCGCCGTGATCACCGTGGCGGTGGTGCTTGGCAAGATGCTGTCCTGCGGACTCGGGGCATTTATCGCCGGCAATGACGGGCGCACCTCACTGCGCGTGGGGATGGGGCTTTCGCAGATCGGCGAATTTTCTTTCATCATTGCGGCGTTGGGCATGACGTTGCAGGTGACCAGCAACTTCCTCTACCCAGTCGCCGTGGCGGTTTCGGTGATCACTACGCTGCTGACTCCGTACCTGATCCGCGCGGCCGATCCGTTGTCGATCAAGCTCGCCGCCGTGATGCCGCAACGGCTGGGAAGGGTGTTCGGGATGTACGGCGAATGGCTGCGCAGCATTCAACCGCAGGGCGAGGGCGCGCTGCTGGTGTCGATGATTCGGCGGATTTTGTTGCAGGTGGGGGTTAATCTGGCGCTAGTGATTGCGATTTTCTTCTCGGGGGCGTTCTTCGCCGAGCCTGTGTCCGCGTATCTGCAAGACTGGATCAGCGACCCGAGTTGGCAGAAAGCATTGATCTGGGGGGGCGCGTTGCTGGTGTCGCTGCCGTTCCTGATCGCCGCCTATCGCAAGCTCAAGGCGCTGTCGTTGTTGTTGGCAGAGATGGGCGTGAAGCCGGAAATGGCCGGACGCCACACGCAGCGAGTGCGTCGGGTGATCGCCGAAGTGATCCCGATCCTCTCGCTGCTGGTGATTTTCCTGCTACTGGCAGCCTTGTCGGCCAGTATTCTGCCGACCAACAAGTTGCTGGTACTGATCATCGTGGTCGCTGCCGCCGTGGCAGCATTGCTCTGGCGCTGGTTCATCCGCGTGCATACGCGGATGCAGGTGGCCTTGCTCGAAACCCTGGACAACCACAATGATGCACCCGGTCACTGAGACCTGCGCCAGCTGCTACAAAGTCTGGATAGGCTAAATCAGCTTTCCAGCCAGACGTCCCGCGCCCAGTGCCACACCGATTCCCAGGTTTCTTCGGCGATCAGTTCTTCTTCGGCCTGCCACAGCACCACCGTGCCGTCTTCTTCAACGAGGTAATAGTCATCACCGTCCTGGCAGATCGGGATCATGCTGCGGTCAACGCCAGCGTCCCAGGCGTTGGCGGCAACGTCTGGCAGGTAGGTGTGGGATTGCGGGTCGGTGACAGTCACCGGTTCCAGGCTGCCGTAGACCACGTCGCTGACGGTCAGCAAAAATTCTCTGAAGACGAACGGAATGTCGATGAACAGTTGTTCTTCGATTTCCACGATTTGATCTTCGTCGGGCAGCTCCAAGGGGACTGGTACCGGTTCGTTGGCTTCACGCAGTTGTTCGATGATTTCTTCCACGTCCGGGATCCTCTTGCTTGATGGCGCGGTTTAGTTGGGGCGGTTTATACAGTAGCTCGCTATAGATGCAACCGCGAAATAGAAAACCCCAGCCGAGGCTGGGGTTTTTATTACAACACGCTTAACGCTGTGGGGGATCAGCCGTTCTGGCGGATACCGGCCACCAGCCAAGGCTGGTTTTCGCCTTGTGGACGTTCCATGTTCCAGCTTTCGCTGAACACTTCGCCCTGGTCGAAACGTGAAGTCTTCGACACGCCGCTGAAGGTCAGGGTGGCGATGGTCTTGTCGGCACGATCATCCACGCCGTCCAGTTGAACATTGAGGTTATCAATGTAGGTGGACTGGAAACCGTCGCCCAGGTCAGCACGTTCGCGCTTGAGGAACTCGAGCATTTGCGGGGTCACGAACTCGGCGATCTTGTCCATTTCGTTGGCGTCCCAATGCTGTTGCAGGGACTGGAAGTGGTTGCGAGCCGCTTCAATGAAGTTCTTTTCATTGAACCAGGCCGGAGCATTGATGACCGGACGAGCGGCAACCGGTGCAGCCGAGCCGCCGAAGATCGACCCCCCCGCAGGCTTCTGGTCGAACACTTCACGCTGCATTGGCGCGTGGCCAGCGGGAGCCATGTGCTCCTGCTGCTTGCGACGACGAGCGGCGATGAAGCGGAAGACCAGGAAGGCGATGACCGCCATGATCAGGATGTCGAAGATCTGCATGCCCTGGAAGCCGCCGCCCATGAACATGGAGGCCAGCAGGCCACCGGCAGCGATGCCGGCCAGAGGGCCGAGCCAGCGCGAAGCACCGCCAGCCTTGGCCGCAGTGCCCGCGGCACCGGCAGCACCAGCGGTCGCCGCAGCGCCGCCCATGCCTGGAGAAGAAGGCGCCATTTGGCTGGTCTGGTGGGTCGGCGCAGCGCCGACGCTTTTGCCGCCACCAAAGCGCTTGGCGTTGGCGTCGAGGCTCATCGTCAGGCCGATGCACAACGCCATGGCGATGCTAAGAAAACGTTTCATAAAGGGTAATCCCATTTGTGGATGGCACGCGCGCCATGTTGCACAGCTGAAGTGTTACTGGCTAGCGGCAGAGTGTTTCGGGCTTTTGCCTGACAGGTTGCGTTCAGCTTCAGTCAGCGCAATAAGGCCTTTTGAGTTCGGTCCGTAGGACGAGTGGATAGCTTCAGTAGGATGGATGCCTAGCGGCGCAGCGCCAGCATGATCACACCGGCCGTGATCAGGCCGATTCCACCCCATTGGCGCAGGTCGAGTTTTTCGCCCAGCAGGATCACGCCGAGCACCGCCACCAGCACCACGCTGAGCTTGTCCACCGGAGCGACCAGCGAGGCCGGCCCCCGTTTCAGCGCGCGGAAGTAGCAGATCCACGAGGCGCCGGTGGCCAGTCCCGACAGCAGCAAGAACAGGTAGCTCTTCGCCGAGATCGATCCTAATGATTGATATTGGCCCGTGGCGTACAAAATCAAGGCCAGGCTGACCAATACCACTACGGTGCGCAGCAGGGTGGCAAAGTCGGAATTGACGTTTTCGATACCGATTTTGGCGAAGATCGCGGTCAGGGCGGCAAACACCGCCGACATCAGGGCCCAGAACGTCCAGGAAGAAAAGAAGCCTGAGCCCATTATTTCGCGCCTTACAAGATCAACCTGCTGGGGTGGGGGGGGGAGCACAAACCCTGTGGGAGCGAGCCTGCTCGCGAAGGACGCACCACGGTTTATCAGATACACCGCGGCGCTTTCATTCGCGAGCAGGCTCGCTCCCACAGAAAAGCTATTAAACAGCTTCCAGCTTCGCGTAACCCAGCATCAGCCACTTGCTGCCTTCGCTGAAATTCACCTGCACCCGCGCCTGCGCACCGGAACCCTCGAAGTTGAGGATCACGCCGTCGCCAAAGATCGAGTGCCGTACAGTCTGACCCAGGCTGAAGCCGGTATCCGGAATCTCGCTGCCGCTGAACAGGTTGCTGCCGCTCATCGATTGATTGCCACCGAACGGACGGCTGACACTGTTGGACAAACGCACTTCCTGGATCAGGCCTTTAGGCACTTCCCGTACGAATCGCGAGACCTTGTTGTAGGTTTCGCTGCCGTACAGGCGTCGGGTTTCAGCATAGGTCATCACCAGATTCTGCATGGCCCGGGTGATGCCGACGTAGGCCAGACGGCGTTCTTCCTCAAGACGGCCGGGTTCTTCCAGGCTCATCTTGTGCGGGAACAGGCCTTCTTCCATGCCTACCAGGAACACGTAAGGGAATTCCAGGCCCTTGGCGCTGTGCAAGGTCATCAACTGAATGCTGTCTTCGTGCTCTTCGGCCTGAGTATCACCGGCTTCCAGCGACGCATGGCCAAGGAATGCCGCCAGCGGCGTCAGGTCTTCGTCTTCTTCGGCGTTTTCGAAGTTGCGCGCGGCGCTGACCAGTTCCTCAAGGTTTTCTACCCGAGCCTGGCCTTTCTCGCCTTTTTCCGCCTGGTGATAGGCGATCAGCCCGGATTGCTCGATGACCGTTTGGGTCATCAGGTGCAGGGGCATTTCCATGCACTTGGCAGCAAGGTTCTCGATCAACTCGATAAAGGCACCGAGCGCGCCGGCAGCGCGACCGGTCAGGCCTTTATTGGCGACCAGCAGGCGCATGGCTTCCCACATCGACACATCGCTGTGACGGGCGTGGTCGCGGATGGCTTCGACGGTTTTCTCGCCGATGCCACGGGCCGGGACGTTGATCACCCGCTCCAGCGCCGCATCGTTGCCTCGGCCTTCCAGCAAACGCAGGTAAGCCATGGCGTTCTTGATTTCTGCCCGCTCGAAGAAGCGCTGACCGCCATAGATGCGGTACGGAATGCGCTCACGCAGCAGGGCTTCTTCCAAAACGCGCGATTGGGCGTTGGAGCGGTACAAAATCGCGATATCGCTGCGAGCCAAGCCGGTTTTCAGCGCGCTTTCAATGGTTTCCACCACGTAACGTGCTTCATCGTGTTCGTTGAACGCAGCGTATAGATTGATCGCTTCGCCTTCGCCGCCATCGGTCCACAGCTCTTTGCCCATGCGCCCGGTGTTATTGGCGATCAGGGCGTTGGCGGCCTTGAGAATTCCGGCGGTGGAGCGGTAGTTCTGCTCCAGGCGAATGGTCTCGGCATCCGGAAAATCATCGGAATACTGATAGATGTTCTCGATTTTTGCGCCGCGCCAGCCGTAGATCGACTGATCGTCGTCGCCCACCACCATCAGGCTGTCGCCGCCCTTGGCCAGCAGACGCAACCAGGCGTACTGCACGGCGTTGGTGTCCTGGAACTCGTCCACCAGGATGTGGCGGAAGCGTTTCTGATAATGAGCCAGCAAACCCGGGTGGTCGCGCCACAGATCGAGGGCACGCAAGAGCAATTCGGAGAAATCGATCACACCCGCGCGCAGGCAGGCAGCCTCGTAGGCCTCATAAATGCTGCGCATGGTCGCCAGGAACATATCGCCGCTGGCTTGAATATGTTGCGGACGCAGACCTTCGTCTTTCTGCCCATTGATGAACCACTGGGCCTGGCGGGCGGGCCAGCGTTGTTCGTCCAGTCCTAGCTCGCGTATCACTCGCTTGACCAAGCGCTGCTGGTCATCGCTGTCGAGAATCTGGAATGTCTGGCTCAGCCCGGCCTCCTGCCAGTGCGCCCGCAGCAAGCGGTGCGCCAGGCCGTGGAAGGTGCCGACCCACATGCCGGCGGGGTTGAGCCCCATCAGCTGCTCGATGCGCTGACGCATCTCGGCCGCGGCCTTGTTGGTGAAGGTCACCGACAGGATTGAGTGCGGCGAGGCGTTTTCGACCTGGATCAACCAGGCGATACGGTGCACCAGCACTCGGGTTTTACCGGAACCAGCACCGGCCAGGACCAACTGACGACCCACGCGGGCAGCTACGGCCTGGCGTTGGGCGTCGTTGAGGGAGTTCAGCAGAAGGGAGAGATCATCGCGCATCGGGGCATTCTAGGGTGCGCCGCCACACCGGGCAAACCGAGCTTTGCATTAGCCGATGAAAGATGCACGGAGGACGACCGGTCAGTCACTGGCTGCAGGCGTTGGCGGGCCGCGCTCCAAGGGTTTTGGCGGGGCGTCGGAGGGCTGAAATATTGTCGAATTTATGATCCGGGGCAGTTTGGTAAGGGCATTGGCTTGTGTATGCTCCGTCGACGTTTCGGGCTCATGCTCATCATTATAAGAACAAGAACATTGCCTATGACCCTCAGCATCGACCTGTCGGGCCCCACGGTGGAGCCGCGGGTCATCCGCAAGCAGTACGCCATGGAAATGGCGGTCGAACGCACGCGCCTGCTTTATCAGGGGTCACTGCTGCCCACGTTATTCATGTTGATCAATGGTCTGGTCTGCGCCGGTTTGCTCTGGAGCCCGCAGCGCTATTTCCTGGTCAGCGTCTGGATGGTGTGGCTGCTGTCGCTGGTGGCGTTGCGGGTGATTCAAGTCGCGGCCTTCGATTCGGCGATTCCCAACCGCCAGGCACATCCGATCTGGCGCCGCATGTTTTTGCTCGGCTCTGGCCTTACCGGCCTGACCCTGGCCGGTGCCGGTATTGCGTTGGTGCCCGCCGACAATTTCATGCAGCAAGCGTGGGTGTTCGGCCTGATCGGCGCCGCCGCACTTTCCGCCAGTGTTGCCTACGCGGTCAGCCTGCCGGCATTCCTGTCCTTTACCTTGCCCTGCCTGTTACCGGCCATTGCCTATTTATTCTGGGGCGGCGACGCACAGGATCATGGCTGGGGCTGGTTCGGCCTGATTTTGTTGGGCGCGCTCAGCGTGATTGCCTGGCAGGTCAATCGGTTGATCGACAGCGGATTGCTGCGTCGTTTTCAGAATCAGGCGCTGATCGAGCATTTACAGCAAGCGCAAAGCTGTAGCGATCAGCTCAATCACGAGTTAGCCAAAGAGATCGATCACCGTCGATGCGCCGAAGAAAAACTGCGTGAAGCCCAGGTCGAGCTGGAAAACCGTGTTGCCCAGCGCAGCCTGGAGCTCGACGTCGCCAACCAGGCCTTGAGCAAGAGTGAAGCGCGACTGGCGTTGGCGTTGAAGGCCAGCGAACTCGGGCTGTGGGACTGGAACCTGCAAACCGATGAAGTCCATCACACGCAGATCCAGGAATTGTTCGGCCTCGCGCCGGAATATGTGACAGCCATGCTTCGCCACCTTCGCCCGCGGTTGCACCCCGAAGACCTGCCGGCGCTGAAGCGCGCGTTGATCGAGCATTTGAAAGGCCGCAGTGAGGATTACCAGATCGAATACCGCGTGCGGCATGGCGACGGTCACTGGGTCTGGATCGAGGACCGTGGCCGGGCTGTCGAGCGAAGCAAAACGGGTCGGGTGATCCGCATGGTCGGCACCCGTCGCGACATCAGCGCGAGCAAAGTCCAGGAAGAACAACGCCAACTGGCGGCAACCGTGTTCGAAGCCGCCAGCGAAGGCATCGTGATTTTCGACCCCGATTACGCCTTGATCGCCGTCAATCAGGCCTTCAGTCGAGTCACCGGTTATGACATCGACGACATGCTGGGGCGCAACGTCGTCGAACTCCCCTGCAGTCGCGATGCTCGCCGCCACTACGGCGCTATCCATCAGGCGCTGGAGCAGCACGGGACATGGCAAGGCGAATTGGTCGAGACCCGTAAAAACGGCGAGCTCTATCCGCAATGGTTGCAACTGAACGCAGTTCGCGATTCCCGAGGAAATGTCAGCCATATTGTCGGCTTCTTCGCCGATCTATCGGCTCGCCGCGAATCCGAAGAACGCATGCGCTACTTGACCCACTATGACGAACTGACGGGCCTGGCAAATCGCTCGTTGTTCCGGGAACGGTTGCGCGAGGCCCATCAGCGGGTGCGCCAGGGCGGACGTAGCCTGGCGTTGCTGCACATCAACCTGGACCGTTTCAAACTGCTCAATGACAGCCTCGGGCATGACGTCGCCGACCAACTGCTGCAGAAAATGTCCCGGCGCCTGGTCAACGCACTGCCAGAGGCCGACACGATCGCCAGGCTTTCCGGCGACGAATTTGCGGTGCTGTTTGATACCTACGGCAACCTGTCGAGCCTGGCGCGGGTGGCGACGCGGTTGTCGACCAAGTTGCGTTTGCCGGTCTCCGTCGATGGCCATGAACTGGTGATCAGTGCGTCCATGGGCATCAGTATGTTGCCGGACAACGCGCGGGAAATTTCTGCGTTGGTCAGTCAGTCGAACATGGCCATGCAGCACGCTAAACACTTGGGCGGCGACAACTTCCAGTTTTATACCGAAAGCCTGCAAGCCAGCACCCTGGAGCGTTTGCAGCTGGAAAACCAGCTGCGCAAAGCCATCGAAGAAAAGCAGCTGAAAGTCTTTTACCAACCCAAACTTTGCCTCGCCACGGGCCACTTGAACGCCGCCGAAGCGCTGGTGCGCTGGGATCATCCGACCATGGGGCGGGTGCCGCCGGGGGACTTTATCGGTCTGGCCGAGGAAACCGGGCTGATCG
This sequence comes from Pseudomonas sp. URMO17WK12:I12, assembly GCF_000514395.1. Taxonomy (NCBI): domain Bacteria; kingdom Pseudomonadati; phylum Pseudomonadota; class Gammaproteobacteria; order Pseudomonadales; family Pseudomonadaceae; genus Pseudomonas; species Pseudomonas sp. URMO17WK12:I12. The sequence goes on from NZ_KI911392.1 coordinate 196,914, forward strand.
GCCCAATCGGCGAGTTCGTGCTGCGCCAGGCTTGCTGGCAAGCCTGCGAGTGGCAGCGGCAGGGGCTGGAGCCGATCCGGGTGTCGGTCAACCTGTCGGTGCATCAATTGCGTCAGGGCAAACTGGTCAGCCTGGTGCGCCAAGTATTGGAAGAAACCGGCCTGGCGCCGCACTACCTGGAGCTGGAACTGACCGAAAGCCAGTTGCTGGACAGCGTCGAGCACATCATTGCGACCTTCCAGCAGCTGCGGGATCTGGGGGTGAAGTTGGCGATCGACGATTTTGGCACCGGGTATTCGTCCCTGAGCTACCTCAAACGAATTCCGGTGGACTACGTGAAGATCGATCAGGCGTTTATCCGTGGGTTGGGGGAGGGCACTGTGGATGCGGCCATTACCCGGGCGATCATTGCGATGGCGCATGGTTTGTCGCTGAAAGTGGTGGCCGAAGGCGTGGAGCGGCAAGAGCAGCTGGAGTTTTTGAAAGCCGAGTGCTGCGATGAAGTGCAAGGCTATTTGATCAGTCGGCCCGTTGAGGCTGATGAACTGGCCAAGCTGTTACAAAAGGACGCGAACCCCTCGTAGGGGCTACATGGAGCGTATGAGGCGTGGAATGGGGGCATCGAGTTACGCATTGAGCAGGCAAAAAGCGAATTCTTGTAGTATAACTACAAGCTTGCTACATCCCCGGCAACTGCCAATAACAAAGAGTCCAGCCCTTTGAATCTGCTGCAACACATCGCCCAGTCACGCCACCTCTTACGCAAGTCGGAGCTCAAGGTCGCCGACCACGTGCTGCTTGATCCTGCGGCGGTGATGCACAGCTCCATGGCCGACCTGGCCCACAGCGTCGGCATCAGCGAGCCGACCATCGTGCGCTTTTGTCGCGCCATCGGTTGTTCCGGTTTTCAGGATCTGAAACTCAAACTGGCGCAGAGCCTGGCCGCCGGTGCCAGCTTCGGTCAGTTTGCCATCCATGAAGACGATTCCGTTGCCGACTACAGCCTGAAAATCTTCGACACCACCCTGCACACCTTGATGGAGGTTCGCGAGAAACTCGATCCGGTGGAGTTGCAGCGGGCGGTCTCGCTCATGTCCCAGGCCCAGCGCGTCGAGTTCTATGGCTTTGGCGCATCGGGTGCAGTGGCGGCCGATGCCCAGCACAAATTCTTTCGTTTGCTGCTGACCGCGGCGGCGTACTCCGACCCGCACATGCAAGCGATGTCGGCCGTGACGTTGAAGCCGACTGATGTGGCGATCTGTATTTCCCAGTCCGGGCGCTCCAAGGATTTGCTGATCACGGCCAACCTGGTGCGTGAAAGTGGCGCCTCGCTGATCACCTTGTGCCCGAGCCAGACGCCGCTGGCCGAGCTCTCGACCGTCAACCTGGCGATCGATGTGCATGAAGACACCGAAATCTATACCCCGCTGACCTCGCGTATCGCTCACCTGGTGGTGATCGACGTGCTGGCGATGGGCGTGGCCATGGCGCGCGGCCCGAGCCTGGTCAATCACCTCAAGAGCGTCAAGCGCAGCCTTCGCAGCCTGCGGCTGTCGCCCAAGTCGGTGAAAGCGCTGGATGATTGATTCTGCTGGAATTGTGGCGAGGGGGCTTGCCCCCGTTCGGCTGCACAGCAGCCGCAAAGATTTTGGGGCCGCTTCGCGACCCAACGGGGCGATGCGGCGTTCCGACAAGCCCCCTCACCACACAGTAACCTTCATCTCTCTGTAACCCACCCGCCGCCAAACCGTCATCCCCCGCGCCTATCTTGAAACTCCCGTAATCGCCTTGGGAGACTCGAAATGGCCCAGCCCTACGAAGAACGCAACAGCGCTGCCAAAACCCGTCGTCAGCAAGAAGATCAGCGTCGCATGGAATTCCGTCGCGCCATTGAAGATCGCTGCGAACGTCGCCAACTGCTGGCCGAGATCGGTGATTTTCCAGAGCTGGAACTCAATTACTGGCAGGCGGCACCGACAACTTCCCGTCGAAACGCTCAACCAGCGCGCTGATCTGCACCCGCTCACTGCGGATAAACGCAAGGAATGCGTGCGCCACGGGTGACAGCCTTTTTGCCTTGGCTTGCACCAGGCACCAGCTGCGGTAGAGCGGCAACTCTTCGACCGGCAATTCAATCAAGCCGCCGGTCGCCAACTCAAGGTTCAGGGCGTGACGCGTCAACAGCGCTACGCCCAGACCCGCCAGTACACATTCACGCTGGGCTTCGGCTGATGAGACCTCCTGGGTCTGGTTGAAGTGCACACGCTTCTCCTTGAAATACTCTTCGCACGCCAGTCGCGTCCCGGAACCGGATTCGCGCATCAGCAGGGTGTAGGGCTCAAGGTCTTGCAGGCGCAGTGGCCCCATGTGGCACAGCGGATGATCCGGTGGTGCAACCGCGACAATCGGGTTGTTGAGGAACGGCAGGAATTCCAGCCCCATGTCTTGCGGCACCATCGACATGATCACCAGGTCATCGCGGTTATCGGACAGACGACGAATCACTTGGCCCCGATTGACGACCGTCAGTTGCAGATTGACCTCGGGATGCTGGCGCTTGAACGCGGCAAACAGGTGCGGCACGAAATACTTGGCGCTGGACTCCACCGCCAGTTTCAGCTGTCCTTGCAGAGAGCCCTGCATGTCCGAAAGCTGCATGTCGAGGTTTTCCAGGCGCCCGAAAATATCCCGGCTGGCGCGCTGGAGTGCTTCGGCGGCCTCAGTCATGTAGAGTTTTTTGCCGACGTAATCGAACAAGGGCTGACCAATCAGCTCTTCAAGTTGCCTGATCTGTAGGCTGACGGCCGGTTGTGTGAGCGACATTTCGTCGGCTGCCCGACTGTAGGACCGCAAATCACAGACTTCATTGAAAATCTGCAATTGACGCAATGTCATACGCATCAATGACTTACGCATTATCTAGTCGCTCTCGGCACGGGCTGATGCCACGACTATAAGTCTTTACTTATGCCTAACCCAATAATTATTCATTTTTGTTAATCCCTTACGAGGGCTAGTGTGGGCCTGCGACTGAATTGAAACATTTGGTCACGCGTCGACCTGGTCTAGCAGGTCGTGGTTACCACCGGCTCAAGGGAACCTCCAAAAGTGATAAAAAAGATCCTGATCGCCAACCGTGGTGAGATTGCCGTACGAATCGTGCGTGCCTGCGCCGAGATGGGCATTCGCTCGGTCGCGATCTATTCCGACGCCGACCGTCATGCCTTGCATGTGAAGCGCGCGGACGAGGCCCACAGCATTGGTGCCGAGCCACTGGCCGGTTACCTGAATGCGCGAAAACTGGTGAACCTGGCCGTGGAAACCGGTTGTGATGCGTTGCATCCCGGCTACGGATTTCTCTCGGAAAACGCTGAACTGGCTGATATCTGCGCAGAGCGCGGCATCAAGTTCATTGGTCCATCGGCTGAAGTCATTCGCCGCATGGGCGACAAGACTGAAGCCCGCCGCAGCATGATCAAGGCCGGCGTGCCGGTCACGCCGGGCACCGAAGGCAACGTCGCGGACATCGCCGAAGCCTTGCTCGAAGGCGACCGCATTGGTTACCCGGTGATGCTCAAGGCAACCTCCGGTGGTGGTGGTCGTGGTATCCGTCGCTGCGACAGCCGCGCAGAACTCGAACAGGCTTTCCCTCGCGTGATCTCGGAAGCCACCAAGGCATTTGGTTCGGCGGAAGTGTTCCTGGAAAAGTGCATCGTCAATCCAAAGCACATCGAAGCGCAGATTCTCGGCGACAGCTTTGGCAACGTGGTGCACCTGTTCGAGCGTGATTGCTCGATCCAGCGCCGCAACCAGAAACTGATCGAGATCGCCCCGAGCCCGCAACTGACCCCTGAACAGCGCGCCTACATCGGCGACCTGTCGGTGCGTGCAGCCAAGGCCGTGGGTTACGAGAACGCCGGCACCGTGGAGTTCCTGCTCGCCGAGGGCGAGGTGTACTTCATGGAGATGAACACCCGGGTGCAGGTGGAACACACCATCACCGAAGAAATCACCGGCATCGACATCGTGCGTGAGCAGATCCGCATCGCGTCCGGCCTGCCGCTCTCGGTGAAACAGGAAGACATCCAGCACCGCGGTTTCGCGTTGCAGTTCCGGATCAACGCCGAAGACCCGAAAAACAACTTCCTGCCGAGCTTCGGCAAGATCACCCGTTACTACGCGCCCGGCGGTCCCGGCGTGCGGACCGACACGGCGATCTACACCGGTTACACCATTCCACCGTTCTACGATTCGATGTGCCTGAAACTGGTGGTGTGGGCGCTGACCTGGGAAGAGGCGATGGACCGTGGCTTGCGTGCCCTCGATGACATGCGTCTGCAAGGGGTCAAGACCACCGCCGCGTACTACCAGGAAATCCTGCGTAACCCGGAATTCCGTAGCGGCCAGTTCAACACCAGCTTCGTTGAAAGCCACCCTGAACTGACCAACTACTCGATCAAGCGCAAACCCGAAGAGCTGGCCCTGGCCATCGCTGCCGCCATCGCCGCCCACGCAGGCCTGTGAGGAATATAACAATGACCAAGAAGATTCACGTAACCGACACCATCCTGCGCGACGCCCATCAATCGCTGCTCGCTACCCGCATGCGCACCGAAGACATGCTGCCGATCTGCGACAAGCTCGACAAAGTCGGCTACTGGTCGCTGGAATGCTGGGGCGGCGCGACGTTCGACGCCTGTGTACGTTTCCTCAAGGAAGATCCGTGGGAGCGTCTGCGCCAACTGCGCGCGGCGCTGCCTAACACACGCCTGCAAATGCTCCTGCGCGGCCAGAACCTGCTGGGCTACCGCCATTACAGCGACGACGTGGTCAAAGCTTTCGTCGCCAAGGCCGCGGTCAACGGCATCGACGTGTTCCGCATCTTCGACGCCATGAACGACGTGCGTAACCTGCGCACGGCCATCGAGGCAGTAAAAGCAGCCGGCAAACACGCTCAAGGCACCATCGCTTACACCACCAGCCCGGTGCACACCATCGACGCTTTCGTGGCGCAAGCCCGACAAATGGAAGCCATGGGTTGCGACTCGGTGGCGATCAAGGACATGGCCGGCCTGCTGACGCCATACGCCACGGGCGAACTGGTCAAGGCGTTGAAATCCGAGCAGTCGCTGCCAGTGTTCATTCACTCGCACGATACCTCTGGCATGGCCACCATGTGCCAACTGAAGGCTATCGAAAACGGCGCCGATCACATCGACACCGCGATCTCCAGCTTCGCATCCGGCACTAGCCACCCAGGCACCGAATCGATGGTCGCCGCCCTTAAAGGCACCGAATTCGACACCGGCCTTAACCTGGAACTGCTGCAAGAGATCGGCCTGTACTTCTACGCCGTGCGCAAGAAGTACCACCAGTTCGAAAGCGAATTCACCGCCGTCGACACCCGTGTCCAAGTCAACCAGGTACCGGGCGGGATGATTTCCAACCTGGCCAACCAGTTGAAAGAGCAGGGCGCGCTGAATCGCATGAGCGAAGTGCTCGCTGAAATCCCGCGCGTTCGCGAAGACCTCGGCTTCCCGCCGCTGGTAACCCCGACCTCGCAAATCGTTGGCACCCAGGCGTTCTTCAACGTGTTGGCTGGCGAGCGCTACAAGACCATCACCAACGAAGTGAAGCTCTACCTGCAGGGCGGCTACGGCAAGGCGCCGGGCACCGTGAACGAACAACTGCGTCGCCAGGCCATTGGCAGCGAAGAAGTGATCGACGTGCGTCCAGCCGATCTGCTCAAACCGGAAATGTCCAAACTGCGTGCTGAAATTGGCGCCGTGGCCAAGTCCGAAGAAGACGTGCTGACCTATGCGATGTTCCCGGATATCGGCCGCAAGTTCCTCGAAGAACGCGCTGCCGGCACCCTGACACCTGAAGTACTCCTGCCGATTCCCGAAGCCGGCGGCGTGGCCTCGGTCGGTGGCGAAGGCGTGCCGACCGAGTTCGTCATCGACGTCCACGGCGAAACCTACCGCGTCGACATCACCGGTGTCGGCGTCAAGGCCGAAGGTAAGCGTCACTTCTACCTGTCCATCGACGGCATGCCGGAAGAAGTGGTGTTCGAACCGCTCAACGAATTCGTCAGCGGCGGCAGCAGCAAGCGCAAGCAAGCCACCGCGCAAGGCCACGTCAGCACCACCATGCCGGGCAACATCGTCGATGTGCTGGTCAAGGAAGGCGACACTGTGAAAGCAGGGCAAGCCGTGCTGATCACCGAAGCGATGAAGATGGAAACCGAAGTCCAATCGGCCATCGCTGGCAAAGTCACCGCCATCCACGTGGCCAAGGGCGATCGGGTGAATCCGGGCGAAATCCTGATCGAGATCGAAGGCTGATTTAACAGCCTCGATACAACGCTTTAAACCTCGGGGGGGCATGTGCTCCCCTTTTTTTTGCCGCGTATTTGTGACGATTAGAAATTCATCCGCCATTGGCCGGTGACGCCATGACTCCGGCTTTCCGTGCCGACGTCCCCGTTAAGACTGACGCCCAAGGTATGTCTGGCTGACAATCCCAGGTCCAGCCCTGCATCGACGCTCAGGTTGTTACGGTCCAGTAGCGCACCGGAAACGGTGTAGTTTCGACCGCCCGTTGCCAGTTGTTGGCGAGTGTCGCTGGTGACATCACCGTAGGTGTGTTTCCAACTGGCACTGAATCGCGGCGTCAGTTGCATGCCGTTGTCCAGCGCATTGGTTTTCGCTGCGCGCAGACCGAACGTGCTGCTCAGGTTGTTCTGGGTCTGGCCGTGAACTTTCAACGCCGCTGCACCACCTTTTTCCGTGTAGGTGTCACGCTGATAGCGTTCGTAGCCAAGGCTGGCGAACGGTTCGATGCTGACATTGGCTCGCCCCAGGTTGTAACCCACTTCAGCGAAGGCTTGTTGGGTGTTGGCGTCGTAACGGCCTTCAGGGCGATCGCTGAAACCATTGAAGGCCACCCGGCGCTTGGTGTTGCCGTCGTGATTGCCATAGGTCGCGCCCACTCGCAGCGACATGGGGCCGTTCTGGCGCAGGGCGTAGGCGCCCAGATACCAGCTGTCGAGACCGCCATCGAGGTCGCGACTGTCGAGGCGTGTTTCGGCTTTACCGCCCATCACACCGATACGCCATTCATCATCGATGCCCCAATCGGCGCCCAGGACCAAGCCTTGGGTGGAGTGTTTCAGTGGCTCAAAGTCACGGTCCAGTGTGCCGCCATGCCCTAACGCTTGAAGCCAGACCCGGCCATTGTCTTCGCTACCCGCTGCCAGGCTTGGTGCGTTCCTGCGGTTGCTGCCTTTGTTGTAGGTGCTGGTGCTGCCCGGTTGGCGCATGGCCGAGAGCACGGTAGTGCCCACCGGGCTGGCGCTGGCGAGCGTTGCCTTGGCGAGGTTGGCGGTACTGCCGCCGGCCAGTTGTTCAATGGCCTGAGCTGCGGTTGTTTTATCGCTACCCAGCAGCGCCACGACTGCGGCATTTGCAGTGTGCGATGGCGAAGGTGCTGCGGCGCCGGGAGTTGTCGCTTGTGAGGTTGAGGCGGTGACGGGGGTACCGATGTTCTCGGCGGGATTCAGGGGCGCAGCAATTGGGGCGGTATCGTCCGGTGACGTCTGAGTTGGTTCAACGCCCCTTGGCTCCTCAAGACTTCCTCCAAATTGCCGTCCGTTTTCTGAGTCCGCGACGCTCTCGATAGGCACATCGTTTCGAATCAAGACCAGATCGACTGTCCTCTCACTGTATTGGACATCGGGTTCCAAAAAGGCAAGGTTGTTGATCACGTTGCCAAATTTGCCTTCGACGTTATTGGCCACAAGAATGCTGTTTTCGCTGACTAACGGGTAGTTACCGGGCGCTGCAACAATGTTCAGTGTGGCGCCACCGAGAATGGCGGTGCCATCGACTAATATCGTTTCACTTTTGCGATCGGCGCTGACCTCGTAGAGCAGTTCGGCAGTATTGGAAAGCTTCAGGTCACCCTTAACTTTTGGCGCGCCGTGGGATTCGCCCACCGAAAATTTTCCGTTTACCTCCAGCGAACCCGTGCGACCTCTACCCGCAAAAGCCCCTTTCTCGTGAATAAACACGTCGCCTTCGATCGCCCCAGAGTTACTCAGGGTGCCACCTGATAGCACCGTCACCCCGCCGCCAATCCTGCCGTTATTGACGAGAGTACCCTGGGTCAACGCACCTCCCCGGATGTCACTCTCGTTTACCAGTGTTGCTTTGGGGCGTACCAAGGCACCTGCGGTGAAATCACCACTGGAACCGTTCAAGGTCCAGGTGCTTCGTTTGAGCTCCAGGCCGTCGAAATTGCGGCTGTCGCCTAACGTGCCACCGCTCGCTGTATCGAGTTGTAGAAAATTGGTGCCACCACCACCGTCAACCCATCCGGTGATACTCCCGCGACGGGACAAAGTGACCAGATCATTGTCATCGCTGAACGTTCGATTGATACCGTCCTCTGCGTTGCCGATAGTGGTCTTTTTGGTGTCAGGGTCTTTGATGAATGCATCGAGCGCTGCCAAGACCTGATCTGGCGTTTCAAGCGCAGGGAGAGTGCTTTCGGCAGGACTTTGTTGGGCAAAAATTTCAGTGCAACCCAACGCAAGCGCAATGGCTAGCGCCAGATGATGTGGTCGGTATTTGTGTTGAACAGACATTGAATTTGGCCTCAATTGAAAGGAGACCAAACTCTAAGGAGAGCGCTTCGATACCGATGTCAGCCCGTTCCGGAGGGTTTGCAGGTGGCGTCAGAAGCTCGATGCAGAAAATCCGCCGCTGGTGGGACGCAGCGGTTTTTAACGCTTGGGACCGATGACCTTTTCCTACGATAAATCGAGACGCTTCCCGCAACACCCTCTCAGAAACTCATCTGCCATTGTCCGATCAACCCGTGGTTACGGCTGTTGTTGCCGATCTCGCCGCTATAGCCGATGCCCACCGAGTGGCGAGCCGAAATGCCCAGATCCAAACCAGCCTCCAGCACCAGGCTGTCTCGATCCAGCGAGCTGCCATCCACACTGAACGCCGTGCCACCTACCACAAACGCCTGACGTGTCGAACTGCTGACATCGCCATAGGTGTGCTTCCAGCCGGCGGTCATGCGTGGGGTCAGGCTCATGCCATTGTCCAGAGTATTCAGATGCGCCAGGCGCAGGCCAAAAGTGCTGTTGAAGTTGTCTTGGGTTTGTTCGTCGACTTGAAGCGAGGCAGAACCGCCTTTTTCCTGATAGCTGTCGCGGTGATAACGCTGGTAGCCAAGACTGGCGAAGGGTTCGGCGCTGAGACGGCCGCTGCCCATTGCATAGCCGAACTCGGCGAAGGCCTGTTGGCTATCGGCGTCGTAATCGCCTTTCGGTCGGTCGCTGAAGCCGTTGAAGGCAACGGTGCGTTTGCTTTCACCCTGGTGACCGCTGTACGCCGCACCGAGGCGCAAGGCGAACGGGCCGCTTTGACGTGATGCATAGACGCCGGCGTGCCAGCTTTCGACATTGCCATCGACACCCGTGGCGTCAAGATCTGTCTTCGAGTAACCGCCAAGCACCCCCAGGCGCCAGTGCGGATTGAGCGCCCAATCGACCCCGAGCACGCTGCCTTTGGTGCGTTGCTCCAAACCGCTGCTGCCATGCTCGCCATCGAGCTTGCCGTAACCGCCAATGGCTTGCAGCCACAGCCGACCCTCGGCGTTGGGATCATTGAGGTTGCGGGCTTCGAGCGGTACGCCGTTGGCGGCCAGTACCGGGGTGTCACCTTGATCGAGGCCGACCAGCAATCCCGAACCGCCGCCCATTTGTTGCATCGCCGACAGCATGCTGCTGCCGATCTGGCTGCTGGCTCCGAGCGTCGCGCTGGTCAGGTTGGCGTTGCTGGCGCCGGACAGTTGCTCGATCGCGTTGCCAGCCGTGGCGTTGGTGGTGTTGAGCAAGGCGTTGTAGAGCGCGTTGTTGTTGCCCATCGACGCCAGGCTGTTGGCGGCGTTGCTGCTGTTGTTGGTCACCGCGAATTCGTTGAAGGCGACATCGTTGCGGGTGTAGGTCAGGTCGATCTGGGTCGGCGTGTAAGCGAGCGTTGGCGTGAGGAACGCGTAGTCGCTGGTGACCTTGCCGAAGCTGCCGCTGATGCTTGCGGCTTGCAGCACGGTGTATCGGCTTTGCCACGGATACGTGCCGCTGCCGGGATTCACTGCCAGGGTGGCGCCATTCAGAGTGGCCACGCCACCGACCTTGATCGGCGCGCTGCTACCCTCTGCGTTGACGCCATAAGCCAGGGTGGAGCCACTGCCCATGGTCAGGTCATGGGTGATGGTCGCAATGCCGAGTTGGGTATTGGTGCGCAAGGTCCCGTTGACCTGCAAATTACCCACCGAACCGCCGCCGGCATACACACCGCCTGCATCGACGGTCACGGTCCCGGCGATTACGCCCTGGTTGATCAGCGTGGCGCCGTTGCGTATAGCGCCGCCGTCGCTGAAATCACCGGTGCCGGTCAAGGTCCAGGCACCTTGCTTGACCTCCAGCCATTCGAAGTTGCGGCTCGAGCCGAAGCTGCCTCCCCGCGCATCGTCCATCAGCACGCGGTCGTAACCGCTGCCGCCGTCGACCCCACCGACAAAACGGCTGCCATTGCGCAAAGTCAGGCTGTCGTTGCCGCCGCCCAGGTCCAGCGCCAGGCCGTTGCTGCCGCTGATCGTGCCGCCGTTGATCACGCTGTCATTGAACTCGCCGACAAATTTCACGCCGAACCCATCGAGGCCTTGAATCGTGCCGAAGTTTTCCAGCGTGGTTGCCGCCACGCCCGAACCGCCGCTGCCATCGTCCACCAGAATCGCGCTGTTGGCGCCGCTGATCAGCGCCCCGTTGGCGTTCAATACATAACCGCCGCCCAAGGCGATGCCTTCACTGCCGTTGGCGAAACCACCCTTGTCCACACCGCCCGCGCCCACACCTTGAACGGTGCCGTAGTTTTCGATGTGCGCGAGTTTGTCGATGTCCACGCCATCGCCGTCACCGTTCGGTTGCAGGCCCGAGTAAGCGCCGGTGATGGTGCCGTGGTTGATCACTGTGCCGTCGCCATCGGAGCCATACCCCGAGCCGTTGCGACCGGTGACTGTCCCGTAGTTGAGGAGCGTGGCGCCGAGGTCGGTGGTGATGCCGTGACGGCCACCGGAAATGCTGCCGTAGTTGGTCACTGTCACGCCGGTTGCAGTGTCGATATCGATACCGTCGAATTTCTCGTCAGCAGTGTGCGAGTCGCCGGTGGAAATCTCGCCGTAGTTGGTAATCGTCGCGTTGGCGCCGGTCTTCATACCGTCGCTGGCATCCCCGCGAATCAACCCGCCCGCGCGGTTGATGATCGTCGTTTTGATGCCCGCGCTGCGCAATGCATCCAGATCCAGCCCTTGCCCGGTGGTGGAGCGGATGATGCCGCTGTTGTCGATCAACAGACTGCCGCTGGCGAAGTTGCTGTCGATGCGCAGCGCGTCGTTGAAGCCAAGGATTTGCCCGCCAGCGCGGTTGTAAATGCTGTAGTTGCGCGCTTGCGTCAGGTCGCCGCTGCTGTCGATCGCCCGGCCGCCAGTGGAAATAATCTTGCCTGCGTTATCGATCACCACGCCGACGCCGCTGGTGCCGTCCTTCAGGCTCACCGTCTTGCCAGCGTTGGTGATGCTGCCCGGCGCCGAAATCTTCAACGTGTCGCTGCCGCCCAGCGTTTGCGCTGTCGTGGTGGGCGTGTCGATCTGCACGTTTTTGAAGGGGACGGCGAGGGTGTCGGTGCTGATCAGCAAAGCGATGCTGAACGCGAGGCGCTGGGGCGAGAAGGGCATGAGGGGACAGCCTTTTTGTTATAAGCGGGCTGTGTTGTATAGCGGATGGTTTTTACAGAATGATGTCTGGTGACAAATGCATTCTTTTGCGTTTTTTCGGGAGATGGAGACATCTGTAGGCAATTAAATGCAAATTTAGGGTTTTTGGTTCAGGCGTACACGCAATTTGTGGCAAGGCAGCAAGCTCCCTCGCCACAAATCGTCAGCGCTTACCCGCGGCACTCGGCAAGCGTTTTCACCTGCCCCGACCCCGTCTGATTCTCATCGCTCAACCAGCGCTCAAACCCCGCGCCAATCGCCGGCCATTCCGAGTCCAGAATCGAATACCACGCGGTATCGCGGTTCTGTCCCTTCACCACCATGTGCTGACGGAACACCCCCTCAAAACTGAAGCCCAGACGCTCGGCCGCGTATTTGGAGCGGGCGTTGCCGTTATTGCATTTCCACTCCAGGCGCCGGTAGCCCAGGGCAAAGGATTCCTTGGCCAGCAAGTAAACGGCCTCGGTGCTTTTCGGCGAACGCTGCATCGGTGCGCCGAAGGTGACGTGGCCGATTTCGATGCGACCTTGGGCCGGGACGATCGACATCAGACTCAGGAGGCCCTGTACATCACCGCTGGCACGGTCGATCACGCTGAAGAAATACGGATCGCTATTGGCCGCATGGTTGTTCAGCCAATCGTTGAACGCGCTACGTTCCGGGAAAGGCCCGTACGGCAAATAGTCCCAGAGTTTCGGATCGGCGCCGGGGCCTTGCAAGGCCTTGAACAGACCCTCGGCATGACGGGCCGGGTCGAGTTTTTCCAGGCGAATGAAGCGCCCTTCGAGGGTTTGAGCGGTGGGCGCCGGGACGCCTTTCCAGTCCGCGAGTGATGTCGACATGTTGTTCTCCTTGAACCTTAAAGGGCTTTGCGAAACTGGATGTAACCGGGGCGTTCGGCGATGCGCTCGTAGAGCTGGATCGCGGTGGCGTTGGTTTCGTGGGTCAGCCAGTGGACTTTGCAGCAACCATCCGCTTTGGCGGTGGCATAGACGAACTCGATCAGTTTGCGGCCAACGCCGGTGCCGCGGGTGTCTGGCGCTACCAGCAGGTCTTGAAGGTAGCAGGAATTTTCGATGCTCCAGTTCGATCGATGGTAAATGAAGTTCACCATGCCGACCGCTTTGCCATCGCTCCACGCCAACGCCGAATGCGTCGTTTCAGTCGGGTCGAGCATGCGTTGCCAGGTGCTGTCAGTGACCGCCTCGGGCAATTCGGTGTTGTAGAAGCGCAGGTAGGCTTGCCACAGCGGCAGCCAGGCGGCGTGATCGTCGGCGCTGACCGGGCGGATTTCAATCTGACTCATGTTCATGTCCTTAACGCATCAAGTGGGCGAGGGCCTGATCGTGCACATCGGGGCTGGAGACAAGCCCCTCGCGCACACCGGCGATGTCTTCGGCGCTGCGGTTCTGGCTGAGTTTGCGTTTGCCTTCCAGGCGCTGGATCGGCAGGGCAAACCCGACGATCGCCTTGAGCATGCCGTCGATGTAATCAGCGGGAGCATCGGCGACCTTCCAAGGCAGGGCTCGGCCGGCTTCGTGACGATCAGTCAACGCGCTGACCAGGTTGAGCAAGCGCTCGGCATCGGTGAACACGTCGGCGGTGCCGTAAGCGTGTACCGCGACGTAGTTCCAGGTCGGCACGACTTTGCCGTGCTCGGCTTTGCTCGGATAAAACCCCGGGCTGACGTAAGCGTCGGCACCGGCAAAGATCACCAGCGCTTCAGCGCCGCTCTGCAATTCCTTCCACTGCGGATTGGCCCGGGCGAAGTGGCCGTAGAGGGTGCCATTCGGGCCTTCGTCAGGTTTGAACAGCAGCGGCAGATGGCTGGCTTGCAGGCCTTGATCGCCGTGGGTAACCACCATGGCGAGGCGGGTGACGAGGAGCTGCTGGCGCAGGTCATCCAAATCTTTGATGGCAAAGCTGCTGGGGTTGTACATGGAAATATCCCTTGGCGAATGCCTCCATCCTAGGCAGGCTATTGGTCTGTTGTAAGAGCCATTAATGACCAATTTCACAGGTCCATTGCCATGACCGATGCGCCGCTTTCCTTGTCGTTCAACCCTGCCGGTATCGAACTGGATCGCCGTCAGGGCCTGAGTCGTCAGCTCTACCAAGCCTTGCGCGTGCGCGTGCTGGACGGACGACTGGCCAGCGGCACGCGATTACCGGCCAGTCGCGATCTGGCAGCGGCACTGGCGATTTCTCGCAACAGCGTGGTGCGAGCCTACGATCAGCTCTATGCCGAAGGCTTTATCGAAGGGCGTGTGGGTGACGGGACTTACGTTGCTCAACTGCCCCAGGCCTCGATCCCTGCCAAAAAATTATCCACAAAAGTATCCACAGGGTTGTCAACAGGGTTACCCACAGCCTTATCCACAAATTGGCTGGATTTACCTGTGGTTTCATCCAGTAAAGTTATCCACAGCGGTGCGTTGGGGCGCGTTGAAAAGAACCATTTGGCCCTGCCGCCGAGTGGGCCGCCGCGTGCATTTCGGGTGGGTGTCCCGGCATTTGATCTGTTTCCTTTCGAGGTCTGGGCCAAGCTGAATGCGGCTTTCTGGCGTAAACCGGATTTACAGCAGCTGTGTTATGGCGATCCGGCGGGTGATGAGCGTCTACGTGGAATGATTGCCGCGTATTTGCGCAGTTCACGCGGCATGCAGTGTTCGGCTGAGCAAATAGTGATCACCAGTGGCGCGCAGCAGGGGATTAGCCTTTGTGCACAGCTGTTGGTAGAGCCCGGCGATGGGGTGGCGATCGAGAATCCGGGGTATCGGGCGGCGGGTCATGCGTTCGCCGTGGCGGGTGCGCGACTGCACGGGGTGGCGGTGGACAGCGAGGGGATTAATTGCCGCGAATTGGCAGCGATCGAGGCGTGTCGCCTGGCGTATGTCACGCCGTCGCATCAATACCCGACCGGGGTGGTGATGAGCCTGGCGCGACGTCTGGAATTGCTGGCCTGGGCCGAGCGCACTCAGGGCTGGATTGTCGAGGATGACTACGATGGCGAATACCGTTACAGCGGCGCGCCATTGGCGCCGTTGGCGGCACTCGACCGACAGGGGCGGGTTTTGTACGTCGGGACGTTTGGCAAAGTCGCCTTCCCGGCGCTGCGCCTGGGTTACCTGGTGTTGCCGCCAACGCTGGTTCAGGCGTTCTCGCAACGGCGGGCGGTGGACGTCCGGCATTCCGAGGTCAGTACCCAAGTGGTCATGGCCGAGTTCATGGCCGCCGGGCATTTCCAGCGGCATATTCGCCGCATGCGCCGGGCGGCCCTGAGTCGGCGTAATACCGTACTGGCCGGTTGGCCGCAGAACATTCCCGGCATCGGCAGTCTGCCGAGTGTCGCGGCAGGGCTGCATCTGACGGTGGCGGTCGACTCACGGGCCCGCGAGCGCGAGCTGGTGGAACAGGCGGCGAGCGTCGACGTCGAGATCAATGCCCTGAGCGGCTATTGGCTGCCGGATTCGACAACACCTATGGACCAGCGCGCGGGTCTGGTCCTCGGTTTCGCGGCGGTGCCCGAGGCGGCCATCAGCGCCGCGCTCGGGCGGCTGGAACAGGTCTGGCGTCCTTAGCTGGCTGCTGCGGTGTTTGCCTGGGGTTCCAGGTCCAGGAACAGTTTTCGTAGCGCAGGATCCTCTAACTTTCTGAACACCCCATCGATGGGTTCGAAGGTGGTCAACGCTTGTTGCTGGTCCAGCGGCAGCGTTTTCAGGTAGTCATCTGAAACTTTCAAATGGGCCGCGGTGGGTGCATTCGCCGGACTCGACAGCGTCTCGTAATGGAAATGCGCTACCCACAACGGCTGATTGCGGGTCTTGTCGACAATCCGGTACTCCTGGAAATAGTCGCCGAGCCCTCGGGTCTGGATACGCCCTCGTCTGTCGCGACTGAGGTCGAGCTGGCCGTTTTCATGCATCCATTTGAAAGTGCTCTGGGTCGGTTTGCGCCGGGTGTAAAGATCGGCGCGAACGGTCACACCTTCTTTGCGCAGACGACTGGCCCCATCACGTAACTCGCGGCTCAGCGTGGCAACCGGAAAAGAGAATGCGTTGTCTTTCCTGCCGTTGATCACGGCTTGATCGACGCTGCTGGCCGCTTGCTCAAGTTTCAAGGCCTGCTGATCGAACACATCCTGAAGATCGGCCGGGATGCGCCTTGGGCGCAACGCGTCCTTACGGGTGCGTTCGATGAATGGGGCCGTGTCCAGGTTCAGCTCGATGCCGGCCTCGATCGTTCCGGCGTCATCCAGCACTGGAGCGGGTTGCTGATAAACGGCGGGGGTAAACGACCTGAGCGGATCTTCCGTGGTTTTTTCCGGTTCGTTTTTATCGGGATCGCGGGGCCGGGTCTTGCGTACTTTGATCAGTTGTCGTGACGAACTCGGTTGCATTCGTTGTACAACAGGCTGCGTGGGCAAGGGTTCCGGCTCGGGCAGCAACGCCTGTAACCGGTTTTGTGCGAGCTGCGCGAATTCGTCGATGAGCGATTGCACATGATCGAGCCTGGTTTGTTTGACCAGTCCAGGGTACGTGCCAGGCAATTCCTGAATGCGCTGATCAGCGTCGGCAAATGTCTCCACGAGACTGTTCAATTCCTCGATTTGCGCCTGCACATCGGAATGTTCGCCTTCGCCTTTCATCAGGTCCGCCATGTGAATCGCCGCCTTCGCGGCGCTCATTGCAATATGCCCCACCGCGGCTCGAGCCTGCTGCATCAGGGGGCTGGCCTGTTCATCGAGGCACAGCTCCTGCGACATGCCGATCTCGTTGGCCTTGATATCCAGCACGGTAAAGGCAGGCGCGAGTTTTCTGATTTGCATGGCGCGCTCAATGCCAGGGCGTCCCGCTACGTGCATGTCCTCGAGTGTCGACGAAAACAGGGTCAGCCTTTCAATCATCTCCTCACCGATGTCTGATGCCTTCTGCACATTGTCGACGAGCGATTGCCTGGCAACGGGTTCGTTTTCGTTGCCTTGGGTCAGGACACGGGTGGCCTGACTGTATTCGGATCGTTTCAGCACAAACCACAAGGACAGATTCTTCTCCAGCACCACGCTCATGCGAAGCAAGTCTTCCCGGTAGTTTTCCGTCCCCCCGAGGGTGCGCCATTCGCGTAGTTGTTCGAGTGCCTGGCGATACTCGTCGATCGTTTTATCCAGTTTTTCCATGTACATCGTCGTCCGCTGATCGTAGTTTCCGGCGTTGGCCTGCGTGATGCCGTCATGTAACGTTTTCAGCTCGGTTTCCTTGGTGTTTTCCTGGCTTTTGAAGGCGCTCAGGATCTCCCCCAACGTGTCTTTGCGCTGTTCGTCAGCTGCTTCCTGATGGCGGCTGACCGCATTTCCGGCCCCGCCTCGCAACCGCAGACGCAGGTCGAGCACCCATTGCCCGTGGCCGTTATCCCTCAGCATCGGACCGTTTCGTTCCGGCTGATCCGGGTAAACGATATGGATTTCATCGTCGCCTTTGACGTCGACGTAAAACCACCGATCACCCACCTGTGCGTAGTTGCGGAAGTTATGTTGGTAAAAATGCGGAGGGGCTTCTTTAACTTTCGTCACGTTGGCGCTGGCAATATCCGGAGCCGTGACTGTGAGCGTGTCCAGGTAAGCGCCCAGAGCGGTCGGTGTTCGGCGTGGAACCGAGCCGGTCAGCTCCAGGGAGGAAAGGTGACTGGGTGGAAGGTCCGGAGGCAGCGGGACGGGATTGAGCGTGACGGCGACGGCCTCATGGGGTTCTGGCGATTTTCGCTTCGGCACCTGTTCGATCCGGGGCTTGCTCGAAAGCCTCCTGCGTCGCATCACGGCGTGATGGCTGAGAATAATGCCGATCGCCAGCAGAATGTCCGACACCGACGTCCATTCGATGAAGCGGTCATCCTGGTCATGGGCGTCGAGTGCCTGTTGAATCTGGTTGATGGTTTGCCAGACCCAGACGGCTGTGCCGACCGCACCGCTAAGAACATTCGAAGCGACGTTGAAGAGCGCCCAGCCGCTGTCCTTCAACACACTCCAGCGTCGTTCGGCGTTGGATCGCGATTGTCGGTCGGCGAGGTTGACCAGCATCCGCGCATTGCTTTTGAACAGCGCAGACAGAATGTCGCCGGTGACCTCGACGCTTTCGAAAACCACACGCCCGAACTTGTCTGCGCGCTGCAATGGATTGACGATCTGTTCCGCGATCAGCCACGGCGAGGGCAGTCCGGTGGGAAATACAGACTGGGCATATTCAAAGCTCAGGTGTTTGTCGGGCAACCACGCCAGCACCGTATCCCTGAGGTCACCGGGTTGGTGCAGCGCATATAAAAGGTTTTGCCTTGAGGGGAATTGCAGCAGAGGTGCATCGAGCATTGGCCGATAGAGCAGGCAAGGCCCGCTGTGTGCATTTCGTGGGCTTATGATGAACATGTTGTCCACGGTGTCGCTGCTGCTGACCAAGCGATGTTGCGGCGTCATTGTGAGCGGGTAGAGGGCGACGGTACTGGTGGCGACCTCGGGATCGAGCAGCTCGCAGACGTAGCGGTATCCGCGTTCGTCCACACCGGTTTCAGGCTTGAATCTGGCTTCTAATGCCTGCAGTGGCAGCAAAATGCGTAATTGATCGCGATAGAAGTTTTCCTGGCGTCGGGAGGCGATCGGGTCCTCCAGCAACGTGGGTTTGATCAGTTCGGGGTAAGCCTTGCCGATGTCCACTCGCGCTGACACGGTGGTGAGAAATTCAACGGTCAGCCAATCCGGAACGGTCTCCCCGTCCTTGAAAAATACGGTCGCCATGTAGGGCGCCTGGTTCTCCAGCGCGAAGTCGGCCAGCGTTTCAATGCGTTGGTCGAAGGGGTTGGGGAGGGTGAAATTGTCGGCGGTAAAACTGTGGGTGATTTTGATCCGCAGATCATCCAGTGGAAGATTCGCGGCACCGACCGCCCGTGGATCCGCGATGATCGCTTCACGCATCAGCCGCTGGGCATAGTCGGTGACGGACGGGATCTCAGTGTTGGCCAATTGGCTGTCCGGTTGACGGTACAACTTGCCCAGTGCACTGATGTAACGGCCGTAATCTTGAATGTCCTGGGAGGCGGCGCTGCGCAACCAGTCGGGAATTGCGCTGTTCAATTGCAGGAATCGTGCTTTTTCGTTGGGGTCGAGTCCGGTTTCGGGTTCGGCTTCATCTGCCGGGGCCTCAATAAACCGCAAGGAGTCAATGGCATCCATTTGCGAGGAGACCAACGCCCACGCCATGTGGTCGAAGATGTTGCCTTCCGGCTCGTAAAACCGCCACGTCAGATCGCGTCCTGACCGTTGTTCTGCCAGGCGTGCGGGAAGCGAGTTACCCAATTCTTCCATTGAACTGAACGACTCATACGCGCGCTCGATGGTGTACATCACCAGCAATGGGCGCTTGCGAAATGTGGCCTTGAGCACCAGCGCACCGCCGATCAACAGATGTTGGGTGATGTCATTCTCGACGGTATCGATATCGAGAAGGCACGCCTGAATGGCGGAAAATTCTCTGTTTACATTTTTACGGGTGGTTTTGTCCGGGGCGTTGAACACTTCCCGGGCCATCGCGCATTCATCGGTGTCCCAGCCTTTGACCTTCTGCACGTTCAACGCCTTGCGCAGCGTGTCGGACAGCTCCTGCCAGCGGGGGATTGCATGCCCCTTGGCATTCCAGAACTCGAGTTGCCGTGCTTGAGACTCGATGAACAGGATCGTCGCCAGGTCATTGAGCATCTTTGCAATGTCCTCGATGCAGACCGCGAGATGAACCGGGTTTTTGCTGTCCGGCTCAAGGGTGAGGAAATGCTCGCCTTCGAGGTAGTTGGCCGTCGTTCCATACAGGCCCTGGCGCATCAGTGCCAGGGTCAGTGATTCGAACCCGGTTGGGCCCGCCTCGACATGGTCGTCCACCATGAGCCATCGGGGGGTGCCGACGAAGGCGTTTTCAGGGTCGATCTGCAATTCTGGCCAGGCTGCTTCCATC
The DNA here is from genome assembly GCF_000514395.1 of Pseudomonas sp. URMO17WK12:I12. Lineage (NCBI taxonomy): Bacteria > Pseudomonadati > Pseudomonadota > Gammaproteobacteria > Pseudomonadales > Pseudomonadaceae > Pseudomonas > Pseudomonas sp. URMO17WK12:I12. The sequence continues at coordinate 216,752 of NZ_KI911392.1, forward strand.
GCTTGGCGCAGCAGGTGCGAAGCCACGTTGCTGAGCGTGGGGCCGTGGCTGGTCAGGCTCACCAGGTCACTGGTTTCCAGCAAAGGGGCCGAGTCATGTTGAGGCAGAGAAATGTTGTTGCTCATGGCGGATACCTCGGCGCAATGACGAGGCCGGGAAAGCCTCTGGATGCATCGACAGTAATCAGGCATCGCCTACAGGGGGTGGTAGATAGATATCGCGGGGGAAAAAGACCCGCGAATGCGGGTCTCGGGTTCAGCACAAGATCAGGCTTACGACCCAGATGCCGAGGTCGGCACTTTTGCGAAGAACAGGGTGGTCGCCAGTTGCGGGCTGATTTCGCTGCGGTAGATCGAGATCGCCAGGAGATCGTCGTTGGCGTTGCGGGCCTCGGTTGCGCCGCCCAGCAGCCGTTGTTGCACTGTTTTCAGGTGGGCCGCGGTGAAGGTGTGTGCAGGCGAAGCGGGCTCCGAGTAGTGGAAGTGGGCATACCACAGAACACTTTGGTTGCTGTGATCGCGGACCTCATATTCCTCGAGATAGTCTCTTTTACGGCTTTTGAGCAAGCGTCGGCCGGGGGTCTTGACGATATCGACCTGACCTTCGCTTTGCAGCCAGCGGACGCGCTCCGCCGTCGGCGGCTGTAGTTTGGTCATGCTGATTCGCGTCAAGCGTCCCTGACTATAGAGTCTGGTGGCCCCGTCGTTCAGTTGCTTGGCCAGCGTCACGGCGGACCCCGAACCACCTTCGGTGGAATTACTGGCGGTCAGCGCATCTTCGATTGCGCTGGCGGCGTCCTGCAGTCGGTGAGCCTGCTGATGAAACATTTCCTCTATTTCCACAGGTATTCGTCGCGTGCCTTTGGAGTGGGCCTGCGTTCGACGAATAAACGCATCCAACCCCTCCAGCAATGCCTGGCCTTGAGCCGTGCTTGCACTCAAATCGGGTTGGCTAACGTCGAGGGGGGCCGGTCCAGGGGGCACTCTTTCAACCCAGACCCCCGGGGTCTTTTCGTGAAAGGTCGAGATGACTTTGCCGGTCAACGCCGAGGTCACGTCGATCAGTTCTGACCCTTGCGTCACGGAGTCGACACGTGGCTGGCCCACCACCGTACCTTTGTAGCGGGTCTTGATGATTCGCTTGGCGGGAGCGCTCGGCAGGCGGGAAGGGCCGGGTAGCGGCTCAAGTGCCTTGCGTTCGCGCAGCAAGCCGGCCAGTTGCTTCACGGTGCGCTGTTGAAAAACTTCGAGACGTTGGCGCATCACGTCGAGGGGGATTTGCAGGAACTGCCCGGGAAACTCCGTGGGCAGATCAACGATGCGCTGGTCAGTGATCGTGAGTTGCTCCACCAGGTCGCTGAGTCCATCGATGCGCTCCGGCAAGTGCAGCACCTCTTCGTCAGCGGCCAGGTCCAGTGACGCCTGAATCGCGAGGCCTGCATTTTCGACAATGCTCTCCAGTGCCTGGCGCGCTTCAGGTGCGGGTTCAACGCTGTTGTCGAGGCACAACTCTTGACCGAGTGTGATCTGGAACAGTTTGAGGTCCAGCAAATCGAACGACGGCATGTTGGCTTTGACGTCGCGGATCACTTCGATGGCTTCTTTGCCGAGCAGGTTCAGTTGCTCGAAGCACGCATGCGCAGTCTCGATTTTGTTGATGTAGCTGGCGGTCAACTCGCCCGTGAGTTGATGGGTTTGCCGGCCGGTCTGTGTGTTTTCCGTTGGCGGGTGGTCGAGAAGATCGAGGGAAAGGCGCATTTGATTGCCGAAAACCGGCTGCTGGTGAACGAACCATTTTTGCAGCAGCGAAAGCTGGAAATCCAGGCGGCTGATCATTGCTTTTCGGTAATTGGGAATCGCCTCGCGAGCATTGAAGGCTTTCATCTGTTCCATGTTGGTGCTCAGGAATGACATCTGCGCATCGAGCGTTTCAAGGTACAAGCGACGATGGGTGTCGGTGGCGGTAATCGCCTGCGCGTTTTTTTCCGCTTCCTTGAGTGCTGTCTCGCGGCTTTTGGTCTGGCGCTCGAACGCTATCATTTGCTGCTTCAGTTCAGCCTGGCGTTGCCGGTTTTGTTGCTCCAGCCGTTGTTTTTCCTTGCCCCCGGCCTTGAGCCTCAGCCGCGTATCGATAAACCATTCGCCCCTGGCATTCTTGACCAGCAAGGGCCCCGTGCGTGCGGGTGACCGGCTAGAGTCAATGATCTGCACATCGTCATTGTCGTTGAAGGTGACCTCGAACCATCGCTGGTCAACCTTCGCATACCACTTTCCCTTGAGTGAACTGAGGTGTTGGTGAGGGCCGGGCTCGCTGGAGGCGGCCATTCCTTTGGGTTCGGCGATGGCCAGTCCATCAAGCAAGACACCCAGGGATGATGACGGCAGCGCAGCGATTGCGTGCAGAGACGTCTCATGGGTGGATGGCAGTTGATCGAGGTCGGGCAGACGGGTGACCGTGAGGGTGTGGCCAGGTTTGCTTTCGGGTGTTACGGGTGGCGGCTCGACCTTCTCGGGCAACCGCGAGACGGGCTTGTTGCGAGTGGCAGCCCGATGGGCCAATACCATGCCGAGCGTCAACAGCAGATCGGTCAGGGCGGACCAGGCGAGTAAGCTGTCGTCGTTTTCTTCGGCATCGGTAATGTTCTGCAAGTCATCCATGATCTGCCAGATCCACGCGGCCACCCCGGCGGTGCGACCGAGGAAGGGCAGCGCGACATTGAACAGCATCCATGTGCCTTGCTTGAGCGTTGCCCAGCGAGCTTGTGCATTGGACACCGATTGATGGTCCGCCAGGGTAATCATGGCGTTGGCGTTGGCTTTGAACAACGCCGCCAGCGGCGCGTCATCGAGGGCCGTTGCACTGAGTGTCACCGTGCCCATCTTGCCCAGGGCTGAGGTGGGATCGACCAGCAATTGGGTCAGCGTCCAGACCGAAGGCAACTCACCGGAAAACACGTACTGGGAATAGTTGAAGCGTACATCGTCGGAGAGCCAGGCCAGGATCGATTGGCGAAGCGGTTTTTCGTGCTTGATTGCATACAGCAGATTGGCCTCGCTCGGGTACTGCATCAGCGAGGGGGTGAGCAACGGTCGGTAGAGCAGGCACGGTCCTCTATCGGTGAGTCGCGGACCGATGACGAACATGTTGGCGACTTCATCGCCTTTGCTGCCGGCGCGATCACCGGTCATAAAGGCCAGTGGTCGAATGACAATCTCCTGCCCGTTCACCCTGCGGTCGGCCGCGTTTTCCTGCATGACGGCATTGACGTACTGATAACCACGTTCATCAATACCCGCCTCGCCGCGCATCTTGTGCTGCAGCGCCTGCAAGGGCAGCTGGGTACGCAGATGGCGGGCGTAGAGCACCTGTCTTCGCTGCGCTTCTTGCGGATCATCAAGCAATTTTTGCTTGATCAGCGTCGGGTAAACCCCACCGATATCGACCTGCGTGACGAGCTTTTCAAGATAGGCAGGAGTCATCCAGACGGGCACTGCGTCGCCACTTTTGCAGTTCACCGTCTTGTTTCCCAGCGGAACGGCAATCAGGTTTTGCAGCGCCAGTTCGATCAGCGACAGCGTGGTGGTTTGCGTCTTGCCGGGTATCACGACAGCGCCCAGCACAACGACGCTGGTGATGCTGATTTCAATGTCTTGCAGATCCAGGTCCGCTGCCGCGGGATGATCCTTGATCATCTGCTCTTGCAAGGTTTGCAGCGCAAACGCCGGCAGTGACGAGATGCCTTCGTCGAAGGTTTTTCCAGCGTCCTGTTCCCGCAGCTGCGCCAGGTCCATCAAGTGTCGGCTGTAGCGGGTGAGGTCCGCCGACAAGGCGTTTTTCAGCCAGCCTGTCAGTAACCCCTGAACCTTGCTGAAGCGTGACGACGGCAGGGCTTCAAATTCAGTGAAGCTTTTTGCCGCGGCACTGATTTGTGGTGAACGTTTCGTGACAGAAGCGTGCTGAACCGCACTGAGTGCACCGATGGCTTCGACCTCGAGCGCAATCAGCGCGCAGGCCTGGTGGTGAAAGAAGTTGCCCTCGGGTTCATACAGTCGCCATTGCAGGGTTTGCTCGATGCTTGACGTTCCAAGGGGGGCGAACACTGTTTCACCCAATGCCGCAACAGAGTCATAACGCTTGAACCCTTCGGCAATCGAGTGCGTCAGCACCAGGGTCCGCTCGCCCAATGTGCCCACGAACACTGCGATATCCAGAACGCGCAGGTGTTCGCTGACCGCGCTCTCAACCCAATCGGTGTCGATCAGGCAGGCCTTGGTCAGGTACTTGTCCTGTGGCCGTGTGGCGCGCTCCGGATGAGCGAACACGGCCTGGGCCATGGCTTTTTCATCGGCATCCCAGTTCGAGGCGGGATCGGGGCTCCAGATGTCCTGCAGCGATTGCGCGAGCGAATGCCAGCGCGGCGTCGAAGGGCTTGTCTCCTGGTTCCAGTAATCAAGCTGCTGGTGCTGATAGGCGATGAACAGCTGGGGGGCGAGCGCGTTGAGCAGGCACCCGATGGCATCGATTTTCACCGGCAATTGAGCCAACGGTTCAGTGCCCGGTTGCAGGGTGAGGAAATGTTCTCCATCGAGGAGCGTCACCGTCGATCCCGACAAACCGAGTCGTACCAGCACATCGGTGAGCGATTCAAACAGGTCAGGGCCGGGCACGACGTTGTCGCCGGTATCGATCCAGGTCGGGGTGACGACCGTGGCAAGCGTCGGGTCAATCTTCAGCAGCGGATACAGCGCGTTGAGCGCAGGGCTCAGCGCGGTCGCGGCGACCTCTCTGATCGAAGGGCCGGTGACCAACTGGGTCAGTACCTCTTCTGCACTTGGGGCAACGGTTTCGGACATGCTCGTCTCCTGACTGAGAACGCGCCGCTGCTGATTGCGCCGCGCGGGATCAGTGGAAGGTATCGGGCGGCCCAAAGTGCCGGGTGGTACATAAATATCGCAGGCAAAAAAAGACCCGCGTCGCCGCGGGTCTTCGGTTTTGAGTCGGGTATCAGGTCCCGGACTTGATCTTGGTCCAGGCTCGTGTGCGCGCACGTTCGGCATCGCGCGGCAATGGTTGCAGGGTGTACAGCGTACCCATCGCCGTTTCGGTCGGGTACAGGTTCGGGTTGTTGCGGATCGCCGGGTCAACCAGTTCCGTGGCGTCCTTGTTCGGGTTCGGGTAACCGACAAAGTCGCTGACCGGCGCGATGACTTGAGGTTGCAGCAAGTAGTTGATGAAGGTGTAGGCGTCTTGCGGGTTCTTCGCGCCTTTGGGAATCGCGAGCATGTCGAACCAGATCGGTGCGCCTTCCTTAGGCAGGCGCATGTCGACGATCACGCCGTTCTTGGCTTCCTTGGCGCGGTTGGCTGCCTGGGAGAAGCTGCCGGAGTAACCGACCGCGACGCAGATGTCACCGTTGGCGATGTCGGCCATGTATTTCGAAGAATGGAAGTAGGTGATGTACGGACGGATTTTCATCAACAGGGCTTCAGCCTTGTCGTAGTCCGCAGGCTTTTTGCTGTTGGGGTCGAGGCCGAGGTGTTGCAGGGCCAGCGGCAGGATCTCCGACGGCGAGTCGAGCAGGGCGACGCCGCACTGCTTGAGCTTGCTGATGTTCTCTTCCTTGAAGATCAGGTCCCAGCTGTCCACCGGCGCGTTGTCGCCGAGAGCGGCTTTGACCTTGTCCGGATTGAAGCCGATCAGGATGGTGCCGTACATGTAGGGCACGGCGAATTTGTTGCCCGGGTCGTTGGCTTCGATCAGCTTCATCAGCTTCGGATCGAGGTGATTCCAGTTCGGCAGCTTGCTGCGGTCCAGCGGCTGGAACACACCGGCTTCGATCTGCTTGGCGAGGAACACATTGGACGGCACCACCACGTCGTAACCGGAGTTACCGGTCAGCAGCTTGGCTTCCAGCGCCTCGTTGGTGTCGAAAATGTCGTAGACCAGTTTGGTCTGGGTGTTCTGGGCCTTGAAGTCTTCCAGCGCCTTGGGGGTGATGTAGTCGAACCAGTTGTAGACGCGCAACGTTCGCTCTTCAGCGTGTGCAGCGCCACTGAGCACCAAGGCACCCAGGGCCGGAACGATAAAACGCTTGAGTCTGTTCATTGTTCTAATTCCTCATTGGGCGCTTTCAAAACCTTCGAGTACGTTCACGGCATTGATGCCGATTTCTTCTACCGCGTAACCGCCTTCCATCACGAACAGCGTCGGCTTGCCCAGACGCGCGATGCGCTCGCCCATGGCCAGGTAGTCGGGGCTGTCGAGTTTGAATTGAGAGATGGGATCGTCCTTGAACGTATCGACGCCCAGGGAGACGATCACAATGTCGGCGCCGTAGTTTTCGATTTCCTGGCAGGCCAGATCCAGCGCTGCACTCCAGGTGTCCCAACCAGAGCCGGCGGGCAGAGGATAGTTGAAGTTGAAGCCTTCACCCGCGCCTTCGCCGAGCTCGTCTTCATAGCCGAGGAAGAACGGGAACTCGGCTTCCGGGTGGCCGTGGATCGAGGTGAACAGCACGTCGCTGCGTTCGTAGAAAATCGATTGGGTGCCATTGCCGTGGTGGTAGTCGACGTCGAGGATCGCGACTTTTTTATGGCCCTGATCGAGGAACGCCTGGGCGGCGATGGCGGCATTGTTGAGGTAGCAATAACCGCCCATCAAATCGCTGGCAGCGTGGTGTCCCGGTGGACGGCACAGGGCGAAGGCACTGCGCGCGCCACGCTGGATTTGCGCCTGGGCAGTCAGCGCGACTTGCGCCGCGCTGTACGCTGCTTGCCAGGTACCGGCGGTGATCGGTGCGCCGCCGTCGAAGCTGTAATAGCCGAGTTGGCCATGCAGGCTGGTGGGTTTGATGGCGCGCAGGGTTCGGGCCGGCCAGGTGTAGGGCAGCAAGTCGCCATCGGTGTTGAATTCGGTCCAGCGTGCCCAGGCACCCTTGAAGAAGTCGAGGTAGTCGCGGCTGTGGATTCGCGCGATCGGGTCGAGGCCGAAATCCTGCGGCGCTTCGACCGGGCCGAGGTTCTGATTTTTTACGCGTTGCAACACATGGTCGGCACGCGACGGCATTTCGAAGCAGGGCTTGAGTTGCCCGTCTATCAATTCGCAACGGCCGTGGTGCAGGTGGTGATCGTCCGAGTAGATCGTCAGCATTTTCTTGTTCTCCGCAGGCTGATTCGGTTGAACACAGTCTTGCGGCAGGTGGCGTTGGAGAGAACGGCAGGAAAGGCCAAAAGGGGATGGATATGGCCAAAAAGTCTGACCGAAATTCGCCCCTTGATGGTGCGCTGCTCTTGAAACCGCTATCGCGAGCAGGCACCAAATTCCTCAAGGCCTGAACTGACTTGGCGCCACCCCACTCCAGCGCACAAACGCATGCCGAAAACTCGCGGTCTCGCTGAAGCCCAGTGCCTCGGCGATTCGGTAGATCGGCATCTGGTCTTCACAGAGCATTTGCTTGGCCTGCTCGAAACGCAGCTCATCGAGCAATTCCTGATAGCTGCACCCCGAATCCTTGAGGTGACGACGCAATGTCCGCGCCGAACAATTCATCTGCTCGGCCAACCCCTCAAGCCCCGGCGCTGCATTTAACTGGGCGCTGAGCAACTGCCGAATCCGCCCCAGCCACGCCTGGCGACCGGTGAACTCAGTGTTCTGTTTGCGGCAGCGTTCGGCCATGGCCTGATGGGTGATGGCATCGGCGAGCGGCAAGGGTCGGTCGAGCCAGTTGCGATCGAACGCAAACGCGTTGTCCCGCGCCTCGAAGCTCAACCTGCAAGCGAAATGTTCGGCGTAGGTGGCCTGATAGTCCGGCGCGGGGTGTTCGAAACGCGCGGCCAGCAGCGGCAGCGGATGACCGAGCAGGTCGTCGCAGATCACTTTCAACGACACCAGGCAGAATTCAGCATTGAACACCGCCATCGCCGGGCTTTCCCGGTAGTCCGCCGCGACGAACCAGACACGCTCGCCGTCGTCTTCCAGGCTCAGCTCGAAAAGTGTTCCCAACAGCGCCGGATAGCGCATCGCCAAGCGTAAAGCGTCACCGAAGGTGGCACTGGTGAGCAACGCATAACCCAGCATTCCGTAGCACGAAACGTGCATTCGCCGGCCCAGTTCCAGGCCGATGTCACGCTTGAGCGCGACTGCGTTGGCGCAGACTTGCATCTCCTGATTGGTGGTGATGCGCGTGTCCGCCCGGTTCAGGTCCGCCGCGCTGATGCCGCTTCCGGCGAGCAAGTCTTCGCTGGACAGGCCTTGGTCCTTGAAGGTGTTGAGCACCAGGGAGACGGCGTTGAGGGTGGTGAGGTGGGAGTGGAGCATGGGTGGCTTCCAGCCTTGGGGTGACCGGAACGCAGCAAGTTATATGCCGAGCTAAGAACCTGTAGGCGTGAGCCTGCTCGCGATGGCGTCGGCACATCCAGCATCGATCTGTCAGACATACCGCTATCGCGAGCAGGCTCGCTCCCACTGGGTTTTGTGTGGTGTCAGATGAGCTCGCCGCAGAGGTCGAGTTCTACGAGGCGACGCACTTCTGCGTTATCCAGCCCTGAACCCAACAACGCATGCAACTTGCCGAACGCCGCCTCGCGGGTCATGCCGCCACCCGACAGCACGCCAACGCCACGCAAACGGCTGCCGGCCTCGTACACATCCAGCTCAACACCACCTTCATGGCATTGCGTCACCGCAACAACCACAACACCCTTGTCCCGCGCCCGCTCCAGGCTGGCGAGAAACTCGGGGTTATCACTCGGGCCGGTGCCACTGCCGTAGCACTCCAGTACCAGACCCTGAATGCCGCTGGCGAACAAACCGTCAAGAATCTCAGCGCCGATACCAGGGAACAACGGCAGTACGGCGACTTTCGCCAGTTGCTTGGGCTGGTTATAGGTCAGCGATGTCGGCAGGGAAGCAGCTTTCACACCGCCACCCTGACGCTCAAGCCGCTTGAACGGATGGCGACCGAAACTGCGTACTTTCGCGCAACGGGTCGGGTCCAGCAGTTCGCCGTGGAAGTACAGATGAACGCCCGGCGCCAGGCCATGGCCAAGGGCAACCAGCGCACCGCTGAGGTTTTCCCAGGCATCGCTGTCGGTTACGCCGGCCGGCAGCATCGAGCCGGTGAAACACACGCGGGCATGCAGGCCGAGCCATTGAAAACTCATGGCCGCCGCGCTGTAGGCGAGGGTGTCGGTGCCGTGCAGGATCAGCACGCTGTCGCAGCCCTGTACATCAACAGCGTCGACCACGGCTTCGCGCAGTTGCTGCCAGTACGTCGGGGTCATGTTGGCGCTGTCAATCAGCGGCGACATCTCGCGAAAGCGCCACTGCGGCACCACCAGTTCAGGCTGACTGTGCAGGTATTCACGCATCCGCGCTTCGAAACCGGACGCCGGGGCCAGGCCGTGGGCGCTGGCTTGCATACCGATGGTGCCACCGGTGTAGAGCACCATGACGTGCTGGGCGGCAGGGTAGGTCGAGGAATTCATGGTGGTTCTCCGAGAACAATGAGTTCCTGTGGGAGCGAGCAAGTCGAATCGTCGCACCGTCGCTCCCACATGGGATACCGCACTTTAACCGATCAGCGTTGCGCTGCGGGTACGCCTTGTGGCTCGGCTTCAGCCTTGGTGGCCGCCGCTGGCGGGTTGGCCGGCCAGGCTTTCAGGTCCAGGTCCAGATCCGGGAACTTGCTCGAATCGAACACCGGGGTCTTGATCCCGGCAGCACGCTGGTCATCGTAGTCACGCAGGATGCGCATGCCGACCTTGAACAGCAGGAACAGCGCGATCAGGTTCACGAACGCCAGCAGGGTCATGGTGATGTCGGCGAAGGCGAACACGGTGCTCAGGTTTTCGATGGCGCCCCAGAAGATCAACACCAATACCAATGCGCGGTAGCCGATCAGCGCCTTGCGGTTTTCACCGATCAGGAAGCGCAGGTTGCTCTCGCCCAGGTAGTAGTTGTAGAGAATCGAGGTAAACACGAACAACGACAGGGCCACGGAAATGAACATCCGGCCCCAGTCACCAACGACCGCTGCCAGCGAGTTCTGGGTCAGGGCAATGCCGTCGCCTTCGAAGCCCGGGGTGTAGAAGCCCGAGAGCAGAATCAGCAGCGCGGTGCAGGTGCAGATCACGAAGGTGTCGAGGAACACGCTGAACGCTTGAACGACACCCTGAGCAACCGGGTGTTCGACCGACGCGACTGCCGCCACGTTAGGCGCACTGCCCAGGCCCGCTTCGTTGGCAAACACGCCACGCTTCACGCCCAGGACAATCGCGCTGCCGATCAGGCCGCCAAACGCCTGGTCGAGACCGAATGCGCTTTTAACGATGGTCATCAACATCGCCGGCACGTGATCGAATTGCAGCACGATCACGTAAATGGTCACGCCGATGTAGACCAGGGTTTTCACCGGCACCAACAGGTCGGCGACCTTGGCGATGCGCTTGATCCCGCCGATGAACACCAGGCCCAGCAATACCGCCAGCGCGATGCCGGTGTAAGTGGTGTCGAGGCCGAAGGCGTTGTTCAGCGAGTGGGTCACGGCGTGGGATTGCAGGCCGTTGAAGGCGAAGCCGAAGGTGATCAGCAGCAGGAACGCCATGATCATGCCCAGCCAGCGTTTTTGCAGGCCGTGCTGGATGTAATAGGACGGGCCGCCACGGTAGGTGCCGTCGGAGTCGCAGCGCTTGTAGAGCTGGCCGAGGGAACATTCGAAGAAGCTGCTGGACATGCCGACCAGCGCGGTCACCCACATCCAGAACACCGCACCGGGCCCGCCCAGGGTCACGGCAATCCCGACACCGGCGATGTTGCCCGCGCCGACGCGGCCGGCGAGGCTGAGCATCAAGGCCTGGAACGAACTGAGTTGCCCGGCGCTGCTTTTGAGGCTGTCGCCGAAGACCGCGAACATGTGGAAGAAGTGGCGCAATTGAACGAAACGCGAGCGGATCGTGAAGTAGCTACCGAGCCCGACAATGAGCACGATCAGTACTTTCCCTGAGAGGAAGTCGTTAATGACTTCGAGCATGGATTATTCCTCGCTGTTTTTTGTGTAGGCAAATGTTGGGCAGGCAGCAACATCGAGTTACACCGCTGTGCGCGTGGCACAACAGGTGAGGCGCGTGTTCGTCCCGGTCCCATTTCGCAGGTTTGTTATTAGTTCGGGTTTCGCATGGGTTTGGGCCTCGTTACCGACGACCGCTCATGCGAAGAGGGGCGGCACTATACCTAGGAGAGTGCCGTCCGTCTGCACAGTTGTGGTGCAAGCGATGACGAGAAGCCTTTGAAACACCTGACATTTTTGCGCCAGGCTTGTGTAGGCGTGAGCCTGCTCGCGATGCAGACACTGCGGTATTTCAGTGACACCGCGTTATCGTTCATCGCGAGCAGGCTCACTCCTACAGAAGACGGTTGTTCTTTCAAAAGTTAAAAAAAAGGGCCTGGGGAAATATCCCCAAGCCCTCAAAAGGTGAGAGGTGTCTAGTCCCTCGACCTGGTGAGCGGTGCTACAAGTAACGCGTCCGTTCAGGCTTTAAGCGGAACCAGACGCGGAGCAATCATGTTTTCCGGGCGCAGGATGTCGGCGAGCATGGCGTCGTCGAGCAAACCTTCTTCGCGCACCAGTTCCAGCACGCCGCGGCCGCTTTCGAGGGCGATACGGGCGATGCGGGTGGCGTTTTCATAGCCGATGTACGGGTTCAGTGCGGTGACCAGGCCGATCGAGTGCTCGACCAGTTCGCGGCAACGCTCTTCGTTCGCGGTGATGCCGGTGATGCAGTGCTCGCGCAGCATGTCCATGGCGCGTTGCAGCAGACGGATCGAGTCGAAGATCTTGAACGCGATCAGCGGCTCCATCACGTTCAGTTGCAACTGGCCGCCTTCGGCCGCGATGGTCAGCGCCAGGTCGTTACCGATGATCTGGAATGCCACCTGGTTAACGGCTTCCGGAATAACCGGGTTGACCTTGCCTGGCATGATCGAGCTGCCTGGCTGACGCGCTGGCAGGTTGATTTCATTGATGCCGGTGCGTGGGCCGCTGGACAGCAGGCGCAGGTCGTTGCAGATCTTCGACAGTTTGACCGCGGTACGCTTGAGCATGCCGGAGAACAGTACGAAGGCGCCCATGTCGGACGTGGCTTCGATCAGGTCGGCGGCCGGAACCAGCGGTTGACCGCTGATCAGGGCCAGGCGCTGAACGGCCAGGTGCTGGTAACGCGGGTCGGCGTTGATGCCGGTACCGATCGCCGTACCACCCAGGTTCACTTCGGTCAGCAGCTCGGGTGCCAGTGTTTTCAGACGCGCCAGGTCTTCGCCCAGGGTCGTGGCGAAGGCACGGAATTCCTGGCCCAGGGTCATCGGCACGGCGTCTTGCAGCTGGGTACGACCCATCTTCAGGACGTGGCTGAATTCTTCACCTTTGGCGGCGAACGACTGGATCAGGCTGTCGAGGCTGGCCAGCAACGCGTCGTGACCCAGCAGCAGACCCAGGCGGATCGCCGTCGGGTAGGCGTCGTTGGTCGACTGCGCCATGTTCACGTCGTTGTTCGGGTGCAGGTATTGGTATTCGCCTTTCTGGTGACCCATGGCCTCCAGTGCGATGTTGGCGATGACTTCGTTGGCATTCATGTTGGTCGAAGTGCCAGCGCCGCCTTGAATCATGTCCACCACGAACTCTTCGTGGAAATCGCCGCGGATCAAACGTGCACAGGCTTCGCTGATGGCAGCGTGCTTGGCTTCGCTCAGGTGACCCAGTTCGCGGTTGGCGTCAGCGGCGGCCTGTTTGACCATCGCCAGACCGACAACCAGCTTCGGGTAATGCGAAATCGGAACGCCCGAGAGGCGGAAGTTATTCACCGCTCGCAGGGTCTGGATGCCGTAATACGCTTGCGCAGGTACTTCGAGTACGCCAAGCAGGTCTTTTTCTGTGCGGAAAGATGCAGCGGAGGACATGATAGAAATCATCTCGATATGGACCCGGTCTGTGCCGGAACACTGCAAATGCTAGGCTTGTGGAGAATTTTCGGCCAATGCTGTTAAACACTGGCCTATGCACATTCGGCATAATGCCCATGTGACGCCGCGTCTGTGGCGAGCGTGTGACCTAAATTGGTGCGTGTCCGGGAGGGCGTGATGAATCTGGAAAGTAAATGGCTTGAGGACTTCAGCGCCCTGGCCGCCACTCGCAGCTTCTCCCAGGCTGCGGAACGACGCTTCGTGACGCAACCGGCGTTCAGCCGGCGGATCCGCAGCCTTGAAGCCGCGCTGGGGTTGCAACTGGTCAATCGCTCGCGCACGCCTATCGAGCTGACGGCGGCGGGGCAATTGTTTCTGGTGACGGCGCGGACCGTGGTCGAACAGCTGGGCGAAGTACTGCGCCATCTTCATCACCTCGAAGGCGGGCAGGGCGAAGTCATGCAAGTCGCCGCCGCTCACTCATTGGCGCTGGGCTTCTTTCCGCGCTGGATCGCGCAGTTGCGTAACGAAGGTTTGAACATCGCGACGCGTCTGGTCGCGACCAACGTCGGCGACGCGGTGCATGCCCTGCGTGAAGGCGGTTGCGATTTGATGCTGGCGTTCTACGACCCGGATGCGGCGTTGCAGATGGACCCGGAAATCTTCCCTTCGCTGCACCTCGGCCATACCGAAATGCTCCCGGTGTGCGCGGCGGATGCGGACGGCAAGCCGTTGTTCGATCTGGAAGGCGAGGGCAGCGTGCCTTTGCTCGCCTACAGCGCTGGCGCGTTTCTCGGTCGTTCGGTGAACATGCTGTTGCGCCAGCGGGCGCTGCGCTTCACCACTATTTATGAAACCGCCATGGCCGACAGCCTGAAAAGCATGGCGCTGGAAGGCTTGGGGATTGCCTGGGTGCCACAACTCAGTGTGCGCGCCGAACTGGCTCGGGGTGAGCTGGTGGTGTGTGGTGGCCCGCAATGGCATGTGCCGCTGGAAATTCGCCTGTACCGCTGCGCACTGGTGCGCAAGGCCAACGTGCGATTGCTGTGGCGCAAGCTCGAAGGCGGCGCCGCGCAAGGCACTTGAACACACCGACGCTCCCACAAGGGATTTGTGGTGTAGTTGGCTGACTCGCAAGTCAATAAAACCGGCCCTTTGCGCCGTATGACAGATGGTCGTTTCGGGGGCTGTTTATCTGTGTCATTACGGTATACTGCGCGGCCTTCGGCCGGTTCGCCCGGCCATAATTCGTACAATCAAGCCACGCATCCTGCGTGGCTTGTTGTTTTTTGACGCGCCTGCGGGCGCCCAGAGAGAAGAGGCACGACGATGAGTGCACTGGTTGGCGTGATCATGGGCTCCAAGTCCGATTGGTCCACCCTTAGCCACACCGCCGATATGCTGGAAAAGCTCGGCATCCCTTACGAGGTGAAAGTGGTCTCTGCCCACCGCACCCCGGACCTGCTGTTCCAGTACGCCGAAGAGGCTGAGGCCCGTGGCATTGAGGTGATTATCGCCGGTGCCGGTGGCGCAGCCCATTTGCCAGGCATGTGTGCGGCCAAGACCCACCTGCCGGTGCTGGGCGTGCCGGTGCAGTCGGCGATGCTGTCCGGCGTCGATTCGCTGCTGTCCATCGTGCAGATGCCGGCCGGCATCCCGGTTGCGACCCTGGCCATCGGCAAGGCTGGCGCGATCAATGCCGCACTGCTGTCGGCGAGCATCCTGGGCGCCAAGCACCCGCAGTTCCACGAAGTGCTGAAAACTTTCCGTGCTGAGCAGACAGACAGCGTCCTGGACAATCCAGACCCACGCATCGCCTGAGGTTGTTGACGATGAAGATCGGTGTAATCGGTGGCGGCCAGTTGGGTCGCATGTTGGCGCTGGCGGGCACCCCGCTGGGTATGAACTTCGCTTTCCTGGACCCCGCGCCGGATGCTTGCGCAGCCGCGTTGGGCGAACACCTGCGGGCCGATTACGGCGATCAGGATCACCTGCGTCAGCTCGCCGATGAAGTCGATCTGGTGACCTTCGAGTTCGAAAGCGTCCCGGCCGAAACCGTGGCGTTCCTCTCGCAATTCGTGCCGGTCTACCCGAGCGCCGAAGCCCTGCGCATTGCCCGTGATCGCTGGTTCGAGAAGAGCATGTTCAAGGACCTGGGGATTCCGACCCCGGCGTTCGCCGACATCCAGTCGCAAGCCGATCTGGACGCCGCCGTGGCTTCGATCGGTCTGCCGGCTGTGCTGAAAACCCGCACCCTGGGTTACGACGGCAAGGGCCAGAAAGTCCTGCGCAAACCGGAAGACGTGGTCGGCACCTTCGCCGAGCTGGGCAGCGTTGCTTGCCTGCTGGAAGGCTTCGTGCCGTTCACTGGCGAAGTGTCGCTGATCGCCGTGCGCGCTCGCGATGGCGAAACCCGCTTCTATCCACTGGTTCACAACACCCACGACAGCGGCATCCTCAAGCTGTCCGTGGCCAGCACCGATCACCCGCTGCAAGCCCTGGCGGAAGACTATTCCAGCCGCGTGCTCAAGCAGCTGGAGTATGTCGGCGTGATGGCGTTCGAATTCTTTGAAGTCGACGGGGGTCTCAAGGCCAACGAAATCGCCCCGCGCGTACACAACTCCGGGCACTGGACCACCGAAGGCGCCGAGTGCAGCCAATTCGAAAACCACCTGCGCGCCGTTGCCGGTCTGCCGCTGGGTTCGACGGCCAAAATCGGTGAGAGCGCGATGCTCAACTTCATCGGCGTTGTACCGCCGGTGGAGAAGGTGATCGCGATTGCCGATTGCCATCTGCACCACTACGGCAAGGCGTTCAAGGCCGGTCGCAAGGTTGGTCACGCCAACCTGCGCTGTGCAGACCGCGAGACACTGGCGGCACAGATCCTCAAGGTCGAAGCGCTCATCGCCGAATAAGATAGTTTCATGTGGCCGCGGCGGAACCATTCTGGGGCCGCCGTTCTCTCATGGCAGGATGCCAAAGTCTGACTAGGCTTTCGCATAACCAACCAATCAGAGGGAAATGCCATGGGAATTATCGGAACCATCTTTATCGGCTTGATCGTTGGCCTGCTGGCTCGGTTCCTGAAACCGGGCGATGACAGCATGGGCTGGATCATGACCATCCTGCTCGGTATCGGCGGTTCGCTGGCGGCCACTTACGGCGGCCAGGCTCTGGGCATCTACCACGCGGGCGAAGGCGCTGGTTTCATCGGTGCGCTGGTTGGCGCGGTGGTGTTGCTGGTGATCTACGGTTTGATCAAAAAGAACTGATCCAAAGCGACAAAGCCCCCTCTGCGCCGCACGCAGAGAGGGCTAGAATGCTCGGCGACTTATCGCCTCTCCCTTTACCGAGCACCTCAATGCGCCGTCTTCTGTTGACTCTCTTTTTTCTGGGCAGTGGTTTGGCCCATGCCGGCGAACTGCCGGAAACCGACTGGCTGGAACTGATGCCCAAGTCGGACCAGAAAGCCCTCGAAGCCATGCCCGAAATCGACCACAACTCCCCTGAAGGCGATGGCACCTTTACTGCGAAAGGTGGCATGAAGCAGAGCAAAGGCTTGCCGGCGGTGATGTATTCGACCAAGACCGTGCCGTCGATGAACGACAAGAACATCCGCATCGGGGGTTACCCGGTGCCGCTTGAGTCCGACGCCAAGGGCCGCAGCACGCTGTTCTTCCTCGTGCCTTACCCGGGCGCCTGCATCCACGTGCCGCCACCGCCGCCGAACCAGTTGGTGCTGGTGCGTTATCCGAAGGGGTTGAAGCTGGATGACATCTATACACCACTGTGGGTAACCGGCACGTTGAAGATCGAGAAGGTCAACAACGACCTGGCTGATGCGGCGTATGCGCTGGATGCGGCGAAGGTGCGGGTAGTAAAAGAATCGGATCTGTAGGTGATCAAAATGTAGGAGTGAGCCTGCTCGCGATGGCGGTGTAACAGTCAACATTGATGTTGGATGTTATGGCTTCATCGCGAGCAAGCTCGCTCCCACATTGTTTTGCAGTGTTAGAGGGATTTGCTGGCGATGCTTACGCCCAAGGTATGGCTGGCACCCGGTGCCAGTGTCACCACATCACCCATCACATTCGCCGTCTCGATGCACAGCATCCGCTGCCAGCCATCGTCGGCCATGTCGCTGAACGCTGCCGCACGCTCGATCCACGGGTTCCAGATCACCGCTGCGCGCGACCCGCTGCTGGTCAGCTCGATGCGTCGCTCCCACGCCGGATCGACAATGCTCAGCGTCGTCGGGGGATCGAGGTAAATGCGATCAGTCTCGCCGGTAAACTGCAGGTCACCAGACTGAGTGACGGTTTTCCAGTCATCCAGCGTCTCGATGTAGCTCAAGCCATCCAGCCCTTCAACCTGCACGTTGCGTACATCGCTGACCGCGAAATAACTGTGCAGCGCCTGGCTGAGGGTGACGGTATCCGTGCCCTGGTTATGGCTGGTCAGGCTGATGTGTAGTTGCTCATCCAGACGAATGCTCAGCTTCAAATCCACCTGATGCGGCCACTGCGCAAAGCCACCTTCAGGGTAGGGCAGGACAAATTCCACCTTGAGGCTTTCGCCTTCGGCCTCAATGCCGCCCAACTCCCAATCCATTGCCCGGACAAAACCGTGGGCGCTCGGCGCTTCATGGCTGACGCGCATCGCCTGAACGCTCTGCGGGTTGCGTGCAAGGTTGCCGAACCACGGCCAGCACACCGGCACGCCGGCGCGGATGCTCTTGCCGGTCTTGAACACGGCCTCATCGTTGAGCCAGATCAGCGGCGGTTGGCCGGCCAGTTGATAACTGAGGATGTGCGCGCCTTGCTGGGCGACCAGCAATTCAGCCTGACCGTGGCGGATGCGCCAGCAGTTCAGTTCATCCAGTTTCACGGCTTCAACGTTGGGCGTGTTCATGGGACAACTCTCGATCGGGAACAATGACTGCAATGGACCGCAAAACCGCCTCAGCGTTTAACGCGCGCGGGGCGGAACCGAGCGAGTACGGCCGCTGCCGTCGATGGCGACGAACACAAACACCGCTTCAGTCACTTTACGCCACTCGCTGGACAGCGGATCGTCGCTCCAGACCTCGACCATCATCTTGATCGAGCTGCGGCCGATTTCCAGGGCCTGGGTATAAAAGGAGAGCTGGGCGCCCACCGCCACTGGAACCAGGAACGCCATGCGATCAATCGCAACGGTGGCAACACGCCCGCCAGCAACCTTGCTGGCCATGGCGGTGCCGGCCAAATCCATCTGCGCCACCAGCCAGCCGCCGAAAATATCGCCGAAGCCGTTGGTTTCGCGAGGAAGCGCGGTGATTTGCAGGGCCAGATCGCCTTGCGGGATTGGATCTTCTTGTTCGAGCTCTATCATGCCGGGGGTGCCTCTGACCCGTGACTCTTCGTTGGTACTTCAGGTGAATAGCCGCTTTCAAGAAAAACGATTCAGCCCCGAACATACTACGTTCGTCACGTTTTTCGTAAGGCGCCTAAAGGGAAACTCTGCGAAATCGACTGGTAGAGCCAGCAGCGTCTTCGCACAGCAACCCTTTCAAACTGTTGCAAGATCCCGAGTATATCGGTCGGTAGACTCCGAGACGACCGCCGGGTTCTCATTTTGACCGTCAAAAACGCACCTCTATGTGCTTTTTCGAACAATTTGTTATGGTGCCGGACCTGCCCAAGCCTCCGCCAGCGTTGTTGAGGTTGCAGATTCGACTATAAGAGAAGCCCTTGCCATGACCACAGCGCCCTCGAGCATCGCGCAGCCGACTCAACCCGCACGTCCCTTGACCCGCAACGACTACAAGACTCTATCGCTGTCTGCCCTGGGCGGTGCGTTGGAGTTCTACGACTTCATCATCTTCGTGTTCTTCGCCACGGTGGTGGGCAAACTGTTCTTCCCGGCGGACATGCCCGAGTGGCTGCGGCTGATGCAGACCTTCGGCATTTTCGCTGCCGGCTACCTGGCGCGCCCGTTGGGCGGCATCGTCATGGCGCACTTCGGCGACCTGCTGGGACGCAAGAAGATGTTCACCCTGAGCATCTTCATGATGGCGGTACCGACCCTGATCATGGGTTTGCTGCCGACTTATGCGCAGATTGGCATGTGGGCACCGATCCTCTTGCTGCTGATGCGGGTGATTCAAGGCGCAGCGATTGGCGGTGAAGTGCCCGGCGCGTGGGTCTTCGTTTCCGAACACGTGCCGCAACGGCATATCGGCTACGCCTGCGGCACCCTGACCAGCGGTCTGACGGCAGGCATTCTGCTGGGCTCGCTGGTCGCCACGGCGATCAACAGCATCTACACCCCCGTGGAAGTCTCGGATTACGCCTGGCGGATCCCGTTCCTGCTCGGTGGTGTGTTCGGCCTGTTCTCGGTGTACCTGCGCCGCTGGCTGCACGAAACCCCGGTGTTCGCCGAACTGCAACTGCGCAAGGCCCTGGCTGAAGAAGTGCCGCTACGCGCCGTACTGCGTGACCATCGCGGGGCGATCCTGATTTCCATGCTGCTGACCTGGCTGCTGTCCGCCGGCATCATCGTGGTCATCCTGATGACCCCGACCGTGTTGCAGACCGTTTACCACTTCTCGCCGACCACGGCGTTGCAGGCCAACAGCCTGGCGATTGTGTTCCTCAGCCTGGGCTGTGTGGCGTCCGGTGCGCTGGCGGATCGCTTTGGTGCCGGACGGGTGTTCGTGTTTGGCAGCGCCGCGTTGCTGATCAGCTCGTGGACGTTCTATCACAGCCTGTTCAATCACCCGGACTGGCTGTTTCCGATGTATGCCTTGACCGGTTTGCTGGTGGGCACCATCGGCGCGGTGCCGTACGTGATGGTGAAGGCCTTCCCGGCGGTGGTGCGGTTCAGCGGGTTGTCGTTCTCGTACAACCTGGCCTACGCGATTTTCGGTGGTTTGACGCCGATGGTGGTGACGTTGCTGCTGAAGGAGAGCCCGATGGGGCCTGCCTATTATGTGGCGATCATTTGCGGGGTCGGGATTGTGGTGGGTGGGTATCTCTGGAAGAAGGGGCGCTAACCGTCGCCATCAAGGCTTTCGCCAGCGCGAAAGCCTTGCCTCACACTCGCCTCACGGTAAACGTGCTCCGCGCATAAGCATGTCCTCCAAAGCATCCGCAGCCTGCTGCAATCCAACAACCTGGCAGTCAACCATCAGGTCCAGCAGCCAAAGTGCACCGTGTACCTGTAGCCCATCCTTTTGTGCCTGCTTTCTAAGTTTGCCGTCCCCCGTCAATAACGGTCGACCTGTTTGCTGAGCCAGTAGATAGCAGGAAACGTCTGCCAGAGAACTGTTGTTATGTTCGATTTTCAGACTGAACAACCGTGCCACTTCCGGACCCTCGAATGATTCGACAATTAACCCGTGGGCTAGCAATTCGTCGTGCGGAAAATCTTCGAGCTCGTGCAGTACGAAATCTGTGCAGCAAAGAGTGAAGGCAGTCTGAACATCTGTTCCAGCAGCCCTGCATTCCTGAAATCGATCCAGATATTCGTATCGCTGATGTAGATCGGAGTCATGCACTCTCCAGTGAGCCCAGGAAGTTGGGATCTAAAGCGCTCACTGGTTTGCGTAGAAGTTCAGCTGCACGGGATTTGGTGATCAATCCTTCGGCCAATCCCCAAAACACCAACGACTCAAAACGTTGTGGAGGTTTGCACGGCAATGGCTCTGGCTCGGCCTTGCGCCAGCCGTTCGAGCTGAATTGAATGGTGAGGGATTTGTAACCGCCGTCGCTGAGAAGATTTAAATCCTTGAGACGCCGCAGTGCTGCGTGCATCGAAATTCCATATTGGCGCTTGGCGATGAGCAGTTCCCGGGGATGAACCCTGGTGCGAGGGTGGTTACCAAAGTCACTGGTGACACCTTTGGCTGGATAGAGGAAGGCCCCCGCAAAACGATGGCAGCAGTTTTCCTTTTCTCTTTCGGGCATTTCTTCGGGTAACTGCATGACCCAATGACCCAGCTCATGGGCAGCGGTGAAGCGTATGCGTTCGTCAGGACGCTCGGCGTTGAGCGCGATCAGGACATGACGACCGTCACCGGTAGCGGCGCAGGCCCCATCAAAGTCATCTGGCCCCATGAGCATGGCTACCTTGATGCTGTGCTCTTCCAATTGCTCGGTAAGATTGGAGATGGGATCACTGCCGATCTTCCAGAACTCACGCAGTTGTTCGGCCGCGCGTTCTGCTTCCTCTATAGAGGAAACCGGTAGCATTTGCGCTGGGGTGGCCGGAGTATGGATGTCTGCCGGGTCGAAGCAATCCTCCAGAGCGATGTAGCGCTCGAGATGCTCACGAATCTGTTCTCGTGGTTGACAAGGCTGTCTTCTAGTTATGATTTGTCAACCTGCGCTGCAAGGCTGGATGTATCCGGCACTCGAATGCTGGCCTTTCATCCAATTGTCATATTTCAGCCATAGAGTGTTCACACGGCCTGCTGATACTTGGCCCCGACTTAACACACCCTATCTGCTAGGAGTAAGGCATGAAACTGAAGCGTTTGATGGCGGCAATGACTTTTGTCGCTGCTGGCGTTGCGACTGCCAACGCGGTTGCCGCTGTTGACCCTGCTATCCCGAGCTACACCAAGACCACTGGTGTGTCGGGCAACCTGTCCAGCGTCGGCTCCGATACCCTGGCCAACCTCATGACCCTCTGGGCTGAGAACTACAAAAAAGAATACCCGAACGTCAACATCCAGATTCAGGCCGCGGGCTCCGCCACCGCGCCACCTGCGCTGACTGAAGGTACCTCTAACCTGGGCCCGATGAGCCGCAAGATGAAGGACACCGAACTGGCTGCCTTCGAACAGAAGTACGGCTACAAGCCAACCGCTATCCCGGTTGCCGTGGACGCCCTGGCTGTCTTCGTTCACAAAGACAACCCGATCCAGCACCTGACCATGGAACAAGTCGACGCGATCTTCTCGTCCACTCGTCTGTGCGGCGCTAAAACCGACGTCAAAACCTGGGGCGACCTGGGCGTGACCGGCGACCTGGCCAACAAGCCGGTTCAACTGTTCGGTCGTAACTCGGTATCCGGCACCTACGGCTACTTCAAAGAAGAAGCCCTGTGCAAAGGCGACTACAAGCCAAACGTGAACGAACAACCTGGCTCGGCTTCGGTCGTGCAGTCGATCAGCTCCTCGCTGAACGGCATCGGTTACTCGGGCATCGGCTACAAAACGGCTTCCGTGAAGACAGTGGCTCTGGCCAAGAAGGGCAGCACTGAGTTCATCGAAGACAGCGAAGAAAACGCACTGAACGGCAAATACCCGCTGTCGCGTTTCCTCTACGTTTACGTCAACAAAGCCCCGAACAAGCCTCTGGCCCCGCTGGAAGCCGAGTTCGTGAAACTGGTTCTGTCCAAACAGGGCCAGGAAGTTGTAGTGAAAGACGGTTACATCCCACTGCCAGCCAAAGTCGCAGCCAAAGCACTGGCTGACCTGGGTCTGTCGGAAGGCGGCGCTGAAGTCGCAAAAAAGTAACAAATTGATTCGAGGTTAACCTCGGATCCTGTGGGAGCGTGGCTTGCCCGCGATGGCCGTAACCCGGTCTCCCGGCAAGCCAGGGCTCTTGCTCCCACACCCCCAAATTTCCGGTCCTCTGCCAGTTCCCGCTGGCGGCGGACTTGTTGCGTCACTGCATTGTCATCTTTCTGTCATACAGGATCGCTAGGGTGTGCGCATGAATGATCTGGCCAATTCCACCATGACTACGAATCCCCCCAAGCGAATTGATTTCAATACGCCTGAGCTGCAACGCAAGCGCCGCATTCGCGCGCTCAAAGATCGCCTGACCCGTTGGTACGTCCTTGTTGGCGGCCTCGCTGTCCTCGGCGCGATCACGCTGATTTTCTTCTTCCTTGCCTACGTCGTCGCGCCCCTGTTCCAGGGTGCCAACCTGACCGCCAAGGACGCCATCACGCCCGCCTGGATGCAAGACGCCGGCAAGCCGTTGATGATCTCCCTCGAAGAACAGAACCAGGTCGCCATGCGGGTTTCCGACAAGGGCCAGGCGCTGTTCTTTGATATCGACAGTGGCGCTGAACTCAAGCGATTCGATCTGCCGTTGCCCGCCGGTGTCAGCGTGACCTCCATCGGTGAAGACCAACCGGGCCATCCATTGGTGGCTGTGGGTCTGTCCAACGGTCAGGCACTGGTGTTCCGTCACACCTATAAAGTCAGCTACCCGGACGGCAAGAAAACCATCTCGCCGGCCATCGAATACCCGTATGGCCAGACGCCGATTGCCCTGAACGAAGCGGGCGGCGCGCTGGAGCACATCAGCCTCAACGCCAACGATTCGACGCTGATGCTGGTCGGCGCAACCGGTTCGCAACTCAATGTTTTGTCGCTGACCAGCGAAGAAAACATGATGACCGGTGAAGTCACCAACGAGCAGAAGCGTATCGACCTGCCGCAGATGACCGAGGCGGTGAAGAACATCTTCGTCGACCCGCGTCAGCAGTGGCTGTACGTGATCAACGGGCGTGCTCAGGCCGACGTGTTCAGTCTGCGCGACAAGAGCCTCAACGGTCGCTACAAACTGCTTGAAGACGGCGAAGCGCAAATCACTGCCAGTACCCAACTGGTGGGCGGTATCTCGCTGATCCTCGGCGACTCCAAAGGTGGTCTGGCCCAGTGGTTCATGGCGCGCGACCCCGACGGCGAGCTGCGCCTGAAGCAGATTCGTACGTTCCAGATGGGCACCACGCCAATTGTTGAAATCAGCGCTGAAGAACGTCGCAAAGGCTTCGTCGCCCTCGACGCCTCCGGCAAACTCGGCGTGTTCCACAGCACTGCTCACCGCACCTTGCTGGTGGATCAGGTCGTGGAAGGCCAGGGCCTGTTCGGTCTGTCGCCACGCGCCAACCGCATCATTGTCGAAGCGGGCGGCAAGATTCAGCCGCTGCTGCTGGACAACCCGCACCCGGAAGTGTCCTGGAGCGCGTTGTGGAGCAAGGTCTGGTACGAGAACTACGACGAGCCTAAATACGTCTGGCAATCGACCGCCGCCAACACTGACTTCGAACCGAAGATGAGCTTGTCTCCGCTGACCTTCGGTACCTTGAAGGCCGCGTTCTACGCCATGCTGCTGGCGGCACCACTGGCCGTCGCTGCGGCGATCTACACCGCGTACTTCATGGCCCCGAGCCTGCGCCGCAAGGTCAAGCCGGTGATCGAACTGATGGAAGCGATGCCGACGGTGATCCTCGGTTTCTTCGCCGGCCTGTTCCTCGCTCCGTATGTAGAAGGGCATTTGCCGGGCATCTTCAGCCTGCTGATGCTCCTGCCGATCGGCATCCTGGTCGCCGGTTTCACCTTCAGTCGCCTGCCTGAGTCGATCCGCCTGAAAGTGCCGGACGGCTGGGAAAGCGCGATCCTGATCCCGGTGATCCTGTTTGTAGGCTGGCTCTCGCTGTACATGAGCCCGTACATGGAAACCTGGTTCTTCGGCGGCGACATGCGCATGTGGATCTCCCACGACCTGGGCATCACCTACGATCAGCGCAACGCACTGGTCGTCGGCCTGGCCATGGGCTTCGCGGTCATCCCGAACATCTACTCCATCGCCGAAGACGCCGTGTTCAGCGTACCTCGTGGCTTGACCCTCGGCTCCCTGGCCCTCGGCGCCACGCCGTGGCAGACCATGACCCGCGTGGTGATCCTCACCGCCAGCCCGGGCATCTTCTCGGCACTGATGATCGGCATGGGCCGTGCGGTCGGTGAAACCATGATCGTGTTGATGGCCACCGGTAACACCCCGGTCATGGAAATGAACCTGTTCGAAGGCCTGCGCACCCTGGCGGCCAACGTTGCGGTGGAAATGCCCGAATCGGAAGTCGGCGGCAGCCACTACCGCGTGCTGTTCCTCTCGGCGCTGGTGCTGCTGTTGTTCACCTTCATCATGAACACCCTCGCAGAACTGATTCGTCAGCGTCTGCGCAAGAAATACTCGTCGCTTTAAGAAAGGTAGAAGTCTGTGAAACAGAACTCCCTGAATGGATGGTTCAAGAGCGGCGCCCCGGGCGTCTGGATCAGCGGTGGCGCGGTGTCCATCGCGGTCATCATGACCATTGGCCTGCTGGCCGTGATTGCCGTGCGCGGCCTGGGTCACTTCTGGCCGGCGGATTTGATTCACGCCAGCTACGACGTGCCGGGCCAGGCCAATCACCTGGTCATCGGCGAAGTGGTACAGAAGGAAGAAGTGCCGCGTGAGCGCCTGAAAAGCGCTGGCCTGCCGGTACCCGATCAAGGCCCGGAGTTCATGACCCGCGAGCTGATCAAAGTCGGTAACCGTGACTTGAACGGCAACGACTTCACCTGGATCGTCGGCGAGTGGCTGACCAACCAGAAAAACCCGCCTGAGCTGATGACCATCGAGCGTCGCGAGTGGGGCAACTTCTACGGCTACCTGGTCAACGTCAAACAGGACGGCAAAGTCATCGCTGAAGGCGAAGCGGCCTGGCCGGAACTGCAGGCGCGTGTTGATCGCGTGAACAAGCTCGCGGCACAGCTCAAGACCCTGGAAAAGGTCGACATCGGCGCCATCAACTCGGGTCTGGAACGCATTCGTCTGCACGGTCGCAAACTGGAACTGGCCGGCAAACTCGACGCCGCCGCGCAAGCGGACATGGATGCCGAGCGCGCCGAGCTGAATGCACGTTATCAAGACATCGAAGCCCGTCTGAATGACCTGCACGCCCAGTTCAACCGCGACAGCCTCACGGCCCGCGATGCGAACGGCAAGGAAGTCGAAATCAGCATCGGCAAGGTGGTTCACGCTTACCAGCCGAACGCCATGGGCACGATGACCAAGGTCGGTTTCTACTTCAGCAAGGTCTGGGAATTCCTGTCCGACGACCCGCGTGAAGCGAATACCGAGGGCGGGATTTTCCCGGCGATTTTCGGCACCGTGATGATGACGTTGATCATGGCGATGATCGTGACGCCATTCGGCGTGCTGGCAGCGGTTTACCTGCGTGAATACGCCAAGCAGAACACGTTGACCCGGATTATCCGCATCGCGGTGAACAACCTGGCGGGCGTACCGGCCATTGTTTACGGCGTGTTCGGTCTGGGGTTCTTCGTTTATGTACTGGGCGGCTCGGTTGACCGGTTGTTCTTCCCTGAAGCCTTGCCGGCACCGACCTTCGGTACACCGGGTCTGCTCTGGGCCTCGCTGACCCTGGCACTGCTGGCCGTACCGGTGGTGATCGTGGCCACCGAAGAAGGCCTGGCGCGGATTCCTCGCACCGTGCGTGAAGGCTCGTTGGCCCTCGGCGCGACCAAGGCAGAAACCTTGTGGAAGATCGTGCTGCCGATGGCCAGCCCCGCGATGATGACCGGCATGATCCTCGCCGTGGCGCGTGCCGCCGGTGAAGTGGCGCCGCTGATGCTGGTGGGTGTGGTGAAACTGGCGCCGTCGCTGCCGCTGGATGGCAACTACCCGTACCTTCACCTTGACCAGAAGATCATGCACCTGGGCTTCCATATTTATGACGTCGGCTTCCAGAGCCCGAACGTCGAAGCCGCGCGGCCGCTGGTATACGCCACGGCACTGCTGCTGGTACTGGTGATCGCCACGCTGAACCTGTCGGCCGTCTACATCCGGAACCACCTGCGCGAGAAATACAAAGCGCTGGATAGCTAAGTTAATTGGTCGCCGCTGTCCCTTGTGGGAGCTGGTGTCAGACAGAGATTTTGAGTAAGCCGCTGGCCCGAATACCAAGCCAGCGGTTCAACGAACCGAATTTGTTAGCACAGGGAGCCTCCCATGCAGCACGAAACACATACCCACGGCATCAACATGTCGGCGTTGGGTCGCGACAAACAGAGCCTGAGTCTCGAGCAGGAAACCGTGGCCATTGAAGTGCCGGGCCTGAGCCTGTTCTACGGCGAGAAACAAGCGCTGTACGACGTCAGCATGAACATCCCGAAACAGCGTGTGACCGCGTTCATCGGCCCGTCCGGCTGCGGTAAATCCACGCTGCTGCGGACCTTCAACCGCATGAACGACCTGGTGGATGGCTGCCGTGTCGAAGGCGCGATCAACCTCTACGGCAACAACATCTACCGCAAGGGCGAAGACGTGGCCGAACTGCGTCGTCGCGTGGGCATGGTGTTCCAGAAGCCGAACCCGTTCCCGAAAACCATCTACGAAAACGTTGTGTATGGCCTGCGCATCCAGGGCATCAACAAGAAGCGCATCCTCGACGAAGCCGTTGAATGGGCGTTGAAAGGCGCGGCGCTGTGGGACGAGGTCAAGGACCGTCTGCATGAATCGGCACTGGGTCTGTCCGGTGGCCAGCAACAACGTCTGGTCATCGCGCGCACCATCGCCGTGGAACCGGAAGTGCTGCTGCTCGACGAACCGTGCTCGGCACTCGACCCGATCTCCACGCTGAAAGTCGAAGAGCTGATCTACGAACTGAAATCGAAATTCACCATCGTCATCGTGACCCACAACATGCAACAGGCCGCGCGGGTTTCCGACTACACGGCGTTCATGTACATGGGCAAACTGGTGGAATTCGGCGACACCGACACCCTGTTCACCAATCCGGCGAAGAAACAGACCGAAGACTACATCACGGGGCGGTACGGCTAGCCGTACAGCTGCAAGCCGCAAGCTTCAAGCGGCAAGAAAGAAGCGGTGCGATATCAGGACTTATACATAACTGCTTGAAGCTTGCAGCTTGAAGCTTGCAACTTTCGCGGAGCGAAACAGATGATTAGTAAAGAAGGCCTTACCCACCACATTTCCGCGCAGTTCAACGCCGAACTGGAGGAAGTGCGCAGCCACCTCCTGGCCATGGGCGGGTTGGTGGAAAAGCAGGTCAACGACGCGGTGACCGCGCTGATCGAAGCCGACTCCGGTCTGGCCCAGCAGGTTCGCGAGATCGACGACCAGATCAACCAGATGGAACGCAACATCGACGAAGAATGCCTGCGCATTCTGGCCCGTCGTCAGCCGGCAGCGTCTGACTTGCGCCTGATCATCAGCATCTCCAAGTCGGTCATCGACCTGGAACGCATCGGTGACGAAGCGACCAAGATTGCCCGCCGCGCCATTCAGTTGTGCGAAGAAGGCGAAGCGCCGCGCGGTTACGTCGAGGTTCGCCACATTGGCGATCAGGTGCGCAACATGGTGCGCGATGCGCTGGACGCGTTTGCCCGTTTCGACGCCGACCTGGCGCTGTCGGTGGCGCAGTACGACAAGATCATCGACCGCGAATACAAGACCGCCCTGCGTGAGCTGGCGACCTACATGATGGAAGACCCACGCTCTATCTCGCGGGTCTTGAGCATTATCTGGGTGTTGCGTTCGCTGGAACGGATCGGCGACCACGCGCGCAATATCTCGGAACTGGTGATTTACCTGGTGCGCGGCACCGACGTGCGTCACCTGGGCCTCAAGCGCATGAAAGAAGAAGTTGAAGGAACAAGCGGTGAAACCGCTAATGTTCCGGGCAAAGCTGACGATAAGTAAGACTGCCCAAGAAAAACGCCCGGTCCTTTGGCCGGGCGTTTTTGTGTGTGGTTTTCGACGTTACTAGCAGCACCCGCGAACGAAAAGTCCCGGCGTGACTGAAGGTTTTTGGCAATGTGCCATCAGCAAAACGGTATGCTTGCCGGGATTTTTTCGAGGGGTGATGGATGAGCAAGATCAGCGTGTTGGTGGTGGACGATGCAGCGTTCATTCGTGACCTGGTAAAGAAAGCCCTGCGCAACTACTTCCCGGGCATTCGCACGGAAGACGCGATCAACGGCAGAAAGGCTCAGGCCATGCTGGCCAAGGAGACGTTTGACCTGGTCCTGTGCGATTGGGAAATGCCGGAAATGTCAGGCCTGGAACTGCTGACCTGGTGTCGCCAGCAGGACCACCTCAAGACCATGCCCTTCGTGATGGTCACCAGCCGTGGCGACAAGGAGAACGTGGTCCAGGCGATTCAGGCCGGCGTTTCCGGCTACGTCAGCAAGCCCTTCACCAACGAACAACTGCTGACCAAGGTCAAGCAGGCGTTGAACAAGGTCGGCAAACTGGACGCCCTGATGAGCGGCGCGCCGGCGAAAATGAACTCGGCCTTCGGCAACGATACCCTCAGCGCCTTGACCGGCGGCAAACCGGCCGTGGTCGCACCGACGCCAGCTGCCGCCCCGTCTCGTGGTTTGCTCAACAGCCCACCGGTCAAGGCCCCGGCTGCCGTCGCGCCTGCCAGTGGTCGTGGTCAAGGCCAGCTGCGCTTGCCGAGCGGCATCCAGCAATGCGTGATCAAGGCCTTGAGCATCAAGGAAGCGCTGCTGGTGGTTAAGCGCACCGACACGCTGCCACAAATCCTCGACAGCGCGGTGCTCGACCTGGAGCAGGGCGAGAACGCTGAAATCGCGCGCCTGAACGGTTACCTGCACGCTGTCGTCGCCCATGAGCCGAAACCGGACAGCGACTGGTTGCAACTGACCTTCCGCTTCGTCGACCAGGACGCGCAAAAACTCGACTACATCTCCCGCCTGATTGCTCGTGGTACGGCACAGAAGCACTTCATTCCTGGCGCGTAATCTTCGTCGCCTGACAGTCCGCTTTCGCCAGCAGGCTCCCACACCGGAATGCATTCCCCTGTGGGAGCGAGCTTGCTCGCGATGGGGCCCTCAAAATCACCACATAGCTGGAGCGTGGGAACGATCATTTGAAACATCTGCCGACTCCTTGGGTCCATTGCAGCTGCTAGGCTCACCCCAAGGCCTTACTCGACAGAACCCTGCCCATGCTCGCGCGCCTGCTGTTTTTCTGTGGTCTGTTCATGGCCGCCACTTCGGCGATGGCCGTGACGGTCTACAAGTCCACCGACGCCAATGGCGTGGTCTCCTACAGTGACCGCCCCACGAAAGGCTCCGAGGTGTTCGTTTTTCGAGATCGCATGGATGAGCACCTTGAGCGTCAGGTGTACCTGGTTTTCCTGAAGAAGGACGGCGAGCACAGCGTGTACGTGCGCAATAACCTGTACGCGCCAGTGGAGATCGGCTTGAGTTTCGCCGGGTTGAAAAACGTCAGCGGCGCGCCGGGTAAACCGATTCGCAAGGTATTGCCGGCGCGCAGCAGCGTCCGTGTCGCAGTGCTCACCGCGACTCAGGCCGGAAGGCCGCTCGTGTACACCCCGAAGTTCAAATACGCCTTGGGCAACCCCTCAGGGTCTGCCATGGCCTATCGATACCCGTTCCCCTGGCGAGGCGGTCCGTTTCATGTGAGCCAGGGTGCCGAAGGCGCCTACAGCCACTTCGGGCCGAAGAGTCGCTACGCGATCGACATCGCCATGCCTGAAGGCACGCCGATCATCGCTGCGCGTGGCGGGGTGGTGGTGAAAACCGAGAGCGGGCAAACGGGGCGTGGCACCAATCCGTCGGGCAATTTCGTGCGGGTGCTGCACGATGACGGGACCATGGGCGTGTACCTGCACCTCAAGCAAGGTTCGGTCTGTGTTCGTGAGGGGCAGCGGGTGTCGGTGGGCAGTGCGTTGGCGCTGTCGGGCAACACCGGCAACAGCACCGGGCCGCACCTGCATTTTGTGGTGCAGCGCAATACGGGACTGGGGCTGGTGTCGATTCCGTACCAGTTCAAACAACCGATGGGGGTGTTGCCCAACTTTGTGTTGGGCAAGCAGTGATGTGTTGCCTGTACTGACGCCTTCGCGAGCAGGGTCGCTCCCGCAGGTTTTGTGGTTTAGTCGAGCATTAACACCTTGGCCAGAATGATCTTCGGCCCTTTCATCTTCTTGATGATGATCCGCAAACCTTCGACTTCCAGCACTTCTTCCTCTTCCGGCACCCGCTTGAGGCTTTCGTAGACCAGCCCGGCGAGGGTTTCGGCTTCGACGTGATCCAGGTCGATGCCCAACAGGCGTTCGACCTTGAACAGCGGTGTATCACCGCGCACCAGCAGTTTTCCAGGCTGGTACGCGAGGATCCCGCGCTCGGCCTTGCGATGTTCGTCCTGAATGTCGCCAACCAGCACTTCCAGCACGTCCTCCATGGTCAGGTAGCCAATGACGTTGCCATCGGCCTCTTCCACCAGGGCGAAGTGCGAGCCGCCCTTGCGAAATTGCTCCAGCAGCTGCGACAACGGCATGTGCCGCGAGACGCGTTCCAGCGGCCGGGTCAGCTCAGCCAGGTTGAACGACTCGGGGATGTGATCCAGCGCCGCCAGCTCCAGCAGCAGGTCCTTGATGTGCAGCAGGCCGACGAACTCCTGTCGCTCGCTGTCGTACACCGGGTAACGGCTGAACTTGTGGCGACGGAACATCGCCAGGATCTCTTTCAGCGGTGCGTTGAACTCCAGCGTCACCAAGTCTTCCCGGGAATTGGCCCAGTCGACCACTTCCAGCTCGCCCATTTCCACAGCCGAGGCCAATACGCGCATGCCTTGGTCGCTCGGGTCCTGGCCACGGCTGGAGTGCAGGATCAGTTTCAGTTCTTCACGGCTGTAATGGTGCTCGTGATGCGGGCCGGGCTCACCCTGGCCGGCGATGCGCAGGATGGTGTTGGCGCTGGCGTTCAGCAGGTAGATCGCCGGGTACATGGCCCAGTAGAACAGGTACAGCGGCACGGCAGTCCATAGCGACAGCAGTTCCGGTTTGCGGATGGCCCAGGATTTCGGGGCCAGCTCGCCGACCACGATGTGCAGGTACGAAATGACGAAGAACGCGGCGAAGAACGAGACGCCTTTGATCACTTCGGCCGACTGCACGCCAACTGCTTCAAGCATCGGCTCGAGGATGTGCGCGAACGCCGGTTCACCGACCCAGCCAAGGCCGAGGGAGGCGAGGGTGATACCTAACTGGCACGCCGAGAGGTACGCATCGAGCTGACTGTGAACGGTGCGCAGGATATGTCCGCGCCAGCCGTTTTTATCGGCGATGGCCTCGACTCGCGTCGAGCGCAGTTTGACCATGGCAAATTCCGCCGCAACGAAAAATCCGTTGAGCAACACCAGGATCAGAGCAAAGAGAATCATGCCGAAGTCGGCGAATATTGTTGCGAGGGTCAAGCCAGGGGAAGGGTCCATGATGGGGTTTTGCGGGTTCCGTCTATTCAAAAAAAGGGGAGTAATGCGGTGCCTGAAGGGCAGGCACAAGTCAGCCAATGTAGCGGCTGACTCGGTGATTGCCTAGTGGCGCGTGCTGGCCGGTATCAGTCAGCGGTTCTCAGGACTTGGGATTTGGCCACCTGAGCCGGGGCAAAGTGGCAGGTGAAGGTGCTGCCGTGGCCTGGCACGCTGCTGATTTCCATCCGCGCGCGGTGGCGCAACAACACGTGTTTGACGATAGCCAGGCCCAGGCCGGTGCCGCCGGTGTTGGAATTGCGGCTGGAGTCGACGCGGTAGAAGCGTTCGGTCAGGCGCGGCAGGTGTTTGCTGTCGATGCCGATCCCGGAATCCTGCACGCTCAGGTGCGCGCCTTGCTCATCGGCCCACCAGCGAATGCGGATATTGCCTTCGGCCGGGGTGTATTTCACTGCGTTGAACACCAGGTTGGAAAACGCACTGCGCAGTTCCGCTTCGCTGCCCTTGAGCATGATCGTCGGGTCGGCTTCCAGGGTGATGCGCTGGTTTTTCTGCCCGGACAGCTGCTGAGCGTCGCTCTTGATCGACTGCAACAGGCTGTCAACGACCACGGGCTGGTTGTCCGACGGGTAATCGGTGGCTTCCAGCTTGGCCAGCAACAGCAAGTCATTGAGCAACGTCTGCATGCGACCGCCCTGTTGCTGCATCTGCTGCAAGGCACGGGTCCAGCGTGGGTTCACTTCATCGACGTTGTCGAGCAGGGTTTCCAGATAGCCACAGATCACCGTCAGCGGCGTGCGCAGCTCATGGGAGACGTTGGCGATGAAGTCTTTGCGCATCTGTTCCAGCTGATGGATACGCGTGACGTCGCGCACCAGCATCAAGTGTTCATTGTTGCCGTAGCGGGTGATGTACAGCTGAATGCGCACGCGATCATTGGTCGGCGACGGGATTTCCAGCGGTTCGGCGTAGCTGTCCTGCTCGAAATATTCCTTGAAGCGCGGGTGGCGCACCAGGTTGGTGACCGGCTGACCGCTGTCTTGCGGGGTCTTGAGGCCGAGCAGGGTTTCGGCGGCGAGGTTCCACCATTCCAGGTTGCCGTCGCTGTCGAGCATGACCACCGCGTCTTTCAGCGCGGCGGTTGATTCCTGGATCCGGTCGATCACCGCTTGCAGACGCCCGCGTACCCGTTGGTCGCGACGTTGCAGGTGATAGATGCTGTCGAACACCTCGCCCCACAGGCCATAGCCATCGGGTGGTGCTTCATCGGCTGAGTGCAGGCGTAGCCATTCGTGCAAACGCAGCAGTTGCTTGAGGGTCCAGGCCAGGTAAAGGCCCAGCCCCGCGGCCAGGCTCCAGCCGTAGTAGCCGGTAATCAGGCCGATCACCAGGCAACCGGTGACCAGTAACAGCATGTGGCGAATCAGGGTGCCATGCCAGTTTTGGTTCACGGAAACGTGCGTCCTTGTCAGCTTGTCGGGCGGGTAAGGGCAGGGTCAGGCTTTGGTGGAAAAGCGGTAACCCGTGCCACGCACGGTTTGTACCAGATTTTCGTAGGCATCGCCGAGGGCCTTGCGCAGACGACGGATGTGCACGTCGACGGTACGCTCCTCCACATACACGTTGCCGCCCCAGACCTGATCCAGCAACTGGCCACGGGTGTAGGCGCGTTCCTGATGAGTCATGAAAAATTGCAGCAGGCGGTATTCGGTCGGGCCCATTTCGGCCGGTTTACCGTCGATGGTCACGCGGTGACTGATCGGGTCCAGCAGCAGGCCGCCGACTTCAATCGGCGCTTCGCCATCGGTTGGGCCGGCACGGCGCAACACGGCTTTGAGGCGGGCGACCAGCTCTCGCGGGGAAAACGGTTTGGTGATGTAGTCGTCGGCGCCGACTTCCAGGCCCTGGATCTTGTTGTCCTCTTCGCCCTTGGCGGTGAGCATGATGATCGGGATGTCCCCGGTCAGCTCATCGCGCTTGAGGCGGCGGGCCAATTCGATACCGGAGGTGCCGGGCAGCATCCAGTCGAGCAGGATCAGGTCCGGCTTGCGGTCAACGATGATGGCATGGGCCTGCTGCGAGTTCTCGGCCTCCAGGCAGTCATAGCCGGCCATCTCCAACGCAACGGCGATCATTTCGCGAATGGGCGCTTCGTCGTCGACGATCAGAATGCTCCTGCCAACCATGCCTTAATCCTCTTGTCATTTAACTGTCTTGCGCCGCATTAGATAACGGAATTATTGCAGTCGTGTGACAGTATTTTAGCTGCCCGGCGATTGTCATGATCCTGAACTAAGCTCTAAGTCCGAATCCTGACAACCACAAAAGGAAGGTTTCCATGAAGCAAATCTCACATTCCTTTAAAGCCCTGCTGTTGGCGGCTGCGTTCTCCTTGCCGGGCATAGCCTTCGCGGCTGAGCCGGGCATGATGAAAGGCGACATGATGGTCGACCACAAGGGCATGACCTTGTACACGTTCGACAAGGACACGGGCGGCAAGTCGGTGTGCACCGGTGAATGTGCCAAAAACTGGCCGCCGCTGGAGGCAAAGGCAGGCGACAAGGCTGAAGGGAAATGGACCATTATCAAACGTGACGATGGCATGATGCAGTGGGCGTACAACGGCAAGCCGCTGTATTACTTCATGAAGGATAAGGCTCCCGGAGATATGACGGGCGACAAGATGAAAGACGTCTGGCACGTCGTTCGCGAGCATATGTAGAGATGGTGTAGCCCTGTAGCAGCTGGCGTAGCCTGCGTCCGGCTGCGCAGCAGTCGTAAATCCTGAGTGTGCGGTCCATCTGATACACCGCGTGAGCAGACTTTACGACGGCTGCGCAGCCGGACGCAGCCTTCGGCAGCTGCTACATAAAGCGTGTCCGTCAGCGCAGTGCGTAATCCAGCACGATCCCGACAAAAATCGCCAACCCGGCCCAGTGGTTGTGCAAAAACGCCTTGAAGCAACGCATCCGGTCCTTGTCACGGGTGTACCAGAATTCCCACGCGAAACAGCCTGCCGCCGCCAGCAAACCGAGGTGGAACCAGCCACCGAGCTCGAATGTCGACCCTGCCAGCAACAGGCAGCCCAGCGCCAACCCCTGCAACGTCAGGATGATCACCCGATCCGCATCGCCAAACAGAATCGCCGTGGATTTCACGCCGATCTTGAGGTCATCGTCACGGTCAGTCATCGCGTAATACGTGTCATAACCCACGGTCCAGAGCAGGTTGGCGATCCACAGCAACCACGCCGTCGCCGGCAGTTCACCGGTTTCGGCGGTGAACGCCATTGGCATCCCCCAGGAAAACGCCGCGCCCAGCACCACTTGCGGGTAATAGGTGTAGCGCTTCATGAACGGGTAACTGAACGCCAGCGCCAAACCGCCGAACGACAGCCAGACCGTCGCCGCATTGGTGCACAACACCAGCAGAAAACTCACGCCCATCAACAGCGCGAAGAACACCAGGGCTTCTTTGGAACTGATCCTGCCGCTGACCAAGGGGCGTTGTTCCGTGCGTTTCACGTGGCCATCGACCTTGCGATCCGCCCAGTCATTGATCACGCAACCCCCGGCGCGGGTCAGAATCACGCCCAAGACAAAAATCACCACGTTGGCCAGCGACGGCGAGCCTTTGCCGGCAATCCACAGCGCCCACAGCGTCGGCCACAGCAGCAGATAAATGCCGATCGGTTTGTCCATGCGCGTCAGTTGAATGAAATCCCAGGCCCTAGGGTTCAAACGGTTCAAGGACTTGAGCAGGCTCTGGTACATCAGCAGTTCTCCGGATGGGCGCGAGTGGCGCTCCACAACGTCGGCAGGAAGATTTCGGCCACCAGCACGCTCAGGGCGCCACGGTCGAAACGCGAGCGCCGGCCCCACAGTTCCGATGTCCGGCACTCCATTGGCAACCAGGCTTGAGGGTAGTGACACACCTCGATAGCGCGACGCTGGAACGCATGATCGCAAAACAGCAATTCCCCCAGGGAACGGCTGCCCAGTTCGTCCATGTGCAACCCGTCACCCTGCAACGCGCTGCGAGCTGCAACGCTGCGGGCAAACACCCATGCCTCGCCGTGACCGCGCAAATACACCTCGCGCACCCAGCCCTCGCTGCCCTCGGCCAGGTCCAGTGCAGCACATTCGTCGGCGCGCAGTGGTTGCCAGCCTTCGAACAGTGGCGTGACGCTGAAGCGGTCATTCGACAAACGGATCAACCGTCGGGTCAGGGAGCCTTCGTCGAACAGCCAGTCGAGGGTAGACGCGTCGGGGAGGGGCGTGAGTTGGCTTTGGGGGAGCCACAGCGGGGCGTTTGAGTGCGGCACAGTGAGTCATTATTGGCAGCAAATGAGGCGGCGAGCTTACCATGTCAGCCGGCGATTTTGATTGACCGGCCTGCCGTTGCGCCGAACAGGCTTGCATCTGTCGGGCCCGATCAGTACAAAACGCCCTGAGCCGGACGGCAACGCTGCAACCATCGACCGTTCGTGCCGGCAATACGCCTGAATCCTGAGGAAGTAACTGAATGAAAAAGTGGCAATGTGTGGTCTGCGGCCTGATCTATAACGAAGCCGACGGCTGGCCGGACGACGGTATTGCGGCGGGCACGCCGTGGCAGGACGTGCCGGAAGATTGGCTGTGCCCGGACTGCGGCGTGGGCAAGATGGATTTCGAAATGATCGAAATCAACTAAGAATCCAAGGAGTAAGGAATGAACGCACCTGTCGTCATCGTCGGTACCGGGCTGGCTGGCTATAACCTGGCCCGGGAGTTTCGCAAACTCGATAGCGACACCCCGTTGCTGTTGATTACCGCCGATGACGGGCGTTCCTACTCCAAGCCGATGCTCTCCACCGGTTTCGGCAAAAACAAAGACGCCGACGGCCTGAGCATGGCCGAACCCGGCGCGATGGCCGAACAGTTGAAGGCTGAAGTGCGCACCCACACACGCATCAGCGGCATCGATCCGGGCCACAAACGCTTGTGGATCGGTGAAGAGTCGGTGATGTACCGCGACCTGATTCTGGCCTGGGGCGCGGAAACCGTGCGCGTGCCCATCGAAGGTGACGCGGCGGATTGCGTGTTCCCGATCAACGATCTGGAAGATTACGCGCGCTTTCGTGCAGCGGCGGCCGGCAAGCGTCGGGTGCTGTTGCTCGGCGCCGGCCTGATTGGCTGCGAGTTCGCCAATGACCTGAGTCTGGGCGGTTACGAGGTGCAACTGGTTGCACCGTGCGAGCAGGTGATGCCAACCCTGTTGCACCCGGCTGCGGCGGCTGCCGTCCAGGCCGGGCTGGAAAGCCTCGGTGCGCGATTCCATCTCGGGCCGGTGCTCAATCGCTTGCAACGCGTGGCGGATGGCCTGGAAGCGCATCTGTCCGATGGCCAGGTGATCCCTTGCGACGTTGTGGTGTCGGCCATTGGTCTGCGTCCGCGTATCGATCTGGCCGCGGCGGCCGGTGTGCAAGTCAACCGTGGCGTGGTGGTCGACCGTCATCTGAAAACGTCCCATGACAACATCTACGCGCTAGGCGATTGCGCCGAGGTCGATGGGCTGAATTTGCTGTACGTCATGCCCCTGATGAGCTGTGCGAGAGCGCTGGCCCAGACCCTGGCCGGAAACCCTACGCCCGTGAGCTACGGCCCGATGCCGATCACCGTGAAAACCCCGGTGTGTCCGTTGGTGGTCTCGCCGCCGCCACGGGGCAGCGAGGGCGTCTGGACGGTCGAAGGGCAGGGCGGCGACATCAAGGTGTTATGCCGCGATGCCAGCGGAAAACTGCTCGGTTATGCCCTGACAGGCACCGCCGTGATGGAAAAACTGGCCCTCAACAAAGAGCTTCCGGCACTGCTGGCGTAAATACCGGTCGTTCTGTCGGAATCACCCCTCTTTTGCCCCTACAAAGCACGCGCCGAGACTGGCGCGGCTCTTCCTTGCGTGCCATCCTCACTCCCGTCTGCCGCAGAGTAGAGCACCTGCGGCGCTTTGGGCGCTGCTCCACAGAGAGCAGCACGGACATAACAACAAAAAACCGTCAAAGGGGCTTCACTAATATGCGTAAACCAGAACTCGCCGCAGCAATTGCTGAAAAAGCAGACCTCACCAAAGAGCAGGCCAACCGCGTTCTTAACGCCGTTCTCGAAGAAATCACCGGCGCTCTGCATCGCAAGGACAGCGTCACGCTGGTGGGCTTTGGTACCTTCCTGCAACGCCACCGCGGTGCCCGCACCGGCAAAAACCCGCAAACCGGTGAGCCCGTCAAAATCAAGGCCAGCAACACTGTTGCGTTCAAGCCAGGCAAATCGTTGAAAGACAGCGTCAATCCGTAATACGCACCGACTGCCCGCGTCGCGGGAGAGCGGGATAAAAAATGGGCACGCCAACGAGGTTGGGTGCCCATTTTTTTATGTGGCGGATCAACTGGCCCGGCTGTGGTTCCTGGCGTGAATCGCCGCCATTTCTGGCTCTGAATACAAGGCGCTGATGGTTTCAGTGCCTTCGAAGGCCAGCACTTTGAAATCGTTGCGAACCGTCGGGATCACAAGGGTGAATTGAGAGGCGTTAGCGGGTGCGAACATGCGCTTATCCTTTTGCTTTTTTAGCTCATCCTTGAGCTGAGAACGGAGAATCTTGTGCTGTCAGAGACGTGTTTGGTCGGCGTAGGCACCTGCACGCTATCAACGCATCAGAAGGGTGGATGTAGGGCGCAGCCGGAAGCATTGTCCGAAACTTCCTTATTTCGGAATATTGCGCTGCAGTTGCGAGCGAAGTTCATGCAATTGCCCGGTGTATTGCCGAACTTGAGTATCTGCTCCAATTGAAAGTGCTATCGGTTCGATGGCACTTTTTTGTGTATCCATTGTCTGATCGAGTTTTTTTTAAATTTCGGAAACATTTCAGAGCTTTCCTACATTCATCCTTGCTGATTGTTGGCATGCTGCACACCTTCTGCGGGGCGATGGCAGCCAATAATCTGCGTCAAGGTCAACGAGCCGCTCTACCTCAATGGTTTCATGGGTATCACATGAAGGCTTGAATATTAAAACGACATCAGGGGATCCCCCTACACATATAGGGATTTCTCCTACGGTCAATAAACAACACTTCGTCTTGTTGTTTAATCAGATGCTTGCTAGTGGCCATCATTGTGATTACGATGCGCGCACTTGAAAGAGCACGAACTCAATTGGATGAGACTCATCGCAGCTCTTTGATACTGTCCCGCGCCGCTGGAATACTCTTTTGGCGTATGACTGTAATCCTAAATAAAGGCCATGGATGTCCTACTCGAGCAAACTTTCCGCGCATTATCTCGAACTCGCAAAAGTCTCTGTTTCCAAAGAGAATTTCGCGGGCGAGGACGTTCGCTTTTCAAGCGAATATGAAGCCCTGGAAAGCGAGCTGGCGAAAGCCTCGTCCATGCACGAAAGCGGTCAAATCGACTGGCTGAAAATCCGCGAAAACAGCGAAAACCTGCTGCGTACCCAGTCCAAGGATTTGCGCGTTGGTGCCTGGCTGACCTGGGCGTTGTACCAGCGTGAATCGTTTCAAGGACTGCTGGCCGGCCTCGGTTTGCTGCACCATTTGTCAGAACATCACTGGGCCGAAGTCCACCCGAACAAGGCCAGAACCCGCTCCGCCGCGATCAGTTGGCTAGTGCCGCGTCTTGAGCAGGTGCTGACCGAAAACATCGCGATCAAAGAGCAGTTACCGATGTTCCGGCGGCTGGTCGAGCACCTTGAAGGCCTCGATGCCGCTTGCACCGAGCACTTGGGCGACGACGCGCCGTTGCTGCTGCCGATCTCCCGCCGCCTGAAAAACATGGTGCAACGCGCCGCCGACAACCAGCCGGAACCCGGTGTGGTCGGCGCCGCCGTCGCCCAGGTCAAACAAGCTGCTACGCAGTTGTTCACCCCCGGCGCACCGATCGATAACGAAAAAGAAGCCCACAAGGCCCTGCGCGCCCAGCAAGAGAGTGCGCGGCCGTTGTGTGCCTGGTGGTTGAAGCAGAAAGCCACCGACCTGCGCGCCTTGCGCCTCAATCGCACGTTGCTGTGGTTGCCCATCGACGCCGTCCCCGAGCGTAACGCCGAGCAAATCACCGTGCTGCGCGGCTTGCCAGCGGACAAGCTCAAGGCCTATCAGGACCGTTTCGACCAGGCGAAATACGCCGACCTGCTGGTGGAACTGGAGGCGAGCCTGGCGAAGGCGCCGTTCTGGTTCGATGGCCAGCGAATGGCCTGGGAATGCCTTCAGTCCTTGAACGCCGAAATGGCGATGCGCGAAGTGGAAATCCACTTCGCGCTTTTGATTCAGCGCCTGCCCGGCATTATCGAATTGCGTTACCACGACGGTGCGCCATTCGCCGATCCGGCCACCCGCGCCTGGATCAGCGCCCACGTCATGCCGCACCTGCAAACCGCCAGTGCGCCGCGCAAGGTCGAAGTGGCTGACACGCAGCCGGCGTGGGAACTGGCCCTCGAAGAAGTCCTGCCGATTTTGCGCAAGGACGGCCTCAAGGCTGCCGTGCAAATCCTCAAGCAGGGCCTGCAAAGCGCCCAGGGCGGGCGCGTTCGATTCTTCTGGCAGTTCGCCCTCGCGCGGCTGTGCTTCATGGCCAAGAAATACGAACTGGCCAAGACCCAGTTAGAGACCCTCGACCAAACATTACAGGACTCAGGCCTGAACGCCTGGGAGCCCGATCTTGCGCTGGAAGTGCTGCATTTACTGCATAGCTGCTGCGAGTTGTTGCCGCAGAACCATGCCGTACGTGAACGCAAGGAAGAGATTTATCGCAGGCTGTGCCACCTCGATCTCGAAGTGGTACTCGAATAGGCCCCCGGGCCACAACCGCAAGGAGAAAAGCCATGGCCAAAGAAGGCTCGGTAGCCCCCAAGGAACGCATCAACGTCACTTTCAAACCTGCCACCGGTGGTGCCCAGGAAGAGATCGAACTGCCGTTGAAACTACTGGCAATCGGTGACTACACCCACCGCAAGGACGAACGCAAAGTCGAAGATCGCAAGCCGATCAGCATCGACAAGATGACCTTCGACGAAGTGCTGGCCAAGCAAGAGCTGAGCCTGACACTGAGCGTACCGAACCGTCTTCAGGAAGAAAGTGACACTGAAGAACTGGCCGTGAAACTGCGCGTCAACTCGATGAAGGACTTCAACCC
Source organism: Pseudomonas sp. URMO17WK12:I12 (assembly GCF_000514395.1). NCBI lineage: Bacteria > Pseudomonadati > Pseudomonadota > Gammaproteobacteria > Pseudomonadales > Pseudomonadaceae > Pseudomonas > Pseudomonas sp. URMO17WK12:I12. The sequence continues at coordinate 257,960 of NZ_KI911392.1, forward strand.
GGCCAGCCTGGTCGAGCAAGTGCCTGAGCTGAAAAAACTGATGGAACTGCGCGACGCGCTGGTGGCCCTCAAAGGCCCGCTGGGTAACGCACCTGCGTTCCGCAAAGCCATCGAAGGCGTGCTCGCCGACGACGAATCCCGCGGTCGCGTATTGGGTGAGCTGGGCTTGAACGCCGCCGCCCAGGACGCCTGAGCCCCCATCAGCCAAGGAAGCCAAGACAATGAGCACTAGCGCAGCACAGCAAAAGAGTAACGAGAACGGCGAATACAGCATTCTCGACAGCATCATCGCCGAAACCCGCCTGACCCCGGACGACGAAGCCTACGACATCGCCAAGCGCGGTGTGTCGGCCTTCATCGAAGAGCTGCTCAAGCCGCAGAACAACGGCGAGCCGGTCAAGAAAGCCATGGTTGACCGCATGATCGCCGAGATCGATGCCAAGCTCAGCCGCCAGATGGACGAAATCCTGCACCACCCGGACTTCCAGTCGCTGGAATCGTCATGGCGTGGCCTGCAGTTGCTGGTCGACCGCACCAATTTCCGCGAAAACATCAAGATCGAAATCCTCAACGTCTCCAAGGACGACCTGCTGGACGACTTCGAAGATTCGCCGGAAGTGATGCAGTCGGGCCTGTACAAGCACATCTACACCGCTGAATACGGTCAGTTCGGTGGTCAGCCGGTGGGCGCGATCATCGCCAACTACTTCATGTCCCCGAGCTCGCCGGACGTGAAACTGATGCAGTACGTGTCCAGCGTTGCCTGCATGTCCCACGCGCCGTTCATTGCCGCGGCCGGCCCGAAATTCTTCGGCCTGGAAAGCTTCACCGGCCTGCCGGACCTGAAGGATCTGAAAGATCACTTCGAAGGCCCGCAATTCGCCAAATGGCAGAGCTTCCGCCAGTCGGAAGACTCCCGTTACGTTGGCCTGACCGTGCCGCGTTTCCTGCTGCGTAACCCGTACGACCCGGAAGACAACCCGGTCAAATCGTTCGTGTACAAGGAAACCGTCGCCAACAGCCACGAGCACTACCTGTGGGGCAACACCGCCTACGCGTTCGGCACCAAGCTGACCGACAGCTTCGCCAAGTTCCGCTGGTGCCCGAACATCATCGGCCCGCAGAGCGGTGGCGCGGTGGAAGACCTGCCGTTGCACCACTTCGAAAGCATGGGCGAAATCGAAACCAAGATTCCTACGGAAGTATTGGTTAGCGACCGTCGTGAATACGAACTGGCCGAGGAAGGCTTCATTTCCCTGACCATGCGCAAAGGCTCCGACAACGCGGCGTTCTTCTCCGCGAGCTCGGTGCAGAAGCCGAAGTTCTTCGGCATCAGTGCAGAAGGCAAGGCGGCAGAGCTGAACTACAAGCTCGGCACCCAACTGCCGTACATGATGATCGTCAACCGTCTGGCTCACTACTTGAAAGTGCTGCAGCGCGAGCAACTCGGTTCGTGGAAAGAACGCACCGACCTCGAGCTGGAACTCAACAAGTGGATCCGCCAGTACGTGGCCGACCAGGAAAACCCGAGCGCCGAAGTCCGTGGCCGTCGTCCGCTGCGTGCCGCCCAGATCATCGTCAGCGATGTCGAAGGCGAGCCTGGCTGGTACCGCGTCAGCCTGAACGTGCGCCCGCACTTCAAGTACATGGGTGCCGATTTCACCCTGTCGCTGGTTGGCAAGCTGGACAAAGAGTAAACGGAGCTAACTCATGACTGGATACGGCAGCCTTTTCGAACGCCTGGGCGGCGACGCGGACAAACGCGTCGGCTGGAGCCGCGAGGTTTCCGCCATGGCGTCCGTGGCTGCCCATCTGGCCAAGATGCTCAGCACCCGTGCGGGCAGCGTGCAAACGCTGTCCGATTACGGGCTACCCGATCTCAATGACATGCGTCTGAGCCTGCACGACTCCCTGAGTCAGGCCCGTCTGGCCATCGAAAATTTCATCGAAGCCTACGAGCCACGCCTGAGCAATGTGCATGTCATCTCCCTGCCGCGTGACCACGATCAGCTTCGCCTGTCCTTCAGCATCGAAGGCCTGCTGGAAGTTGATGGTTTCAAGCGTCAGGTCAGTTTCGCCGCGCGCCTGGATGGCAGCGGTCAAGTGAAGGTCAACTAAGGAGATTCGTATGTCCGGCAAACCCGCAGCCCGCGTATCCGACCCCACCGCTTGCCCGCTCCCCGGCCACGGCACCAACCCGATCGCCGCCGGTTCCGGCGACGTGTTCTTCGACGGCCTCGCGGCCGCCCGCCAAGGCGATGCCTCGGCGTGTGGTGGTGCGATGGTCGGCGACCTTGCAACGACTGTTTTGATCAACGGTAAACCGGCGGCCACTGTGGGCTCCGTTGGTACTCATGGCAACAAAGTTACGGCTGGGTCCGGGACGGTGATTATTGGGAATTCGCATTCGCCGGCGCCGTTTGTTCCGCCGTTGCCGGTGGAGATTCAGTGGCCGTTTAACGAGCACTTTGTGATCAATTGCCAAGAAAGCGGAAAGCCGCTCGCCGGAGTGGAATACACGCTTAAAACTGCCTCGGGGAAGATCATTAACGGTGTGACGGGGGCGGACGGAAAAACGCAAACAGTTTTCTCAGCTACTGCGGAGGCGGTTGAGTTGGTCATTGAACCCCAAGCCAGAGTTGTACTCGCTTAGTTATTTGCTTTTCGCCACCAGTGACAATCGGATCCTGGAGTAACTGTTAGAGGGATATGGAAATGGCAGCAACAACAGTGGCAACGACCATGACTCCGGCAAGTAATAAAGTCGGACAGTCTGCGACTGCGCGTCAGTTCAAGATCACTGATATTCCAGATACGATGAAAAAAATGAAATGGCCAGTTGCCGCAGACCTTATGAACCATTGGTTCAGTGGTAAGCCATGGCCAACTGGTGATGGTGGGATGGATGATAAAGTAAAGAAGCATGATGTTTTCGCGCCCAAGGAATACATAGAAGAATCCATCGTTAAAATGAGTTGGGTTTCCGGTTTTGAACGTGCAAATTCTGCGATAAAGCATTTGAGGGGGACCTGGAATAGTCCAGCTGGAGTCACTCTGATCAAAAGCAGGCTCCGTCGAGCGTTTTCCGGTAAAGCCTCTGGGTGTTATCCGGTTGCGTTTAATGGTGTTGCCAGTGCTGCTGAGAAATTTGGTTATTCAAATAACAAAGTAGTCGAGTTTGAGCAGGCAGGCTCTGATGAGGTGAATGAGCTTCGAGCGGCACTGGCTAATTTCAACATGCGAGCTATTGCTGAAGGTGTCGTCGTTGTAACGGATAAGAGTATCGTATTTACCCCGTCGAAATTGGGCTTTTATATCGAGGATTCCTACGATTTCAACGATGGCGTAGCTCTGTTCAGTCAGATTCTTGGCTACTGGAATTTTGATAAGTTAGTGACGGACCCCGTTGAGGGAGCAAAAGCTAACGCGAAACTGGCTGCCCAAATGAATGCCGTTATGGCGGAGTCGCAATATCAGGGTGTGAGAGGACAGCAAAGCACACAGCAAAAAGATGAGGCCGTACGTCGATATCGAGAGCTCGAAGGCAAACACTACATGCTCGTTCAAAACAGTGATTTTCGAGACTATCGTGATCTGAATGAGAAGGGCGGCGATTTTCGCGTGTATTCGGACATTATGTACGAGCCCGTAACGTCTGCACCTATTGAGATATCTGCTAAATGAAGATCGGACATAAGTACGCCATAAGCTTGGCTGTCTTGTTGTGTAGCTTGTTGATGGCTAGTGCAATCATTGTGGTTGAAGTTTTAGGTCGTGCGCCAGACTATTCGAAAAAAAGTCCGTCTGGGCAATACCTTATCGAGTCTGTTCCTGCAAGCTCGCTTTTGACCCCGCGAGACTTTGTTTATCTGCGATTCACCGATTTAAACAACCCCAGTCAGGTTTACCGTACACCTCTTTTTTCCGAGTTGGAGTTGGATATGCGCGCCGATGAAGATGAAAAAACAGTGGGTGTTGTATTTATAGAATTTGATAAGTCGAGCAAGGCTTTTACGTTGGGGCTTTCCAGCCCGAAAAAGCACTGGTTGAATTTTTTTATCAGCAATACGCCTTACAGGGTTCTGGAAAATTGATGCTGGGTTCAGTGACCGGGATGCTCTTTGCAAGACCACGAAAAAGCACTTGTGGCATCAGCACGGCGATTACGCCTGAAAAAATGAGAGAGCGGTAATCATGAGCGCAATGGATTTGCAGGGGTATCTGGCCCCTCGCGCTCTACAGGATTTTTTTTGATGAGTTCCACTACCAGGCAGGTAACCCGTGTCCTTTAACCACTACTACCAAAGCGAACTCACCGCACTTCGCCAGTTAGGTCGTCGTTTCGCCGAGCGTAGCCCGGCGTTGGCGCCTTTCCTCGGCCAAGCCGGGCGGGATCCCGACGTGGAGCGGTTGCTGGAAGGTTTTGCGTTCCTGACCGGTCGCCTGCGTCAGAAGCTCGATGACGAATTGCCCGAACTCAGCCATTCGCTTATGCAACTGCTGTGGCCCAACTACATGCGGCCGCTGCCGGCGTTCAGCATTTTGCAGTTCGACCCGTTGAAACGTTCCGGCCCGGCGCTGAAGGTCGATCGCGATACACCGATTGAAAGCGTTCCGATTGAAGACGTGCGTTGCCGTTTCCGCACGTGCTACCCGACCGAAGTCCAGGCGCTGGATCTGGCCGCGCTGACGTACTCGGTGAAAGGCGACGGTTCGCTGTTGAGCCTGCGCCTGGAGATGAGCGCCGACGGTCACCTCGGTGAGCTGGAATTGAGTCGTTTGCGCCTGCACTTCGCCGGCGAGCGTTACATCAGCCAGATGCTGTACCTGAGCCTGTTGCGCAATCTGGAAGGCATCGAGTTGATCCCGCTGGATAGCGCCGGCAAGCCGATCAATGGCGTCAACGGCACCCCGATGGCGTTCAAGATGCCCGGCGACCGGGTGCAGCCGGTGGGTTTTGCCGAAGAAGAAGCGTTGATTCCGTATCCGCTGAACACCTTCCGTGGCTACCGCTACCTGCAAGAGTATTTCGCCTTCCAGGACAAGTTCCTGTTCGTCGACGTCAACGGTCTGGACATTCTCAAGGCGCTGCCGGAAAACACCCTCAAGCAGATGCGTGGTCTGGAGTTGCGCTTCGATATTCGCAAGAGCGGCATCCTGCGCATGCGTCCGACCCTGGACAACGTGAAGCTGTATTGCACGCCCATCGTCAACCTGTTCAAGCACGACGCACTGCCGATTCGCCTCGACGGCAAGCAGGACGAATACCTGCTGTTGCCTGCCGAATACGACCTGGAAAACTGCGGCGTGTTTTCCGTGGAAAGCGTCACCGGCTGGAAGCCCGGCGGTCTCGGTTATCAGGAGTACGTGCCGTTCGAATCCTTCGAGCACGACCCGAGTTTCGACGTGCCCACCAGCCGTCCGCACTACAGCATTCGCCAGCGTTCATCGCTGCTGCACGACGGCCTCGACACTTACTTGAGCTTCGGCATCCGCCATACCGAAGCCCACGAAACCCTGTCGATCGAGCTGACGTGCACCAACCAGAACCTGCCAAAAAAACTCAAGCTCGGCGACATCTGCCAGGCCTGTGAAGAGACGCCGGAGTTTCTCAGTTTCCGCAACATCACCCCGGCTACCCCGAGTTATGCGCCGCCGCTGAATCGCGACTTCCTGTGGAAGCTGATCAGCAACATGTCGCTTAACTATCTGTCATTGGCCGACGTCAATGCGTTGAAGGTGATTCTCGAAACCTACGACCTGCCGCGCTACTACGACCAGCACGCGGAGAAGGTCAGCAAGCGCCTGCTCGGCGGGCTCAAATCGATCAAACACCAACACGTCGACCGCCTGCATCGCGGCTTGCCGGTGCGCGGGTTGCGCACCGAGCTGACCATCGACCCGGAAGGCTACATCGGCGAAGGCGACCTGTTCGTGTTCGCTTCGGTTCTTAACGAGTTTTTCGCGCTTTACGCCAGTCTCAATTCGTACCACGAGCTGCGGGTAAAAAGCACACAGGGAGAGGTGTACCAATGGACACCACGTATGGGCCTTCAGCCGCTGCTTTAAGCGGTCTGACCCGAGGAATACGCGAGTACTCGCTGTTTCAGGCCGTGCTGCTGGTGGTTGACCGGCTGCGCGAGGCCCACCCGCACCTGAGTCAGGACGATTTGTACGACCAGCTGGAATTCCAGGCCAACCCGAGCCTGGGTTTCCCTGGCAGCGATGTCGATCGCGTGGAGTTTTTCCACGAGCACGGGCAGATGCGCGCGCGCCTGCGTTTCAACCTGATCGGCCTGGTCGGTTCCGGTTCGCCGCTGCCGGCGTTCTACGGCGAACAGGCCCTGGGCGACAGCGAAGACGGCAATCCGACCCGCAACTTCCTCGACCTGTTCCACCATCGCCTGCAACGGCTGATGCTGCCGATCTGGCGCAAATACCGCTACCGCGCCAGCTTCGAGAGCGGTGCGCTCGACCCGTTCTCCTCGCAATTGTTTGCGTTGATTGGCCTGGGCGGCGAAGAGATCCGCAAGGCCGGCGAACTGAACTGGAAACGCCTGCTGCCATACCTCGGCTTGCTCAGCTTGCGCGCGCACTCGGCGGCGCTGATCGAAGCGGTGCTGCGTTACTACTTCAAGCACGCCGAGCTGACCATCGAGCAGTGCATCGAGCGCCGCGTGGAAATTCTCGACGAGCAGCGCAATCGTTTGGGTCGCGCCAACAGCCTGCTTGGCGAAGACCTGGTGCTGGGCGAACACGTGCGCGACCGCAGCGGCAAATTCCGCATTCACATCCGCGAACTCGACTGGCAACGCTTTCACGAATTCCTGCCCATCGGTTTCGGCTACCAGCCGTTGTGCGCGCTGGTGCGCTTTACCCTGCGTGACCCGCTCGATTACGACATTCGCCTGGTGTTGCGCCACGAAGAAATCCCGGAACTGCGCATCGGTGAGCAGAACGCCTGTCGCTTGGGTTGGACCAGTTGGCTGGGCCGCGAAAAAGCGGACGGCGTGGTGACCCTGGGCAGCAAAATTCATTAAGGACAGATGACCAATGATCAACGTAGACCTGCAACAACTTATCCAGGCGCTGGACGCCGAAACCCGTCGTGACCTGGAAAGTTCTGCCGAACGCTGCGTCGCCCGTGGCGGCAGCAAGATCCTCGTCGAAGACTTGTTGCTCGGCCTGCTGGAGCGCCCGCAAGGCCTGCTCGCCCGCGCGCTGCAAGATGCCGAAGTGGATGCCGGTGAACTGAGCGCGGCCCTGCAATCGCGGGTCGAACACAGCGCTTCGCGCAACCCGGTGTTTGCCCCGGAACTGGTGCAATGGCTGCAGGATGCCTTGCTGGTGGCGAACCTCGAACTGGGCCAGACCCAGGTCGAACAGGCCGCGCTGATCCTCGCCTTGCTGCGTAACCCGATGCGTTACGCCGGCAGCCGTTACCAGGCGTTGTTGGCCAAACTGAACATTGATCGCCTGAAAGAATTCGCCCTGTCGCAGAAAGAACAACCGGCCACCGGCAAACCCGCCGTGGCGGGCGAATCGCTGTTGCAACGCTTCACCCACAACCTGACCCAACAGGCCCGCGACGGCAAACTCGACCCGGTGCTGTGCCGCGATGGTGCGATCCGGCAGATGATCGACATCCTTGCCCGTCGCCGCAAGAACAACCCGATTGTGGTCGGTGAAGCCGGTGTGGGTAAAACCGCGATCGTCGAAGGCCTGGCCTCGCGCATCGCCGCCGGTGAAGTGCCTCAGGTGCTCAAAGGCGTCGAGCTGCTGTCGCTGGACATGGGCCTGCTGCAGGCCGGTGCCAGCGTCAAAGGTGAATTCGAACGTCGCCTCAAGGGCGTGATCGACGAAGTCAAAGCCTCGCCGAAACCGATCATCCTGTTCATCGACGAAGCCCACACGCTGATCGGCGCGGGCGGCAATGCCGGCGGTTCCGACGCGGCCAACCTGCTGAAACCGGCGCTGGCCCGTGGCGAACTGCGCACCATCGCCGCCACCACCTGGGCCGAGTACAAAAAATACTTCGAGAAAGACCCGGCGCTGGCCCGTCGTTTCCAGCCGGTGCAACTGCACGAACCGACCGTCAGCGAAGCGGTGACCATCCTTCGTGGTCTGGCTCAGGTGTACGAGAAGAGCCACGGCATCTACCTGCGCGATGACGCCGTCGTCTCCGCCGCCGAACTGTCCGCCCGTTACCTCGCCGGTCGCCAACTGCCGGACAAAGCCGTCGACGTGCTCGACACCGCGTGCGCCCGCGTTCGCATCAGCCTCGCCGCCGCTCCGGAAAGCCTTGAACGCCTGCGTGGCGAACTGGCTGAAGGCGGTCGTCAGCGTCAGGCCCTGCGCCGTGATGCGGAAGCCGGTTTGCTGATCGATCACGAAGCGCTGGAAGCACTGGAAGCGCGGCTGGAAGAAGCTGAAGACGAAAGGGCGGCGCTGGAAATCCTGTGGACCGAACAGAAGGCATTGGCCGAACGCCTGTTGGACCTGCGCCAACAACTGGCCAAAGCGCGTGAAGCCGCTGCCGTCGAACCCATCGTCACGGTTGAAGAAGACGCCGAAGGCACCGTGATCGAAACCCTGCCGGTGGACGAAGCGCACAGCGTCGAAACCCTGGAAGCGGCACTCAACGAAACGCACAAAGCGCTGACCGAGCTTCAGGTCAAAGAACGCCTGGTGAGCTTCGAAGTCTGCCCGCGTCTGGTCGCCGAAGTGATCAGCGCCTGGACCGGCGTGCCCTTGGCGCAACTGGCCCGCGAGCACAATGCCAAGGTCGCGAGCTTCGCCACCGACCTGCGCACGCGCATCCGTGGTCAGGAACAAGCCGTTCACGCCCTGGACCGCTCGATGCGCGCCACTGCTGCCGGCCTTAACAAACCGGACGCGCCGGTCGGCGTGTTCCTGCTGGTCGGTCCGAGTGGTGTCGGCAAAACCGAAACCGCGCTGGCCCTGGCGGATTTGCTGTACGGCGGTGATCGTTTCATCACCACCATCAACATGTCCGAGTTCCAGGAGAAACACACCGTCTCGCGCCTGATCGGCGCGCCGCCGGGCTACGTCGGTTATGGCGAGGGCGGCATGCTCACCGAAGCCGTGCGCCAAAAACCGTATTCGGTGGTGCTGCTCGATGAAGTCGAAAAAGCCGACCCGGACGTGCTCAACCTGTTCTACCAAATCTTCGACAAAGGCGTGGCCAACGACGGCGAAGGGCGCGAGATCGACTTCCGCAACACGTTGATCCTGATGACCTCGAACCTGGGCAGCGACCGCATCAGCGAACTCTGCGAAAACGGCGCGCGGCCGACCGCCGAAGTCCTTGAAGAAACCATCCGCCCGGTGCTCAGCAAACACTTCAAACCGGCGCTGTTGGCGCGCATGCGCGTGGTGCCTTACTACCCGGTGGGCGGCCCGGTGCTGCGCGAGCTGATCGAAATCAAGCTCGGCCGTTTGGGCGAGCGCCTGAACCGTCGTCAGCTGGACTTCACTTACTCCCAGGACCTCGTCGATCACTTGGCCGAACGCTGCACCCAAAGCGACAGCGGCGCACGCCTGATCGACCATTTGCTCGACCTGCACGTGCTGCCGCTGGTGGCCGACCGCTTGCTCGACGCGATGGCCACCGGTGAAAGCCTCAAGCGTGTGCATGCCACGCTCGACGGTGACGCCAGCGTGACCTGCGAGTTCGCCTGAGGTGGGTGTGATGTTCACTCAAGTGCCGCAACCGCTGGTCTATGCCGAAGCCTTGCTGGCGCAGTTCGCCAGCCTGTCGCGGGCGGCGGACGGGGCTGCGCTGCTGGGTGACTTCGTGCGCGGTCTGGCCGAGCTCAGCGGTTGCGAACTGACGCAGCTGTACTTGCTGGACGCGACCCACACCTGCCTGGGCATGAACGCCGAATGCCTGAACGGCATCCTGCAACCCCGGGAAGCGGCGAGCCTGCCGGCGGATTACAACGGTGAACAACTGCTGCAGTTCGCCCTGTGCCAGAACCGTGTGGTGAGCCTCAGCGAGCTGAGCGGCAGCCTGCACGAAACCAGTTTCCTGCCGCCCCAGGCCACGCCTTGGCAGTCGCTGTTGTGCGTGCCTTTGGTCAATCAGCAGAAGTCGGTTGAAGGCTTGCTGCTGTGCGCCAGTCGCCGGCATATCGACCTGCAAGGCTTTGCCGACTCCCTCGGTCAGCTGGGTTCGTTCGTGCTCGGCCAGTTGCACCTGCTGCAACGGTTGCGTCAGCCGAGCGGTGTTTCGCGGCCAGCGCCGGTCAGTGTGCCGAGCGCCAGCGGTTACGGTTTGATCGGTAAAAGCTCGGCCATGCGCCAGACCTATTCGCTGATCAGCAAAGTCCTGCACAGCCCATACACCGTGCTGTTGCGCGGCGAAACCGGCACCGGCAAGGAAGTGGTCGCCCGGGCGATTCACGATTGCGGGCCGCGCCGCTCCCAGGCGTTCATCGTGCAGAACTGCGCGGCGTTCCCCGAGAACCTGCTGGAAAGTGAACTGTTCGGCTACCGCAAAGGCGCCTTCACCGGCGCTGATCGCGACCGCGCCGGGCTGTTCGACGCGGCCAATGGCGGCACCTTGCTGCTGGATGAAATCGGCGACATGCCGTTGTCGCTGCAAGCCAAGTTGCTGCGCGTGTTGCAGGAAGGCGAGATCCGTCCGCTGGGTTCCAACGATACCCACAAGATCGACGTGCGCATCATTGCCGCGACGCACCGGGATTTGTCGGTGCTGGTCAGCGAAGGCAAATTCCGCGAGGACTTGTACTACCGCCTCGCGCAATTCCCGATCGAGTTGCCGGCCCTGCGCCAACGTGAAGGCGACATCCTCGACCTGGCCCGGCACTTTGCGGAAAAGGCCTGCTCGTTCTTGCAACGCGATGCGGTGCGTTGGTCTGACGCGGCGCTGGATCACCTGTCCGGTTATGCCTTCCCCGGCAACGTGCGCGAACTCAAAGGCCTGGTCGAGCGCGCCGTTTTGCTGTGCGAGGGCGGCGAGTTACTGGCCGAGCATTTCTCCCTGCGCATGGAAGCCATGCCGGAAGACAACAGCCTGAACCTGCGCGAACGCCTGGAGCAGGTCGAACGCAGCCTGCTGCTCGATTGCCTGCGCAAAAACGACGGCAACCAGACCCTCGCCGCCCGCGAACTCGGCCTGCCACGACGCACGCTGCTGTACCGCCTCGGGCGCCTGAATATCAACCTGGGTGACTTCGATGGGTAGGTCAATGACCGTCGATTTCACCTCATTCGCTTCTGATAGCGCCGCCCAATCGGGCCGGCGCTTTGTGCTTTGTCTATCCCTGGAGACCCTCTGATGCCTGTTCGTCACTGGCAAGCCGTCCTGCTGACCCTCGTCGTTCTATGCGGCCTCGGCGGCTGTAGCGGCAATTACAAATACAACGACAACACCTATCGCCCATTGGGTGATCCGCAGGCGGTCAATCGCGGCAAGTGACCGCAAGGAGTATCACCATGGAACTGGTTTTCGAAATGCTCAACACCAAGCAATTCGTGCCCACGGACTTGTGCCAAAAGACCTTTAAACAGGCTGGGGGCGTGATTGGCCGGGGCGAGGATTGCGACTGGATCATTCCAGACCGCAAGCGCCACCTGTCCAACCACCACGCGTTGATCAGCTACCGCGAAGGCACGTTTTTCCTGACCGATACCAGCAGCAACGGTATCCAGAACAGCGAAAGCGGCGCACGCCTGCGCAAGGGCGAAGCCATGCGCATCGAACACGGCAGTGTCTATGTGCTGGGTGATTTCGAGATCCGCGCGCGGCTGGTGCGGGACCCCGCGACCTTCGACGTCGAAGTTGGCCGTCCGCAAGCGGCCGGCAGCATCATTCCGGATGACGCGTTCCTCGACCTCGACCCGCTCAATGCACTGGATCAGCAAGAACGTGTGTATTCGGAAATCGAGCAATTGATCTCCCCGAGCACCGCCATCGAAGACACCCGTCAGCGCGCCGACTACGCCCGTATCGACATGGAAAGCCTGATGGTCCCGGAGCTGATCAATGCCCCGGCCGAACCCGCTCCGGCCCCACCGCCGAAAGCGGTCGAACGTCAGAGCGAAGGCTTCTGGGAGCATTTCGGTGCCGCGCTGGGCGTGGACCTCAAAGGCCTCGACCACGACGCCCGCGAAGCGCTGGCGCTGAACGCGGCCCGCTTGCTCAAGCAAAGCGTCGGCGGTTTACAGCAGAGCCTGCGCACCCGCAGCGAACTGAAAAACGAACTGCGCCTGGCCCAGACCACCGTGCAAGGCTCGCAAAAGAACCCGCTGAAATTCGCCGTCGATGCCGGTGAAGCACTGGGCATTTTGTTGCAGCCGAACAAGCCGGGCCAGTTGCCGGCAGAACAAGCGATCTCCCGCGCGTTCCGCGATTTGCAGGCGCATCAGGTGGCTTTGCTGACCGCCAGCCGCGCCGCCGTTCGCGGCACGCTGGAGCACTTCTCGCCACAGCAATTGACCCTGCGTTTCGAGCGCGACAACAAGCCGTTGCTCGCCACCTCGGGCAGTCGCTGGAGAGCCTACGGTCGTTATCACCAGGCCCTGCGTCAGGACGATGACTGGAGCGAGCGCCTCTTGGCCCGTGACTTCGCTCAGGCCTACGAAGAGCAGATCCGCCTGATTTCCACCCTACACACCGACCACCAAGGATGATGCGCATGTCTCGCTGCTCGACCGCTTTTTTCAAGACGCTGACGGCGCTCATGGCCCTGGTGCTGTTGGCCGGCTGCTCGTCGCTGTCGCCGTATTCGAAAGTCACCAAGCTCAACCTGAAACTGACCGCCAGCGATCAGCTGAACCCGGACCTCAACGGGCGTCCGTCGCCGATTGTCGTGCGCCTGTTCGAGCTCAAGCACCCGGTGACGTTCGAAAACGCCGACTTCTTCAGCCTGTATGAACGCGCCAAGGAATCCCTGGCCCCAGACCTGGTGGCCAGCGAAGAACTCGAGCTGCGCCCCGGCGAAACCGTTGAGCTGAAACTCAGCGTGGAGGAGGGCAGCCGCTACGTTGGCGTGCTCGCCGCTTACCGCGACCTGCCGGAAACCAAATGGCGCTACACCGTGCAAATCACCCCGGTGGAAGTCACCGACGCTGACCTGACGCTCGATCAGGCCGGTATCCGCAATAGCCTCGAAACGCTCGCCAAGGCGGATGACTGATCATGAATAACCATAAAGTCATTTGGCAGGAAGGCATGCTGCTGCGCCCGCAGCACTTCCAGCACAACGATCGCTACTACGATCACCAGATGAAGACCCGCACCCAGTTGCTGGGCAGTTACACCTGGGGTTTCCTGAACCTGGACATCGATTTGCAGTTCCTCAACATGGGCAAACTGGTGGTCAGCCAGGCCTCGGGGATTCTGCCGGACGGCAGCCTGTTCGAACTCGGTGGCAACACCGAACCGCTGGCGCTGGACGTGCCGCCGAACACCGGCAACACGCCGATCTACCTGGCGTTGCCGCTGGTCACCGGTAACCACATCGAGGCGCGCCGTCCGGAGCAATCCGACGTGCTGGCGCGCTACACCGCGTACGAAGCCGAAGTCGCCGACTCCAACGCCGGGGATGACTCCGCCAGCCAGGTGCGCTGCGGTCGCCCGGACTTCAAATTGTTGCTCGGTGAACAGCAGAGCGATCAGGCCTACGTGAAGCTGAAAATTTGCGACGTGCTCGACACCACGCCTGACGGCGTGATCAGCCTCGACCCGGATTTCGTGCCGACCTACATTCAGGCGCATGCCTCCAGCTACCTGCTGTCGTGCCTCAAAGAAGTGATCAGCATGCTCGGTCACCGTGGCGACACCATCGCCGAGCGCATCCGTTCCAACGGCAAGGTCGGTGGCGCGGAAGTCGGCGACTTCATGATGCTGCAACTGATCAACCGCACCGAACTGTTGCTGCGTCACTACCTCGGCCTGGAGCAGGTTCACCCGGAAGAGTTGTACCGCACGCTGCTGACCATGCTCGGTGACCTGGCGACCTTCTCCAGCGACAGCAAACGCCCGCGCCTGGACAGCCGTTACCAGCACAGCGATCAGGGCGCGAGCTTCCGCAAACTGATGGAAGCGATCCGCCAGGTGCTGTCGATGGTGCTGGAACAGCACGCCATCGAACTGATCCTGCAGGAACGTCAGTACGGGATCATCGTCTCGCCATTGCACGACCACAAACTGCTGGGCTCGGCATCGTTCGTGCTCGCGGCCAGTGCCAACTGCGACTCTGAAGAACTGCGCCACCGATTGCCGGCGCACCTCAAGGTCGGCCCGGTGGAGCGCATCCGCCAACTGGTCAACCTGCACCTGCCGGGCATCAAGGTCAAACCGTTGCCGGTGGCCCCGCGGCAGATCGCGTTCCACTCCAACAAAACCTATTTCATCCTCGAACTCAGTTCGGGAGACCTGGCAGACCTGGAGCGCTCCGGCGGCTTCGCGTTCCACGTTTCCGGTGAATTTGCCGAGCTCGAACTGAAATTCTGGGCCATCAGGAACTGACTGAAATGATTAAGGACATGGAACACCATCAGGACGATAAAACCGTCTTGCTCGACCGCCAGGGCCACGGCCCGGCGCAAAGTCCGCTGACCGATTTCGCTGCACCGCCGCGATTCGAGCAGCTCGAAGAACGCATGATCTACGCCGCGCGTTTGCGTCCGGCCGAAGCGTTCAACATCAGCCTCAATTCGCTGGTGGCCGCTGCGTCCGAGCTGCTCTCGGAAGTGGTGCGACTCAAGCACAGCGACACCCGCGAAGACATGTATGCGCTCAACGAGCGACTGACCGCCGGGCTCAAGCTGTTTGAAGTGCGCGCACTGCACAACGGCGCCGAAAGCAGCCAGGTGATGGCCGCGCGCTACGTGCTGTGCACCGTGGTCGACGAAGCCGTCGTGACCACGCCGTGGGGCAACGAAAGCGAGTGGTCGCAGATGAGCCTGCTCAGCAGCTTCCACAACGAAACCTTCGGTGGCGAGAAGTTCTTCCAGCTGCTGGATCGCCTGTCGAAAAACCCGGTCAAGCACCTGCCGATGCTGGAGTTGATGTACCTGTGCCTGTCCCTCGGTTTCGAAGGCAAGTACCGCGTACAAGCGCGCGGCATGCTCGAACTCGAAGGCATCCGCGATGCCTTGTACCGGCAGATCCGTCAACTGCGTGGCGACGTGCCGCGTGAGCTGTCGCCGCACTGGGAAGGCCTGAACGATCAGCGCCGCAGCCTGGTGCGCATCGTGCCGGCGTGGATGGTGGTGCTGTTCACCTTTGTCTGCCTGGTGGTGATGTATTCGGGTTTCGCCTGGGTGCTCGGCGAGCAGCGCGACACCGTTCTGCAACCTTTCCAGCCGCTAGATCCGGCCGCGGTCCAGCCGCAGTCACAGCCGTAAACAGGGACGTGTCATGAAAAAGTTTTTCAAGAAAGTCGGCGCATTCTTGCGCAAGACCTGGGTCTGGACCTTGCTGGTGGTGCTGTTTGTCGCGCTGCTGGTGTGGTTCGTCGGGCCGCTGCTGGCGGTGGATGACTACAAGTTCTGGGAAGGTTCGACCTCGCGCTTGCTGACCATCAGCGTGCTGTTCCTGATCTGGGGCCTGACCATGGTCTTCGTCAGCTGGCGCGCCGGTGTGCGTAAAAAAGCCATCGAAGACACCGAAGACGGCCAGGACCGTATCCGCCGCGAAGAGCTGATCGACGAAGAAGAGAAAGAGCTGAAGGTGCGTTTCAAGGACGCCCTGAAAACCCTCAAGACGTCGAGCCTGTATCGCGGTCGCAGCGAGCGCTGGCGCAGTGATTTGCCGTGGTACTTGCTGATTGGCCCACAGGGCAGCGGCAAGACCAGCCTGCTGGACTTCTCGGGCCTTGAGTTTCCGATCAACAAGATCGACCGCAAGCTCACCCGCGACACCCAAGGCACTCGTCATTGCGACTGGTATTTCGCCGACCACGGTGTGCTGATCGACACCGCCGGGCGCTACCTGACCCAGCCGGACGGCGAAGTCGACGGCAGCGCCTGGAGCACCTTGCTCGACCTGCTGCGCAAGCGTCGCCGCAACCGGCCATTGAACGGTGTGCTGGTGACCATTCCGGTGGAAACCCTGCTGTGCCCCGACGAGAAAGACCTCGACACCCTGGCCCGCCAGGTGCGTGCGCGCTTGCAGGACGTGCATCAAAAACTCCACGTCGACGTGCCGGTTTACCTGGTCCTGAGCAAGGCCGACAAGCTGCTCGGTTTCGACGAGTTCTTCGATCAACTGACCCGCGAAGAAAGCGATCAGGTGCTCGGCACCAGCTTCCGCAAAGAGCAGAGCGGCACCGACGTTGCAGTATTGCGCGCCGAGTTCGAAGAGCTGCTGCGTCGCCTGAACAGCCAGGTGATCATGCGCATGCATCAGGAGCGCGACACCCAGCGCCGTGGCCGCATCCTCGACTTCCCGCATCAACTGGGGCAGATCGGCGAGCGCCTGTGCCTGTTCGTCGACATGGCGTTCACTGGCAACCGCTACCAGCGTGTCAGCCAGTTGCGCGGTTTCTACCTGACCAGCGCACCGCACCTGACCCAGGAAATGGACCAGACCACCGCCGGCATCGGCGCCAATCTGGGCATGAACGCGGGCGTGCTGCCGACCTTGCGCAGCGGCCGTTCCCGCTTCATCCATCATTTGCTTAGCCGGGTGATTTTCCCCGAGGCCGATCTGGCCGGTCTGGACAAGCGCGAACGCAGCCGCATCCATTGGGGCCAACGTGCGCTGTATGTGGGCGCGCTGGCGGCATTGGCGCTGTTCGGCATGCTCTGGGCGGGCGGTTTCTCCGCCAACTACGAGCGTCTGGAAAACCTGCGTAACTTGGCCACCAACTGGACGCAACAGCGCTCGGCGCTGACCGCGCGCGATGATTCCATGGCGGTGCTCAAGCCGCTCGACACGGCCTACGCGGCGACTCAGGTCTTCCCGAAAAAAGGCGACGTGAGTTACCACGAGCGTGGCGGTCTGTATCAAGGCGAAGACGTCAATCCAGTGGTCAAGAACGCCTACGAGCGCGAGCTCGAAGCGCAATTGCTGCCGAAGGTCGCGACGCTGCTGGAAGGGCAGATCCGCGCCAACATGCACGACCGCGAACGCCTGCTCAACAGCCTGCGCGCGTACCTGATGCTGAACATGAAAGACCGTCGCGACGGCCCGTGGCTCAAGGATTGGGTTGCCACCGAATGGTCCCAGCGTTATGCCGGCAACACCGCCGTGCAGAACGGCTTGAACACGCACTTCGAGCGTTTGCTGCAGCAGCCGTTTATCTACCCGCTCAACGATCAACTGGTGGCACAGGCCCGTCAGGTCCTGCGCAGCGAATCGCTGGCCAACGTGGTTTACCGGATGCTGCGCGAGCAGGCCCGCAACCTGCCGGAATACCGTCTCAGCCAACACCTCGGCCCACAAGGTTCGCTGTTTGTCGGCACCGATTACGTGATCCCCGGCTTCTACACCCAGCAGGGTTATCAGCAGTATTTCTCGGTCCAGGGCAGTGCGCTGGTCACCGACATCCTGCGTGACAACTGGGTACTGGGCGAAGGCTCGGGCATCAGCGGCATGGACTTGCGTCGCCTGATGGTCGAACTGGAGCAACTGTACTTCCGTGACTACGCCAACTTCTGGAGCGAAGCAGTCGGCCAGGTGGCCTTGCCACCGATCAATGACGCGGGTGAGGGCGCCGAGCAACTGGCGGGCCTGACTTCGGCCAACTCGCCAGTCCTGCAACTGCTGGTGGAAGTGCGCGAGAATACGCGCTTCCCGGTGGCCGCTGACAGCGCTGAAGACGCCGCCGATGCAGCCGGGAAACTGGCAGAGAAGGGCGGCAAGCTCGGCAAACTCGCGGCAGCGGCGGCGGATAAAGCCGCTGACATGACCAAGAACCTGCCGGACACCGCGAAGAAATCACTGCAACGCCGCTTTGAACCGTTGCACCGTTTGCTGGACGACAACAACGGCCCGGCCGCTGATTTGACCCCGGCCCTGGCGGCGCTCAACGACCTGCAAATGCAGCTGGCGAGCCTGGCCCGTGCCAGTTCCCCGGAGCAGGCCGCGTTTGAAATGGCCAAGACCCGCATGAGCGGCCAGCGTGATGCGCTGAGCGCCCTGCGCAATGCTTCGAATCGTCTGCCGCGTCCGGTCAGTGTGTGGTTCAACGTGCTGGCCGAAGACACCTGGCGCCTGGTGCTCAACGATTCTTATCAGTACCTGAACCAGCGCTATCAGAGCGAGCTGTACAGCTTCTATGGCAAGGCGATCAACAAGCGTTATCCGTTCAGCGCCCACAGCACCAGCGACGTGGCGATCAGCGACTTCCGCGAGTTCTTCAAGGCCCAGGGCATCAACGATCGCTTCTTCGAGACCTACATGCGTCCGTTCGTCAGTGGCGATCCGGGTAACTACCGCCTGCGTAGCATCGACGGTCACAGCCTGCCAATTTCCAAGGTCTACCTCGACCAGATGGCCGCGGCCCAAGTGATTCGCCAGAGCTTCTTCTCGATCAACCCGGCCGAGCCGCAAGTGCAGTTCAAACTGGAGCCGTACACCCTCGACCCGGCCGTCAGCCGTTCCGAGTTCAAGTTTGGCGACAAGACCATCGAATACCGCCACGGTCCGATTGTGCCGGTGTCGTTCAAATGGCCGACCGACGCTGAAGACGGTCGCACCAGCCTGGTCCTCGACAAAATGGCCGGGCGCCCGATCGGTATTGAAAAGAACACCGGCCCGTGGTCGCTGTTCCGTCTGTTCGACCTGATGCAGACCGAGTACCTGAACGGTCGCGACGTGATGGTCCTGAAAGCTGACGTGGGTGGCCTGCGCGCCAATTACCTGCTCAGCAGCCAGCGCACACCGAACCCGTTCGACATGGGCGTGCTGCGCACCTTCCGTATGCCGGTGCAGCTCTGATGCTGGTTGCCAGTCCCTGGCGCAGCGCTGCGCGTACCGACGCCGGCAAGGTTCGGGCGCGCAACGAAGATGCTTTTCTCGACTGTCCACAGCAGGGGCTGTGGGTGGTCGCGGACGGCATGGGCGGTCATCAGGGTGGCGACATTGCCAGCCAGTTGATCGTCGCCAGCCTGGCGGAATTGCCGGTGCAGGATGATTTCGACGAACGCCTCAAAGGCATCCGCCAGTGCCTGCACTGGTTGAACCGCCGCTTGGGGCAGGAGTTGACCGTCACGGCCGGGCGCCACGACAGCATCATGGGCAGCACCGTGGTGGCGCTGTTGGTGGACGGCAATCGCGCGGCCTGCATCTGGGCCGGTGACAGCCGTTGCTACCTGTGGCGCGGCCAGCGTTTGTATCAACTGTCCAAGGACCACTCGCTGCAACAGCAACTGATCGACGAGCAAAACATGAGCATCGAAGACGCCAAGGCTCACCCTGCCGCCCATGCCCTGACCCGAGCGGTCGGGGCGGCCGAGCAATTGACCCTGGACGTGCTCGAACTCGAGGTTTACCCCGGCGATACGTTTCTGTTGTGCAGCGATGGTTTGTACAACGGGTTGAGCAGCGATGCCTTGGGCAACGCCCTGAGCCTGACCGCGCCGCACGTTGCGCTGGAGCGTCTGTTCGATGGCGCTCTGCGTGGCTCGGCGCGGGACAACCTGACTGCCGTGGTGATCCGCCAATGACCCAACTCATGCCGCCGCTCGACGACCTGCTGGTGACCGACGAGGAAGCCAATAACCTGACTTACTTCGCGTTCGCCAAGTCGCATAAAGCTGAGCCCGCGCTGGCGCCAACCAAGGCCAGCATCGGCGAAATGCCCGACGTGCTCGCAGGCCGTTACCGCATCGAGCGCCTGCTCGGTGCCGGCGGCATGGGCGCGGTTTACCGCGCACGGGACTTGCTGAGCGAACAGTTCGGCGATCCCGACCCTTACATCGCGCTGAAAATCCTCAGCGAGGAATTTGCCGAATCGCCGGACGCCAGCGCCTTGCTCTACAGCGAGTTCGCCCTGACCCGACGATTGCGCCACGACAACGTGCTGCGCTTGCACAGCTTTGAAGTGGACACCGATTGCCAGCGCGCCTTCATCACCATGGAACTCATGCGTGGGTTGACCCTGGACAAATTACTCTGCGAGCGGCCCCTGGGCCTGCCGTGGAAAGAACTGCGCGACATCGCGCTGCCGCTGCTCGACGCGCTGGCCTACGCCCACTCGCGCGGCGTGCTGCACGGCGACATGAAGCCGAGCAACGTGATGCTCAGCGAAGAAGGCGTGCGCCTGTTCGACTTCGGCCTCGGCCAGGCGGTGGAAGGCATTCTCCCCGGCCTGCCGCACCTGAGTCGCGACCGCTTCAACGCCTGGACCCCCGGCTACGCCGCCCCGGAACTGCTCGAAGGCCAACCGCTGACCGCCAGCGCCGATGTGTACGGCGTGGCCTGCGTGCTCTACGAACTGGCCGGCGGCAAACACCCGTTCCGCCGCTTGCCCTCGACCGAGGCCCGCGACGGCCAGCTCGAACGCGAGCTGCACCCGCCGCGAAACCTGCCCAAACACTGCTGGCCAGCCCTGCGAACGGCGCTGGCTTTCGATGCGGCCAAGCGCACCATCACCGCCGCCCAACTGCGTGACGCCCTGGGCGCCACATCGTCTTTGCTGCAACGCCTGCGATTGAAGGCGTAACGGATGACCACCGAACAGGGAGCAAGCAATGTTCAACCTCGCTAACGAAACACATTTCACTCTGACGGTTGAAGACTACGTCGGCGACCTGCAAGTGCTGTCGTTCACCGGCACCGAAGGCATCAGCCAGCCGTATCGCTTCGACCTCGAACTGGTCAGCGAAAACCCCGATCTGGACCTGGAAAAACTCCTGCACAAACAGGCGTTCCTGGCGTTCGATCCACAGGGTTCCGGCATCCACGGCCAGATCTACCGCGTCGCCCAAGGCGATGCCGGCAAGCGCCTGACCCGTTACAAAATCTCCCTGGTGCCGCACCTGCAATACCTGCATCACCGCACCAACCAGCGCATTTACCAGCAGATGTCCGCGCCGAAAATCATCGCGCTGATCCTCGAAGAGCACGGCATCAAAGGCAACGCCTACCGCTTCCAGCTCAGCCAACCGTGCCCGGACCGCGACTACTGCGTGCAGTACGACGAAACCGACCTGCACTTCGTCCAGCGCCTGTGCGAAGAGGAAGGCATTCACTACCACTTCCAGCACAGCGACAAAGCCCATCTGCTGGTCTTCGGCGACGACCAGACCGTGTTCCCGAAACTCGGCCAGCCAACCGCGTATGTGCAAGGCAGCGGCATGGTCGCCGACGAGCCCGTCATCAAAGGCTTCAAACTGCGCCTCGAAACCCGCACCGGCCGCGTCACGCGCCGCGACTACGATTTCGAAAAACCACGGCTGCAACTCGAAGCCGCCTACAAACCCGACGGCGAAAGCACCGAACCGGATCTGGAAGATTACGACTACCCTGGCCGCTTCCTCGATCGCGCGCGCGGCAAGTTCCTCAGCCAACGCGCCCTCGAACGCCACCGCGCCGACTACCAGCAAGCCGAAGGCCACGGCGACCAGACCAGGCTGATCAGCGGCCACTTCCTGGAAATGTCCGACCACCCGCGCACCGAGTGGAACGACCTCTGGCTGCTCACCGAAATCGTCCACGAAGGCAAACAACCGCAAGTCCTCGAAGAGTCCGTGACCAGCGACACCACCGACAACAAAGACGACTTCCACCAGGGCTACCGCAACCGCTTCCTCGCCACCCCGTGGAACGTCTTCTACCGCCCCGCGCTGGAACACCCGAAACCCCGCGTCCTCGGCAGCCAGACCGCCATGGTCACAGGGCCCAAGGGCGAAGAAATCCACTGCGATCAGTACGGCCGCATCAAAGTGCAATTCCACTGGGACCGCGAAGGCTTGGCCGACGACAAAACCAGCTGCTGGATGCGCGTTTCTTCAAGTTGGGCCGGGGATCGCTATGGCGCCATCGTCATTCCCCGCATCGGCATGGAAGTCCTCGTCACCTTCCTCGAAGGCGACCCCGATCAGCCGTTGGTGACCGGTTGCCTGTACCACAAGGAAAACCAGGTCCCCTACGAATTGCCGGCGAACAAAACCCGCACCGTCTTCAAAACCCTCAGCTCCCCCGGGGGCGGTGGGTTTAATGAACTGCGGATTGAAGACAAGAAAGGTGCGGAGCAGATCTTTATTCATGCCCAGCGGGATTGGGATGAAAACATTGAGCATGATCAGAAGATTCGCGTTGGCAATGAACGGCATGACACGGTGGTGAAGAACACCTACACCGAGCTGAAGGCGGAAGAGCATCGCACCACGATTGCGGATCGCAAGGTTGAAACGCGGCTGGATGATCACCTGACGATTGGGCAGAACCAACATGTGAAGCTCGGGACGGCGCAGCTGACCAGCGTTGGGAAAGAGATTCACCTGAAGGCTGGGGCGAAGATTGTTATCGAGGCAGGGTCGGAGCTGACCATCTTGGGTGGTGGCAGCTTTATCAAGCTGGATGGCGGTGGCGTGACGGTTGTTGGGCCGGTGGTGAAGATCAATGCCGGTGGTTCGGCGGGCAGCGGCACGGGGATTGGCATCAAGCCTCCGCGTCTGCCGGGCGCTGCGGATTCAGACATCGCTGGCGCGGTGCCGCCACAGGCGCTCGGCAATGCGCCGATGCCGCCACCGCCAGTCTGCAAGGAATGTCTGGCCCGGGCCAAACGTAACGCCCAAGCTCTGGCCGCGAGATAAAGGACGACTTTATGTACACAAGCAACGTGCACTGGCTCGACGAGTTATGGGTCAACGCCCAGCAACTGCAACACCAGCACCTCGACCTGCTGATCGACGCCACCAGCCTCGACTACCCGCTGCTGCAAGAACTGGTGGAGCAACCCGAAGCGGCCAAACTGGCCAAGCTGTTCGAAAACACCCCGGAAGTCGCCATCGCCGATTTCGGCCCGTTGCTACTACGCGTAGACAACGCCCAACGGCCCTGGCTGAAAACCTTCATCAGCGCCGTCGACTGCAACAAACACGTCGTCGCCCTGTTCAGCCCTTGGGCATTCGAAGCGCTGGCCGATCATCTGCGAGGCTTCCTCCAGGCGCAATGGAATCAGGGTCGCTCCGAAGGCGTTTTGCGTTACTACGATCCGCGCATGCTGCTGCCGGTCGCCGAAACCCTGACCCCCGCGCAAAGCAACGCCTTCCACGCCGCCGTGATTTCCTGGCACTGGCTCGACCGCGACCAACACCCACAAAGCCTGCCCGGCAACTACGTGCGCCACGCACCGAAACCGGCCAGCGGCCCGGTCATGTTCGACCACCCGCAAGTGGCCAACCTGCTTGCCTGGACAGAGGCTGATGCTTACCGGGTTGATCGCTGCGCCGTGCCGCAGAACTATGGCTTGAGCCGTAATGAGAGCCTTATTCGTCATTTGTATAGAAGCCAATTGGCGGCGAATCAGAAAGGATTGAAAGAGCCGGAGGAGCGGGAGCCGTTTATTGAACAGTGGTTGGTGGAGAACTCGCCGTTTGTGATTGATGAGCCGGTGAGGGCGTTGATTTGAATTTCCTCCGAGGTCCTGAATTCTTAGCACTTGTCGGGAGGACATTATCTTCTGGGTGGAGGCTTGCGGGGATTATGTTGGTTTTGGTGGTATTGAGCGGTTGCCATGCAGGCCCTGAAATGGTGTCAGCACCTGTAACGGCCTTCAATCACACATCAGCCAGCATTATCCGATTCACCATTAACGGTGCCGGCGGACCGCACACTCCTCCGCATCAAGGCGGAGAGGCTGAAGTTTGTTGCAGCATACTGCCTGTTCAATGGAATTCAGGCCTCAGAGCAAATGTTGAGTGGGACAAAGATCCAAACCCATACGAAAAACTCGAGCGTGATCAAAATGGCCAAATTGTAGAAGAGGCTGCTGTTAGTCACGCTGCTGGTTATTCTCATCATACGGCGACAGTTGAAATTCCTGCATACGCTAAGGGGTTGTGTGCTTTACAAGTTCACTTTTTGTCGTGCGACCAAGTAAGGGTTTCTACTACTTGCTTTACTCCAAGTCATCCGAACTATCCAGATAAAGCATATTTTCAGGTTAAGGAGCCGACGTCATGTCTGATTCTTTGACCCTGCACAAGCGTCAATTCCGGTTTTCCGGATGTTTAATTAATTACCCCGATGAATATGGAGCGGCCAAATATATGTCTAGGCGTATAAGTAAGGAAAGCAGTCTGCGATTTTTCACGGCGTTGATGCTAAGTTTTTTCTCTCGAGGTTATAGCTTGATCGCTCAATATTTACCCAGCATTAGGTTCTCTAACAACCACCGATTGGCCAATGTATTTTTGTTGTTTTTTGGTGTGTTGAACTTAGGTGCATGTCAAGCACAGTCTGAGATGCTAGGCACCCCGGTCTCGGGCTATAACCATACATCGAGCAACATCAACCGATTTACCGTGAATGGCGCGGGAGGACCTAATATAGGCCCGTATCAAGGAGGGTTGAGTTCACAAACCTGTTGTACCTCGCTACCTCGAAGCTGGAATCCAGGACTAAAAGCCATTGTTGAGTGGGAAAGTGATCCGGCCCCGCGTGCTGCTATAAAACGTGATAAATACGGTCAAATCGAGTCTGGCGATTACAGTCGCCATACCGCTAATTACACTCATCACAAGGCAATCGTTGATATTCCTAAATATGACGATAAATTTTGTGCTTTGCAGGTTCATTTCCTGTCTTGCGACAAAGTTCGAGTTTCTACTACGTGCTATACACCGGAACATCCAGATTATCCAGATAGAGCTTATTTCAATTCAAAGGAGTCCTCCGTATGTCCGAGTTTTTGAGTTCAGGAGGCGCTCCTAAACCTGCTAGCGCATTCGCTGCGCCAAGCTTCCCGTTGGCTCGACGGTTGCCAAGAGAGCCGGGTCAGTTAGCAAAAAATATTAAATTGCAAAAACGTGATGAAACCGCGTTTGGAAATCAGCAGCGAAAGTTGGTACAGGCTAAAGGCAATATTCAGAGCGGTCCGCCTTGCAGCAAGTCCCTGCATATCACCATTGCATTCGATGGTACCAACAACAATGACCAGGCAGATGGCTCATCGATACCGTCCTCGCGTAGCAATATTGCTCGAATGTTTCATGCCAGTATTGGCGGAATCAGCTCTGCTCAGGAGCAAGGATACTTCCGCTACTACAGCCCCGGAGTAGGCACAGTTTTCCCTGACATACTCGAATACACGCCTAGCGATGGTGGGCTTATGTTTGCTAGTGGGGGGGAGAACCGAATCAACTGGGGACTTACTCGATTGCTCGATGCGTTGAAGCAGACACTGGAATCGACCGCTCTCAGCGTACCTGAAATGCGCGGACTGATAGATGCCATGTCTACCGGACTAGTGACTGCGCTCACTGGTGGTCTCTTGGCCAACGGAGAAAAAAAGCGCGAAGCAGCAATGCGACCTGAGATTCAGAAGCTAGAAGATGCGCTGAAAAAACGCGTCGATGCCGAAGTCAAACCTCATATTCTCGCTATGCGATTGTATGTGTATGGATTCTCGCGTGGTGCCGCGCAAGCCCGTACATTCGCCAATTGGCTACAAACATTAACGCGTTGCACTGGTAGCGATGGCCAAACTGAATATCGTTTTGCCGGACTGCCTATTTCTATAGAATTTCTGGGCATCTGCGATACCGTTGCAGCAGTGGGTATGGCGGATAGTATGCCCTTTGCCGCAGGCCACATGGGTTGGGCTGATGACACAATGCGCCTACCTGATGAAGCTATAGAAAAGTGCATGAGCACTGCTTTGCCAGATGATTGTCACTTTTTAAAACGTTGTGTTCATCTGGTATCGGCACATGAGCAGCGTGCCAGCTTTCCCTTGGACTCTATTCGGCGTAGACCCAAAAACTCAGCGGGCCAACGGGATGATACACAGGCATCCAGTTATCGAAGTGGAACCGAAGAATTTTTGTACCCCGGTGTGCACTCCGATGTAGGTGGTGGTTACTCACCTGGTAATCAGGGTAAGGCCCTACCGGGTACAGATTATTTGGTATCGCAGATTCCGCTTCATCATCTTTACGCGGAAGCTTTTAAGGCAGGCGCACCTTTGCAAGTGCCCGAATCGGCACATCAACCCGACGTTCATGAAATCTGGCGTGTAATGGCCCCTGATACGGAAATTGAATTCAACGTTTCAGATGAGCTGATCAAGCGCTTCAACGCATGGCAATCTCAAGTCAAAGTCGGCACCCTCGAAGAAATGATCAAACGAGAGCAGGCCCTACTTACAGGCTGGCGCATCGACCGTTATGCCGGCGGTCTGGCGCAGCGTGGTTTCTTTGCGAACGTCGACAAAGACATGCCCGTGGCTCAACAGGATGCATGGAAGGCGATCTATGCACGCCGCTCAGCTGAGTCCGCGGCCGCAGCCCAAGGGCAACCATTGCCGACGTATTCCGAGGCGCAAGAAAAAGAATATCAATTGAATGTTCAGGTTGTCGGAGGTCAGGAAAAGGTCGACAACATTCGTCTGGAAAAAGCCTTCGATCCACCCCTCGACCAAGTACAGCTATTGGGCGCTGCTGCCGAATTTCGCCATGACTACCTCAAGGAATGGGGGATTTTGGATGACTGGAAAACTGGCAGTACGATCATTGATATGTTGGTTGGAGGCACGGTCTACGCAATCAACGAGGAAGATGAGGCCGAGGAGTACAACTACCTGTACGACAATGGCACGGCGCGATACAAGGAGATGTTCAGCGCACCAAACAAAGTACGGCAGGGCCAGGAAGACCTGGTTGCACTGTTCGATGATCAGGTTCACGACTCTCGTGCATGGTTTATGAACACGTCCGGCATTGGTCCCCGCGAACCTTTCACAGATTACTTCCGCATACGTCTGGTGCATTTCGATAACGAGTCCAACAAGCAACTGTCTTTGGTTGCCACAGCAGGGCGTGTCATCGGCATAGGCATTGCGGTGGCCAGTATTGGCTTGAGCATCAAAAAGCGTGATCCGCGAATGTTGTTGGCGCTCCCTCTAATGAACGTGGCGCGTCCTGTTCTTACCGGGAAAGTTGGTTTGCCTGAGATCAGCGCGTTCGATCCGATCACCGGTATTGCAATTCCTATGCTCGATAATCTGGATTCTCTGCGGACCTTCACCAAGGCGCCGGGTGACTTGGTGGCCAAAGTCGCAGCCTTGCCACCGCTGAAGCCATTGACTGCAGCCACCGCTAACACCCCGGCGCTGCAGAAAATTCTGGTAGCCCATCAGGCGCTTGAAGCAGTGGAAGCTGCTCGCAAGAAGGACGCTGGTGCTTTGGCCAGTATGGTGGCCAAAGCGGCTAACGATGAGGACAAGCCCGGTGGCTGGCTCGACTTGGTGGCCGATCAGGCCAGTAACTTGAAATCGTCTGAAAAGAACGTGTAACTGCAAAACGATAAAAAGGGCGACTCTGAAATGAGCCGCCCATTTTTTCGTGCGCTACGGGTGAAAAGGGGACGGATTTATTTATGATGATGCGGTCTCCAATAAATAAATCCGTCCCCTTTTCCTTTTGCTAGTTTGTTATTGTATTTTGCTCAGGTTGCCATGAAATGAAGATTTTAAAGTTCAGTTTAGTTATTTTGTTTGCGTTGCTATCATCCATCGTCAAAGCAGAAGGTACGATGATTGCGAACGTGCTTCAAGCCGATTTTTCAAAAGATCCAGAAATACGACTGCTTGTCAGGGTTTTAGATGTAGGTTTCGGATCAGATTCGCCATCTATGGCAGTTCGTAACCAATGCCTGGAGAGGGTGAAGTCGTCTGATCGTCCCGGCCCGGACCCATGTTTCTCGATAGAGATAACTGAGAACAAGAAACAGCGGGCAATTATCCGACAAGCGCTAATCAATGATCCTCAGCGCGCAACCGATCCTATCTATCTGGAGATTGTTTACCGTTCGGAAATTAGTGCGAACGATCCCACAAATCACCATGGGCGATCTGCGTTGCTGAGAATCGAAGAAAACGGCTTCTACAATTGGAACAATGAGACTAAGCAGGCGTTAGCGGACGTGGTATGGCCATCCTCTCCCGATGGAGTGCTTAATGTGGTGCTTGCCGATGCCGATGCGCTGCTCAACTCCGTGTATCGGGATCGTATGACTCGCTTAAACGAAAGCGCACAGAAAGGGTTGAGAGATACTCAGAGAGCCTGGATGAAATTTCGGGATGCGGAATGCCTAATGGACGCGAAGTCGTATACAACGATATTCGGTGAGTTTCCTGATACATGTTTAATACGCGCAACGATAGAGCGAACCCGCCAACTGGCCATGGCGCCGGACAAGAATAAGCGTTGAGACATGAGTCTAAAAGCTAGTAGGTTTATGGGGTTTGATAAGTATGAAACGGTTATTTTTTACCTTTTTGGTGTTACTCCCTTTCGCCGCCCACAGCGAAGTCACCACCCAGACCGTCTGCTTCGAATTATCACAATCCAGCCCAGTAAAGTTCGAATTCCGTACCTTCTACGACCATTCCAGCAAGTGGTCGGGTGGCTTCGTCAAGTACGCCAAGTCGAACGTCCCCATTTCCCTTGTGTTGACGGATTCTCAGAGTGAAATACTCGACCCAGAGGCGCCTTGGCAGCACACCATGATCTGGTCTGAAGTCGTGGACGGTAAGGTAGCGGGAACCTATGAAGAGGTGACGCAAGGGGCGCAGATCGTCTCGATGCTGTACACGAAGAAGTCCAGTGGCAAGGAGTACAGCTTCATGATTAACACCAGTATCGACTCTTCTTTGGAAACTGGATGTAAGTGGGAATAGGGCGAGCACATGCGATACAAGTATCTAGCCCTATCATTGCTCGGCCTGCTGGGGGCGGCACCAGTGTTTGCTGAAGTAATTACATTCAGCCCAACAAAAAACGTCGCAGCGACGCTCGTGTTGGAAGGTCCTATGCTAACAGTCACCGTTAAAAACGAGGCCCATAACGATTCCCGAACAATCGATTTTCAAGCTGAAAACGACCTGCATATGCAGATCAACGATTTCAATTTCGACGGTGTGAAGGATTTCGCGGTCTCGCAAATCGATGACGGAATGGGCACTTTCGATTACTACAGGATTTTTATTTACCACCAAAAATCCAGCACCTTTGAGGAGTTGCAGCCCGATTGCGGCGATGGTTTCGTCAATCTTCGAATAGAGAGCAAACGTAAAGCGTTGATCAGTACTTACTGGGAAATGAATGTTCCAAAGCAATGCGTGACGCGCTTTTAGAAGCGTAGAGCCGGTACGAATCAAGGATTGAGCACGGGGAGAAATTTCGTTTTGAATAGACTGTTTTTATTACTCGTGAGTTGGATGCCAATGACAGCCATGGCATCGGGTCTTTGCGATCCTGGGAACGACTCCAAATACTTCCTTTCACAATGGTCGGATGGCGGCGAAAGTCTCGAAGACATACTTTCGAGCTCCGATGGGAAAGAGTTCTCTGTTGATCCGGGTCACGTCGTGTATCGCGGCGATCTCAATGGCGATGGCGTCGAAGATTTCATCTTCAACTCCCGTGTAGGTATCGGTTCGTCCATGGACAGCACATTCGCCTTTCTGATTCAGTGCCGAGGCTACCTGAAGCATGCGGGTGGTGATTACTTTGCCGGGGTCAAGGTGTTGGATGACTCTCCCAAGGACGGCGGCGATTTCAAGGAGATCGAGATCTACTCCTACATCAGAAACTCCAGCGACCAGATTCGATACAAGGATGACAAAGCAATGACCCGTCCGCATCGGTGGCGTTTCAATCCTCAGACACAACGCTATGAGGGGCAATCCGAGTAAGCCACTGAAAAGGGGACGGATTTATTTATGATATGCGGTCTCCAATAAATAAATCCGTCCCCTTTTCCTTTTATATATGGTGAGCAATCTGCTAGTTGCTTGATTCGTCTGACCCTAGATCGTGCCAGGCAAATCGCGGTTGCTCCGCCATCAAAGTAGCTGAAATAAACTTAAAAACAGTATGTTCCATAATCAAGGATTGAAGAAAGTGAAACGCATTATTTTAGGGTTAAACAGCGTGCTAATCGCGTTAGTGCTACTGCCGGTTTCAGCCGCATTAGCCCAAGACGACTGCAGTGAAATCAGATCTAGCTCGCAGATTGCCCCCTGTTCCGAGGCTGCAAAGAATTCCGCCGATTCTCAGTTGAATACGAGTTATCACCAACTGATGGCAAGGCTTGAATCTCAATATTCAGTTAACCCGAAATTAGGGGCGGAGTATTCGACGCAGGTAAAGGAATCCCAGCGTGCGTGGATCAAATTACGGGATACGAATTGCACCGTAGAGGCGTTCGAGATTGATTCAGCCAAGCCTGCTCATGTGGCGGTTGTGAACAATTGCATTGCAAAAATGAGTCGGGAGCGTTCGACTTATTTGGACGGGATTGCGCCTGAGACTGTGGGCCGTTCAGGCGGTGGGCGCGGGGGAAGTGCTTCGTGTCCATCCTCGGACTTCGCGCAGTTTCTGCCAGCATTTTCCGCCAATGCCGAGTCCCAGAAGCGCCTAACCGCACTGGCGGTGAAAATATTGGTGTTGAAACGTACCTCAGATCCAGGTCGATTTGAACCGCAAATCACTGCGGAAACAGGCTCCAGTTTGGCGTTTCCGTTGATGGCCGCGATGGAAGGCACAACTGAAGGGGTTGAGATCGAAACAGTCGATGACACTCATATGAACGTTGTGGATAAACGGGCCGGTAACAGCAACATCAAGATTTTTAACTTTGCTAAAAAGTCGTGCTGGTCGCTGGTGGGGATTGAGGATTGGTCGATCAGCGAGAAGGAGCTTGTCGCATCCGGTAGACCCGGAATGAGCCGTGTCGAGAACGTCTGTTATCAACGTGCTGAGGGCTTGGGTGGGTTAGGGTTTCTTGAGCAATACCGCCTCACTAAGGAGTTGATTGAAGCGTCCTTGGAAAACTATGTTTGTGCTGCCGAGTCGGGGGATCCACAGGCGAGTTTGTCGGCGGCAAGATTGAGTCTTTCGCAGATGGCTCCTCAGCTAGAAACCAGCAAGGTTGAGGCGTTGTTTAAAGCGGCAGCGACGACACTGCCAGACGGGGCGCTGGGTTATGCCACTTATTACTGTAACGGTAACTCCACCGACTATGACGGCCCTTGCTTGCATCCCGAGCAGGCGGAGAGGGAAGTTTTTCGTGCGGTTTCCATGGGTTCCACAGATGCGATGAACTATTTGGGTTTTTCTTTTGAGAGTGGCCAGTTGGGAACGAAAGATATGTCCCGGGCGTTGGCCTGTTATCAGCTGTCAGCCGACAAAGGTAGCCCGCAGGGTAGTGACAGCGTGAAGCGTTTGCTTTCGCAAGGCTCAGACGTAACGGCCAGCCACTGCCTGTGAATTTCGCTGCGCAGCTATAAACATTGAAGAAGGGGCGTTCAGCTGGTCGATCGACAACAAAAAGGGAACAGATCTCTTACTTGTCCCCTTGTTTCGAAAGCTAACGCATGTGGCAGGAGAAGATATTGAGGAGAGTTACCAACCTCCAAAAATTGAAGTTGATGGTCAGGAATCGTAATGATGATGAAGCTTTTTTGGTTACTTACTTTTCTTTTGCTCGGCGCATGCGGTGATGCCGGTCGCGAAAGAGGAACCACAAGCACTGTCGTAGAAAACCGTATCGAGAATGGCACTGCGCTTGTCAGCCAGGAGATCCCTGATTTTTCTGATCAGGAACCCATTGTTTCTCTGCGCGCAGGTGGAGACGAATGGGATTTGAGTGACTTCACGCCGCGAGCTCTAATCCTTCCAGGCATCGTTGACCTTGGCCAAATCAATGATCCTTGGGTAATGCTGTTTCCTCGGATTTCGCTCGTTCAAGTCAGGATTCTCGCTGGCCCAGAGTCACCTGTGAAGCACGTAAACATGGCAGTGGTGTTCTCAAATAACCCGGTTCCCGTCTATTTTGAAACGGATACACGAGGATATTCGCCCGCGTATTACGTGCAAACGGGCATTGGTGCAAAGGTCTACTTGGTCTGGGATGAGCTGATCGTTCCCGAGGGTGCGGACGATTATGAAAAAAGCCGAAATAAAGGGTTTCCATAGATGTTACGTGATGGGAATCCCTCCCAGGCCTTGATGCATTGGCTTTCGAAGTTGGCGAATTAGATAAAAGGGGATGAGTTCAATGAATAAACTCATCCCCTCATTTTCCGCTACACCTTCGCCCGATGCTCCGCCGGATTCGGCGTATCAATATGATCCAGCGCTCGCTCCACCAACAACCGAACCCCATCCGACATTCTGCTGATCGCTAGGGCTACGGAGCGCAGCGTACCTTCCACATCGTCGGCCAGGTTGGCGGCGATGGCGCTGATGGACAGCAGGTCTTCCGAGGCGTTGGCCAGGAGGGCTTCGGTGTCGATGTCGGGGGAGACGCTGAAGAGGTTGCCTTTGCGAGGCTTGGGTTTCTCGCTGGGCGGTGGGGCGAAATGGTGGTTGAGGGCGCGTTCGGCGGCTTCGTGGAGTTTCTTCGAATCGAGGGATTCGTAGGGGGATGTGTCTTCGTGTTCTGGTGGATTCGGTGTTGGCTTGATCAAAGGTGTATATCCCGTAATTAAGGAGCCGACACCGTTTCGCTTGCACTTCGAAAGAGGTGGCAGCTGTGCATAGGTGTGCAAGACCGAGCGGGATTCCCGGCAGACCCGAAGGTCTCCCATACACAACTGCCATAACGGTTCGCGAGCATAGGAAAATGCTCGATGAATTGCCATAACCATTGTGTATCCCGCCGGACTTGCACGTCCGTGTCACCGATTTTGCGGCGACCAACAAAGACTATCGGCCGAGCGCAAAGCTGCCTAGTTCACGAACAACCCCACGTGTTGAAGGAAACTTCCGATAGCGTCGAGCGTAGAAACACCAAATCTTCCACGCTTTTAAACACAGGCGTTTCGTCAATGACTTGGTAGTCATCGGCGTCAAAAAGCGCATCATCTTCTTCTAACGCAGTGCGATGCTGTCGTTATCGTCCGAAGCCGCTACACTGCGCCGGCCGTTCACTTTTCTCTTGAGGCTGTGCGCATGAAATTTCGTTTTCTTCTGTGGATGCTGGGTTTGTTGATGGGTAAGGCCTGTCGGACTAATCCTGCGTTTCAGCAGCAGTTGGGTGACAAGGAGCTTGTATTCCAATTACAGACCCAGGACGGGAAGGTGGCGCGGCATTTCTTTGTGAAGGACCAGCGGATTACCAGCAAATCGGGCGTGTATGCCGAGCCGGCGTTTGCGATTGCGTTCAAGGATGCGGCGTATGGCTTTGCCACGATGCAGGCGAAGAACAAGCAGTTGGCGTTTATGACGGGGATTCAGGACAAGTCGATTCAGATCAAAGGGAATCCGGCGTTGGTGATCTGGTTTCAGGGGTTGACCAAGTATTTGAAGCCGCGGAAGAAGCCTGCTGCTGCCCGCTCATTAAAATAGCCTCCGGTTTTTTTTGGCTCCATAAGCCGATATTTAGGCTTGTAAAGACACTAGCGCTGTCATTTTTGACAGGTGCTGGCTGTGATGCGCTCATGTTTCACTGATATCGGTGTCCTTTGGGCAGCTTTGTTCATTGAAAATGGAGTGCAAACATGAGCCAGATACAAAATATTCAAGCCCCGGGAACCCTCGATCCGGGATTCGCGGTGAACGGGAAGGCTAAGCTGCCATTTCTAGATATTACCGGCATCAAACCTGCCGCAGTTCTCGCTCTTGACGATAAGAAGTTACTGGTTGCTATCGGTGCTTTTTCATCACAAGCCATATCAGCCACATTGGTGCGCTTGACTGAGGATGGAGAGTTAGACCAAGCGTTCGGTGTCGTTGAGTTGCCTTCACGAGACGGCGCAGTCTTTCATCCGGAGTTTCTTTTTGGTCTGGAGGTTGGCGGATGGCTAGTGGTCGGGTGGCTGCGGAGTCAATCGGGTGGAGAAAGCATTAGTAAATTGGCCGTCATTCGACAAAACGAAAACGGTGAAACCGACAATACCTACGGCGATGGTGGGATGAGCATCATCAGCGTAGACGAACTATTAAGTCATCCAGGCGAAGACTCAATGGTTAGGTTGCGCAAAGCTGACGAGCAGCAAGGCATCTCCTCTAAACCAATTTTTTTAAACTTATCGGCAGCTGTTCACAAGGGCAAGATCGTCCTGGGTAGCGAAGTTTTTTTCAGTTCAGTCAAGTGGAGAGGCATTGTTTTTCGCCTTGATACGTTCGGCAAGCTGGATTTTAGTTTCAATGGGTCCGGCTTTACCTATGTCGATTTGCCGGATTTGACCGAACATGCAACCGACGTGCACGGTGTAGCGATTCAGGCGGACAGTAAGGTTCTGGTTTGCGGCAATTACCCTGATGGCAACCTACAACATGCGTATGTAATGCGTTATGACCAGTGGGGTGGCTGTGATAAAGAATTTGGACCTGGAAAGAACGGAATAGTCGTTATTCACGGGAGTGCCACTGTGCCAATGGTACTTAATTCGATCACCCCGCAGTCCGACGGAAATGGGATATTGGCAGTGGGAGCCAATTCGGATTACGGAAAAGTGGATGGTGAACCGTTTATTATTGTTCTGAATAACGATGGCAATTTTCGAGCGGACTTCAACAATGGAAACCCATTGTTTTTCAACGATCTGAAACGAGTTGCCTGGAACAAATGCTTATCGCAGCCGGACAATAAAATTGTAGTGTTAGGGGCCGGCCTCTCATCTGATTCGCAGAAAAGAACGGATTACGTTGCCCGCATTTTGCCAAGCGGTCAGAGCGATTTAGGGTTCGCAAATGGCGGTTTGATCACCATTGACGAGAAGAGCTATGGCCGGGGGATTGCCCTACGGACGGACGGAAGAATTATCGTGACCTATTCCGACTCCGACTACGCCAACACAGAGGGTACGGTGGCGTGTTATTTCAGTTAATGGTAACTGCCAGTGGTTGAAATCTTCGCGAGCAAGCCCGCTCCCACATTAGACCGAGTGTGGGAGCGGTTTTTTTTAGGCCTGTGTGAATTGCGAAGCCAGTTCGCGCAGCAGCACTTCAGCCTCTAGAACTTTGCTGACCACGTCGTTGGCTTTGTCGCGGCTCAGGCCGACGCGTTCCAGCAGGGCGTCGGGGATGTCTTCATCCGGCCCGGAGCCAATCCCACGACTACGCAGCAAACGCACCGCCAAACACACGAGGTTCGGGTATTCGGCGTAGTCGCCGTCGTAGTGCGGGTCGTGCTGGAAGCGCAGGGCGGTGGCCAGTTCGTCGGGCATGTCCCAGTAGCGCATCAGCCATGAGCCGATCTGTTCGCGGCTGATGCCGAGCAGGTGTTGCTCGACGTAGCTGTGGCACAGGTGCTGGTTGACTTCCAGGTGGCGGCAGATCAGTGAGAAATGCGGCGGGAAGACGTGGGCCAGCAACAAGTAGCCGAAGTTGTGCAGCAGGCCGGCGAGGTAGGTCAGGCCGGCTTCCGGGCGCTGGGCGCGCGGCATGGCGCGGGTCAGGCCTTCGATGACGGCGGCGGTGTAGATCGATTGCTGCCAGTACGGCGTGGCGTGTTGCGGGTGGTCTTTGGGCAGGCTCAGGGTTTTGCCCAGAGCCAGGCCGAGCGCGAGGTTGATCACCAGGTCGAAACCCAGGACCCGCACAATCGCGTCTTCTACTGAACGAATCTTGCCCGGCGAGGCGTAGTACGGCGACGCGGCCCAGCTGACGACTTGCGCGGCCAGCGCCGGATCGGTTTCGACGACGCCGGTGATGTCGTCGATGGTGGCGTTGGGGTCGACGCGCAGTTTGATGATTTTCTGTGCGGTCTCGGCCAGCGGCGGAATCTCGATGGTCTCTTCCAGGCGTTGCTGGATGCGTCGCGCGGTGAACACTTGAACGGCCTGGGTGATTTCCTTGCGGTCATCGTCGGGACGGTCGAGGTTGGGGCGGATGCTGGTCAGGTTCTCGCCGAAGTTGGCGGCGCTGGCCTTGGTCAGCATGGTCTTGAAATCTTCGCTGGTGATTTCCAGCAGCAGGCCCGGCTCGCCCGAGTTGATCAGCAACTTCGGTTGGCGCAGCAGGCTTTCTTCGTACAGGCACGGCGAACTGGTCAACGCCGGCAGGCCGGGTAACAGGCTCAAGCTGTGTTTGCCGAGCATCTTCACCAAGCGTTCGGTGGGCACGGCAGTGAGGCGGCGGCCGGTCAGTTCAGCGAGGCGATTGAGGTCGAGCAATTGGCTTTGCGCAAACAGCACCATCAGCGCGCCGACGGCGTCGTCCAGCAACACGGCCTGTACTTTGCGCGAGGCGTTCAAGCCGTGGTGGTCCAGCACTTCTTCGTAGGCAATGCCCAGCTTGCCCAGCAGCAACCGAATAACAGACGGAGCGTGCAGGGGTTCCGGGGCGAGGGCAGCTTCAGTCATGGTCTGTATCCGTATTCAAACAATTGCAGGAGTATAACCAGCTTGTTTAAAAGCATCGTCCACAAACTGCGACGGTGCTCACACTTGGCCGTATTGCTGCCCATGGCGCAGCCAGCGGTCGAGCAGCGGGCTGACGTGGTCCGGCCAGCGCTCCAGCAATGCCTGGGCGGCGTCGCGCACGGCGGGCAATAAATCGGCATCACGCATCAGGTCGGCGACCTTGAATTGCAGTAGGCCGGTCTGGCGCGTGCCGAGCATTTCGCCGGGGCCGCGCAGTTCGAGGTCCTTTTCGGCGATGACAAAACCGTCGTTGGTTTCACGCATGATACCGAGGCGTTGACGACCGATTTGCGACAGCGGCGGATGGTAAAGCAGCACGCAATGGCTGGCCGCGCTGCCTCGACCGACACGGCCACGCAACTGGTGCAATTGCGCGAGGCCGAGGCGTTCAGGGTTTTCGATGATCATCAGGCTGGCGTTCGGGACGTCGACGCCGACTTCGATCACGGTGGTCGCAACCAGCAGTTGCAGGTTGCCGGCCTTGAATTCGGCCATCACGGCGGCTTTTTCCACCGGCTTCATGCGGCCGTGGATCAGCCCGACCTTCAACTCGCCGAGGGCGGCGGTGAGGTCTTCGTAAGTGGTTTCGGCGGCCTGGCAGGTCAGCTCTTCTGACTCTTCAATCAGCGTGCACACCCAATAGGCCTGACGCCCTTCGGCACAGGCGCCGCGCACCCGTTCGATGACTTCAACGCGCCGGGTGTCGGTGATCAACACGGTGTTGACCGGGGTCCGGCCGGGCGGCAGTTCGTCGAGGATCGAGGTGTCGAGGTCGGCGTAGGCGCTCATGGCCAGCGTCCGCGGAATCGGTGTGGCGGTCATGATCAGTTGATGCGGACACATGCGCCCGCCGACACCTTTCTGTCGTAACGCCAGACGCTGCTGCACGCCGAAGCGGTGTTGTTCGTCGATGATCACCAGCGCGAGGTTCTTGAACTGCACTTCCTCCTGGAACAACGCGTGAGTGCCGACCACCATGGGTGCGCCATTGGCGATCTGCTCCAGCGCGGCCACGCGGTTTTTGCCCTTGAGCTTGCCGGCCAGCCACGCGACTTCAATGCCCAGCGGTTCGAGCCAGCGCTTGAAGGTGATGAAGTGCTGCTCGGCGAGGATCTCGGTGGGCGCCATCAGCGCGACCTGGTAACCGGCCTCCAACGCCTGAAGCGCGGCGAGGGCGGCGACCACGGTTTTACCGGCGCCAACGTCGCCCTGAATCAGCCGCAGCATCGGTTCGTGCTGGCTCAGGTCGTAGGCGATTTCGTTGCCGACCCGTTGCTGTGCGCCGGTCGGTGCGAAGCCCAGATTGGCCAGGTACTTGGCCGGGAGTTGGGTGGCTTTTGGCATGGCCGGTGCGCGCAGGGAACGCATGCTTTCCCGCAGCCGTTGCTGGGACAGTTGATGGGTCAGCAACTCTTCAAAGGCCAGGCGGTGCTGCGCCCAGTGATGGCCGAGGGCGAGTTCATCGACGTCGGCATCGGCAGGCGGGTGATGCAGGTAGCGGATCGCATCGGCCAGCGGCGCGAGTTGATAGTCACGAGCGAGTTCGGTCGGCAGCCAGTCGGGCAGGCTGGTCGGGCCGAGCATGGTCAGGGTTTGCATGCACAGTTGGCGCAAGCGCTGCTGGGTCAGGCCTTCGGTGAGCGGGTAGACCGGGGTCAGGGTTTCGTCCACCGGCGGTGGCTCGTCGCCGGTAATGGCGCGGTATTCCGGGTGGTAGATTTCCAGACCCGACGCACCGGGCCGCGCTTCGCCGTAGCAGCGAATCCGCGTGCCGCGTTTGAGGCCTTCTTTCTGTGCATTGCTGAAATGGTAGAAGCGCAGGCTGAGCCCGCCGGTGCCGTCTTGCAGGCGCACGACGAGGCTGCGGCGACGGCCCATGACCACATCGGCGCCGCTGACGGTGCCTTCGATCACGGCGTCTTGCCCCGGTCGCAAATGGCCGATCGGGACCACGCGAGTGCGGTCCTGATAGCGCAGCGGCAGGTGAAACAGCACGTCCTGAAGATTCTCCAGGCCGACCTTGGCCAGCTTCTCGGCCATGGCCTCGCCGACACCCTTGAGTGCCGTCACCGACACTTGCGACAACTCGGTCATGACAGCAACTTACGCCGCCACCACCGGCACGGACGGCTTGGCCACCGAGCACAGGCGAATGGAGTCAGCGAGGATTTCAATCGCCTTCGGCCGCGGGAAGCTGGCGCGCCAGGCGATGGCCACGGTGCGGAACGGCACCGGCGGCGTCAATGGGCGCACTTCGATCACGCCGGGGGCGTAGTGATGGCTGTCGACGGCCGACAGCGGCAGGATCGAGATGCCGAGGCCGGAAGCGACCATGTGGCGAATGGTTTCCAGGGAGCTGGATTCCACCGTGGTGTGTTTGGCGCCGTCGTTGCCTTTGGTCAGGGTCGGGCAGGCTTCCAGCACTTGATCGCGGAAGCAGTGGCCTTCGCCGAGCAGCAGCAGGCTCTTGTCGTTGAGCAGGCTGGCGTCAATGGATTCTTTTTGCGTCCACGGGTGCTGGGCCGGCATCAGGACGTAGAACGGCTCGTCGTAGAGCTGCAAGGTCAGGACGTCGGCTTCGTTGAATGGCAGGGCGATGATGATCGCGTCGAGCTCGCCGTTGCGCAGTTTGTCGCGCAGCACGTGGGTGAAGTTTTCTTCGATGTACAACGGC
The DNA here is from genome assembly GCF_000514395.1 of Pseudomonas sp. URMO17WK12:I12. Classification (NCBI taxonomy): domain Bacteria; kingdom Pseudomonadati; phylum Pseudomonadota; class Gammaproteobacteria; order Pseudomonadales; family Pseudomonadaceae; genus Pseudomonas; species Pseudomonas sp. URMO17WK12:I12. Next base: position 297,176 of record NZ_KI911392.1, read on the forward strand.
ATCTGCGGGGCGACCCGGTGCAGTTGCGGAATCAGGTGCGGGAACAGGTACGGGCCGACGGTGTAGATGGCGCCGACTTTCAGCGGGGCAGTCAGCTGGTTTTTACCGGCCTGGGCCAGTTCGCGGATGCCTTGGGCTTGTTCCAGGACTTTTTGCGCCTGGGCCACGATGCCTTCGCCGACCGGAGTCAGGCGCACGGCGCTCTTGCTGCGCTCGAAAATCAGCACACCGAGTTCGTCTTCAAGCTTTTTCACGCCCACCGACAGGGTCGGTTGACTGACGTGGCAACGCTCGGCCGCATGGCCGAAATGCTGCTCTTGGGCGAGGGTAACGATGTAGCGTAATTCTGTGAGAGTCATAGCAAGCGTCCATGAAGTTGCGCGCCAAGCATAACGGCTGCAATCGATAGACGCACGTTATCAGAGTGAGTGTGTTGAGTGACACTGGGTAATGCGTGTTTGCCGCTGGCAGATACGCGAAAGGCACCTTTCGGTGCCTTATCGCGGACATTCCTGCTGGGGGAGAACCCTGTGGGAGCGAGCTTGGCTCGGTATTGCTTCTAGCGGCGGCGTTTGTCTATGGAATACAGGAACGGGGCCGTGATTTCGATAGTGCCGTTGGTGAGCATGTCAGCCGGTGGCTTGGGCAGCGGCTGGGCGTCACGGATCATTTGCAAGGTGGCGCGGTCCAGATCGGAATTGCCGGAAGGGCTCTCCAGTTGGAATGACAACACATTCCCTTGCGCATCCACGACAAAGCGCAAACGGTTCACGCCTTCCTTGTTCCGCAGCCGTGCAGCGTCCGGGTATTTCTTGTGTTTGGCGAGGTGAGCGAGCAATTCGCTTTGCCAGCTGGCCTTGGCAGCCTGCTGCGCCGGCGATGGACCCGGTGCCGGTTGTGCGGATTGTTTGGTAGGCGCCTGAGTCGGTTGTGCGTCGCTCGGTTTAGCCTCGGACGGCTTTTCCTTCGGCGGCTCCGGCTTCTTTTCCACGGGCTTGGGCGGTTGCGGCTTGGGCTTGGGTTTGACCGGCTTGGGCACGGCAATCTCGGCTTTCGGCGCCTCAGCCAGTTTCGGGATCGGCAGTTCTTCCACCGGGGCCGGTGGCTGCGGCGGCGTGATGACCTTCGGCGGCGCGGGCGGTGGCGGCGCCGGGACCGGTGCCAGCTCAACCATCATGGCCTGCGGCGGCAGCTCAATCGGCGGGCGCGACGTCCAGTTCAGCGCCAGCGCGATGGCCAGTGCATGAACGCCCAGCACCACGGCCAGGCTCGCGCTGTAACGCGTCAGCTTATGGCGCGTCGTGATCATTTCTTGACTGCCGACTCGAGCCCGACCAGACCCACCTTCAGGTAACCGGCGGAGCGCAGGTTATCCATCACGCTCATCAGGTCGCCGTAATCCACGCCTTTGTCAGCCTGGAAGAAGATCGTTGTGTCTTTCTTGCCCTTTGTCTTGGCGTCCAGTGTGGCGCCGAGGGCTTCGGCCTTCACTTCTTCTTCGCCGAGGAACAGGCGCTGGTCAGCCTTGACACTGAGGAACACTGGTTTTTCCGGACGTGGTGCCGGTTTGGCGGTGGAGGCGGGCAGGTCGACCTTGATGTCCACGGTGGCCAGCGGGGCGGCCACCATGAAGATAATCAACAGCACCAGCATCACGTCGATGAACGGCGTGACGTTGATTTCGTGGTTCTCGGCCAGATCGTCGTCTGCGCCTTCTCTCAAATGCAAGCCCATGGCTGATTACCCTACTTTGACCATGTGCGGTTGCGTGGAGCGCTCGGTGGTCGGCAGGTGATCGAGGTCACGGCTGACCAGCAGCAGGACTTCAGCCGAAGCGTCGGACACTTGAGCCTTGTAACCGGCAATGGAGCGGGCGAAGACGTTATAGATCACCACGGCCGGGATCGCTGCCACCAGACCCAGCGCGGTCGCCAGCAGGGCTTCGGCGATACCGGGCGCCACGACAGCGAGGTTGGTGGTCTGGGTTTTGGCGATGCCGATGAAGCTGTTCATGATGCCCCACACGGTGCCGAACAGACCCACGAACGGCGCGGTGGAACCGATGGTGGCGAGGACGCCGGTGCCGCTGCTCATGTTGCGACCGCACGCCGCTACCAGGCGCTCGAGACGGAAGGCAACACGTTCCTTGATGCCTTCTTTTTCGCGGCTGTTGACCGACAGGCGCATCTCTTCCAGGGCGTCATGCACCAACAGGTTGGCGAGGGTGCCTGCCTTGGTAGCGGTCGCGCTGGCTTCTTTAAGGGTGGTGGCTTTTTTCAGGTGGACGATTTCGCTGCGCAGACGACGCTTGGCGCCCATCAGTTCAAGGCCCTTGGCGATCCAGATGGTCCAGGTGATGATCGAAGCAATGGCCAGACCGATCATCACGATTTTCACGATAATATCGGCGTTCTGGTACATGCCCCACGGCGACAGGTCGTGGGCCATGCCCAGGGAGTTGTCGGCTTCGAGCACTTCAGGAACGTCCGCAGCGTCAACCGCCTGAGCCGGATCGGTCGCGGCTGGCGCGGCGACAGGGGGGGCGTGATCGGCGGGTGCAGGAGTCGCGGCGGCAGCCGGCGCGGCAGGTGCTTGTGCGTCAGCGAATGCGGCGGTCGGCGCGAGCATCAGGCTCAGCAGCAGAGCGGCCACTGCGCTCCAGGCGCGAGGTCGTTTGGTTGGCGAAGCGGAGAATTGATTGCGTGTCATGCTGGCCGGACCTGAGAGAAAAAGACGGTTAATGTTCTTCCAGGCCTCGCGAGGCCGAGAACAAAAGTGGCGTGCATTATTGCAATTAATTCTTGTTAACAAAAGTAATAGAGTCTCTTTTTTTCCTGCATTACTAGCCGCTCGTCTTGTGTCGGCGCTAGTCTGCGGCTTTCCGATAGGAGTTTTTCGATGTCCACACCCTCAGTTTTGATCGCCGGTTGCGGTGATGTCGGCAGTCGCCTGGCCGCGCAATTGGTGGCTGGCGGGTGGGAGGTCCATGGCCTGAGACGTGACGTTTCACGCCTGCCCGAGGGCGTCATTGGCGTTGCCGGCGACTTGTTCAAAGAGGACTGTCCCGAGACCTGGCCCATCGGTGCGGTGGATTACCTGGTGTATTGCGCGGCGGCTACCGATCACGATGAAGCCGGTTATCGCGCTGCGTATGTGCAGGGCTTGGAGCATGTGCTGGAGTGGCTGAGCGACTACGGCCAAGTGCCAGAGCGACTGCTGTTTGTGTCCAGCAGCAGTGTGTATGGCCAGCAGGAGGGTGAATGGGTCGATGAGACTTCGCCGACCATTGCCACCGGCTATTCAGGTCGTTTGATGCTGGAGGCTGAGCGGGTGGCACTGCAAAGCGGCATCCCGGCGAGCATTCTGCGCTTGACCGGCATCTACGGGCCGGGCCGCGAATGGCTGCTGACACAGGTTCGTCGCGGTTATCGCGTGGCAGTCGATCCGCCGTTGTACGCCAACCGTATTCACGCCGACGATGCGGCGGGGTTGATGGCGTATTTGCTGGAAGCGGATCGTCGTGGTGTGGCGCTGGATGACATTTATATCGGCGTCGACGATGCGCCTGCACCGTTGGCCGAAGTGGTGGGCTGGTTGCGCGAGTATCTGGGCGTGACGGAGTGGGATGAAGACTCGAGCGTGCGGCGCACGGGCAGCAAGCGTTGCAGTAATGCGCGGGCCAAAGCCTTGGGTTGGACACCGAAGTACCCAAGCTATCGCGAAGGTTATGCCGCCATTCTCGAAGGCCGCAGCTGACTCCCAGTGACCACAAAACTGTGGGAGCGACGGTGCGACCTGTTCGCGAAGGGGCCATAACATTCAACATTTCTGTTGGCTGTTAAACCGCTATCGCGAGCAGGTCGCACCGTCGCTCCCACATTTGATCTTCGTTGTAGCTGAGATCGGGTTACTGCTTTTCCAGCAACCATTTGCGGTCGCCCGGGGTGAACTGCGGCATTTCGTCAGCCTGTGCGGTGTTCACCGCCTGGAAGATTTCCAGCTCCTTGCCCTTGCGCGCAAAGATCCAGGTGTTGCCTTGGCCGTTCAGTTGCAGCCACATGTTGTCGTTGCCGCCGCTCATCGACGCGCAATCGCCCGCCAGGCACAAGGCATAGCGGTCTGCGCCGGGCAGGCCGGCCACCTGGCCATCAGCCTGGAATTGCACGGTATTGCCTTCGCCCTGACCGCTGACAATATTCCAGTTGCCACCCATGTACGCCGTATACAGCGCACGTTCGAAGGTCGCACCCACCGGCGCACCTTCCGGTACCTGGATCTGCGCGCGGTCGAAAACCTGGGCAGGTTCGTTATCGAGTGCAGCCTGGCGCAGTTGCTTGCCGTCGCGTTTCAGCTCACTGCCGGAACTGCCGTAAAACTCGATCTTCCAGGCGCCGGACTCTTCGCCCAGCAGCTTGCCGTCGACATTTTCAAAACCGTTGGTATAGCGGGCCTGACCGGCCTTGGTGTTGACGTCCCATTCCAGATTCGGGCCATAGGCCTGGAGCGCTTCGCGCAGGGGAGCGCCTTTGGCTGCAGTGTCAATCGCCACCTGATTGATCCAGGTGCCGCTGATGTCACGATCGGCAGGGTTGCTGGCACAACCGCCCAAGAGTAGGGCGACCAGCGAGAGGGCTAGCGCATGGCGCATGGTGGAATCCTTTCAAGACAAGATCGGCGCAGCCTTTAAGAGGGCTGCGCCGGACGCATTACTCGATGACCAGAATGGCATCCATCTCAACCTGCGAACCCTTTGGCAGGGCAGCCACGCCGATGGCGGCGCGGGCAGGGTAAGGCTGGTCAAAGTACTTGCCCATGATCTCGTTGACCTTGGCGAAGTGGCTCAGGTCGGTGAGGAAGATGTTCAGTTTGACGATGTCTTTGAACGAGCCACCGGCCGCTTCGGCCACGGCTTTGAGGTTCTCGAACACCTGGACAGTCTGGGCTTCGAAGCCTTCAACCAGTTCCATGGTTTTTGGGTCCAGAGGAATCTGACCCGACATGTAAACAGTGTTGCCAGCCTTGATCGCCTGGGAGTAAGTACCGATGGCAGCCGGGGCCTTGTCGCTGGTGATAACAGTCTTGGTCATGAATGACTCCTTGTAAGAGTGGGCTTTACGCACGCATGCGGGTGATGCGAATCACCCCGGTCAAGGCACGCAGTTTCTTGATCACGCGAGCCAGGTGCACGCGGTCGTGCACGCTGACCACCAGTTGGACCACGCTGATGCGACCATCGCGTTCGTCCATGCTGATTTTTTCGATATTGCCGTCGGCCGCGTTGACGCTGCTGGCCAGCAGGGCGATCAGGCCGCGCTGATGTTCCAGCTCGACGCGCAGCTCGACGTTGAATTCGCCGGTGACATCCTTGGCCCACGAGAGCTGGATGCATTTTTCCGGGTTGTGGCGGATTTCGCTGATATTGCGGCAGTTGTCCAGGTGCACCACCATGCCTTTGCCTGCGGACAGGTGGCCGACAATCGGGTCGCCCGGGATCGGCGTGCAGCACTTGGCGTAACTGAGGACCAGACCTTCGGTGCCGCGAATCGCCAGCGGGCCTTCCGGGCTTGGCAACTGTTCGCCTTCGCCAAGCAGGCGGCGGGCGACCACGTACGCCATGCGATTGCCCAGGCCGATGTCTTCCAGCAGGTCTTCGATCAGTTCGAGGCGGTACTCGGCAAGCATCGCCGTAACACGCTCTGGCTGGATTTTTTCCAGCGAACTGTCGAAGCCGTTCAGCACCTTGTTCAGCAGGCGTTCGCCGAGGCTGATGGATTCGGAGCGGCGTTGCAGTTTCAGTGCATGGCGGATGTGTGTCCGCGCCTTGCCAGTGACCACGAAGTTGAGCCACGCCGGGTTCGGCCGCGCACCGGGAGCGCTGACGATCTCGACCGTGGAGCCGCTTTGCAGCGGTTCGGACAGCGGTGCGAGACGACGATTGATCCGGCAGGCGATGCAGCTGTTGCCCACGTCGGTGTGCACCGCGTAAGCGAAGTCGACCGCCGTGGAGCCTTTGGGCAGCTCCATGATCCGGCCTTTGGGCGTGAACACGTAGACCTCGTCCGGGAACAGGTCGATCTTCACGCTTTCGATGAATTCCAGCGAGTTGCCGGCGCGTTGCTGCATTTCCAGCACGCCTTTGACCCACTGGCGGGCGCGGGCATGCGTGCCTTTTGGCTGCTCGTCGCCGCTGGATTTGTACAGCCAGTGGGCGGCGATGCCGTTGTTGGCCATCTCTTCCATTTCACGGGTGCGGATCTGGATCTCGATCGGAACGCCGTGCATGCCGAACAACGTGGTGTGCAACGACTGATAGCCGTTGGCCTTGGGGATCGCGATGTAGTCCTTGAAGCGACCCGGCAACGGCTTGTACAAATTATGCACAGCACCCAGCACGCGGTAGCAGGTGTCGACCTTGTCGACGATGATCCTGAACGCATAGACGTCCATGATCTCGTTGAAGGCCCGACGCTTGCCGCGCATTTTCTTGTAGATGCCGTAGAGGTGTTTCTGGCGACCGCTGACCTCGCCCTGAATGCCGTCGACGGCCAGGCAGTGGCTGAGGGACTCTTCGATCTTGTTGACGATTTCCTTGCGGTTGCCACGGGCGCGCTTGACGGCCTGGTTGATCCGCGCGGAACGCATCGGGTGCATGGCCTTGAAGCCGAGGTCTTCGAATTCTATGCGGATGGCGTGCATGCCCAGCCGGTTGGCAATGGGCGCATAGATTTCCAGGGTTTCCTTGGCGATCCGCCGGCGCTTTTCACCGGACAGGACTTCCAGCGTGCGCATGTTGTGCAGGCGGTCGGCGAGCTTGACCAGGATCACGCGAATGTCGCGCGCCATGGCCATGGCCATTTTCTGGAAGTTTTCGGCCTGGGCTTCGGCTTTGGTCTCGAAGTTCATCTGGGTCAGTTTGCTGACCCCGTCGACCAGTTCGGCCACGGTTTCACCGAACTGCGCTTGCAGCGCTTCTTTGGCAATACCGGTGTCTTCGATCACGTCATGCAGCATCGCAGCCATCAGGCTCTGATGGTCCATGTGCATGTCGGCAAGAATATTCGCCACGGCAAGAGGGTGCGTGACGTACGCCTCACCGCTACGGCGGCGTTGACCGTCGTGAGCTTGTTCGGCGTAGAAGTACGCTCGGCGAACCAGGTTGACCTGGTCCTTGCCGAGGTAGGTCGATAAGCGATCGGCGAGGGCGTCTATGCTCGGCATGATAACTCCTGCCGTTCGCTGTGACCCCGCGCCGTGCTACGTCGACCAGGCATAGGCTTAGACGGCCTCGTTGGACTCGTCCTCGAACGCTGCGAACAGCGGTTCGTCTTCGACGATTTCAGCGTTGGCGATGAACTCGTAGCTCATCAGGCCTTCAGCGATTTCACGCAGCGCTACAACGGTAGGCTTGTCGTTTTCCCACTGTACCAGTGGCTCTTTGCCGCCGGTGGCCAGTTGACGGGCACGCTTGGTGGACAGCATGACCAGTTCAAAACGGTTTTCCACGTGGTTCAGGCAGTCTTCAACGGTTACGCGGGCCATGGTATTCCTCGGAGCGAATGCAATATGCGCGCTGCCCGGGTGGGCGAGCGGACTGAACAGTTTAAAAAATCACCAGCGATTAGGGAAGCGCTGATTTTTTGACCAAGCCCTTCAACGCGCTGCAAGTACCAATGTAAAGCCCTTGCAGCGGTTTTGGGAAGTGCTGTTTAGCCGAGCAATTCAGCCAGCAACCTGCCGAAACGCACCTGTTGGCGCTTCTGTTGCAATTGATTGGCACGGAAAATCGCCTTCAGGTCATCCAGCGCGTGGGAGAAATCGTCATTGATGATCAGGTAGTCGTACTCGACATAGTGGCTCATTTCGTTGACGGCTTCGCGCATCCGGCCGGCAATGATCTCGTCGCTGTCTTGGCCACGGTTGGTCAGGCGCTGGTGCAAGGCTTGCAGCGATGGCGGCAGAATGAAGATCGAGCGCGCCTGGGGCATCAGCTTGCGCACTTGTTCTGCGCCTTGCCAGTCGATTTCCAGAATCAGGTCATGGCCTTCGTCCAGCGTCTGCTGCAGATGGCTTTGCGAGGTGCCGTAGAAGTTGCCGAATACTTCGGCGCGCTCCAGGAAATCACCGTGCTCGCCCATTTTCACAAAGGCTTCGCGGGTCACGAAGTGATAGTTCACGCCGTCCACTTCACCCGGACGCATGGCGCGGGTGGTGTGGGAAATCGATACGCGAATCTCCGGGTTGGTGTCGGTCAGAGCCTTGACCAGGCTGCTCTTGCCCGCGCCCGAAGGGGCGGAAATGATGTACAGGGTGCCGGTGCTGTGGGTCATGTCGGGTTTGCCTTACTCAATATTCTGCACTTGTTCGCGCATCTGCTCGATCAACACTTTGAGGTTGACCGCCGCTTGGGTGCTGCGCGGGTCGAAGGCTTTGGAGCCCAGTGTGTTGGCTTCGCGGTTGAGCTCCTGCATCAGGAAGTCCAGGCGCCGACCAGCAGCGCCGCCGGATTTGAGCACCCGGCGAACTTCGATGATGTGAGTGCTCAGGCGATCCAGTTCTTCGGCGACGTCGCTCTTTTGCGCGAGCATGACCATTTCCTGCTCCAGACGCTGCGGGTCGAGGTCGGCCTTCATGTCGGCGAAGCGGTCGAGGACTTTCTGGCGCTGGGTGGCGAGCATCTGCGGGACCAGTTCGCGCAGGGTGACGACGTCTTCCTCAATGGAGGTCAGGCGATCGTTGATCAACCGCGCCAACTCCGCGCCTTCGCGCTCGCGACCGGCCTTGAGTTCTTTCAGGCCTTCGTTGAACAGCGCCAATGCTTCGGCATTCAAGGCTTGCGGGTCGGTGGCGTCGCCTACCAGCACGCCAGGCCACGCCAGCACTTCCAGCGGGTTGAGCGCCGCAGGGTTCTTGATCAGGCTGGCAATCGTCTCGGCAGCGGCGACCAATTGCGCGGCGCGCTCGCGGTCCACTTGCAGTGGTTTGTCGGTGTTTTCTTCGGTGAAGCGCAGGGTGCATTCAAGCTTGCCCCGGGAGATGCCTTGACGCAGGGCCTCGCGGACCGCGCCTTCGAGATCCCGAAAGGATTCCGGCAGGCGCAAGTGCGGCTCCAGGTAGCGGCTGTTGACCGAGCGCAGTTCCCAGCTCAGGGTGCCTTGGGTGCCGGCTTTTTCTACGCGGGCGAAGGCGGTCATGCTGTGCACCATGGAGGTACCTCGCAAGTCGGGTTTGCGTTACCAAAGGTTTCGCGGACCCGATATCTGTGAATTAAAGCCGACAGGCAGCAAAGGCGCAGGATTGTAGCGCAGTGGGGCAGATGCGCCCAAACACACGGTGTGACAAAGGGCTGCAGGCCGTCGGTAAAGCGCTGTTCAGGGCCTTCGGTCGTCGAGCGGATTTTTTAGAAGTGCCCACTCGTGGCCTGCCGCTCTATAATGCTCCGCAGTTTTCCGTCCCCCGTACAGGTATTCCCTATGAAACGTCCAAGTGGTCGCGCTGCCGATCAGCTCCGCTCGATCCGCATTACCCGCAACTACACCAAACACGCCGAGGGTTCTGTGCTGGTCGAGTTCGGTGATACCAAAGTCATCTGCACCGTCAGCGTCGAAAACGGCGTGCCGCGTTTCCTCAAAGGCCAGGGCCAGGGCTGGTTGACCGCCGAATACGGCATGCTGCCGCGCGCCACTGGCGAGCGTAACCAGCGTGAAGCGAGCCGTGGCAAGCAAGGCGGCCGTACCCTGGAAATCCAGCGTCTGATCGGTCGTTCCCTGCGCGCTTCGCTGGACATGTCCAAGCTGGGCGATGTGACCCTGTACGTCGACTGCGACGTGATCCAGGCTGACGGTGGCACTCGCACCGCGTCCATCACCGGCGCCATGGTTGCACTGGTCGATGCCTTGAAAGTGATCAAGAAACGCGGCGGCCTGAAAGGCGGCGACCCGTTGAAGCAAATGATCGCGGCCGTTTCCGTGGGCATGTACCAGGGCGAACCTGTGCTCGACCTCGACTATCTGGAAGACTCGGCTGCCGAGACCGACCTGAACGTGGTGATGACCAGCACTGGCGGTTTCATTGAAGTTCAGGGCACTGCCGAAGGCGCACCGTTCCAGCCTGAAGAGCTGAACGCTATGCTGGAACTGGCGAAGAAAGGCATGACTGAAATCTTCGAGCTGCAAAAAGCTGCACTGGCCGACTGATCGGACCCGCTTCAACCAAGGAGGACGTTATGAGTGATGAGCAAGAGCTGCTTCCCATCCCGAGCAAAGAGGCTCGACAGTGGGCGATGTTTTGTCACTTGTCCGCCTTGCTGGGGATCTGGATTCCGTTTGGCACGTTGATCGGCCCGCTGATTCTCTGGCAGATGAAGCGTGAGATGGACCCGTTTGTCGATGCACAGGGCAAGGAGGCGCTGAACTTTCAGATCACCGTCGCCATTGCCTCGGCCATCTGCTTTTTGCTGATGGTGGTGATTATCGGGTTCTTCATGTTCGGTCTGGTGGCGATTGGCGCGTTGGTGCTGACAATCATTGCGGGCGTGAAGGCTAACGAAGGGTTCCCTTACCGTTACCCATTCACCTGGCGGTTGATCAAATAACGACCAGCGCTGATTTTCCCCTGTGGGAGTGAGCCTGCTCGCGATTGCGGTCTGACATCAGAGTTCATGTCGCCTGACACGCCGCTATCGCGAGCAGGCTCACTCCTACAGAAAAAGCCAAAAATCAGCGCGCACAAAAAAGCCGACAGTGATGTCGGCTTTTTTGCATCTGCGAATTCACGCTTAGATAGTCAGCGTCCAGTCGTAGTCCACGATCAGCGGTGCATGCTGCGAGAACCGTGGCTGACGTGGCAGGCGCGCGCTACGAACAAAGCGGCGCAGGCCCGGGGTCAGCAACTGGTAGTCGAAACGCCAGCCCAGGTTGAGCATCTCCGCCTGTTCGTTGTCCGGCCACCAGCTGTACTGGTCGCCTTCACGGCTGACTTCACGCAGGGCATCAACATACCCCATGTTGCCGACAATCTCGTCCATCCAGGCACGTTCAGGTGCCAGGAAGCCCGGGGATTGCTGGCTGTCGCGCCAGTTCTTGATATCCAGCTTCTGTTGCGCCACGTACAGCGAGCCACAGTAAATGTACTCGCGACGTTTGCGTCGCTGTTTATCCAGATAACGGGCGAAGTCGTCCATTAGCTTGAACTTCTGGTTCAAGTCTTCATCGCCATTCTGCCCCGAAGGGAGCAGCAAGGTCGCGATGCTGACCTTGTCGAAATCGGCTTGCAGGTAACGCCCGTAGCGGTCGGCCGTCTCGAAGCCGAGACCGCTGATGACTGCCTTCGGTTGCAACCGCGAATACAAAGCCACGCCACCCTGGGCAGGAACTTCGGCTTCGCAGGCATAAAGGAAGTAGCCATCCAGTTGGAAGGCTGGATCGTCCAGTTCAAAGGCGGAGGCGCGGGTGTCCTGCAGGCAGATGACGTCGGCATTCTGTGCTTGCAGCCAACTGAGCAAACCACGCTCGACTGCAGCCTGAATACCATTGACGTTCACACTGATGATCCGCATAAATGGCCCCAAAAATCGCGTGCGTGTATGATACACGGCGTCAACCTAATTAGCTAAATCCGTGGTATTTGGGGTTTTTTCATGCAAGCGTATCAGCGCGATTTCATTCGTTTTGCCATCGATCGCGGCGTTTTGCGCTTCGGTGAGTTCACCCTGAAGTCCGGGCGCACCAGTCCTTACTTCTTCAACGCTGGCCTGTTCAACACGGGTTCGGCCCTTGCGCAGCTGGGTCGTTTCTACGCGGCAGCCATCGTCGAGAGCGGTATTTCGTTCGACGTACTGTTTGGCCCGGCCTACAAAGGCATCCCGTTGGCGGCAACCACGGCAGTGGCCCTGGCTGAACACCATGACCGTGACCTGCCATGGTGCTTCAACCGCAAAGAGGCCAAGGCCCACGGCGAAGGCGGCAGCCTGGTCGGCGCACCGCTGACCGGCGACGTGCTGATCATCGACGACGTGATCACCGCCGGCACCGCGATTCGTGAAGTGATGCAGATCATCGCTTCCCAGGATGGCGCCAAGGCCAAGGGCGTGCTGATCGCCCTGAACCGTCAGGAGCGTGGCAACGGTGAGTTGTCGGCGATTCAGGAAGTGGAGCGTGATTTCGGGATTCCGGTGATCAGCATCGTTTCGCTGAACCAGGTGCTGGAGTTCCTGGCTGACGATCCGCAGCTCAAGCAGCATTTGCCTGCCGTAGAAGCCTACCGCGCCCAATTCGGCGTGTAACCCCGTCCCTTTGTGGGGGCGAGCCTTTGTGGCGAGGGAGCTTGCTCCCGCCGGGCTGCGTAGCAGACCCAAGAATTTTGTGAGTGCTGCGCACTCAAGCGGGAGCAAGCTCCCTCGCCACAAAAGATGATATGCCGCAGGGATCGCAGGCAAAAAAAGACCCCGCTCAGCCTGGCTGAGCGGGGTCTTTTTGTATGTGCCGCTTAAGGACGCTTGCGATTACTGATCAGCGTACCCACACCGGTATCGGTGAAGATTTCCAGCAGAATCGCATTCGGCACCCGGCCATCAATGATCAACGAGCTGCCGACGCCGCCCTGAACCGCTTCCAGCGCGCAACGGATCTTCGGCAGCATGCCGCCGTAGATCGTGCCGTCAGCGATCAGCTCGTCGACCTGCTGGGTGGTCAGGCCGGTCAGCACGGTGCCCGACTTGTCCATCAGGCCAGCGATGTTGGTCAGCAGCATCAGCTTCTCGGCTTTCAGCGCCTCGGCGACTTTACCGGCCACCAGGTCGGCGTTGATGTTGTACGACTCGCCGTTCTCGCCAACGCCGATTGGCGCGATCACCGGAATGAAGTTGCCTTTCACCAACAGGTTCAGCAGCTCGGTGTTGATCCCGACCACTTCGCCCACCTGACCGATGTCGATGATTTCCGGTTGGGTCATCTCCGGGGTCTGGCGGGTGACGGTCAGTTTCTTCGCGCGAATCAGCCCGGCGTCTTTACCGGTCAGGCCGATGGCGCTGCCGCCGTGACGGTTGATCAGGTTGACGATGCTTTTGTTGACCTGACCGCCGAGAACCATTTCCACCACGTCCATGGTCGCGGCGTCAGTGACGCGCATGCCGTCGACAAAATGGCTCTCGATCGACAAGCGCTTGAGCAGGTCGCCGATTTGCGGGCCGCCGCCGTGAACCACGACCGGGTTGATGCCCACGGCCTTCATCAAGACGATGTCGCGGGCGAAGCCGGTTTTCAGCTCCTCGCTTTCCATCGCGTTGCCGCCGTATTTGATCACCAGCGTCTTGCCGACATAGCGGCGAATGTAAGGCAGCGCTTCGGACAGGACCTTGGCGGTGTTGGCGGCGGCTTCGCGTTCGAGGGTCATTCAGGGCTCCGGGTGCTTCGTTAAATCAAAACGGTAATTGGAGATCAGGTGCAACACGTTTCAGCTGGGTGTGGAACACGTCCTTGATGCGCTGCAATTCAGCCTCATCATCGGCCTCGAAACGCAGCACCAGCACCGGTGTGGTGTTGGAGGCGCGCACCAGGCCCCAGCCTTTGGCGTAGTCGACTCGCACGCCGTCGATGGTGGTCAGGTCAGCGCCTTCGCCCCACTTCGCATCGTGCAGTGCATCAATGATGCTGAATTTGCTCTCTTCGGTCACATGGATATTGATTTCCGGCGTAGAAATATCGTTCGGGAAGGTCGCAAACAGCTCTTCCGCGGTGGATTTTTCTTTGCTGAGGATCTCCAGCAGACGCGCGGCGCTGTAAATGCCGTCGTCGAAGCCGAACCAGCGTTCCTTGAAGAAAATGTGCCCGCTCATTTCGCCGGCCAGCAACGCGCCGGATTGTTTCATTTTCTTTTTGATCAACGAGTGACCGGTCTTCCACATTAGCGGCCGACCGCCATATTCCTTGATCAGCGGAACCAGGCGGCGGGTGCATTTGACGTCGAAGATGATCTCCGCGTCCGGGTTGCGCGCCAACACGTCGCGGGCGAACAGCATCAGCAGGCGGTCTGGGTAGACGATGCTGCCGGTGTTGGTCACGACGCCAACGCGGTCGCCGTCGCCGTCGAAGGCCAGGCCGAGGTCGGCGTTGGTTTCCTTGACCTTGGCGATCAGGTCGACAAGGTTTTCAGGCTTACCCGGGTCCGGGTGGTGGTTCGGGAAGTTGCCGTCGACGTCGCAGAACAGCGGAATGACTTCGCAGTTCAGCGCTTCGATCAACTGTGGGGCGATCACGCCGGCCGCACCGTTGCCGCAGTCGACCACGACTTTCAGGCGACGGGCCAGTTTGATGTCCTGGACGATTTCGGTGTTGTAGCGGTCGAGGATCTCGACCTTGGTCACGCTGCCCTTGCCGCTGCTCAGGTTGTGGGTCTTGAGGCGGTCGTGCAGGGCCTGGATCTGTTCGTTGGCCAAGGTGTCGCCGGCGATGACGATCTTGAAGCCGTTGTAATTCGACGGGTTGTGGCTGCCGGTGAGCATCACGCCCGATTTGCCGGCCAATACGTTGGCGGCGTAGTACAGCGCCGGCGTCGGCACCAGGCCGACGTCGCTGACGTGGCAACCGGCATCGGCCAGGCCTTTGATCAGTTGTTCGACCAGCTCCGGGCCGGACAGGCGGCCGTCGCGACCCACGGAAACGTTCGGTTCGTCCTGAGCCAGGCTTTGGGCGCCGATGGCGCGGCCGAGCCAGTAAGCGGTTTCAGCGTTCAAGAACTCCGGGACGGTGCCGCGAATGTCGTACGCACGGAAGATGCTGTCGGGAAACTTGGGGGCGACTTGGGCGGGGGTGTTCATCTGTAGGAATGCTCCATCTCGAAAGTGGCTGTACCTGCCTGCGACAAATGCATCGGCCGGCTCAAACTGAAGGGTATGACGGCGTTTTCCGCGGAGAGTTCGTGGTGCGAAAAGGCCATGCCACCGGGATTAGCGGAACCTGGGACGGCCAATGCCTTGATTTTCGGCGGTAAACCTTCCAGATGAACGTTGTAATTCAGTGCCAAACCAGTGGGAGCGAGCAAGCTCGCTCCCACTGGTTTTCTATCGGATCAATGGCTGCCGGAATGTCCGAAACCGCCCGTGCCGCGCTGGGTTTCGACGAACTCTTCAACCATCTCGAAATGCGCTTGAACCACGGGCACCAGCACCAATTGAGCGAGGCGCTCGCCAACGACCATGGTGAATTCGGTCTGGCCACGGTTCCAGCAGGACACCATCAACGGGCCCTGGTAATCGGAGTCGATCAAGCCGACCAGGTTGCCCAGCACGATGCCGTGCTTATGGCCCAGGCCAGAACGCGGCAGAATCAGTGCCGCCAGGCCCGGATCGCCGATGTAGACCGACAGGCCGGTCGGAATCAGCACGGTTTCACCCGGCTTGATCACGATGTCTTTTTCCAGCATGGCGCGCAGGTCGAGGCCGGCGGAGCCTGGGGTGGCGTATTGCGGCAGCGGGAATTCGGTTCCGATGCGAGGGTCGAGGATCTTGGCTTGCAAAGCGTGCATGTAAATTAAACCTGGTTCAGACGTTCGGCGATAAAAGTGATCAGCTGGCGAGCAATCTTGCTCTTGCTGGTCTGGGCGAAAAGTGTGGCGTGTAGCTCGCGGTCGATCACGCTGCAGGCGTTTTCTTCGCTGTTGAAGCCAATGCTCGGGTTGGCGACATCGTTGGCAACGATCAAATCGAGGTTCTTGTCTTTCAACTTGCGCGCAGCGTAGTCGAGCAGGTGTTCGGTTTCAGCGGCGAAACCGACACTGAACGGACGGTCAGGGCGTGTGGCGATGGTGGCCAGGATGTCCGGGTTACGCACCATCTGTAGCAACAAGCCGTCGCCGTTCGTAGGGTCTTTCTTGAGTTTCTGTGGGGCGACGACTTCCGGGCGGTAGTCCGCGACCGCTGCCGAGGCGATGAACAGGTCGCAAGGGATCGCAGCTTCGCAGGCGGCGAGCATGTCGCGGGCACTGACCACGTCGATGCGCGTCACGCGATCCGGTGTTGGCAGGTGCACCGGACCGGTGATCAGGGTCACGCGGGCGCCGGCCTCTACCGCGGCTTCGGCCAGGGCAAAGCCCATTTTCCCGGAGCTGTGGTTGGTGATGTAGCGCACCGGATCGATGTTTTCCTGGGTCGGGCCGGCGGTGATCAGCACGTGTTTGCCGGTCAACGCTTTGCGCTGGAAGCAGTCCGCCGCGCATTGGGCGAGTTCGACGGCTTCGAGCATGCGCCCCAGGCCGACGTCGCCACAGGCCTGGCTGCCGGAGGCCGGGCCGAAGGCCTTGATGTCGCGGCTTTCGAGGGTTTGCAGGTTGGCCTGGGTTGCCGGGTCGCGCCACATGGCCTGGTTCATCGCCGGAGCAACGGCCACCACGGCGTCAGTGGCCAGCACCAACGTGGTCAGCAGATCGTCGGCAATGCCTTGGGCCAGGCGGGCGATCAGGTCCGCGGTGGCAGGGGCGATCAGCACCATGTCGGCCCATTTGGCCAGCTCGATGTGGCCCATGGCAGCTTCAGCCGCCGGGTCCAGCAGGTCGAGGTGGACGGGGTGGCCGGACAAGGCCTGCATGGTCAGCGGGGTGATGAACTCGCTGCCGCCACGGGTCATGACCACGCGCACTTCGGCGCCCTGGTCGATCAGGCGGCGAACCAGGTCAGCGCTCTTGTAGGCAGCAATGCCGCCGCCGACGCCCAGAACGATGCGTTTCCGATACAGCCGCTGCATAGGTCTGCCTTTCATTTCGTTGATGACAGCATGGCGAGACCCCCTCCCCAGGGATGAAATCGCCAGCAAAAAAGATGGGCTACGATATCACAGCGACCGCTATGGAACAGCGGCGCCCACATACAGGGAAGGTGCTATGAGTATTCGTGATTGGCCGGCGGCGGAGCGGCCGCGGGAGAAGCTGTTGGAGCATGGCTCGGCGAAACTGTCGGACGCCGAGTTGCTGGCGATTTTTCTACGAACCGGTGTATCCGGTAAAAGCGCAGTGGATCTGGCGCGACACCTGTTGAGTCAATTTGGCAGCCTGCGCAGACTGCTGGAAGCGGATTTGCGCACCTTCAGTGGGGAGCTCGGACTCGGCCCAGCAAAGTACGCGCAGTTGCAGGCCGTGCTGGAAATGGGGCGCAGGCATCTGGCCGAGCGGTTGCGTCACACCTCGGTACTTGAGAATCCGCTGGCCGTGCGTGAGTACCTCAAGTCGATGTTGCGTCATGAGCCACATGAGGTGTTTGGCTGTCTGTTTCTGGATTCCAAACACCGAGTACTGGCGTTCGAAGCGCTGTTTCGCGGCTCAATCGACAATACCAGCGTCTATCCACGGCAAGTGGTCAAACGGGCTCTGGCGCACAATGCCGCGGCTCTGATCCTGTGCCACAACCATCCGTCGGGCAATCCTGATCCGAGTCAGGCTGATCGGTTGCTGACCAAACGCCTGCAAGAGGCGCTGGAGCTGGTTGATGTGCGGGTGCTCGACCATTTCATCATCGGCGACGGCGATCCGCTGTCGATGGCTGAGTATGGGTGGATGTGAGCGAGGGATTCGACGCTAAGTGAGTCCCTGTGGGAGCAGGCTTGCCCGCGATGACGTCGGCACATTCAACATAGTTGTCGCCTGAAAGTCCGCTATCGCGGGCAAGCTCGCTCCCACAGGTTTTGTGTGGGTGCTTATGGCTTGAGGACTACCTTCGAATAGTCCTGACGACCGAACGGGCTGACCGAGTAACCCCCCACCTCTTTGCGCGTCAACGCGAAAGCCGTCGGGTGAGCCAGTGGCAGCCACAACGCCTGCTGCTGGATCTGCGCCTGCGCCTGTTCATAGAGCTTGGTGCGCACACCTTGCTCGCCGGTGGTCTTGCCGGCGCTGATGAGCTTGTCCAGGTCCTGATTGCAATAACGGGCGAAGTTGGTGCCGGACTTGACCGCTGCGCAGGAAAACTGCGGCGTGAGGAAGTTGTCCGGATCACCGTTGTCGCCGGCCCAGCCCATAAACAGAAGGTCATGCTCGCCGGCCTTGGCGCGACGGATCAGTTCGCCCCATTCGATCACCCGGATTTCGGCTTGAATGCCGATTTCCGCGAGGTCGGATTGAAGCAACTGCGCGCCAAGGCTTGGGTTGGGGTTCAGCAAACTGCCGGAAGGACGGGTCCAGATGGTGGTCTGGAAACCGTCTTTCAGCCCGGCCTTGACCATCAAGGCCTTGGCTTTCGCTACGTCGTGCGGGTAGCCCGGCAGGCCTTTGGCGTAACTCCAGGTATTCGGTGGGTACGGGCCATTGGCTGGCTCGGCGGTGTCCTCGAACACCGCTTTGATGTAATTGGCCTTGTCGAACGCAAGGTTGATCGCCTGGCGCACTTCCGGTTTGTCCAGCGGTGGATGCTGGCTGTTGATGCCCACAAATGCGGTCATGAAGGCGTCAGTCTTTTCCACTTTCAATGTCGGCTCTTTCAGCGCGGCCTGTACGTCCAGTGGCTTGGGCGACAGGGCGATCTGGCATTCATTACGACGCAATTTCTGCAGTCGCACGTTGGCATCCGGTGTGATCGCGAAGATCAGCGGGTCCACTGAAGGCTTGCCGCCAAAGTAGTCCGGGTTGGCCTTGTAGCGAATCGAGGCGTCTTTCTGGAAGCGAGTGAACACGAACGGGCCGGTGCCGATGGGCTGGCTGTTGAGCTTCTCTGCAGCGCCGGCCTTCATCAGCTTGTCGGCGTACTCGGCGGAATAGATCGAGGCGAAGCCCATGCTCAGAGTGGCCAGGAACGTCGAGTCCGGGTGATCGAGGGTGAAACGCACGGTCAACGGGTCCAGCGCGTCGATCTTCTTGATCAGCGTGGGCAATTGCATCGATTGCGCGTGCGGGAAACCGCTCTGGGCGACCTTGTGCCACGGGTTGGCCGGATCGAGCATGCGCTCGAAGCTAAAAATCACGTCTTCGGCGGTCAGGTCGCGCGTCGGGCTGAAGTAGTCGGTGCGGTGGAATTTCACCTGCGGATGCAGTTTGAACACGTACGTCAGGCCGTCGGGCGTGACTTCCCAGCTGTCCGCCAGGCTGGCGACCACTTTGCCGCTGGCCGTGTCGAAGTCCACCAGGCGGTTCATCAGCACGTCGGCCGAGGCGTTGGTGGTGGTCAGCGAGTTGTATTGCACCACGTCGAACCCTTCGGGGCTGGCCTCGGTGCAGACGCTAAGCGCCGCGGCATGGGCCAGTGGGCTCAGCAGGAGAGGGGCGAGCAACAGGGGTAGGGCAGCGAGGCGCATGGTCGGATTCCTTTACAGATCGAAGGCCCATCTGCAAGTGCAGTCTGGAAAAGGCTTACCCTAGTGGGCTCTTTTGCAAATGACTATCCCCTTTTTCATTTTAAGGGGAGTATGTGCGATTGTTTTCAGTGCGCACCGGCTGAGAAGAACCCTGGGTTGGCCGGTTGGCCGATTCTCTGCGACGAGCGGTCTTTCGCAACGATAGCCTTTATCCAAGGCGCTTGTGGCCCGAAAAACCGGGTTTTTATTTAGTCTGTGCACACGGAATGTTGTTGCTCTTCAGTCTTTCTGGTATAAAGCAGCGCTCTTTTCTAGGGGCCCGGTTCCTTCACTGTAGGTGTAGCCGGTAAGACCTCTAAAGAAACGCGGCGCCTGGCGCCAAATGACTGAGAGATTAAGCGGCCAACCCATGCCGGGTTGGGCATGTGGTTTTAGAGGGCTGAGGCATGTCGAGAGTATGTCAAGTTACCGGTAAGGGTCCGGTGACTGGGAATAACATTTCCCACGCAAACAACAAAACCCGTCGTCGTTTCCTGCCGAACCTGCAGCATCACCGCTTCTGGGTTGAAGAAGAGAAACGTTTCGTGCGTCTGCGCGTATCTGCCAAAGGCATGCGTATTATCGACAAGCGTGGCATCACTGTCGTGCTGGCCGAAATCCGCAAAGCCGGCAAGATCTAAGGGAGCTAATCATGCGTGAATTGATTCGTTTGATTTCGAGCGCCGGTACTGGTCACTTCTACACTACCGACAAGAACAAGCGTACTACCCCGGACAAAATCGAGATCAAGAAATTTGATCCGGTTGTTCGCAAGCACGTGATCTACAAAGAAGGCAAAATCAAGTAATTGATTTTTCTCTCTTGCGAAAAAGGCCCGTATCGCGAGATGCGGGCCTTTTTTGTTGCCTCAGGAAAGCCTCAAGCCTTCTGCTCAAATGCCACATAAATCTTGCGGCACGGCTCCAGTACTTCCCAGGTGCCACGGAAGCCGGCAGGAATCACGAAGCGGTCACCCGCGCGCAGGGTTTTGCTGTTGCCATCGTTGTCGCGCAGCACCGAAACCCCTTGAACGATTTCGCAGTACTCGTGTTCGGTGAAGTTCACCGTCCATTGCCCGACTTCGCCTTCCCAAACACCAGCATTCAACTGCCCGCACGGGCTGTTGTAATGGTTGTACACCGCTTGCTCGGGATCGCCCTTGAGGACTTTCGCCGGGTCCGGCCGATAGCGCTCGGGCGCGGTCGTGGCCTGGCTGAAGTCGACGACATCCTGGATATTCATTGTTGTAATTTCCCGTGATTGCCTGAAAAGTCCAAAGTCTATGTTTATTAAAATGAACATCGCAAGGCCGTTTGCCGGCCTTATGTCAAATATATTGAAACATGAGGGGTGGCTGGTTTAGGGTGGCAGTTGCCTTGGGCCGAAAAAGCAGGCTGGCCGGGCAGAATTCCTGACAGCGCCCGCGAAGACCGCGCAGCGTTCGTATTCAATAAGAGGAGGACACTCGAATGACCACCCTGACTCGTGCCGACTGGGAACAACGCGCTCGCGATCTGAAGATCGAAGGCCGCGCCTACATCAATGGCGAATACACCGACGCTGTCTCCGCCGAGACCTTCGAGTGCATCAGCCCGGTCGATGGCCGTCTGCTGGGCAAGATCGCCAGCTGTGACGCCGCCGACGCCCAGCGCGCTGTTGAAAACGCTCGCGCCATCTTCAATTCCGGCGTCTGGTCGCGCCTGGCGCCCGCCAAACGCAAAGCCACCATGATCCGTTTCGCCGGCCTGTTGAAGCAGAATGCTGAAGAGCTGGCGCTGCTTGAAACCCTGGACATGGGCAAGCCAATCAGCGATTCCCTATACATCGACGTTCCCGGCGCGGCGCAAGCCCTGAGCTGGAGCGGCGAAGCCATCGACAAGATCTACGACGAAGTCGCAGCCACCCCGCACGATCAGCTGGGTCTGGTGACGCGCGAGCCGGTCGGTGTCGTGGGGGCCATCGTGCCGTGGAACTTCCCGCTGATGATGGCCTGCTGGAAACTCGGCCCGGCACTGTCCACCGGTAACTCGGTGATCCTCAAGCCGTCGGAAAAATCGCCGCTGACCGCCATTCGCATCGCGGCACTGGCCGTTGAAGCCGGTATCCCTAAAGGCGTGTTGAACGTGCTGCCGGGTTACGGTCACACCGTCGGCAAGGCCCTGGCCCTGCACAACGATGTCGACACGCTGGTGTTCACCGGTTCGACCAAAATCGCCAAGCAACTGCTGATCTACTCGGGCGAGTCGAACATGAAACGCGTCTGGCTCGAAGCCGGCGGCAAGAGCCCGAACATCGTATTTGCCGATGCACCGAACCTGCAGGAAGCGGCCGAAGCCGCTGCCGGCGCCATCGCCTTCAACCAGGGCGAAGTCTGCACCGCCGGTTCGCGCCTGCTGGTGGAGCGTTCGATCAAGGATGCATTCCTGCCGCTGGTGATCGAGGCCCTGAAAACCTGGAAGCCAGGCAACCCGCTGGACCCGGCGACCAACGTCGGCGCGCTGGTCGATACCCAGCAGATGAACACCGTACTGTCCTACATTGAGTCCGGTCATGCCGACGGCGCCAAACTGGTGGCCGGGGGCAAGCGCACGCTTCAGGAGACGGGTGGCACTTACGTTGAGCCAACGATTTTCGACGGTGTGAGCAACGCGATGAAAATCGCTCAGGAAGAAATCTTTGGCCCCGTCTTGTCGGTCATCGCTTTCGACACCGCCGAAGAAGCCGTTGCGATTGCCAACGACACGCCATACGGCCTCGCCGCTGCGGTGTGGACCAAGGACATCTCCAAGGCTCACCTGACCGCCCGTGCGCTGCGTGCCGGTAGCGTCTGGGTCAACCAGTACGACGGTGGCGACATGACTGCACCGTTCGGTGGCTTCAAGCAGTCGGGTAATGGCCGCGACAAGTCGCTGCACGCGTTCGACAAGTACACCGAGCTGAAGGCGACCTGGATCAAGTTGTAATCAGTAACGGGCCCCGATACCGGGGCCCGGCACAACGAAGATCCCCTGTGGGAGCGAGCTTGCTCGCGATAGCGGTCTGACAGTCGACGTCATTGTTGAATGTGAAACCGCTATCGCGAGCAAGCTCGCTCCCACAGTGTTTTGTGTTGTACATAAAAATATCCACAGGAGCGTGGAACATGCGTTGGGCGACTTATTTCGCCGTGTTGGCGTCTGTCTTGAGTGTCGGCCTGGCCTTGGGCGTCAGCATGCCGCTGGTGTCGTTTCGCCTGGAAAGCTGGGGCTATGGCTCGTTCGCCATCGGTGTGATGGCGGCAATGCCGGCCATTGGCGTGTTGCTGGGGGCGAAGATCTCCAGCCACCTGGCCGCGCGTCTGGGCACGGCGAATCTGATGCGTCTGTGCCTGTGGGCCGGGGCGTTGTCCATCGGCTTGCTGGCCCTGATGCCGAGCTACCCGATCTGGCTGCTGTTGCGCCTGATGATCGGGGTGATCCTGACGCTGGTGTTTATCCTCGGTGAAAGCTGGATCAACCAGCTCGTGGTCGAACAGTGGCGCGGGCGGCTGGTGGCGCTGTATGGCTGCAGCTATGCCCTGAGCCAACTTGCTGGCCCGGTGCTATTGGGCGTTCTGGGCACCGAACATGATTACGGTTTTTGGGTCGGTGTCGGCTTGCTGACGACAGCACCGTTCCTGTTGTTGGGTCGCAGCGGCGCGCCCAGCAGTGAAGCGAGCAGCGTGACCTTCAGCGACTTGCTGGCTTTCTGCCGTGGCCTGCCGGCGATTGCCTGGGCGGTGTCGCTGTTCGCCGCCTTCGAAGCGATGATCCTGACCTTGTTGCCGGTGTATTGCCTGCGCCAGGGTTTCACCACGGAAATCGCCCTGGCGATGGTCAGTACCGTGGTGGTCGGTGATGCGTTGCTGCAATTGCCGATTGGTGCGCTGGCGGATCGTCTGTCGCGGCGCACGCTGTTTACGGGCTGCGCGGTGGTGTTGCTGCTGTCGAGCCTGGCGATTCCGCTGCTGATCGACACGCTGCTGATCTGGCCGTTGTGGGTGCTGTTTGGTGCCAGTGCAGGCGGTTTGTTTACCTTGTCACTGATCCTGATCGGCGAGCGTTATCGCGACGATGCGCTGGTGCGCGCCAATGCGCATATCGCGCAGCTGTGGGGGATTGGTTGCCTGGTCGGGCCGTTGGCCGCTGGGGCGGGTAGCCAGTGGATCAGCGGGCATGCGTTGCCGTTGCTGATGGCAGCCGGTGCGTTTGGGTTGGTGATTCTGCTGATGCGCCAGGGTGCGTTTGGCACGGTGGCCGAACCCGCCTGACACCGTCCCCTGTAGGAGTGAGCCTGCTCGCGATAGCGATGTGTCATTAGGCATCTGTGTTGGCTGGCGTGACGCCATCGCGAGCAGGCTCACTCCTACAGATTTTTATCGCTTGTCAGAGCATCCGTTCGAGGCCGACCGTGGTACTCATCCACGCATTGAACCGTCGCCACCAGCTCCCCGGTTCCTTGGTCAGGGTGTGCAGTTTGCCGTCGTCTTCAGTGACCCAAACCACCTTGCCATCCTGCAGTTTCGCCTCATAGCTCAATGGTGGCTCCATACCCTGCATTGCCAGGTCGCGCACATGCGCGGCCAGTTCGGGGCTGTCCACCAGCACCCCGACTTCGGTGTTCCACAGCACCGAGCGCGGATCGAAATTGAACGAGCCGACGAAGGATTTCTGCTGATCGAAGATCATCGCCTTGCTGTGCAGGCTGGAGTCGGAGCCTTGGTAAGCGGGGCGTCCAAAGAAGTGTGGTCCACTGCCGCCGCTTCCTCCTTCACCCGGTTGACGCCGTAGTTCGAATAACTTCACGCCGTGTTCCAGCAACGCCTTGCGATAGGGCGCATAGCCGCCATGCACGGCCGGCACGTCCGTGGCTTCCAGCGAATTGGTCAGCAAACTCACCGAGACCCCGGCATCGGCGCGACCGGTCAGGTACACCAGTCCAGGCTGGCCGGGCACGAAGTAAGCCGAGATCATGATCAGCTCTTTGCTGACGCCGTTCAGTTCGGGCGCCAATTGTGTCGTCAGCAACAAATGCGGGTCCGGCTCTCCGTCGGCCAGCACCTTGCTCGGGGCATCCCACAGCGCCTGGTTCCAGGCCCAGATCAGCTCACGACGCCAGATGTCCAGGCGCGGATGCGTCTTGAACGTCATCAGTTGTTGGTACAGCGCATGGTTCTCTTTGCGCGTGTCATCCAGCGATTCCTCGAGGCGGGTCCGGGTGTTTTTCAGGTCCTTGGCCGTGGGTTTGCTGGACAGGAATTGTTCGATCGGCTTGCTCAGCGCGCTGTTCCAGTACTGATCAAAACTGTGCCCCAGTTGTTCGGCCACCGGGCCGACGCCGAGCATGTCGATGTCAGTGAAATTCAGGTTGGGCTCGGCATCGAAATACTCGTCGCCCAGATTGCGCCCACCCACGATGGCCATGCTGTTGTCCGCCAGCCACAACTTGTTGTGCATGCGCCGGTGTTGCTGCGACAGGTTGAACAAGCGGCCCATGGTTCGTGTCACGCCGGTGCTGCGACCCAGGTGCAACGGGTTGAAGACGCGGATCTGAATGTTCGGGTGCGCGGCGAGGGTGGCGATGATCTGGTCCAGGCCGTCGCTGGTGGTGTCGTCTAGCAGCACCCTGACGCGTACGCCGCGATCTGCCGCTTTGAGCAACTCCTCGACGAGCATCCGCGTGCTGATGCCGTCATGCACGATGTAGTACTGCAAATCGAGGCTGCTTTGCGCGTTGCGGATCAGCTCGGCGCGAGCGGTGAAGGCTTCGGTACTGTCGGACAGCAGGCGAAAGCCCGACTGGCCCTGATGCGGCGCAGCCTGCGCCTGGACCGAACGGCCGAACGCCGAGTCTCTGGCGGGCAGCGCCTGACTGGCCTGACGCTGAACGTCAACGCTGGCGCAGCCGCTGAGGAACGAGGCGAAGAGCAGAACAGCGAGCAGGTTTTGTCTGACTCTCACGTAGGATCGTTCCGATTGGCGGCAGGTGTCGGCATATGGACGCTGGTTTCCCGAGAAAAGTCAGTCAGTGATGCTGTCAGTTTCGGCTAACAGTTTGATAGCCAGGGCACCGACCTTGCGCACCGCCTCTTCAATCTGCGGTGTTGGCTTGGCAGCGTAGTTCATGCGCAGGCAGTTGCGGTACTTGCCTGACGCAGAAAAGATGCTGCCCACGGCAATCTGTACGCCTTGATCGTGCAACGCACGATTCAGTTTCAGGGTGTCGAAGCTTTCCGGCAGCTCGACCCACAGCATGAAGCTGCCTTGCGGGCGACTGGCGCGGGTGCCGACCGGGAAGTAGCGCGTGACCCAATCGATCATCACGTCGCGATTGCGTTGATACTGCGTGCGCATCCGCCGCAAATGCGGCTCGAAGTGCCCGGCCTTGAGAAACTCGGCGATCGCAATCTGCGGTTGTGGCGCGGTGGAGCCGGTGCTGATGTATTTCATGTGCAGCACCCGCTCCAGATACCGGCCGGGCGCGACCCAGCCGATGCGTAATCCGGGTGCCAACGTCTTGGAAAACGAACTGCACAGCAGCACGCGACCGTCCTCGTCGAAGGATTTGATCGTGCGCGGTCGCGGGTAGGTGTAGGCCAGTTCGCCATACACATCGTCCTCGATAATCGCCACGTCAAAACGCTGTGCGAGCGTCAACAACGCGCGCTTTCGCGACTCGGGCATGATGTAGCCCAGCGGGTTGTTGCAGTTGGGGGTCAACTGTATGACTTTGATCGGCCACTGTTCCAAGGCCAGTTCCAGCGCGTCGAGGCTGATGCCGGTGATCGGGTCGGTGGGAATTTCCAGCGCTTTCATGCCCAGCCCCTTGAGGGTTTGCATGGCGCCGTGAAAGCTCGGCGAGTCCACGGCCACAATGTCCCCCGGCTCGCAGATCGCCCGGATGCTGGTGGACAGCGCTTCGTGGCACCCGGTCGTGACCACCAGATCGCTGGCGCTCAACTGGCACCCGGAGTCGAGCATCAGGCGTGCGATCTGTTCGCGCAGTTCGAGGGTGCCGTGGATGTTGTCGTAATACAGGCCGGGCATGTCCTGCCGACGGCTGATACGCGCGAGGTTGCGCAGCAGCGGTTTCATGGTCGGCGTGGTGATGTCCGGCATGCCGCGACCCAGTTGCACCACGTCCTTGCGCGGCACCGCGCGAATCAGCTCCAGCACCTGATCCCACTGCGAAATATCCACCGGCCGCTGGGCCGGACGCCCGATGGCCGGCAGCTCCGGCAGTTCGCGACCCACGGGTACGAAATAGCCCGACTTGGGTTTTGGCGTCGCCAGGCCACTGTCTTCCAACACGCGATAGGCCTGCTGCACCGTGCTCAGGCTGACCCCGTGTTCAACACTCAGCGCCCGCACCGAGGGCAGCCGGTCACCGGGGCGATAGAAGCCCTGTTCGATACGCGTGCCGAGCAACTCGGCGAGGTTGACGTAAAGGGTCATGGTGCAGTCTCGGTGTGGGTGATTCGGTAAACCAATACAGATCTGGCAAGAAAAGAGGATTCAGACGCTGGGACGCCAAATCTGTATGGAATTAATACTTATCTGTTGAATCTGTAATGCTTTTCGTCGCCCACGCATCATGAAAGCTCTGGCTACCCAAGTAAACAGGAGCAATCAAAATGAACGGCTTGAGCGATGTGCGGCTGACGTTACACAGTCAGGAACTGGTGAGAGGGCAGGAACACGGTACACGTGAGGCGCTGATGCGCAACGCACCGTCCGGCCTGGGTCGCTGGGGTCTGTTCTGGCATCGTCTGCACACGCGCAAGGCGTTGCTGGCGCTGACGCCGGAGCAGCTCAGGGATGTGGGGCTGACGCGGGAACAGGCGCGGGAGGAGGGGCTCAAGCCTTTCTGGCGGATCTGATTTTTGTGGTTTTCTCCCGGCCCAATCGCGAGCAGGCTCACTCCTACAGTTGATCTGTGTTGTTCACAAATCCCCTGTAGGAGTGAGCCTGCTCGCGATGGCGCCGGAACAGACACCAAAAACCTGTCAGGCCAACTCTTTAAGCCGATGCCACAACATCCCCAACGCCAACAACGGCGAGCGCAAATGTTTCCCGCCCGGAAAGGTGATATGCGGCACCTTGGCAAACAGATCAAACCCACCACTGTGCTGCCCGCTGATCGCTTCAGCCAACAACTTGCCGGCCAAATGCGTGGCATTCACTCCATGACCGGAATAGGCCTGGGCGTAATACACATTCGGCTGGTCTTTAAGCCGGCCAATCTGCGGCAGGCGGTTGGCGCCGATGCCGATCATTCCGCCCCATTGATAGTCGATCTTCACCGTGCCCAGTTGCGGGAAGACTTCCAGCATCTTCGGTCGCATGTACGTGGCGATGTCTTTCGGATCGCGGCCTGAATAATGGCAGGCACCCCCAAACAGCAAGCGCCGGTCGGCAGAGAGCCGGTAGTAATCCAGTGCCACGCGCTGATCACAGACCGCCATGTTCTGCGGCAGCAGTGAATGGGCCAGTTCTTCGCTCAACGGCTCGGTGGCGATGATGTAGCTGCCGGCGGGCAGCACCTTGCCGCTGAGTTCGGGGTTGAGCTGATTGAGGTAGGCGTTGCAGCCCAGCACCAGCGTCTTGGCGCGGACCGAGCCGTGGGCTGTGTGGACCTTGATCTCGGGACCATAATCGATGCAAGTGACCGCCGATTGTTCAAACAGTACCGCCCCCATTTCCTCGGCCGCCGCCGCTTCGCCCAGTGCCAGGTTCAGCGGATGCAGGTGCCCCGAGCCCATGTCGATCAAACCGCCGACGTAACGATCGGAGCCCACCACCGAGTGCATTTCATTGGCCTGCAGCAGGCGGGTTTCGTAGCGATAACCGAGGCTGCGCAGCTCTTCGGCATCCTCGGCGAAGCCTTCGAGGTCGCGGGGTTTGTTGGCCAGGTCGCAGTAACCCCACGTCAGGTCGCAGGGGATCTGAAAACGCGCGACGCGCTGGCGGACGATTTCCACCGCCTCCAGGCCCATGAGCTTCATCTGGCGTACGCCGTCGGTGCCGATCACGTTGGCGAATTGATCAAGGCCATGACCGACGCCGCGAATCAATTGTCCGCCGTTGCGCCCGCTGGCGCCCCAGCCGATTTTGTGGGCCTCGAGCAGGATGACGCTCAAGCCTCGTTCCGCCAGTTCCAGAGCAGTGTTCAGCCCGGAAAACCCGCCACCGACCACGCACACATCCGCCACCAGATCCCCCCTGAGCGCCGGATAATCGGGTCGCGGCAGGCTGCTGGCGGCGTAATAAGAGGCAATGTGCTGGTGACCTGGAGCGGATGGCTGAGCACCGGCATTCATGGGCGTGTTCCCGATTCTGGCGTCTGGAAAAGTTGACGGAGCATAAGCCGGACCTTCTGGCACGGGCAACATTGGTCGGCTGCTGCTGTATGGATCGGCGCCTTTGCTGCAGAATCGCGCTCTATTCCGCTTTTGGTCACCGCTTCAATGAGCTGCAACAGTCAGAAAATCCGAACGCTTCGCCAACAGATTCCCTCGTTCGAGTGCGTGCCCGGCTGCCATGACTGCTGTGGGCCGGTGACCACCTCGCCGGAAGAAATGTCCCGCCTGCCGCGCAAGACCCGCGCCGAGCAGGACGCGGCGATGGATGAGCTCAATTGCGTGCACCTGGGGCCGAACGGTTGCACGGTGTATGACGAGCGTCCGCTGATTTGCCGGTTGTTTGGCACCACCAAGACCTTGCCATGCCCGAATGGGCGGGGGCCGGTGGAGCTGATTCATCCTCGGGTGGAGAAGCAGATTCATGAGTACATGGCGTCTACCCGGCAAGTGCTTGTTTGAATCCATTCAGGTAGACCGAGTTGCCTCAATCGCGGGTTGGCCACCGAATATCTCAATCCGGAATCGGCAAACTCAAGCTCTCCTTCACCTCTTCCATCACGATATAGCTCTTGGACTCGCGCACATGCGGCAGCTTGAGCAGGATGTCCCCCAGCAGCTTGCGGTACGAGGCCATCTCGGAGATCCGTGCCTTCACCAGGTAGTCGAAATCCCCTGACACCAAGTGGCATTCCAGCACATGGGGCAGTTTCAGCACCGCGCGTCGGAACTCTTCGAAGGTATCCCCGGATTTGTAGTCCAGGCTGATCTCGACGAACACCAGCAGACTACCCTTCAAATGCTGCGGATTGAGCCGGGCGTTGTAGCCCATGATGATCCCTTCGCGCTCCAGGCGCCGCACCCGCTCAGTGCACGGCGTGGTAGAGAGCCCGACCTTTTCCCCCAGCTCCGTGAACGAGATGCGTCCGTCCGCTTGCAGGATCCGCAGAATGTTGCGGTCGATCTTGTCCAGCTCTCGTTTGGTCTGAGTGTTGGTACGCATAGGGGATGCGCCTCCGTGAAAAGGGTTTTTGCCGAGAATTGTCGCCAAATATAGCTGCTTATATAGTGAAAAACACTGGCAAATCTTTTTTACACTGCGCACATCACTGCTTGAATACAACACACGTCAGCGGTCAGCCGCGATGAGGGATATGAAAATGCGCGTTATGGTCTTGGGTAGCGGCGTCATCGGTACCGCCAGTGCTTACTATCTGGCTCGTGCCGGGTTTGAAGTGGTGGTGGTGGACCGTCAGCCGGCCGCTGCCATGGAGACCAGTTTCGCCAACGCAGGTCAGGTCTCGCCGGGCTATGCCTCGCCGTGGGCCGCGCCGGGCGTGCCGCTCAAAGCCATCAAGTGGCTGTTGCAGCGCCACGCACCGCTGGCGATCAAGGCCACGGCCGATATCGACCAATACTTGTGGATGGCGCAGATGCTGCGCAACTGCACCGCCAGCCGTTACGCGGTGAACAAGGAGCGCATGGTCCGCCTGTCCGAGTACAGCCGTGACTGCCTCGACGAATTGCGCGCCGAAACCGGCATCGCGTACGAAGGCCGCAGCCTCGGTACGACCCAACTGTTCCGCACCCAGGCTCAACTCGACGGCGCCGCGAAAGACATCGCCGTGCTGAAAGAGTCCGGCGTTCCGTTCGAACTGCTCGACCGCGCCGGCATTGCCCGCGTCGAGCCAGCGCTGGCCAGCGTCACCAACATCCTCGCCGGTGCCCTGCGCCTGCCGAACGACCAGACGGGCGACTGCCAGATTTTCACCACCCGCCTGGCCGAAATGGCCGTGAAATTGGGGGTGGAATTCCGTTTCGGCCAGGACATTCAGAAACTCGACTACGCCGGTGATCGCATCAACGGCGTGTGGATCGACGGCAAGCTGGAAACCGCTGACCGCTACGTGCTGGCACTCGGCAGCTACTCGCCGCAATTGCTCAAGCCGCTGGGGATCAAGGCGCCGGTATACCCGCTCAAGGGTTACTCGCTGACCGTACCGATCACCAACCCGGCAATGGCCCCGACCTCGACCATTCTCGACGAGACCTACAAGGTTGCGATCACCCGTTTCGACAACCGCATCCGCGTCGGCGGCATGGCGGAGATCGCCGGTTTTGACCTGTCGCTGAACCCGCGTCGGCGCGAAACCCTGGAGATGATCGTCAACGACCTTTATCCTCAGGGCGGCGATCTGGCCCAGGCGAGTTTCTGGACCGGTCTGCGTCCGACTACTCCGGACGGCACGCCGATCGTGGGCGCGACCCCATTCAAGAACCTGTTCCTGAACACCGGTCACGGCACACTCGGCTGGACCATGGCCTGTGGCTCCGGCCGCTTGCTGGCTGACCTGATGGCCAAGAAGACGCCGCAGATCAGCGCCGAAGGCCTCGATATTTCCCGTTATGGCAGCAAACCCCAGGAGTCCGCAAAGCATGGCAATCCAGCGCCAGCTCACCAATGAACGCATGAGTCAGATCGTCAGCCACAATGGCACCGTGTATCTGGCGGGGCAGGTCGGCGATGACTTCAACGCCGGGATTGAACAGCAGACCCGCGATGTCCTCGGCAATATCGAGCGTTTGCTGGATCTGGCCGGGACTGACAAGCAGCATCTGCTGTCGGCGACGATCTACCTGAACGACATCGAGGCGCACTTTGCCGGGATGAACTCGGTGTGGGACCAGTGGCTGCCCAAAGGCGCCGCACCGGCCCGTGCCACCGTCGAAGCGAAGATGGCCAAGCCGAGCATCCTGGTTGAGATCTCCATCGTCGCCGCGTTGCCCTAACCGTTTCAAAAATCCCTCTGCCGGTGCTGTTGGCGGTTTACGCCGCCAGCCAGCGCCGGTTTTTTTATTCCCATGACCGCCTAGAAGTCTGCCGCCATGCGTCCAGCCCGTGCCCTGATCGACCTTCAAGCCCTGCGTCACAACTTCCGAATCGCCCGCGAAATTACCGGGGCCAAAGCCCTCGCGGTGATCAAGGCCGATGCCTATGGCCATGGCGCGGTGCGTTGTGCCCAGGCGCTGGAAGCCGAGGCTGACGGTTTTGCTGTGGCCTGCATCGAAGAAGCGTTGGAGTTGCGCGCGGCGGGTATTCGGGCGCCGGTGTTGCTGCTGGAAGGGTTCTTCGAAGCCGATGAGTTGGCGCTGATCGTCGAGCATGATTTCTGGTGCGTGGTGCATTCGTTGTGGCAACTCGAAGCCATCGAGAAAGCCACGCTGAGCAAACCGATCACTGTCTGGCTCAAGCTCGATTCGGGCATGCACCGCGTGGGTCTGCATCCAAAGGATTATCAGGCGGCCTATCAACGGCTGCTGGCCAGCGGCAAGGTCGCGAAAGTGGTGCTGATGAGCCACTTCGCCCGGGCCGATGAGCTGCACGAACAGGCCAGCGCCGAGCAGGTCGCGGTATTTGAAGCCGCGCGCAAAGGTTTGTCGGCGGAAGTCAGCTTGCGCAACTCGCCGGCCGTGTTGGGCTGGCCGCAGATCCCAAGCGATTGGGTTCGCCCCGGTATCATGATGTACGGCGCGACGCCGTTCGAAGAAGCCAACACCGTGGCGGCCCGCCTGCAACCGGTGATGACCCTCGAATCCAAAGTGATTTGCGTGCGTGAACTGCCGGCTGGCGAGCCGATCGGTTACGGCGCCAAATTCATTACACCCAAGCCGATGCGTGTAGGCGTGGTCGCCATGGGCTATGCCGACGGTTACCCGCGTCATGCACCGACCGGCACGCCGGTCATGGTGGCCGGGCAACGCAGCCAGTTGATCGGCCGGGTGTCGATGGACATGCTCTGCATCGACCTGACCGATGTGCCGCAAGCCGGCCTCGGTTCGACCGTCGAGTTGTGGGGCAAAAACATCCTCGCCAGCGATGTGGCAGCGGCGGCGGACACGATTCCTTATCAGATCTTCTGCAACCTGCGTCGGGTGCCACTGCTCTATTCCGAGGGCTGACACCTCGCGGGCCGCACCGAAAATCGCCTCGCCCCACAGGATTCAGGTCCAAGTGTTGTAAATACTGAACGCTGTCGCCATGATAACGCTCAATATTCCAACAACCTGAATCCCTGGAGGCGCAAGCATTGGACGTCGGTGAACGACTGCAATCCATCCGTAAGCTCAAAGGCCTTTCGCAGCGTGAGCTCGCCAAGCGCGCGGGTGTCACCAACAGCACGATTTCGATGATCGAGAAGAACAGCGTCAGTCCCTCGATCAGTTCGCTGCGCAAAGTACTGGGCGGGATTCCCATGTCCATGGTCGAGTTCTTTTCTGAAGAAATCCTGCAGGAAAAACCGACGCAGATCGTCTACAAAGCCAACGAGCTGATCGATATTTCCGATGGCGCCGTGACCATGAAACTGGTCGGTCGGGCACACCCGAGCCGGGCTATCGCGTTTCTCAATGAAATCTACCCGCCAGGCGCCGACACCGGTGACGAGATGCTCACCCATGAGGGCGAGGAAACCGGCATTTTGGTGGAGGGTCGACTGGAACTGGTGGTCGGGCTGGAAACTTTTGTGCTCGAGGCCGGCGATAGCTACTACTTTGAAAGTACCAAGCCGCACCGTTTCCGAAATCCGTTCGATGCGCCGGCGCGACTAATCAGCGCAGCGACACCGGCGAATTTCTGAGTAAAGAAGGCGCCCTGCCAGTCAGGCCGAGGCACCCGGGCGGTTTTTCCGCTGCAGCATAAGACCCCTTCGACTTTGGGGTTGTTTCAGTGTGGCGGGCTTACCGCTATACTTGCGCCCGCCTGCGAACCGTGGCCGTAGGCGTGACTAGCCACCATTGAGGGTGAACGCGTGAACCTAATTATGAAAATGCTGGCTGCACCAGCAACCGTATTGGCCCTATGGGCTGTCAGCGCTCAAGCTGCGACGAACGACGATATTGCCAAACGCCTTGAACCGGTCGGTCAGGTCTGTGTACAGGGCAAAGAGTGCAAGGGGATGGAAGTTGCTGCTTCTGCGGGCGGTGGCGGCGGTGCCAAGACCCCGGACGAAGTGATTGCCAAACATTGCAACGCTTGCCACGGTACTGGCCTGTTGGGCGCACCGAAAATCGGTGACGCTGCTGCCTGGAAAGAACGTGCCGATCACCAGGGTGGCCTCGACGGTATCCTGGCCAAGGCCATTACCGGTATCAACTCGATGCCGCCTAAAGGCACCTGTGCCGACTGCTCGGATGCCGAGCTCAAAGGCGCGATCCAGAAGATGTCCGGCCTGAAATAAGCCCGGGTCTTCAGCGAAAAAACCGGCCTCGGCCGGTTTAATGAGATGGTCACCCCACACCCTGCGAGGGCTACGCTTTCGCAGGGTGTTTTGTTTTCGCAGGCCATCATCATGAGCGAGTCAGCGCTGATCGGTATCGATCTCGGTAAACACAGTTTCCACCTTCACGGCCAGGATAAGTCGGGTCGTGAGGTGTTTCGCAAAAAATGCTCACGACCGCAGGTGATGCATTTTTTCGGCAACCTGCCGAGCTGGGTAGTCGTTTGCTGAGCTTGCCGTGTGTCGGGCCGATCACCTGGAGATGGGCGATGGTCAGCGGTACCGATGCAGTCGCGATTTTGCTGCGTCCGTTGGCTTGGTGCCCAGGCAGTACAGCACGGGTGGCAAGGCCAACCTGCCGGGGATCAGCAAGCGCGGTGACAAGCACCTGCACTCAGTATGAAGCAGGGCCAGACGCGCTGAACGCCTGACCCTGCGGTTGTTGCAGTACCACGAATCACCCTTCAGGTTTTGCGATAGCTGAACAACGGATGACGTGAACGGCCTACCGGCCTGGCGAAGATCCTGACACAAAAATCGGCTCCAGAAGCCGACGGTTTTTTAAGGATCGTCAGGCGCGACTCTCATCGTGGCGCTGGGGCATGCCCCAAACAGACGCCGGATAGATTTAAGCAAGCCAACCACTTCAGCCACTAATCAGTATTGCAAAAATGGGGGTGACCATAGATTTTTGTGCCTGCGATTTGTGCGGGAGGCTATCCATTGCAGCAAAGACCCGGCAAGCTCGGTCCAACCCCGATTCACGGAATGTAAGGGAGGATCACATGGTGCAGCTGTGTTCTATCGAGCAAGCGGTCGATGACGTACTGGCGCGGTTGCCGGCGCACATTCACATGGGCTTGCCCCTCGGCCTGGGCAAACCCAACCACTTCGTCAACGCGCTGTACCGGCGCATCGCGCAACTGCCGCAGCGGCAGCTGACGATCTACACCGCGCTGTGCCTGGGTCGTCCGTCACTGGGTGACGGTTTGCAGAAGCGCTTTCTCGAACCCTTTATCGAGCGCGTATTTGGCGACTACCCGGAACTGGATTTCCTCGCCGAACTGCGACGCGACAACCTGCCGGCGAACATCCATATCCAGCAGTTCTTCATGCAGCCGGGCAGCCTGCTGCATAGCGCATCGGCCCAGCAGGATTACGTCAGCAGCAACTACAGCCATGCCGCGCGGGACATCAACGCCGCCGGTTTGAACCTGATCGCGCAACTGGTGGCCAGCCATTCCGAGCACCCCGATCGCCTGAGCCTGAGTTGCAACCCGGACATTACCCTCGACCTGTTCCCGATGATCGCCAAACGGCGGGCGGCGGGGGAGACGATCCTGCTGGTGGGCCAGGTGCATAACGATTTGCCCTACATGCCTGGCGACGCGGAAATCGGCATCGACACCTTCGATCTGCTGGTCGACGAAAAGGACGACAGCACGTTGTTCTCGACGCCGAACATGCCCGTGGGTTTCCAGGATCACTTCATCGGCCTGCACGCCAGCACATTGGTACGCGACGGCGGCACGTTGCAGATCGGCATCGGTTCCATGGGTGATGCACTGACGGCGGCGTTGCTGGCACGGCAAGCCGACAATGGCGGTTACAAGGACTTGCTGGCGGACGTGAATCTGAGCCAGTGGGCGCAGTTGATCGACCGTGAAGGTGGTCTCGAACCGTTCGCCAAAGGCCTGTACGGTTGCAGCGAAATGTTCGTCAACGGCTTGCTGGTACTGGCCGATGCCGGGATCGTGCGGCGCAAGGTGTATCCCGATGTGCCGACTCAGCAACAGGCCAACGCCGGCACCCTCGATGAAGCCGCGCAAACCGACGGCATCTCGGTGCACGGCGGTTTCTTCCTCGGGCCGCGCAGTTTCTACGAGCGCCTGCGCGAGCTGCCGCAAAGCAAACGTCTTGAATTCAACATGACCCGCATCAGCTACATCAACGAACTGTACGGGCAAGAAGAGCTCAAGCGTTTGCAGCGCCTGGATGCGCGGTTCATCAACACCGTGTTCACCATGACTCTTCTGGGTGCTGGTGTGGCCGATCAGCTTGAAGACGGACGCGTGCTGAGCGGCGTGGGCGGGCAATACAACTTCGTTGCCCAAGGCCATGCGCTGGAGGGCGCGCGTTCGGTGTTGCTGCTGCGCAGCTGGCGCGAGGCGGGCGGGGACGTCAGCTCGAACATCGTCTGGCAGTACGGCCACTGCACGATCCCAAGGCACCTGCGCGACATCGTGGTCACCGAATACGGCATCGCTGACTTGCGCGGCAAGACCGATGCGGCGGTCATCGAGGCGTTGCTGAACATCAGCGATTCGCGGTTCCAGTCGGGGCTGATCCAGCAAGCCCAAAGCGTGGGCAAGCTGCCGAAAGACTTTCGCCTCGACCCACGCTTCGCCGACAACAGCCCGGAGCGTTTACAAGCGATTCAGGCACGGCATCCGAACCTGTTTCCGGAATATCCGCTGGGCTGCGATTTCACTGAGGTGGAGCGCGACGTGTTGCGGGCGCTGAACTGGCTGAAGAGCAAGTTCAAACTGACGGAGATTCTGGAACTGGGCAAAGCGGCACTGGATGCGCCAGAGGCATCGATGTTTCCCGAGCATCTGGAGCGGATGCAACTGACCAACCCTGACGGGTTGAAAGAGGACTTGTTCCAGCGCCTGCTACTCACCGGCCTGAAAGCCACCCCACAATAACAACCATCCCCAAACAACTGTGGGAGCCGGGCTCGCCCGCGATGAGGCAATAACATTCAACATCGATGTTGTCTGTTCAGCCGCCATCGCGGGCAAGCCCGGCTCCCACAGGTTCGGTGCTGTACTGGTTTATTCGATGAAGGTCACGACACCGCCGGCCAGCGATTGCACGCGAGCCAGGGATTCCACGCGATAACCCTGAGCATCCAGTTCGGCACGACCGCCCTGGAACGACTTCTCGATCACGATACCCAGGCCCGCCACGGTCGCGCCGGCCTGTTTGATGATCGAGATCAGCGCTTGCGATGCCTTACCGTTGGCCAGGAAGTCATCGATGATCAGCACGCGATCGCTGCTGGTCAGGTGGCGCGGGGAGATCGCCACGGTGCTTTCAGTCTTCTTGGTGAACGAGTAAACGGTCGCCGACAGCAGGTTTTCAGTCAGGGTCAGGGACTGTTGCTTGCGGGCGAAGATCACCGGCACGCCGAGGTTCAGGCCGGTCATGATCGCCGGAGCGATGCCCGAGGCTTCGATGGTGACAATCTTGGTGATGCCCGAGTCCTTGAACAGTGCGGCGAATTCGTCGCCGATCAGCTTCATCAGGGCCGGGTCGATCTGGTGGTTCAAAAAGGCGTCTACCTTCAGGACCTGATCGGAAAGCACGATGCCTTGTTCGCGGATTTTCTGGTGCAGTGCTTCCATGAAGCGTTCCTCTACTGGCGCCAAATGCGCCTAGTTTGTAAAAAGTGTTCGGTTAAAAATGCTTTGATTAAAAAGTGCTCAATTCTAGCGCTTTAACATCGCGCGTATATCCGCCAATGCGGTATTTCCGCGAACGGCTTTGACTTCAACCGGCGTGTCGTCGTTGCCTTCCCACGCCAGATCGTCCGGCGGCAGCTCATCGAGGAAGCGGCTCGGCGCGCAATCGATGATCTCGCCGTACTGCTTGCGCTTGGCGGCGAAAGTGAAGGCCAGGGTCTGACGCGCGCGGGTAATCCCGACGTAGGCCAGGCGGCGTTCTTCTTCGATGGTGTCGGCTTCGATGCTGGAACGGTGCGGGAGGATTTCCTCTTCCATGCCCATGATGAACACGTACGGGAATTCCAGGCCTTTGGAGGCGTGCAGCGTCATCATCTGCACACCTTCGGCGCCGTCTTCCTCTTCCTGCTGACGCTCCAGCATGTCGCGCAGCACGAGTTTGCCGATGGCATCCTCGACGGTCATCTCGCCTTCTTCGTCCTTCTCCAGGGTGTTTTTCAACGCCTCGATCAGAAACCAGACGTTGCCCATGCGGTAATCGGCGGCCTTGTCACTGGAGCTGTTGGTGCGCAGCCAGTTCTCGTAGTCGATGTCCATGACCATGCTGCGCAGCGCCGAGATCGGGTCTTCGCCAGAGCACTGCTCGCGCACCTTGTCCATGAAGCGCTTGAAACGCGACAGGCGATCGGTGAAGCGCGTGTCCAGATGCTCGCCCAGGCCGATTTCGTCGGTGGCGGCGTACATCGAGATTTTGCGTTCGGTGGCGTAGTTGCCGAGCTTTTCCAGGGTGGTCGAACCGATCTCCCGGCGTGGGACGTTGATCACCCGCAGGAAGGCGTTGTCGTCATCCGGGTTCACGATCAGGCGGAAGTAGGCCATCAGGTCCTTCACTTCCTGACGTCCGAAAAAGCTGTTACCGCCGGACAGGCGATACGGAATCTGGTGGTGTTGCAGCTTCAGCTCGATCAGCTTGGCCTGGTAGTTGCCGCGATACAGGATCGCAAAATCGCTGTAGGGGCGGTCCGTGCGCAAGTGCAGGGTCAGCAGTTCCACGGCCACGCGCTCGGCTTCGGCGTCTTCGTTGCGGCAGCGGATCACGCGGATCTCGTCGCCGTGGCCCATCTCGCTCCACAGCTGTTTTTCGAATTCGTGCGGGTTGTTCGAGATCAGTACGTTGGCGCAACGCAGGATGCGGCTGGTGGAGCGGTAGTTCTGCTCCAGCATCACCACTTTCAAGGACGGGTAGTCATCCTTGAGCAACATCAGGTTTTCCGGACGCGCGCCGCGCCAGGCGTAGATCGACTGGTCATCGTCGCCGACCACGGTGAACTGGTTGCGCGTGCCGATCAGCAGTTTCACCAGCAAATACTGGCTGGCGTTGGTGTCCTGGTATTCGTCCACCAGCAGGTAGCGGACTTTGTTCTGCCACTTTTCGAGGATGTCGGCGTGTTCCTGGAACAGCTTCACCGGCAGCAGGATCAGGTCGTCGAAGTCCACCGCGTTAAACGCCTTGAGCGTGCGCTGGTAGTGGGTGTAGACGATGGCGGCGGTCTGTTCCTTGGGGTTGCGCGCGTTTTCCAGGGCTTCGGCAGGCAGGATCAGGTCGTTTTTCCACGAGCCGATCATGTTCTTGATCTCGTCGACGCCGTCGTCGCCCGCGTATTCCTTCTGCATGATGTCGGTCATCAAGGCTTTGACGTCAGTCTCGTCAAAGATCGAGAAGCCCGGTTTGTAGCCCAGCCGCACGTGTTCCTTGCGGATGATGTTCAGCCCCAGGTTGTGGAAGGTGCACACCGTCAGGCCACGGCCTTCGCCGCCCTTGAGCAGGGTGCCGACCCGTTCCTTCATCTCGCGCGCGGCCTTGTTGGTAAAGGTCATGGCGACGATGTACTGGGCGCGGATGCCGCAATTCTGGATCAGGTGCGCGATCTTTCGCGTGATCACACTGGTCTTGCCGGAGCCTGCGCCGGCGAGCACCAAAAGAGGGCCGCCGACGTAGCTCACGGCTTCTTGCTGCCGGGGATTGAGTCGGGACATACGGAATTCAGGGGGTCATTTATGAAATGGGCCGGCATTTTAACAGGCTCAGCGAATTCTGCTGCTCTGTCCGACTTGTGACGCAACACGCTTTCTCTAATTGCCGGTTTTGTTACTTTCAAGCAGGATGCGCGGTGAATCTGCGGCTAATGTTCGTATTCCTGACACAAAGTCACGTTTGACAACTGATGTCATTTGGTCATTGGTTAGCGGCGCGGCATAATGCCTGCCGCCTACATCTTTGCAGAGTCTAGGGAGCTAGCTTGTCTACGCCTGTCGAACCCTTGCGTTTGCTGCTACTGGCCGAAGAGCCAGCGTGGGCAGCGTTGTTGCGCGAGTGTCTGGCTCCGATGGGGAGCTCGGCCGTGCTCATCAGCGCGCCGAGCTGGGAGTCGGTCAGCAGTCTGTTCGATGACAATCGCCATGCGGTGTTGTTGACTGTTCCTGCACTTCAGCCGCTACCAGGCCGTTGCAGCTTGCCGACGGTGTTGTTGCTCGAACACGAGCCACTGATGCCGCCCGATGGTGTGAGTGACTGGCTGGTGCGCGACCTGCTCGATGCCGGGATGCTGCGTCGTTGCCTGCGGCATGTGCGCGAGCGCGGCCTGCTGGAAAACACCCTGCAACGCCTGGCTGAGCAAGATCCGCTGACCGGCATCGCCAACCGCCAGGGCTTCCAGACCCTGCTGGCCGCACGCCTGGCGGAAAACGAAGGCCGTGGCCTGGCCCTCGGTCACCTAGACCTCGACAACTTCCGTCACGCCAACGATGCCCTTGGCCACCAGGCCGGCGACCGCTTGATCCTGCAAGTGGTCGCGCGGCTGAAAAGCCAGCTTGAGGCCGGCGATCAACTCGCGCGCCTGGGCAGCGATGAGTTCGCCTTGCTGATCGACACCCGCCGCGCACCTCAACGTGCCGAATGGATGGCCGAACGCATCACCGAAGCGCTGGCCGAACCCTACTGGGTCGACGGTGAAAGCCTGTTGATCGGTTCCAGCCTGGGCATCGCCCACGCCCGGGCCCAGGCCGGCGCCGACCCGCTGATGTGGCACGCGCACATCGCCATGCAGCAGGCCAAGAGCACGCAAGGCTGCACCTTTCACATTTTCAACGAACGCATCAACCGCAACGCCCGCAGCATGGCCGACCTTGAAAGCGAGCTGCGCCGGGCCTTGCGCCGTGACGAGCTGGAACTGCATTACCAGCCGCGCCTGAACATGGCTGACGGCCAGATCGTCGGCCTCGAAGCCTTGGTGCGCTGGCGGCATGCCGAGCGCGGCTTGCTGGCGCCCAGCGAATTCGTGCCGCTGGCCGAGCAAAGCGGTTTGATCGTGCCGCTCGGTTACTGGGTGATTTCCCGGGCGCTGCGGGACATGCAGGCCTTGCGCGAACAGGGCCTGCCGGCGCTGCACATGGCGATCAACCTGTCATTCCGGCAGTTCCAGGACAGCCAATTGCTCTCCACGCTGAGCCGGCTGATTGCCGAACGCGGCGTCGAAGCACAGTGGCTGGAGTTCGAACTGACCGAAACCGCCGTGATGCGCCGCAGCGATCTGGTCAAGCAAACCATGGACGCCCTCGGACGCCTGGGCGTGCGCTTCTCCCTGGATGACTTCGGCACCGGGTTCTCCTCCTTCGTGCACCTCAACAGCCTGCCGATCGCCTTGCTCAAGGTCGACAAGAGCTTTGTCGGCGGCATGGAAGAGCGTGAAGAGAACCGCAAACTGGTCCACGCGATGATCAACCTGGCGCACAACCTCAATCTTGAGGTCGTCGCAGAAGGGGTGGAAACAGTGGAGCAGCTCGATTTGTTGCGCGGGTTTGGTTGTGATCAGGTGCAGGGTTATCTGATCAGCAAGCCGCTGCCGTTGGCGGATCTGGTTGAGTACCTGACCTTCGGCAGCGATCAGTTGCCAGTGCTGGAAGTCGTGAGCTAACCCAAATCCCTTATAGAAGTGAGCCTGCTCGCGATAGCGGTGTATCAGTCAGCATCGTTGTTCACTGACAGACCGCTATCGCGAGCAGGCTCACTCCTACAGGGGGATTTCATTCGGCCTGAGCGATCTTGAATCCTTGAGATTGAGGCTCCTGCCGAATCATCCGTTTCATCTTCCATTCAAACGCCAGCGTCAAACTCACCGCTGCGCACGCCAGCCCCAGCGCCAACCCCCACCAGACCCCCGTCGGCCCCCAGTGCAAATGGAAGGCCATCCACCACGCGGCCGGTGCGCCTATCAGCCAGTAACAGCCCAACCCGACCAGGAACGTGGTCTTGGCGTCCTTGAGCCCGCGTATGCAGCCCATGGCGATGGTTTGCGTACCGTCGAACAGCTCGAACCACGCTGCCACCGCCAGCAGGCTTACAGCCAGTTCAATCACGGGGCGGAACGCCGGGTCGTTGTGGTCCAGGAACAGGCCGATCAACTGATTCGGCAGGAACCAGAAGACCATCGCAAAGCCCAGCATCGCCGCCGCGCCGAAGGCAATGCCGACCCGTCCGGCCAACCGTGCATCCAGTAACTGCCCGGCGCCATAGTGCTGACCGATGCGCATGGTGATCGCGTAGGAAAGCCCCGCCGGAATCATGAACGCCACCGAAACAATCTGCAGGGCGATCTGGTGCGCCGCCAATTGCGTGCTGCCCATGGTGCCCATGCACAGCGCGGCGAACGCAAACAGTCCGACTTCCACTGCGTACGTGCCGCCAATCGGCAGGCCGAGGCGCCACAGTTCTTTCAGGTACTGACGGTTCGGCCGTGACAGGCCCTGGCGCAACGGATAGGCGTCATATGCCGGATGCCGGCGGATGTGCAGGGCCAGTGCCACCGCCATCAGGTTAGCGACAATCGCTGTCACCAGCCCAATGCCCATCAAACCCATTTTCGGCAGGCCGAACATGCCGGTGATCAACGCATAGTTGAGCAGGAAGTTGGCCACGGTACCGCCGAGGCTGATGACCATCACCGGCGTCGCCCGGCCGATGGCGCTGGTAAAACCGCGCAACGCCATGAAACTCAGGTAACCGGGCAGGGCGAACGGCAGGATCAGCAGAAACTGCCCGGCGGCGTGGACGTTGGTTTCGGTTTGGCCGAACAGCAGCAACACCGGTTTGAGGTTCCACAGCAGCAGTCCGGCCACCAGCGCCATCAACCACGCCAGCCACAATCCGGCCTGGGTCAGTCGTGCGGCGCCAACAATGTCACCCGCGCCCTGACGAATCGCCACTAAGGTGCCGACCGCCGCAATCACGCCGATGCAGAAAATCGACACGAACGAGTAGGTCGCCGCACCCAGACCGCCGCCGGCCAACGCTTCGGGGCTCAGGCGCGCCATCATCAAGGTGTCGGTGAGGACCATCAGCATGTGCGCCAACTGCGAGGCAATCAGCGGCCCCGCCAGCCGCAGGATGGCCCAGAGTTCAATACGCGCTGGATGCTTCATGGTCATCACGCTCGATTATCAAAGAGGTCTGGAAAGCGTCGATTCTCGGCGCTTCACGGGGTTAACACAAAGGGATAAAAAGGATGGGTAGCATGAGTCAGACTCATGCTGAACAGATTCTGCTACGGTAGCCGGATTGCGCTATAGGAGCTTTCCTCATGTCCCGTCGTCTTCCTCCCTTGTATGCCTTGCGCGCATTTGAAGCGGCGGCGCGGCACAGTTCATTCACCCGCGCGGCTGAAGAACTGTCGATCACCCAGAGTGCGGTGAGCCGGCATATCCGTACGCTCGAAGAGCATTTCGCCTGTCGGTTGTTTCACCGCAGTGGGCGAAATTTGCAACTGACCGAGTCGGCGCGGTTGATCCTGCCGGGCATTCGTGACGGTTTCACCGCCCTGGAGCGCGCCTGCAATACCTTGCGCGCCGAAGACGACATCCTGCGCATGAAAGCCCCCTCGACCCTGACCATGCGCTGGTTACTGGCGCGGCTCAGCCGTTTCCGGCACCTGCAACCGGGCAATGAAGTGCAACTGACCAGCGCCTGGATGGACATCGATTCGGTGGACTTCAATCAGGAGCCGTTCGATTGCGCCGTGATCCTCAGCAACGGGCATTTCCCGCCGGACTGGGAGGCCACGCTGCTGTTCCCCGAGGAGCTGATCCCCGTCGGCGCGCCGAATCTGCTGAACGACCAGCCGTGGGACGTCGCGCGTTTGGCCAGCACTGAGTTGCTGCACCCGACACCGGATCGGCGTGACTGGCGCAGTTGGCTCGACCGCATGGGCCTGACCGATGAGGTCTCGCTCAAGGGCGGCCAGGTGTTCGACACCCTGGAGCTGGGCATGATCGCCGCCGCGCGGGGCTATGGCGTGTCCATGGGGGATTTGCTGATGGTGGCGGAGGATGTCGCACAGGGGCGCTTGAGT
Source organism: Pseudomonas sp. URMO17WK12:I12 (assembly GCF_000514395.1). Classification (NCBI taxonomy): domain Bacteria; kingdom Pseudomonadati; phylum Pseudomonadota; class Gammaproteobacteria; order Pseudomonadales; family Pseudomonadaceae; genus Pseudomonas; species Pseudomonas sp. URMO17WK12:I12. The sequence continues at coordinate 341,006 of NZ_KI911392.1, forward strand.
CTGCCGTGGCCGACGGCGGTCGCCAGCGGTGAGAATTACTACCTGGTCTGGCCGAAAACCCGCCCCGGAGGTGAACGTTTGCGCAGGCTCAGCGATTTTCTGCTGGGAGAGGTCCGGGCCATGGATTTACCGGTTGTGCAGCGTTTGAGCTGAATCGATAGAGCCCACGCAGTAGAGGCCTTGAGCCATATCCGGGCTATTTACTCAAGTATTCGGTTTTGCCGCCGAAAATCTGCAAGTGGAACCTTCGTGCTGGTTCGACGCTTTTCCCCATTATCTGGAAAATTTTGCTGAGTGCTCAGCCCGATCAAGCAGGATCAGGTCGCTCGGCCAGGAGCTGTCATGTCTCAACCCCGTGCCCGGATCGCCTCACAGCTTGGTCTTGCGCTTGCCGTGATACTGGCGATTGTCATCACTGGCAGTACCGTGTTCGCCCTGCGTTCGCTGGACACTGCCAACCTCGCCACCCGCGAAGAGCACCTGGCCAGTGAGGCCCGGTTGCTGGCCGATCAGTTGAGCACCTTTCACGGCACCTTGCGTGAAAGCACCCAGCGTCTGGCCGGTCTGTTCGAGAAGCGCTTCAGCGTCGGTCTGAGCGTGCACCCGGAGGAGCCGGTGGCGGTGGCGGGCACGCAGACTCCGGGCTTGCACCTGGGTAGCGAAGTGTTGAACAACAATTTCAAGGAAGTCGACGAGTTCAAGCAAATGACCGCGGGCGTGGCGACGTTGTTCGTGCGCAGCGGCGAAGACTTTATCCGGGTCAGCACCTCCCTGACCAAACAGGACGGCAACCGCGCCATCGGCACGCTGCTCGATCACGCTCATCCGGCGTATGCACGCTTGATGGCGGGGCAGAGCTATGTCGGTCGCGCCTTGCTGTTTGATCGCTCCTACATGACGCAATACACCCCCGTGCGCGACAGCAGCGGCAAGGTGATTGCCGTGCTCTTCGTAGGGTTCGATTACACCGACGCGCAGAACGCGCAGTTCGAGAATCTCAAGCGTTTCCGCATCGGCCAGACCGGCTCCCTGGCGTTGCTCGATGAGCAAAGCAAATGGCTGGTGCCGATTTCGGGTGTGCAGGCACTGGATCAAGCTGTCCCGGCCATCGTCGGACTGGCGAAGACACCGGGAAAAGGCCAGTTCTGGAGTGATAAATCCGAAGATTTCTACAGCGTGTCCGTGCCGTTCGATGGTGGCCCATGGTCGGTGGTGGCGAGCATGCCAAAAGCTGAAATCAGTGCGGTGACCTGGAGTGTCGGCATTCAATTGGCCATTGGCAGTCTGCTGGCGATGTTGATCGCGGTCGGTTCGGCTGTCTGGTTGCTGCGCAGCAAACTCGCGCCGCTGGGTGATCTGGTGCGTCAGGCCGAAGCCTTGGGCGCCGGTGATTTGAGCGTGCGCCTGAACGTGGCGAGCAACGACGAGATCGGTCAACTGGCCCGCGCGTTCAACCAGATGAGTCAGGCCCTGTCGACCATGGTCGAGCACATTCGCAAGGCCTCGGCCGAGGTCAACAGCCGTGCGCAGGCATTGTCCGGTCTGTCCGGTGGCGCCTACGAAGGGATGGAGCAGCAGTCCGGCGAGATCACCAGCATGGCCGGCGCCGTGGAGGAATTCAGCGCCACGTCCCTGAACATTGCCGACAACATGGGCAACACTCAGCGGCTCGCCCAGGAAAACGCCCAGCAAACCCAGATCGGTCGTACCTCGATGGACGAAGCCTCAGCATCGCTGGAACAAATTGCCGGAGCGTTGAACAGCACCGCGACGGTGATCAACACCCTGGGCCAGCGTTCCCAGGAAATCGGCGGTATCGTCGGTGTGATTACTGCGATTGCCGAACAGACCAACCTGCTGGCGCTGAACGCCGCCATCGAAGCGGCTCGCGCCGGTGAGCAGGGCCGTGGCTTTGCGGTGGTGGCCGATGAGGTGCGTAACCTGGCATCGCGCACTCGTCAGGCCACTGACGAAATATCCGGGATGATCAGCAGCATCCAGCAAGAAACCGGCAACGCCATCAGCACCATGGAACAGGGCAATGTGTTGATGCAGGAAGGTCTGTCGCGGAACGCCAATGTGGCTTCAGCCCTGGCGCGGATCGATGAGCAGAGCCGTTCGGCCGGTCAGCAGTTTGCGGCGATTACCACCGCGACTCAGGAGCAAAGCAGCACGGCGACGTTGCTGAGCAGCAACCTGCAGAGTATTGCGTTGGCGAACAGTGAACAGCGGGAAGTGGTGTCGAACCTGGCGGTGACGGCCAAGGAGCTGGAAAGCCTGGCGGCGGACTTGCGCCAAGAGGTTGACCGGTTTCGTTGAGGCGCCTTTGAAATCGCTTTCGCGAGCAGGCTCCGCTCCCACAGGGTTATAGGTTGTTCCGCTCTCTTGTGAGCGACACAAATCCTGTGGGAGCGTGGCTTGCCCGCGATGGGCCCACCTTAGTATTCAAGCCAAGTGACTAGTCGCACTTGGCATTGCTCGACACTTCCTTGGTCGCCTGTTTCAGCTGACTACCCAGCTCAGCCGCATTGGTGCTGCTGTAAACCCGGCCACCGGTGTTTTCAGCGATGCAGCGTGACGGGCCACCGGCGCCGATTTTCACCACGTTGACCCGCAAGCGCGGTTGTTCCCTGGCGATTCGGCGGGACACCGCGCAAGCGTCTTTCTGGCAACCGTCCTCACCGTCGACAAACATCACGATCACCGCATCGTTATTGCGCCCGTCGACCGTGCTCGCTGCGTAGGCCAGGCTGTCGGCCAGCGGCGTACCGTCGTTGGGCACCAGTCCGCGGATCCCGTTGATCAACCGCTGACGGTCGCCGAACCGGAACACGCCCTGGTCCGGTGTTCTTTCGCAACCGGCGAAGGTGATCAGGCGTGTGTCGATCTTTGGATCGAGCCCGTTGATCATGCCGGCCAGCGAGTCCTTGGCGACGTCCATGCGGCTGGGCTTGGCGAAAATTTGCCGGGTGCGGTTCACGTCCAGGTACTTGTTCATCTCATTGCCGAAGAACCAGTCCTCATCGGATTTCACCGACTTGATGTTCAAGTCCATCGAGCCCGAGGTGTCGAGTACCACCACAAATTGCGGAGGCACGGCATCCGGCGCTTTTTTACGGCACGCGTAGTTATCCAGCGTCGGGGCTGGAGGTGGCGGCGGTGGTGGCGGTGGCGGTGGCGGCGCGGCCGGTTTTGGTGGTGGGACCGGCTTGGGTGGCGGCACTGGTTTTGGTTCGGGCACCGGTTCTGGTTCCGGAACAGGTTCCGGTTCCACGACAGGCTCGGGAACTGGCTCTGGAACAGGCTCAACCGGTTTCTCGACGGGCGTCACCACGGGCGCGACCGGCGCAACCGGTGGCACCACGACAACGGGTTCACGGTGCAGGAACCACCAGAGCCACAGCGCCAGCAGCAGCAACAGCAATGCGAGCAAGGCCGCCGCGATCCACCAGCCACGACGCGACGGCGGTACGACCGGCACCACCGGGACCACCGGCGGCACGATGGGCTTGGGCGGACGCTGGTGCCAGCGCACCACCAACGGCTCACCGTTGAGGCTGTAGAGTTTGTCCAGCTCTGGCGTACCGAGCAGGCTGCGCAGGTCTTCCGCGTCCTTCGGTTGACCGCGTCGTTGCAGTTCGTCCGCCAGCTGTCCGAGGGACGTCTGACGCACTTCATAGGTTTGCAGCAAACGTCGTTGCGCGTCCTCGTTGAGGTCGGCGTAGGGCGTGGGTTGGCCACCCAGTTCGGTCCACCATTCCAGCACGTCGCCGCTGCCCATCCGCGGGATGGCAAACAGGCTGGCGACGGTCGGCGGAAAGTGTTTCTGGATGAGGGCGACTTTGGCTTGCAGCGCACTCATCCCCTCCGGTGTGGCTTGCGCATCCCTGATGACCCGCTGCATGACGACGATTCCTGAAAAAGTGCGGGCCTCCGTCGGGAGGCCTGCGGGGTGAAAAGTTACTCTTCGTAGCCGAGGCTGAATTGCAGTTGATTGACCTTCTTCTGCAACGCCTTCAGCTCTTCCTGCTTGGCCGCCAGGGTTGCGGGCGTTGATTTGGTCACGGGCGCCGCTTGCGAAGCCTTGAGCTGCTGCTCGAGGCCGGCAATCTGCTTCTGCACCGAGCTTTCATTGGCATGCCGGGCCTTGAGCGAGCTCAGCAGTTGCCCCAGCGACTGATTCAGCGTTGCCTGGGCTTTCTGCTGGCTGGCCAGGTCGGTCTTGGTGCTGAGCTGCTGGGCCTGGATGTTCTCGTACACCTGACGGAACATCGCGTTTTGTTGACGGGACTCGCTCAGGGCCAGTTCCTTCTGCTTGACCTGATCGCTGTAACCACCGGAGTAGTCGCAGTTCATCTTGGTCAGCATGCTGCTGTCGCGATTGGTCGCATCGCATTCGCCCGGCTTGGTCGCGCAACCGCTCAAGGCCAGGACGGCGGTGAGGACCGCCAGTTGTCGTAACGTCATGTGCTTAGCCCAGGGTGATCGCGGAGCGTTGGCTGTACAGACCGTCGACTTCCTTCTGCAGGGCGGCGACTTTCTGGTTCAGTTTCATGATGTTCATGTCCACCTGCTTGATCTCCGCACCGGTGGCGCCTTGTGCACGCTCGGCGTCTGCCACTTTGGTGTACTCGGTGACTTTGGTGCGCATGTTGCCGAGGTCTTTGCGCAGGCGCGCGATGTTCGAATCAATCTCGGCGATTTGCACCTGGGCCTTGGCCTTGTCGACTTTCTTGTTGGCGATGTCCTTTTTGATCTGGGCGATCTGCGCCTGATCGTCATTGATCACTTGCTGAGCGGTCGCGGTACGGGCGATCACGTTCTGCGTGTCTTGTTCGACGTCGCTGTTCATTTTAGCCAGGCGGGTGGTGGTGTCGGCGTATTCGCTGCGACGCTGATCCAGATAGTAGTTCGCGCCCATGGCCACACCACACGCGGTAATACCGGCGGCGACGGCACACACCGCTTTGTTGTTGCTGTTGGACAGTGCGCACGCGAGGATGCCGACACCGGCGCCCATGGCACAGGCCTGGTAGCCGGACTTGCTGAAGAACTCTGCGTCCTGGCCCTGGGTCAGGCGCGGGTCGGCCCCGCCGCTTTCGCCGAGCATGGAGCTACCGGTGTTGGCGCAACCGGTCAGCAGCAGGCTGCCGGCAACAACGAAAGCGATCTGTAGCTTGAAGCGAGTCCAAAGGCTGCGCGACATGGTGAAACTCCTAGGTGACGGTGTTGACGCGTTTTTATTGAGGTGAGTTATTGAGTGACGGCTTTGCAGCTGCTCAGCCAGGCTTCAGTGTCGATCTTCTGCTTTTGCAGGAACGCTTTCTGATTGGCCCAGTGGGTGCGCAAGTAAGGTTTCAGGTCTTGCAGCTGTTTGTTGCGGGTGATGATTTCTTCCATCACCGGCACCTGAGTTTCAAGCAGTGGCTGGCCGTACAAGGTTGCCGATTCCACCAGGCTGCTGGCGTAGTAACGGCTGAGTTTGTGCAGGCGATCCTTTTGCTCGTCGAGCTTGGTTTTACGCATGTCGCAGCTCGCGTCCTTGTCCGCGCTTTCGCAGTTGAGCTTGTAGTTCTTTTGCAGGAAGTCCACGTACTGGCCGTCGTCGAGCATCTTGGTGCACAAGAATGCGCCCAGATTGAGGCTGGCGCGAATCGCCTGGTCGCGGGTTTCTTCCTGCTGCTGGTTGCTGGCGCGCAACTGGTTCTCCAGGGCCTGGAGTTTTTCCTTGAGCGCTTTGTCTTCGACGCCCGAAGCGAGGCTGTTCAGGGATTGCACCGTGCCTTTATCGGCGGATTCGGTTTCCTTGCTGCCGGTGCCGAGTTTCTTCCAGCTGGATTCGATGCTGGCGACCCGTTCGCGAGAGGTCAGGGTCGGTGAGACCATGACCAGGCGCAGGCCCGTGGTTTTGTTCTTCACCTGGCCGTCGGCGTTGTAATACGGCGCTTCCTTGCGCAATGCCGTGCGCAGGTCGGCCTGAGCGGTCAGGTAGTTGCCGCCGCGCACCACATAGCCGCCGGCCTGACCGTGCTGGCGGTCGAGCTTGTTCAGGCGAAACGGCTCGAACATCATTTCGTCGACGTTGCCGAGCATGTCATGCAGGCCCAGCGGATTGGGCTTTTGCAGACCGGACAACTGCACTTTGCCGTTGGAGGATTGCGCCCCGGCGAACCACTCGTAGGCATTGATGCCGTCCGGCATCGGGTAATGCGTATCGCGGAATTCAGCGGCGCTGACTTCCAGCCCTCCGCGTGCGGCGAACTCCCACTCGACTTCAGTCGGCAAGCGCAGGAAGCCCTGCGCGCCGTCTTCCTTGGGCAACTTGTCGGCCGCGTTTTTGCGCAGCCACAGGTTGTACTTGTCGGCGGCTTCGATGGCTTGCACCCAGCTCACGGCCGTTTGCGGCACGCGCAGTTTGGTGGCAGCGGTGGGGCAGGTGGCTTCGGTCAGCGCGGCGTATTGCAGCTGACTCATCTCGTACTTGGCCATCAGGTAATAGCGGGATTTGTCGTTCTTGCCGCCCGTGAAGCTACCGGCGATGAACGTCGGCCGGGTCTGCTCGACGTAGCCGTATTCCGCGCCGTCCTGACCGATGTTGATCGGATAGTCGTCGAGCGGCCCGGCCACCGGGATGAACACCTTGCGAAACACCATCGAGCCTTCGCAGGGCATCGGCAGCACCACGTCTGCGGCGTCCGGCATCGGGTTGTAATACTTCTCTTCCCAGCCCGCCGCCGAGGCGTCGAGCAAATAGCCGAGGCTCAGGGGCAACAGCAAGCCAAAACGTTTATAGCTCACGCAGACTCTCCGCAGGTTGGATGTTGATGGCTCGCAGGGCGCCGACCACGGCCACCAATGCGGCGACCAGAAAGGTCAGGAGCAGGGCGGCAACGCCATGCCAGACGGTGATGTGGCAAACGAAGGTGCCGGTGGCCTGGCTGCTGCCCAGCAAGTAGTCGAACAAATGGCTGCCGACAGCATAAAACCCCAGCCCGCCGATGTAACCGGCCAGGCTCAGTATCAGCGCTTGCAAGACCACAAAACCACCGACGGCCCGACGCTTGAATCCCAGCAGGCGCAGGACCGCCAGGCTTTTACGCTTGCGGTCGATGTTGGCCAGGAACGCGCCGACCATCGACGCCACGCAACCGATCAGCGCCGCCACGGCAATCACGCCGAAGATCAGTCCCAGCACATGGTTGATGGCTTTGACGTTGTCGATGTCGGCCAGCCGGCTCGACGTTTCGATGTGTTGTTCGTTGAGCCAGTGCTCCAGCGGTGCGACCTGATCGATGTTGCGTGCATACACGCGGGCGCGGGCGTACAGCGGTTGCAGATTGCCCAGCGGCTTGCCGGTGGCGACGCCGAACGCACTGACCTGATAACCGTCGCGAAAGTGCTCCAGGTCCAGCAGCAGCGGCGGGGCGACAAACCCGGCCGCACGCCCGAACCGGGCGCCGTCGAGCACCGCCAGCACGGTCAGCGTCATCTCGCCGCGTTCATTGACCCCTTCCAGGCGCCGCAACGCCCGCAGTTGCACGCTGTCGCCAACCTTGGCCTGCAAACGTTGCGCGGCGCTGGCGCTGAGGATCACTTGATTGCCGACGGGGGTAAGCGACGGCAGGTTCAGCTGTGGATCGCCAGGTTCCGTGGCGATGATTTCCGCACCTTCGACAAACCGTTGCATGCCGATCAGCAGGTCTGCCTGGGTATTGAGCGAGCGGGTCTGGCCGAGGGCAAAACCGGTTTCGGGGCGCAGGCGCAAACGCTCGATCCAGGCCGTGTCGTAGTTGCCGTTGCTGAGCATCTTCACTTCAAGGTTGCGCGGGTCACGCAGCAGTTCGTCCTGCAACTGGCTGACCACCCCGTGCTTGAGCCCGAACAGCAGCAACAGCGGCGCTATCACCGCCACCAGGGACGCGGCGATGCACAGCGAGACCTTGCGGTCGTGCCAGAGGTCTTGCAGCGCCAGTGAGCCCAGCAGGCGCAAGCGATCAATCCATCGGTTCAAACAGTGTTTCTCCCTGATGGCTGATAGCGCCGAGTCGCGGCAAGCCGAAATCCTTCAGCAAGGCCCAGTCATGGGACACCACGAGCGCACTTAACCCCATGCTCGACACCAGGCTCAGCAGCAACTCGAACAAACGCCGGGCGCTGTGCGGATCGAGCGCGGCGGTCGGTTCGTCGGCCAACAGCAGCAGCGGTTCATGGGCAATCGCCCGAACGCAGGCCACGCGCTGGCGCTCGCCGATCGACAAGGCCTGCGGTTGTTTATCCAGCAACCCTTGCAGGCGCAACACGTCGACGGCGTGGTCGATGTGTTCGCTGTTCGCCGACATCCCGAGCAAACGGCGCGGCAGGCTGATGTTGTCGCGCACGCTCAGGAACGGCAGCAAGCCGCCGCTCTGCAAAATGAAGCCCAAGTGCCGTGAACGCACCGCTGCGAGCGCCGGCTGGTCGTCGGTCGCCAGCAGGTGGGCGATATCCTGAGCGTGCGTCGGGCCCAACCGAAAGCGCTCGAGCTCCACCGGCGCGAGCAACAGGCCGATGGCTTCGAGCAAGGTGCTTTTGCCGCTACCGCTCTCGCCGGTGATGGCGAGGATTTCCCCGGCACCGATCTGCAAATGCGGCAGGCGTACATGATGAGCCAGCGCGCCCTCACCACGGCGCACCAGCAGGTTCTTGATATCGAGCATCAGCGTCTCGTTAAGGCATCATTTCCAGTGGCACGGGGTAAACGTTGTCCCGCGCATCGCTGTCTTTGGCTAAAGCAACCCAGCGGTCGACGTCAGCGTTGTAACGCTGGTAATGCCGCAGTTTGGTGTTCAGCGTGCGGATGAATTTCTCTTGCGCCAGACCGTCCCAGCTCTTCCAGGTCTCTTCATCCAGGTTCAGCACTTCGCTCTGGTAGGGCAGGTCTTCGAGGTACTCGCCGAGCACGCCCATGTCCGCCAGTTTGGCGTTGCTGTTCTGCTTGAGCTGATTGGGATCGGCGCCCATGGTCGCCGCCACGGAACGCAGGCGATCGAACATTTCCGTTGGCGAAATCAAACCTTCGTTGGCGGCATCGAGGATCTGCTTCATCACGTCGCTCAAGTCGCTGAGCTGCGACTTCGTCAGCAGTACCCGCACATCGGTCGTCGGGATGTTCTGCTTGATCAGGTCGCGGTCGGTGATCCACGCCTTGAACACCGGCGGGGCCTTGCTGTTGGTCTTCTCGCCGAGATAGGCCAGTTGCATGGCGTGGCCGATCAGCGCCGCGTCCTCGAGCATTTTCTTCTCGGCCGGGTCCTGCTTGGCGTTCGCCGCACTGCCGATGGCGTCTTCACCCATGTAGGCGGCTTTCACCTGGGTGGTGATCGCGGCGGCCAGTGCGTCGACCTTGCGCCCGAACTCATGCACATCGCCCGCGTCCACCGGGTAGTACAACGAGGTGTTGGTGCCCGGGTAAGTCGACAGGTTCTTGTATTGCGCCTCAGCCTTGGCGTGGTCCTTGGCCCCGGCCGGGGTTTTCAAGTGCAGGGTGTAAATCGCCACGCCGGGGTTGGCGGCCTCGATACGCACCTGTGCAGCGCTCAACCCGGTCTTCGACAGCTTGTCGTCGCCTTCGATGGCGCCGGCATCGGTGATCAGCACCACATAGCGCGCGCCGAACTGGCTCCAGTCGACCTTGTCGATACTCTCCATGACACCGGCAAACGAGTCTTCGTCGAAGCTACTGCTCGACACGGTGGCCTGTTTGAGGTCGGCGATCTTGGCAAAAAAGTCGGCGCTGTCTTTCACCTTGGTCGGGTCGGCGTACATCTTGGTGGTGTATTCCAGCCCCGGTACCGCCTGGGTGTTGGAGCGGAAAGCGACCATGCCGAACTTGACCTGCTTGCCGAGGTTCTGCGCTTCGATCTGCTGATAAACCTTGCGGATCGCCTCGCGGGTGCGGTCGATGTACGGGTCCATCGAAATCGTCGAGTCGATGACAAACACCACGGCCGCACTGAACTCCTTCAGTTGGTTGGTGTTTTTGTCCTCGGCTTCCTTGCCGCCGGCAGCGCTGTTGGCAGCACCGGGCTTGGCGTTCTTGTCATCCGGTTTGCTGACCGACGCGACGTTCAGCAGGCGCGTGCGGAAACCGCTTTCGGTCATCACTTCTTCGCCGCTGAGCACCGGCAGCAGGTAGAACTGCTTTTGCAGGTCGACGAAGAATTCAGGCTCTTCCGCCAGCACGCCTGGCGCCTGCTGACCCTTTTTCAGCTTGGCCCGCAGCGGTGCAACTTTGCTCACCGGGTCCGGCGCATCGAGGATGGCTTCGACGGTGGCGCGGTCCTTGAAAAACAGCAGCCGGTCGCGATTGGCCGGGTTGGTGAAGGCCAGTGTCAGCTGCATCTTCCAGTCGGTGGTGCAGCCGGCCGGCAACCAGCCAATGGTTTTGCCATAACTGTCGGGGCCGACTTTCAGCCACTCGGCGTTGTTCGCTTGGGCGCGCTCGTACACGTAAAAGCGGCTGAACACCGGCTGTTCGTCACCGGCGGCACCGCCTGCCGTCGGGCTGATCTTGCAGCCGGGTGTGGTCAGCACGCGCTGGAACAGGGTCTTTTTACCGGCCTGGATCAGTGGTTTGTCATCGGCCTGGGACAGCGGGCTGATGCACAGCGCCAACAGGGCGGCGCCGCTCAACAGGAATCGACTCAGGGGAGAGCGCATCACTTCTGCAACTCCTCGAAACGCTGCTTGGCTTCGGCGTTGTTCGGGTCCTGGGTCAGGATCGTTTCATACCAGTAGGCGGCGGTGGCGTTGTCCGCGGTCGGGAAACACTCGCTGGCCTTCAGGTATTTAGGGTCGTATTCACGGGCATAAGCGTTGGCGATCAGCGCGTCACCGGCCTGGGCACGGTTGGCGTACAGCCGTTGGGCGACACCGCAGTGTTTGCCGGCCTTGGCCTGGTTGATGATCTCCAGCAACTTGGCACTGTCGGGCGCCGCCTTGATGCAGGTCTGGACGAAGGTCAATTCAGGCAGGCTGTTCATGCTCTCCACGGTACAGGCTTGAGCATCAGCGCCGGCCGGTGCGGCGGCAGGGTTGGCGGCCACCGGGGCAGGCGCCGGGGTGCGTTTGTAGAACCAGAATCCGCCACCCGCGGCCAGCAGCAACAGCACGACAACCAACAGGCCGATCAGGCCTTTGTTGCTTTTCTTCACCGGCGGGGGAGGTGGTGCGTAGTCGGGCTCGTGGGGCACTGACTCCAGCTCCACTTCGGGCTCGGCGGTGGACAGGACCAGTTCCGGCAGCTCCGGGATTTCCAGGATTTCCGGTGCTGGTGCCGGTGCACTCGGCGCCGTCAGTTCGGCGCCGCCATACGTCGAGCGCGTCTGGCCGCCGGCCGTGGACGGCAACACGCCAACGCCTGGACGAACCACGCCTTTGTCGGTGTGGCCGTGGCTCTGCTCGCGCAGTTCGATCTGGAATTGCGAGTTGGCGCCACCTTCCAGCAGCGGGTCGACCACGTCCGGGCCGACCTGCGCTTCCAGGCCATCGCCGCTGTCCGTGACGTTGAAGCGCGAGACCTTGAACCAGAATGGATTGTTGCTCCAGGCCTTGTGGTCCTGGAGGTAAAAACCGTCCTGGTTACGCTGAATGGAAAACTCCAGCTGTTCCTCGCCACCCTGCCATTTCTTCACAGTCAGGCGGGCCTTGCCAGGCACATTGGGCTCTAACGCGAGCAGGTCGACACGAATTGGCATTACTTATCTCGCTGCGAAGGCTGTGAGCACTTTGCCCAGCCGTTCGTTCTGTTCAGGGGTGATTTCACGTCCGGCACCATGGCCGGCATTGTCCTGCGTGATGTAGGCCAGGCCCGAGAGCCAGTCGCCGAGGTAGCGCTGCGCCTGGTTCGCCGGTTGTGCCGGCAGCACGGGCACTTGTCCCGGGCCAACGTCGGTGTAGAACGAGAACAGCGGCGCCTTGGCCCCGGCGCGGCTGTTCGGACGCTCGCTCACCGGCTTCTGCAGGTAGCCGAACCAGGACACGAAATCGCGCAGCACACGTTGCACTTCGAATACCTGGCGTTCGACCAGTTGATCGCGTCGCGCGCCACTTTGTGCACGCTTGAGGACGGCGCGACTCAGTTGCCCCGGCAAGTCCTGGCGATAGCCGGCGGTGATCAGTTCGTCGACCACCGCTTCGAGCAAGGCCTTTTCCAGGCCGAGCAGATTGAGCAGGCTTTGGCGGGTGGTCAGCTCGCGCAGGTGCGCGATCCAGGCCTTGAACGCCGCTTTGGCGAATCGGTGCTCGTTGCTTTGCAGCTCGGGCGCGGGGGTACCGTTTTTGCTGCTGACCGGTGCGTCAAGGCTCGTGTCGTCACCGAAATCGAAATCGAAACCGGCGTCGTTGCCGTACAGGCTCTGGCTCGGCGTCGGGGCGGCCGGCTCGTCGTTCGCGGCTGGCTCGTCATCGGTTTCATACACGCCGCTGAGGTACAGGTCGCGCACTTCTTCGCTCGGCATGTCGAGTTGATCGATCAGCTCGCCGAGCACGGCCGGGCGCCGACCCAGACCAGTCAGAATCATCTGCGCCTGGGCTTTCTTCGCGGCGGCGGCACCATCGCCATCGGCGTGGTACCAGGTGCTCAAGCCGTGAGTGGTCAGGCCTTCGAGGCATTCGCTCAATTGTTCGCGGATGCGCTGCAATTTGAATTCGATGTTGGCCACGCCGGTGAAGCTGCTGCTGAAGTGACTGATACCACCGTCATCGTTGCGCAGCATTTCCGCCCAGGCATTGACCGGATTTTTGATGTGTTTGCACACCAGGGCGTTGCTGGCGAAGCTGCTGCCCAGTGCGTCAACACGCTCCTGATAGATGGCATTGAGGCCGGTTTCCGCACCGCTCGCGTCTTGCTCGATGAACGCCGCGTCCATGCGCGGTTTGCGCACCAGGAAGGTGTTCTGGAACGGCGTGCCGGCCCAGTCGCTCATCCAGCTCAGGCTGCCGAAGCGCTCCAGCATGGTCAGCTTGACCATGCCGTTCCAGCTCTCGTCGTACTGATCTGGCGTCAGGCTCAGGGAGTTGGTGATGCGCAGGTCGAGCATGGTCAGCGCCCAGATCAGACCGGTGTCGCGTTTGCTGCGAGCGGCGGAGTCGGCGCCCTGGGTTTTTTCGATCCAGCGGGTCAGCACCGGGCCCACGTCGTTGACGTCGCTCTGCTTGGTCGAACCGGTGCAGACCACTAGCGCGTTCATTTCCTGGTTGTCGGTGTAGCGCTCGAACAGGTAGGCGACCTTGCCCCGCAGGATCAGCTGCGAAACGGAGTTGTCCTTGGTGGCGGATTGCGGATCGTTGGAGTCGGCGATCTCGTGCAGTTTCTTGCGCCCGCGATAACCGGGGAAATCCAGCAGGTCGACTTGATTGACGATGTCATCCAGCGGCGCTTCGATCAGGCGGAAGGTCATTTCGGCCGTCAGTGCCGCCAGTTGCGCGACCGGGATGCCCTGACTGTTTTGCAGGCGACCGCCAATCAGGGGGCGAACCTCGATCGGCAAGTCCCGTGGGCTCCCGAAGCGTTCGAGGATGTCGACGTTCATGATGCTGTCGCGCTGGCTGTAGGTGTCGTTTTCGAAACTCACCAACGCTTTCAGCGGTGCGAACACGGTTTCGGGCAGGCCCAGCGCGTGCAGCGCACCGGCCAGTTGCTGGTACACCCGCGTCAGCTCGCTTTGCTCACCCCACAGAATCGAAAACAGCTCGGCCCGTTCCTGGAAATTCAGGCGTGGCGCCAACTGCAACGCTTTGGGCCAGTACAGGTGCTCAAGTTTTTTCACCGAGTTGCGGAAGTTGTCGCGCAGGTAATCCCACAGCGACACCAGATCGTCGGCGTTGACGCCCGTTTGCAGCGGCCCGGTTTCGCGGCCTTCGAACGGTTTGAGCACGCGCTGGATGCGCTCTTCGTCGATCTCGTAGGAAATGCGCTCAAGGTCGAAATCCTTGAACCAGGAGTTGGCGAGAATCTTCGCCAGCTCGATTTCCTTGAACAGCGTGAGCTGTACCGGAAAGTCATTGTCCTGGCTTTCCGTCGCCCGACGGCTGAAGCGTGTCACCAGACCGGTGGCTTCCTTGCCGCCACCGACCGGGTTGATGTGCTTGATGAAGTCCAGGCGCTGGCCACCGAAATCGGTTTCCAGTTTGCCATTCTGACCTGCCGCGAGAGCCGAAATCAGGTAGGACTTGCCGGCCTGGGACAAGCCGAAAAAGCCAATGGTCATCGGCGTGCAGGCCACGCGGCCGAGGCTGTGAGCCAGGTTGCGGGCACGGTGCAGGCGGATGTTCAGGTTATCGGCTTCGCTGTCCAGGCGCGGCGCGTTGCCGCGCGTCTGGGCAATCCAGTCCAGCGCCTGACCGGCGCCTTCATAAACAGCGGCCCAACTGGCAGAGAGCTGAGTTTGATCGGGGGTCAGGTCATTCATTTGCGTTTCACACTTCCACTGTCGAGCCAGTACTTGGTCTCGCTCAGGCCGGCGTCGAGCATGGTGTTGAGTTCCAGCTCGAGGTCGCTGCGCGGGTTGAAGTTGACGTTGTTACAGTTGGATTCGATGTTGCGAACCGAGAGGCGGTCGCTGACCAGATCCTGCTTGCGGGTGTACTTGTCCGCTGGCTTGACCTCGAACCGTACCTTGAGCAACGGCGCACTGCCGTTTTCACCGATCGCCCGGGAAAACTTCTCCCGACCGGCCTTGGTGAACCGCAAGGTGTACAGCGGCGAGGCGGCCCAGCGGTCAGCGGCCAGTTGGCGGAAACCGAGGCGCAGATCGCCGCGCATTTCCAGTTGTGGCGTGTCGGCGGCTTCGCCTGTGCCGATTTCCGGCAGCTTGATTTTGTAGTCTTCGGACTGGATGTCGCGGTACAGCACGTCGGCATCCTTGATCACGTTGTTCAGGTCGATGACGCCGATGTGCTTGACCGTCGAATACGGTTTGAGCGCCGAAGAGCGGAAGTAGAAGTTCGGCACGCTGTGGTTGGCGCACAACAGGCACAACATCGCGCCCACCGAAGCGGTGCTTTTCGGGTCGTCAATGCGGCCGTTCTTGTGGAACGGGTACCAGCCGCCGGTGCGATAGTTTTGCAGCGCCAGAATGCGCCCGGGTGGCAGCGGCAGCACCTTGCGAATGAACGCCTGGATGCCGGGCAGACGCGAAGGGCGGCCAGTCAGCAGCAGAACATCGCACGGATAGTGCGCGACCACTTCACAGAGTGCGCCGAGGATCTTGGTGATGTTGATCTGATCGTTGAGAAACGCGGCGTGGAGCTTTTGCAGGTCGAAGCCGATCAGCGATTCGTACAGGTCGAAACCGCTCTGGCCCCCGACATCGCGGCGCACGGCGGCGTTGACGTAGTCGAGCACGGTCTGGCTGATCGCGTTGTCACCGAGCAATTGGCGATAGCTTTGCGGGGTGACTTCTTGAGGGACCTGCGGATCGTAGTGCTCGTACGCCTTGAGCAGCGCCAGGCCCAGTGGGACGAACACCTGCAGGTTCAATTGCTGGCGCAGGATCATGTCCTGAGCGCTGACCGACTCGTCGCCACACAGACGCGACATCAGTGAATCCGGGGCTTTCACGCCCGCGTTCTGCAAGGCTTTTTCGAAGCTCGGCAGAATGAAGTCTTGAATCACGTCCAGCAGGATGTCGTCACCGGCCACTTTGAAGCCATCGCGAAAACGCTGCTCGGGCACGATGTGCACGTTGCTGCCGCTGCCGGTGTTGCCGGCGCGGTCGAGGCGGTAGTCGGTGATCACCAGGTCGGTGGTGCCGCCGCCGATGTCGATGGTCGCCAGGGTGATGCGTTCGCGGTCGGTTTTGTCGGGCCGGGCGATGGTGTCGAAAAACTCTTCCGGGTGACCGGCGAAGTTTTCGTTGACCTCGGTGTACAGGTACACCAACTGTCCGCAGGAGGCTTCGTCCCATTCCACGCGAATGCTCGGGATCGGCGTGCGCGGGCTGACAGCCTGATCCAGATGCGGGTCTTCCTCGCCGGCATGCCAGCCGAGGCTTTTCCACACCAGGCCGATGGCTTGCAGCATGCGTTCGTTGAGGATGCTGCGCTCGGCCTGGGGCATGCCCGGCGGCACGGTCAGGGTGATGCTGTTGAGCTGGCGCGGCACGCGGGTGTGACCCTGGCGCGAGCGCTGGGCCGGGCTGTTGATTTGCGACAGCGCCTGGGCCAGCACTTCGGCGAGCATGAAGGTCATCAGCGAGCTGCGCGAATAACGCGGCATGAACACTGGCAGACGATCATCTTCTTCAAGGCTGTACAGCGCCTCGCCGGTTTCGTTGATCAAGTGCGAGAACGGCGCGGCGGTGGCGTACGGCTCGCTGTCGGTCTTGATGTACGAGCAGTTGAAACGCCAGCCGTGGCCGTAGGCATTTTCGTCCCACAGGTAGCGTTTCGGGCTGGACAGGCCGGTAGAGCCTTCGGTGCCGCGACGACGGCTGGCCAGACGGCTGGCCTCATTGCCGACGCGGGCAATCGTCGCCCACTGGAACGCATCGTGCCGGCCGCTCTTGACCGAGCAGTGGTCCTTGCCGAAGTACGCCTGAGCGAATTCCACGCGGCTTTCGAACGGTAGGTTGTAGGTGTGTTCCGGGGTGATCAGGTCGCGCAGTTCCAGCACGTAGTTCTGCTTCAGCCCGGAGCCGGCCTGACCGTGGTTCTCGATCAGGATGCCGCAGGTGCGCGAGTTGCCGACGTCCAGCACCAGGTCCACCGGAATCGGTTTGACCAGGCCATTGCTGTCGTTGGCGACCACTTTCAGCTCGGGGATTTCAACTTTCGCACGGGCCGTCGATTGCTGGGCGGCGGACGGTGCGCCCAACAGGCTGAGCAAATTGAGGTAGTGCGCCAGGTGATAGTTGGCGCGGATATCGGTGTCCAGCTCCGCGCGCGAACGGTGGGCATTGCCTTCGTTGAAGACTTCCAGCAGCCACTCGTTGACCCACGGCTGCGCCAGGAACCAGCGGGTTTCGCTGGCCTTGGTTGCCAGTTTGAAGGACACACCGGAGCTGATGTCCTCTTCATTTGGCGCCAGGTAAGCGGTGCCGTCACGCTTGGGCATGACGCGGCTGTCGAACGCCATCGTCAGACGGTGGGTGTTGCCGTCAATGTCGGGTGTCGCCAGTTTCACCAGGCGCATGCGCGACCAGTTGGTCGGACCTTCATCGAAGCGATGAGGCGGCATGAAACGGAAAAACGGAGTCGGCAGCCAGACACCGTCGAGCAATTCGAGGCTGCTTTTCATGTCGACGCTGAACGCAGGCTTGGCTTTCTCGATCTTTTCCGGTTCGGGCTCGTAGAAAAAGAAGTCTTTCTCTTCGTTGTACGCCAGGCGGCAGATCAACCCGCTGATCATCGGCGCGAATTCGCCCGCCGGTTCCTTGCGGGGATCCAGGCGCAGGGCGAAATCCATGAACTGGATGCCGGTGTCGCTGACCAGCGTGACGGTGTCTTCGAATTGGGTGACTTCAGGCAACATGTCGGGTTATTCCGTTTTTATTCGGCCACGTGCCGCATGGACATGGGGAATTGATCTTTTCCGTAACCGCCGGTGCAGTCCGCGACCGTGGTCGCCCCTTTGCGGCAGTTGACCTTGGGCATGTCGTACGTGCTGCCGTCAGCGCACACGGCCTGACCCTGGCTGTCGATGGCCAGGCTGCCTCCCTTCATGGTAGCGCTCACTGGCCCGCTGCACTTGGTGCCGTCGGCCTGATGCACGGTGACTTCGCCCTTGCCGTCCTTGAGCTGGTACTCCAGACGCAGCGGTTTGCCGGTCCGGCGATCCTGAATACCCGCCCCGGCACGGTACTGACCGTCGAGGAACTTGGCGGCACCGTCAGCGGCGTCTGGCGGAATGCTCAGGGGAGGGCCGGGTTTTGCGGCAGCGGCGGGTTTTTCGCCCTCGGGGGATGTGATATCCGGCGGCGCGGTTTTGTTTTCGGGTGGTGTGGTTGGCGATTCGGCGGCCGGGTCTGCTGCCGGGTCTTTGGCGGGGTCTTGGGTCACGCCGGCGGGCGCTGTGTCAGCCTCGCTACCTTCGACCGCGGGCGCTTCTACTCCATGAGTGCCGGTCACGGCGGTGCCAGTTCCTGTGGTGGAGCCCACGACAGTGCCATTCACCGGAACGCCATTCAGCGTCGTGACATTGCCAGTCACTTGCGGCTCTTCCAGTTGTTTTTCCACCGGCACGATGCCCTCAGGCAACAGATCTACCGCCACCGACGGAATCGGCACGCAACCGCGCAGGCCGAGCAGCAACCACAAAAGCAGCAGCAGGAGCGGCAGCAGCAACAGCCACCACCAGCGACGCCACCATGGACGAGCAACCACCGGTACGACGGGCGCAACAACAGGCGCGGGTTCGACCTCAGGTGGCAGCGTGAACGCGGGCGGAACCTGATAGAGGCAGTGCAGGGGATCGCGAGTGCCGTTACCGGCATGCTCGAAACCCCAAAAGGTCAGCACCGGTTTGCCTTGCACCAGGTAGACGAAATTCTCATCGGGGAAATGAATGACGCGCTTGAGCAGCTTGCCGAACACGGCTTTGTCGCCTTGCTGCGGTTCGCCGGAATCAGTCACCAGGAAACGCTGGCTCAGTTCCTCGAGCGCGGTTTTCAGCGCTTCAAGTTGGCGGCGGGCAGGGGCGCGTTCTTCTTCGGTCGCACTGCTCCACGGGATCACATCACCGTCGAGGCCGCTGTACCAGTCGATCTGGTTACCGAGCTCATCGCTTTGGGGGATGGCCAGATGATCGACCAACTCAGGATTTTTGCGGCGAATGGCTTCGCGCAATTGCAAGGCAGCCCGGTAGACCGGCTGACCTGTTTCACCCAGGGCAATGAATGACCCGCTCTTACCGCTGCGTAATAATGCCCCGCGCATTCAAACTCCCTATGTTCCGTTGCGCAAAAATGACAGACAAAAGCGTCTGCGCTTGCTCCTGCAATTAGCTGGCGACCTTAATGTCATAATGATGTCGCCGTCAATTAGCGGAGGTCCAAAACCGTATGAGACTAGCGTAAGTGCGCAGAGGTTGCATGAGGTCAATTTGAATTGACGTGGGAAGGTTTGGTGGTGTGCTTTTTTAAGCTTGCTGAAACGATTCATCAGCGCTATAAAAAACCCACAACTCCAAGAAAGGCTTTCCCCATGACCCCGCTCAAATTCGCTGTCGCACTCGGCGCGCTCACCGCTGCCTCTCACGCCCTGGCCTGGGATTACGTATTGCTCGACAGCGACAAGGCTCCCCAGAATTGGCAGATCACCAGCCAACAACTCGGACTGAAAACCGACCGACCTTTTTCCGTGACCCTTCGCACCTTGCACGGCGGTCGGCAAGAGGGCGTCAGCATCGTCGACATCGATAACGGCACGATGAAACTCTCGGTGGTACCGACCCGCGGGATGAACGTCTTGCAGGCGTCGGTTGGTACTGTGCGCATGGGCTGGGATTCGCCGGTCAAGGATGTGGTCAATCCGTCCTTCATCGAACTCAACGGCCGCGGCGGCCTGGGCTGGCTCGAAGGCTTCAACGAACTGGTTGCCCGCTGCGGCTACGAATGGGTCGGCCATCCCGGCATGGACAACGGCGAACTGCTGACCCTCCATGGCCGCGCCGCCAACATCCCGGCCAGCAAAGTCACCCTGCACATCGATGAGAAACCGCCTTACGCCATCAGCCTGCGTGGCGAGCTTAAAGAACAGGCGTTCAAGAAAGTCGACTTCTCGGTGATGACCGAACTGGTCACAGAGCCCGGTAGCGTCACGTTTGCCCTCAACGACACCCTGACCAACAACGGGGATTATCCGAAGGAATACCAGGCGCTGTACCACAGCAACTTCAGCACGCCGTTCCTGGAACAGGGCGCGCGGTTTGTGGCACCGGTGAAACAGGTGTCGCCATTCAACGACAAGGCCAAAGGGGATTTGCCGGATTGGCAGACTTACCGTGCGCCGACCAAGGACTACGACGAGACGGTTTACAACGTCGTGCCCTACGGCGACGCCAAGGGCGATACGCTGACCGTGCTGCATAACAAGGCCGGGAGCCTTGGGGTGTCGGTTGGGTTTAATACTCAGCAGTTGCCAGTGTTTTCGCTGTGGAAAAACACCGATACGCAAGGGCAGGGGTATGTCACCGGATTGGAGCCAGGGACGAGTTTTTCCTACAACCGTCGGTACCAGCGGCCGCTTGGTTTGGTGCCGATGATTGGGGTTAAAGAGCAGAAGCAGTTTCAGATTCATTACAGCCTGTTGGCAGATAAAGGGGCTGTGGATAAGGCGCTGAAGCGGGTGAGCGAGATTCAGGGTGGGCGGGAGACTGAGGTGCGGCAGGTGCCATTGGTTGATCTGACCAAGGAATGACTTTCGTCAGTTTGTGCTTGGCCGATACTGCAATGCCTCCGCCAGATGTTCGCGGGTGATGCCATCGACCTGTTCAAGGTCTGCCAAAGTGCGTGCGACTTTGAGCAGTCGATGGGCTGACCTGAGTGACAAGGTCAAACGCTCGCAAGCAGTTTCCAGCCACGCCTCGTCGGTTGTGGATAACTTGCAGTGTCGACGCAGCCCTGGCAAATCAAGGAATGCGTTGGCACAGCCTTGGCGTTTGTTTTGAAGCTCCCGGGCGTCGGCGACCAGTACCGCAGCAGTGGCGGTGTCGTCACCGGGTTTGAGCGCAGGATTCAGAGCCGTGGCTTCTCGGGCGACAGTCAGGTGCAGGTCGATCCGATCCAGCAGAGGCCCCGACAATTTGTTGCGATAACGCTGGACCATGTCCGGTGTACAACTGCATTTGCCGCTGGGTTCGCCAAGATATCCACAGGGACACGGGTTCATCGCGGCCACCAGTTGAAAGCGCGCCGGAAACCTCACGCGATCCTTGGCGCGGGAAATCACGATGTGCCCGGACTCCAGCGGTTCCCTTAAAACCTCCAACACCTTGCGATCGAATTCCGGAAGTTCGTCGAGGAACAGCACGCCATGATGGGCGAGGGTGATCTCGCCGGGTTGCGGCTTCGAACCACCGCCAACCAATGCCGGGCCCGAGGCGGAGTGATGGGGCTGGCGGAATGGTCTTTGCGGCCAGTGGCTCAAGGGCACGCAACTGGTGACGGATTGAATGGCTGCGACTTCCAGCGCCTCGTTTTCGGCTAACGGGGGAAGCAGCCCCGGTAACCGACTCGCCAACAACGTTTTCCCGGTCCCCGGCGGTCCGCTAAAGAGCAGGTTATGAGCCCCGGCCGCCGCAATCAGCAATGCGCGCTTGGCCGAGATTTGCCCCTGCACTTCATTCAAGTCCGGATAGGGTTTGCTGGCGTAGAGCAAGCCATTGGAAACGTAGGGCTCGACCGGCGTATGTCCGTTGAAGTGAGCAACGGCTTCCAGCAGATGGTCCACGGCAAACACCTTTAACCCCGAGGCCAGGCACGCTTCCTCGGCGTTCGCCCGTGGCACCATCAACGAGCGTCCGGCCTTGCGTGCAGCCAGTGCAGCCGGCAACACGCCTCTCACGGCACGTACCGCGCCGGACAACGCCAGCTCTCCCAGGCATTCAATGTCATCCAGCGTCACCGTCGGCACCTGCACGCTGGCGGACAGAATCCCCAAGGCAATCGCCAGATCGAATCGGCCGCCGTCCTTTGGTAAGTCCGCAGGCGCGAGATTCAGCGTGATGCGCCGCGCCGGGAATTGCAGACCGGAGTTGATGATCGCGCTGCGTACCCGATCCTTGCTTTCCTTTACCGCCGCTTCGGGTAAACCAACCATCGTCAATGACGGCAGACCGTTGGCCAGATGAACTTCTACGGTAACGGCGGGCGCATCGACACCAATCTGGGCGCGACTGTGAACGATGGAGAGGGACATGGTCGTTCCTTGAGCTTTACGGGAACCGCTTCCTGCGGTTTTTTGAAGGGTAGTCGGGGGCGCGTGATGGCGCAGGTGCCAAATCTTCGCAGGATGTTGCGAGTGTCTTTCTGATGGGGGAAGCGTAAGGGAGTGGGGATTTACGACGTAATCAGTCGCGGGATGAGGTTGTTGTAGGACGTTGCCTGGATTGATGAAGGACGGCGGCGAAAGGGTGTGAGCGATCTTGTCTGGCTGGCAGGGCTGCTTATGATCGTCAATTGATCGCTGCCTTCGGAGAGGAAAAATGAACAGTAATGGAATGCGGCCGATTCATCCCGGTGAAATCCTCAAAGAGGAGTTTCTTGAGCCGTTAGGCATTTCAGAATCAGCGTTCGCCCATTCGTTGGACGAATGTTTGGAAACGGTAAACGAAATCGTCATGTACCAGCGTTGTGTCAGTGCCGATCTAGCGGGCAAGGTATCTCATTGCCTGAACACCACGCCCGAGTTCTGGCTGAACCTGCAAGCGACTTACGATTTGCGGGAAGCCGAAATCGAACGTGGTAGGGCTTCAAATACTTAAAGCGATTGCAACATCCGCGAAGCACGCTTCCACCACGATGCATTGATCGAGCGCTGCGGCCGTTCATGGCCCGGCAACATCTGCGGAACATCCTGCAACCGAATCCACGGCTGGTTATTCCAGTGCAGCAAACTCAACGACATCTCGGGCCAGTTCAGCAGGCTCAGGATCGGGCGTTCGGTTGCGGTGGGGTGTTGCGCGTCTCTGAGAGCTGGCACTACGTCGTGGGTCAGCCATTCGCGCAGGCCTCGGTATTCGGGGCAATAGTGGTAGACGAGCAGGGCGTAGACGCCAGATTCGCTGATTAGCAGGGTGTTTTCGAGGGTGCCGTGGATGAGAACTCGCGCAGATTGATGTTGATCAGGATCGAGTTTGCGGACGGCGTGTTCGTCGAGGAAGAGGCGCAAGAGACGGCCTAGATCACGGGCGCTAAACCAGGCTTGGTTTTCCAACAGCAGGGCGTGGAGATAGAGTTTGTGGCGGATGAAGATGTGTGGGGACAGATAAGCGTCATCGCTATTCATTGATACAGCTCCTTTTGCTAATGGGGCTGCCGGCAATCGTCGCCAAACGATTGGGGTGGCAGCTGTACGCGGGTTGGCGAACCGGAGCAAAAGGAACCCGGCAGACCCGAAGGTCTCCCACGCACAGCCGCCATGACTCGAGAGATGGTCGTCGTGCACCTTAAGCTTCCAGGTCGCCAAACCCAGTGCTGAATATTCAGCTGGGGATGAGCTTAGGAACCTGGGCTTCGCGGCGCTATCGGACGGCGGTGGTGATCTTTGTAGGACGTTGCCGAGATTGTGGCGGGGCGGAAGATCAAAAGATCGCAGCCTACGGCAGCTCCTACAGGGGGCGGTCTATCCAGTGTGGGAGGGCTGGTAGACCGAGGTGACGCTATTCGCGGGCGAGCCCGCTCCCACAGGGATTTGCAGTGTTACACGGCAGGTGGATTCAGCTTCGCTTCCAGCTCCGCCACCTTGGCTTCAAGACTCTCCAGCCGTGCCCGGGTGCGTGCGAGCACGACCATCTGGCTATCGAACTCTTCCCGGCTCACCAGATCCAGCTTGCTGAAGCCACTCTGCAACAAAGCCTTGAACTGGCTTTCGATTTCGCTTTTCGGCAATGGGGTTTCGCCGCTGAAGAGGCGTGAGGCGGTGCCGGTCAGGGCGTCGAGGAAGTCTTTGGGTGCGAGCATGGCAAATGTCCTGTCAACAATGGCGGGCAGTGTATCACGCAGTGTCTATAGTCAATTTCGGCGGGTCGTCGACGCACGCTTTTCGCGCATGCGGACGGACGGCAGCGCACTGTTGTTGTGCGTTAGTTCGCGGGTAATGGAGGGCGCCGGCTCGTGGTATTGGCCAAGGGATTGAATTCAGTGGGTTTTGGCGAGATGGCAAGCTTTCTGCTTAGTGACTATCAACCCATGCACTGATGCAGTCGCTGTGACGAATGCAGTGCGCCAGGCGAAACGGGGGAAGTGTTTCGTACGGGGTGGTTAGCTGGGGTCGGACGGGCATTCAAGGCCGACGATGCGTTACAAAGCCAGGCACTGCGCTTAGACTTGAGTCGGGTTTGTTTTCCTGGGGCAAGTCCACCAATTCGGGAGAGAGTTTTCATGAAGCTAGTCACTGCCATCATCAAGCCGTTCAAACTGGACGACGTGCGCGAGTCGCTGTCCGAGATCGGCGTGCAGGGCATTACCGTTACTGAAGTCAAAGGCTTCGGTCGGCAGAAGGGTCACACCGAGCTATATCGCGGCGCGGAATACGTGGTCGATTTTCTGCCCAAGGTGAAGATCGATGTCGCCATTGACGACAAGGATCTGGACCGGGTTATCGAGGCGATAACCAAGGCAGCCAACACCGGCAAGATCGGTGACGGCAAGATCTTCGTGGTCAATCTGGAACAGGCGATTCGCATCCGTACCGGCGAAACCGATACCGACGCGATTTAAACGCCGCCACAAACCCAACGCCCCAGGAGAAAACAATATGACTCTGCGTAAATTCGCAGGGCTAGGAGCCCTGTTGTCCCTCGTAATGCCCGGCCTGGCCTTGGCGGCAGACGAAGTGGCGGCCCCAGTCCTCAACTCTGGCGACACCGCCTGGATGATGACCTCGACAGCCCTCGTGCTGTTCATGACCATTCCCGGCCTCGCGCTGTTCTACGGCGGCATGGTTCGGTCCAAAAACATTCTTTCCGTGATGATGCAGTGCTTCGCCATTACCGGCCTGATCAGCGTCCTGTGGGTCATTTATGGCTACAGCATCGCGTTCGACACCACCGGCATGGAACAGGGCGTCATCAATTTCAACTCGTTCTTCGGTAGCCTGAACAAGGCCTTCCTCGCCGGCATCACGCCAGCCAGCCTGACGGGTCCTGCGGCGCTGTTCCCTGAGGCGGTGTTCGTTACCTTCCAGATGACCTTCGCCATCATCACTCCTGCGCTGATCGTCGGTGCCTTCGCCGAGCGGATGAAGTTCTCCGCCATGCTGATCTTCATGGGCGTGTGGTTCACCCTGGTTTACGCACCGATTGCGCACATGGTCTGGTCCGGTAACGGCGGCCTGTTGTGGGACTGGGGCGTACTCGACTTCGCCGGCGGCACCGTGGTGCACATCAACGCCGGTGTGGCCGGTCTGATTGCCTGCCTGGTACTGGGCAAGCGCAAAGGCTTCCCGACCACTCCGATGGCCCCGCACAACCTCGGTTACACCCTGATGGGCGCCGCGATGTTGTGGGTCGGCTGGTTCGGCTTCAACGCCGGTTCCGCTGCGGCGGCCAACGGTACCGCCGGCATGGCGATGCTGGTAACGCAGATCGCAACCGCCGCGGCCGCACTGGGCTGGATGTTCGCCGAGTGGATGACTCACGGCAAACCGAGTGCACTGGGTATTGCTTCGGGTGTGGTCGCCGGTCTGGTCGCCATTACGCCAGCCGCTGGCACGGTGGGCCCGATGGGCGCGCTGGTGATCGGCCTGGCAGCGGGCGTGGTGTGCTTCTTCTGCGCCACCACCCTGAAACGCAAACTCGGTTATGACGATTCCCTGGACGCCTTCGGTGTGCACGGTATCGGCGGTATCCTCGGCGCGATCCTGACCGGTGTGTTCGCTGCACCGTCGCTGGGTGGCTTCGGCACCGTCACCGACATCGCCGCACAAGTCTGGATCCAGTGCAAAGGCGTGGGCTTCACGGTGATCTACACCGCGATCGTCACCTTCATCATTCTCAAGGTCCTGGACGCTGTCATGGGCCTGCGTATCACGGAAGAAGAAGAGGCTGTCGGCATCGACCTGGCACTCCATAACGAACGCGGCTACAACTTGTAAGACGCGCATAAAAAACTTGCCCGGCTTGCCGGGCATTTTTTTGTCTGGCGTTTGTCAGTGAAGGACCTGCTGAAAGGTTTTTTCGTACACGTTCAGGGGCGTTTGCGACGGGCGTTTTTCTGCAGGCAATGGCTTACATGATTGAAGGAATATTAGGGCCTTTGTTTTTTCCCAGAGCGCGCTAGAATGCGCCCCGAACGTGCGGAGAACTGTATGTGGCAACAGACTCTGATTACCCTGCGGGCACGGCCCCGGGGCTTTCATCTGGTAACGGACGAGTTACTCGCCGGCTTGCCTGAACTCAAGGCGTGTCGGGTCGGTCTGTTGCATTTGTGGCTACAGCATACCTCGGCGTCGTTGACCATCAACGAGAACGCCGATCCGGCGGTACGTCGCGACTTCGAACGATTTTTCAATCGTCTGATCCCACAAGGAACAGACGGCTATGAGCATAACGACGAAGGCCTGGACGACCTCCCGGCGCACTTCAAGGCCAGCGTGCTTGGCTGTCAGCTCAGTTTGCCGATCTCGGCAGGCCGACTGGCGCTGGGGACCTGGCAAGGTGTTTATCTGGGCGAGCACCGTGATTTTGGCGGTGCCCGTAAAGTCCTCGCCACCGTGCACGGTGAAGAGGCATGAACCGCTGGTCACCAGCGGTTATTGAATTTTTCCGGCAACTGTCGACAGACGGTAAAGCTGGGCTATAACTAATCTGCTTTTCGCAAGAGTCATGAGGTAGAACATGAGCGACGATGATCTGGAAAACGACGACCTCGAAGTAGGCGACGACGACGAAACCGAAGAAGGTCTGGAAGCAGCGGCCGAAGACGTCGCTGAAGACGACGGTGGCGACGCGCCCGTTCCGACCGCCAAAGGCAAAGCCAAGGCAGCGGTATCGGTCGATGAGCTGCCGAGTGTCGAAGCCAAGAACAAGGAACGCGATGCTCTCGCGCGGGCCATGGAAGAGTTTTTGGCCAAGGGCGGCAAGGTGCAGGAAGTGGAGGCCAACGTGGTCGCCGATCCTCCCAAGAAGCCTGATAACAAGTACGGCAGCCGGCCTATCTAAGCGTCTGCCCTTGCTTGCTGAAAAAGCCCGCCGTCGCTGCGGGCTTTTTCGTTCTGTAGGCCGCTAAATACGAGGCTCTAATATAAACAAGGCCTCCAGCCCCACGCCTAGCCCCACACATATTGCCCGCGTGCACCTACGCCACCATCAGCGGATTTTACCAGCAGGCTTTGTACCCATGACCGGCAGAGAACGGCCAATTGCCGCCCTCTGGTCACTCATTTTGAGTAACGCTATGTGGCAACAATCGTTAAACAGTGGACCTAAATTCCGCCATCTCCATTCACTTGAAATAGGGCTTGGCGATCCTCAAGCGCGGCCTCTATCACCCCGTCAGCTAAGGGCAAACGCAATGCCAAGGTGATAGAATTACGCAATAATTTCAACGGCACTGTGCCTTCAAAAGACGTACTTATAATGCCTAAAAACAATTCAAGCCAAGCCGAAAACCTTTCAGCATCCGGGAACATTGGTCTATCGAACGCAAAGAAAGCCAAGCAGGATGAGTTTTACACACAGCTTGGCGACATCGAAAACGAGCTCAAGCACTATAAGTCGCAGCTACGTGGAAAAACGATACTCTGCAATTGTGACGATCCGTTTGAGAGCAATTTTTTCAGGTATTTCGCGCTCAACTTCAATACTCTCGGTCTCAAAAAACTCATCGCCACAAGCTATGTGAAGTCGCCCATCGTTGGTGGGCAATTGCCGCTTCTTGAAATTGAGGGATTGAAGCCCGAAGGCGCCGCACCTTACGCAATCGAAATAAATGAAGTTCCAGACCGCAATCAGCGGGGCGCAACGGACCTTGCCGACGTCGAGTATCTGCTCAAGCACGATGCCAATACTTCGCACGCGCTCCGTGGTGACAGCATCTACGGCGCAGGTGACTTCCGCAGCAGCGAGTGCGTTGACCTGTTAAAACAGGCAGACATTGTTGTTACCAATCCGCCCTTTTCCCTGTTTCGTGATTTTGTGGCGCTGATCGTTGCACACAACAAGCAATTTTTGATTCTCGGCAATCAAAACGCTATTCATTACAAAGAGATTTTTAATCTAATCAAAGATAACAAAGTTTGGCTCGGTGTTGATAACGGAGGAACGAAATGGTTTCGTGTCCCTGATGGTTACGATATTCAGACTGAATCGCGCAAGAAAATTGAGAATGGCATCAAGTATTTCAGCATGGGGAGCATCATGTGGTTTACCAACATGGACAACCCAAAGCGCCATGAAGAAATCCCTCTTTACAAGCGGTATAACCCTGCTGAATACCCAAAGTATGACAACTATGGCGCCATTGAGGTCAGCAAGTTTTTAGAAATACCCTGCGACTATGACGGCTTAATGGGTGTTCCTGACACGTTTTTGAATAGATTTAATCCTGCACAATTTGAGCTTATCGGCATACCGTTTGGCAACTTGGGCAAAGAAATTGGTGTCACAAAAAATCACCGGGGACGCACGGACATCGCGATCACAAAGGATGGTAAGTCACGTTGCCCATATTCAAGAATAATCATCAAACGGAAATTGTGATATGAAAATCGCCTTGCATAGCATCAAGGTAGCCGAGCTTATCGCTGGCTTTGAAGACAAAGCCGAAGAAGGAGTGCGAGGATACGGTGGCCGATTGAACATACGCCCACCATACCAACGTGAGTTCATCTACGGCGAAAAGCAGCGCAACGAAGTTATTAATACTGTCCGCAAAAACTTCCCACTTAATACGATGTATTGGGTGAAGTTGGGTGATGATTCCTTCGAGTTGATGGACGGTCAGCAGCGAACCATTAGCATCTGCCAATATGTACAGAATGATTTCTCGATTGAGATTGACGGAACGCCGAAGAACTTTGGCAACCTGACAGAAAATAAGCGTCAGGAGATTCTGAACTACGAGCTTTCGGTATACATGTGCGAAGGCACGGAAGACGAAAAGTTGGACTGGTTCAAAATCATTAATATCGCGGGCAAGCCACTGACCGACCAAGAACTCAGAAACGCAATTTTCACCGGCCCTTGGCTGGCTAATGCGAAACGATGGTTTTCCAAAACCGGCGCTCCTGCTGTTCAAGAGGGACGGGACAAGCTGGTGAACGGTTCGCCGATTCGGCAAGAGGTTCTGGAAACGGCACTCGACTGGATTTCCGGTGGAAAAATTGAAAACTACATGAGCGCCCACCAGCACGATAAGGATGCGCAGGAGCTATGGCAATACTGGCAATCGGTATTTGATTGGGTTAAGCGTGTATTCCCGAAACAAGACAGCGCGAGAGCAAAGCTTATGAAAGGAATGCCGTGGGGATCGTTCTACAACAAACACAAAGACGGTAAGTTCAACGCTGCTGATTTAGAGAATCGCATCATCGAACTCATCGACGACGATGAGGTGGATAGCAAGAAAGGAATTTACGAATACCTTTTGACCGGAAACACACGAACCCTAAGTCTTCGTGTGTTTGACGAAAAAATGAAACAGAAAGTCTACGCAAAACAGAAGGGCAACTGCCCAATTTGCACAAAGCACTACGATCTTCACGAAATGGAAGCTGACCATATTGTTCCGTGGAGTGCTGGAGGCAAAACCACGGAAGAAAATTGCCAGTTGCTTTGCAAGCTGGATAACAGGACAAAGAGCGGAAAATAAACAGTTAGCAACCAGTATCCGACTGCAAGTGATGTTCGTGGATGTATGCTTCTGGGGATACCGCGAAGGGCGTTTGTTCGTATTTTGGAATACGGCCCCGATGTCCGGAATGGGCAAATACCAGACAGCTAGCTTGCAGGTGTCATCAGTCAGCAACGGGTCGATTTCTGCCCTTCGCGACGGGCAGAAAACGGCCAAAATCGGACGTATGATCAGGTCCGCTTTCGATCAAAAGCGTATGCTGTTAGCACATAGCTGTAACAGAACAACTCTCATGGCAATTTCGAGCATAAAACCCGACCCAAAATAGCCTTTTATGAGTCAATTGAAATTATTGGCAGCCCCTCTAACTCCAAGATCTTGTTCAATAAAGCAACTGACTCAAATCGAAGTTCATTGAGTTTTTTTGTAACTTCTTGATCTGAAATCTCAATAACTGTAGAGTGCTCAATAATTCGCCCCGCAGCTAAAGCTTTTGTTGAAATTTCTCGTGCGCTTTGCAACTTTCTAGCTGCACTATTCAGCTCCTTTGGCTTCTCGCTCGGCACTCTTGCCTGATCAATTACTCTGCCATCCCGATCTTTTAAACACCCAGTCGTAATTGCACTTTGAGTTGCAGATAGCGCCTCAATAAAATCAGTGGCCCTATTCTCTAGGTGAAATGGTGTTCTAATGGCTGGGCGATCAAAAGCCATGGATAGAAGTCGATAGTAGTGTTCATCAGGACTATAGGTGCTGCGGTACTTCAGTACATTCTCATAGTACCTATACATAAACCCTGGATTGTCATTTAAGAAGTCAACATAATCTTCCCAAAAAATTAAGGATACAGAAAAGCCCTTTTTGTTTTCATTGATTTTTCGAACGTGCTCCTGAAGATCGGAGTCTCGTGGGGCAGTAGTGCTGATAATAAATCGTTCTAATGTTGGGATGAAACTTTTGGCTAATTTTATCTCTTTATCAATTTCATCTGTACTTAATGTATTCGAAGGGGTGTCGGCTCCCGGCTTCGTCTTCCATGCGCGCTTTTTACACTGAATACCGGTATGTTCTTTTTGTTTATAGTTATACCCGTAAACATCCACGCCTGCCTGCTCTTGACCCTGGCGTCCATTTCTCTCTGCGTAGTCATCCTGCCAATTGTGTTTGGCAAAATCTAAAGTCAAACGTTCGAAGTCCTGCCAGTACGCAGGAGGCATGATATCAACTACAAGATTGCCCATTAAATATTCCTTGAGCTTTATAAGTTAGGATGATTCGTGAGATACCATCCAATTGATATAGAAAAGAATTTTTATAGACGCGTTCCACGTGCGCGATGGTCAGGGGGCGGCATTTTTAGCTACTAAATTTTTTGTAAATATTCCTCAGCATTGGGAACAGAAATTACCTTAATTTGAGATGTTCCAAATCCAAGTGGAAATATAGGGTTACAAGGGTCAAGTTTTATAAAAAACTCTAAGAGCTCAACGCCCGAGGCAATGTATCTAGTTACAACTTCCGAAAATAACTCAGTGAGTATGTCCGCGCTATTACTAGATTTGCTGTGTATCAATTCATTTCGTATCCGCTCGAGATTTTTGAAGTCCCCCCAAAATTTTTGCTCTGTTGGAGAGCTACAAACTAATATCTCCGGTAGTATTAAAGATACTTTCTCTGACGTAGAAATCCATCGTTCTATTTGCTCTTTGCCATAGTACTCAACAACCCCTTTGCTTGTGGTTTTTTTATAAGTGTACGAATCTGGAATACTTGCGTTGCAAAATGACTCTACCGCTTTGTATGCGAACACAACAGATTTTTGAACTTCCTCAAGAAAATCATATGCAATTTTTACGTCTGATTCAAAGAGTGTCTTACGCTCAGCGGCGTGTTTATTTAGCTCCTCTCTTTTTTTATTCGCTGCAATCATGGCTTTCTTTGATATACTTAGAGAAAGTGATATCTCATTTGGGATTGCAATAGAAATCTCTTTTCCGTAAAAATTCGCTGTTACAAGCTTTTGAAAAAAAGCTGTGCTGTTGTCCTCTTGATCATGAAATCCGATAGGCTTATTGGATCTAATGTCTGGAGTTGGAATGGAGTCACTATTTTCTTTTGAGTTATCAGTGGTGTGGACGCAAACCATCATTGTATTTATTTCTAGCTCCATGCTTCCTCCAATATCTGTTAATAACATTTACTATAATAACACGCGTCTTGGTGATATCTGTTAAGCGATGCAGGTACTTTGATTTTCATTTATGATTACTTTTTTACGTCTCTTTTTCAAGACCCACGAATTTGCTAAGAAAAAGATTTTGGCTGGTGTTTGGGGGGCGATTCTGTTTGAGGGCAATCAACATCTCTCAAACAGACAGTGTGTCACCGTTAGATATGCTCCCGAAACTTCCGTCATTGGCGGTTTTCTGCCTCATGCGATGGGCAGCTTTGGGTCGGAAGTTGTCCATCACCGCAAGCATTCCTTCATCGTCGCTAATGGGCGTCCGCCAGCACCGCGCCCGCCTATCGCGGTACCGGCAGCAGCCACAAACACACCGGGTGCAAAGCCCCGTCTCAATTGGTCAACAACACCCGGCAAGCACTTCAGCATAGTCGCGCAATCCAGCTCAGGGTAATTGCCGACCCTGTGCCATCCGTCCCAGTGCAACACGTCCCAGGCCCCCCGCTTGCGGTCTTTCAAATACCGCAAACGCAGGGTTGGATATTGGTCGGAGCGCAAATAGCCAACGCTCTTATTCCGAGCAAAGCGGCGCGCAATTTCGTCAATGAACCGCGCATATTTCGTATCGCCGTGGGCGTGCAGATCGTCTTCAAGCCTCATCAGGATTACCCCGCGTCTTGATTCATAACCAAACGGCATGGAAAGACAGATGTTTAGAACTTTGGCCCGGTGCATTGGCCGTTGAGCATTTGCCCATAGCAGCGGACAGGCGGTTACGGCGACGGCAGTGCCGAACCGTGGCACTCACCGTTGACGACGGCGCCGATATACACCGAACACGGATAGCGGTTTCGCCCTGGAGCAAATCGACGGCGCCGGTCGGTTCCGGTGGCAACAGCGTCACCAGGGCCACCACCGGCGAATCCAGCGGATCATCAAGACCCGGAACCGCCCGGGCAGCTCCACCGACCAGCACCAGGAGCAACAGCAGGCAACTCAGAAGGTTTTGCATGGAATCCCCTCGGTTATCGAACAACGGCGCCGATCACCCCGGACCGGCAGCTGGCGAGCCGTCAGCCGAAAAACGTATCAGTTTGGTTCGCAGTCCTTTGATTTTCCGAGCAAATCAGGAGCTGTAAAATTTCGCAGACACACCGGAAATGTCGCACGGCGTCACAGTGCCAAACGAGCTGGCCGACCTCATCGCCCAGGCGGTGGCAGGCTCAAATAATGTGCAACCAACTGGTTAATAATGGATTTTCGATCTGTCAATTGTTGTTAACACCACTGTTGCCAATCACATGACCGGCAGCGGACGAGCCGTCAGCCGAAAAACGCAACAATTTGCTTCGCAGGCCTTTGATTTTTCGACCAAAACGGGAGCTGGGTAATTTTGCAGACCGGGCAGTCAGGGGTTGGCGGGATGAAAACTCCGAAACGAACGGATGCGCCGAAAACCGTTCCGGTCGGTAACGCCCGGGCTAGACGCGGTGCCCGGCCATCCTGTTTATCAACATAGGTGACACAACATCAATTTACCGCCCGCACCACTCAATACCTGACCAACCCACCTAAACCGCACATCTCAGCCAACACCCACCCCGCCAAAATATTTAAACAGCTCACACGCGCCACCCCGCGACATCGACATCGACATCGATCACCGACACCGATCAGCCAGCGACGAAGACGCCGTCCACGGCACCGACATCCACCGGGAT
>NZ_KI911392.1:374490-806335 GCF_000514395.1 Pseudomonas sp. URMO17WK12:I12
GCACCGACATCCACCGGGATCGACACCGGCGAAGGCGCCATCCACGGCACCGACATCCACCGGGATCGACACCGGCGAAGACGCCATCCACGGCATCGACATCCACCAGGGTCGACACCGGCGAAGACGCCATCGACGGCACCAACATCCATCGGGATCGACACCGGCGAAGACACCGTCCACGGCACCGACATCGATCAGCCAGCAACACCGACGCCGAACCGCTCGCGCAGGTCCAGCGCTCTCAACTTCACATTCCCGGGCCCATGCCACAGCTCCAACCCTTCGCGAAGTTCAGCGCCAACCAGCTCCTGCATGTACGTGTTAATCAAGGCTGGGCGCGTATGGTTCAACAGCCGCTCAGCCGCATCTTCTCCAATGCCCAGCTTCTGCCAACAACCCCGCGCCAGTTTGCGCAGGTCATGGCTTGACCACGCACCGCCCGACAACTCAACAAACCACGCATTGGCGGCAGCGGCACTGACTTCACGCCCGGGTTCGCCAGGGAACAGGAACACACTTGGCTTGCCCTTTTGCGTCTCCCGGTGGCGTTGCAACAACTCCAGGAACGGACCCGTTAGCGGCAACACATGCTGCTGTTTGGTCTTGGTCTTGGCTGCAGGAATAATCAACACGGCCTCAGCCTCATGGAAATCCGTCCAGCGCAGGCGCCGTGTTTCACCTACCCGGGTACCGTGCATCAACATCGTCAAGGCCAGCATGCAGGCAGGCGGGTTGCGCGGGTAATGCTCCACCAGTCGCGACACCACGTCGCTCAGTTGGAAAGCATGCAAGCGGGTTTCCTTGACTTTCATCTTGCCCAGGCCGAAGAAAGTAAACCGTGCGCCCAGCAGTGGATTGACCGGCAACAACTCCAGCTCCACTGCACGGCGCAGCGCGGTATTCAGCACCCAATACACTTGCCGGATGTAAGCCGCCGAACACGTCTCACCCATCGGCGTGACCAGGAGCCGACTCAACAGCGGCAAACTCAACTCAGCCAGGGGAACGTCACGCAGGCACGGCAGCAACCGCGTTTTGATAATCGACTTGATTCCGGCCTTGCGTTCGGGCGACAGCTCACCCTTGCGTAACTGGTGATCCCGGTACCACTGCAACAGCTCGCCCGTCGTGACCAGGACGCCCGCCGACATCACCGGATGACTGCCCGCGTTCAGTTGCTCACGCAGTCGCGGATAGCGCTTCAACATGGCCGCACAATTCAGCACCGGGTAATTGCCGAACTTCTGCCACTTCCCGTTATCCTGGAACACGTCCCAGGCGCCGCGTGTGCGGTCGTGCAAATACCTCAAGCGCAAACCCTTGTGTTGATCGTCACGCAGGCAGCCAACCCCTTTATCCGCGGCCCACTTCTTGACGTTTTCGTCTGTAAACCGTGTGTACTCACGACGCCCCATAGTCCAGCCCTCGCAACAGATGGAAGACACGCGCACTAATCAACGCGCAAGCGAAGCGCGCAGGGCGAAGTCAATGGCGTGAAGCGACTGGAGCGCCATCGAACACAGCATGAGTTACCCACCCCTACGGCGCTGCGCACCTTCAGGCGTGGATAACTGCACCGAGCCAAGCAGGCTCAACCCCGCAAGCGGGGACCCCTTTCGCCCAAAGCCAAAGCAGGTCATTTCTGCCCTTAACAAAAGCAATAGCTAAAGCAATTGCGGGGGCTACGCCTTGGTATATCTAAGAAGGAGTACAGTTTCTGTACCAAGTGAACCCTTCCCATGCGTACAGTTTCTGTACCGATGGAGCCTGAAAAGAAGGCCGCCTAGACCGTCATCGGTACAGTTTCTGTACGCTGTGAGTACTGTTTCTGTACCGGGTTTTCTGCTCTTTTGAGGCTGAATTTTCGTGGTGGAGTGATGGTGGTCGAAACCTCCAGCTTGTCGCCGCATTCGTCTATTGCAAGCCAAGTGACTGCATACAGCGCACAGCAGCCACCGGGCTTGAGAAAACGCCCCTCACGAGTGCAGATGATCATGTCGCGTTCTTGCAGCTCTTTTAGGGCTTTCGATAGGGTCGATTTGCTACCGATTCCCCAAGTGTTGGCGTGGTTGAACGAGGCTGACAGGTCACCGTTGTTTCTGCCGTTGAACTGCCTAAGCAAGCACAACAAGAGTTTCATGGCGCTGCCTGAGAGTGACTTGTAGTCGTCACTATCCATCACTGCATGAGGGAGCGCGACGAATCTGCCAGTCTCCTTTCTTCCCTTCGCCTTGAGGCGACTTTGCGCCATGCCTATTCCTTGTCCGAATCGGATCGAGGTGAGGTAGCTAGGCTGGGGACATGCCAAACACCAGAACCGTTAGGGTATAGCGAACCCCAACAGCCATGGCCGTCTGGAAAGAGCAAATACCACCCGCTGTCTTGGATTGGCCGGTCGCCGTAGGCGTGGAATGGGTAAAGATTGCCATCAGGCACAGGCTCCCAATCAAGCTTCCCATGTTGAGCCTGTATAGCTTCTTTGAAGTCCATAAGGATTTGCCCTCGATCATTGTCGAAGGCCGGGAAAGGCGCGACACTCAGCGTGCTTACCACCACTTTGCGGGGGTGATTGGCACAGCCGGACGCGTCCACGTCCGGCTTTTTTATGCGTTGGCGGTTTTGCCCCGGCTCTTGTCGATTTGCTCTTGCACCCAGGCATTAACCTCATGCTCTAACCATCCAACTGCGCCACCACGGCCAAGCTGCACTTGTTGCGGGAATGTTTGGTTCAGTGCGTATTTGTAGATCGAGGCGCGGGCCAGTCCTGTCCGGTTCATAACGTCATCGATACGCATAACCCGCAGATTGTCAGTCATTGACCTGGCCTCCTGCATGGCTTCCCTTCAGACGGCGCTTGCGTGGGGTAGGATTGGGTTGGCGGGACATGAGCCGTGCCCTGAGCCATGCGTCAACCTCTTGGTCAAGCCAGGCCACAGAAACACTGTCACCGAGCCTAATGGGTTTCGGGAAAGTGCCCCTTTGCACGGATTGATAAATTGCGCTTGAGCGCAGTCCGACACGATCCATAACGTCGCGAAGTCGCAGTAAACAAATAGGGTGGCTGTCGGGGGATGTGGAATCCATGTTCGCTCCTCGCGAATTAAGAGCGCCTGATTCAGTGGGCGCCATGGATTCCAATACTATTGCTCGTTTTGAGGTTCGTGTTGCGCGTAATTATCGACCAAGTATTTACGCGCAAATGCGCCGGGCTCATCAGTAATCTCGCCCGATGTAATCATTAGGTCCCGGTGGTCACGGAACATTCGAAGCATGCTTCGTTCGAATTCGTCCAGGCGAGTGGATTCATCCCTCAAGCGCCGGGCGCCATTCGAGTGAGTAACCTTTGACTTCCATGGTTCCATGGAGGCCAAACGCTCGCACGCCCGCGTAATCGAAAACCCCTGCACTTGGAGTTCTTCGATACTCAGCGCCAACAAAGTACGAGTGCCCTGATCCCAGAGTTTATCCCTGCCACGGCACTCGGAACCGGCCAACTGGAAGCCCGGCAGGTCTAGTGCGAGTCTCCAAGACAGCGGGCAGATGTCATGAGGCTTAACACCGTGCTCATCCATTAGCAGACCCACTCGTCGCACTAGCTCGGCTATAGGCGCCTTACTCCATGTCTCATATTGCGCGGATGTATACAGCAGCGGCAGCGGCTCCAACCTGATTGGTTTGGCCAAGTCACCACTGTATTTGCGGATCATGCTTCTGCCCGCCCAAATACGCCGTGAACAACATTCACCGCTGGCGGCGTGGTAGCGAACTTTGCCCAGGCTTGCATCAGCTCGCGGCGTTTCTCCAAAAGGTTGCTGCGACTATAAGCGGCTTCGATTTTGTCGCGCTCATCATGGGCAAGCGCCAGTTCACAGACTTCACGCGGATAGTGCGTGCACTCGCTCGCCCAGGTGCGAAAGGTGGCCCGGAACCCGTGTGTTGTTATGTCTGGCAGCTCCATCGCCCGCAGTAGTGACAAGAACGCAACACGGCCCATCACGCCTGACTTTCCAGTGCCGGGAAACAGATAGGGGCTGCCAACAGTGCGCGGGATTACTCGTAGCAGTTCAACGGCTTGCTGTGGCAATGGGATGGCGAACGCCTGCCGGGTTTTCATGCGCTCGGCTGGAAGATTCCAGGTGGCAGACTCTAAATCGAATTCGTCCCACGTCGCCAAGCGAACCATGCCAGCCCGTGCGGCGGTCAGGATCACCAGTTGTAGCGCTTGAGAATCACGGTCATTGGCTGCGGCCAGCCTGCTCATGAATGCTGGAAGGTCACGCCAGAGCATTGCTGGATGATTGGTCGATTGCGTAGCCCGTTTCTTGTCTGCCCGACTTAGCAGGTTGTCCAGATGGCCGCGCCAGCGTGCAGGGTTCTCGCCAGATCGAAGGCTCAGCGCTTTGGCGGAGTCCAACACGCTTTCTATCTGGCTCCTAACCTCGCTCGCTGTCCGGGGCTTCTCGCTCCAGATCGGCTGCAAAACACGCAACACATGCTCGGTTTGAACCTGTCCGGGCGGCAATTCACCCATGACTGGATAGACGTAACGCTCCAGCTTGGAAAGCCAGCCTTTGCGCCAGCCATCGGTCACATGCAGGCAGTGGGACCGGTGGTAATCCAACGCCAGCGATTTGAACGTGACGGACTTTATTTTATCCGCCAGCCGTTGGTCTTTCTGCCGCTGCTGTTCTGCCTTGCGCTCGTCCAGTGGGTCACGGCCTTGCATGATCAGCGACCGCGCCTCCGTGGCGGCCAGTCTTGCTGCTTTAAGCTTTACGGTGGGAAATGGTCCCAAGCCCATGTCACGTCGTTTGCCGCTGAGCTGATAACGCAGCAGCCAGGACTTGCTACCGGTAGTGCTGATTACAAGGTAAAGCCCGTCGTTGTCCAGATACCGGCCTGGCTCGCTCAAATGCTCGACTTGCTTGGGGTTCAATCGGCTCATGCTATTTCCTCGTCGACTGATCCAACCCCACACGCAGCCCCACACATTTTCGTGGGATCAGGTAGATGTGGGTGGGATGCTGTAGACAAGATAATACCCGGTAAGCCCAGGAATCACTAGGTGCTGTGGAATGCTGTGGACAGTTGCGGAATATAAAAAGCCCGCCGTCGCTGCGGGCTTTTTCATGGGCGGTGCAAAACGCTTGAGCTCGACACGATCCCCTGTAGAAGTGAGCCTGCTCGCGATTGCGGTGTGTCAGGCAACATAAATGCTGAATGTCACACCGCAATCGCGAGCAGGCTCACTTCTACAAGGGAAAATCGGTGGTCTCAGGATGGGTGTCGGGAATTCCACAGGGCCAGCAACGCTGGCAGTTCGGTCAAACTGCGAATCTCGGCATCCGGAGCCTTCGGCGCTTCCCACGCTTTACCTTGCGGGTTAAACCAGATCGCCCGCAGCCCTGCCTGCTGCGCACCGGCAATGTCATCGCCTGGATGATCGCCAATGTGCACAGCCGTTTCAGGCGTTGCCTCACCACGTTGCAACGCCTCATGAAACAAGCGCGCATCCGGTTTGGCGATGCCGATGTCTTCGGCGCACAAGGCAAACTTGAAGTAGTCCGCCAGCCCTAACCGACGCACATCGGCGTTGCCATTGGTGACCACGCCGAGGGCGTAGTGTTTGGCCAGGGTTTCCAGGGTCGGCTCGACTTCCGGGAACACCTCGATCTGATGCCGCGCATGCAAAAACACTTCAAAGCTTTGGTCGGCGAGATCGTTTGCCTGGTGATCGTCGTAACCGGCTTCTTCCAGGGCGTGGAACAACACTCGACGACGCAACGCGCTGATGCGGTGCTTGAGCCCCGGTTCACTACTGAGGATCCGCTCACGAATCGCCCACAAATGCTCTACCGGTACGCCCCCAAGGTTCGGCGCATGCTCGGTCAGCCATTCACGCAGTACGGCCTCGGCGCTGATGATCACCGGGGCGGTGTCCCAGAGGGTGTCGTCGAGGTCGAAGGTGATCAATTGGATGGTCATGAGTCATCGCCTTTAATGCGTTTGGCCCGTGGATGGGCGCTGTCGTAAACCGTGGCCAGGTGCTGGAAATCCAGGTGGGTGTAGATCTGGGTGGTCTTGATGTCCGAGTGGCCGAGCAGTTCCTGCACCGCGCGCAAGTCCTGCGAGGACTCAAGCAAGTGGCTGGCAAAGGAGTGCCGCAGCATGTGCGGGTGCAGGTTTTGCCCCAGCTCCCGCTCGCCGGCCGCCTTGACTCGCACCTGAATCGCTCGTGGCCCGAGGCGTCGGCCTTGCTGGCTGACGAATACGGCGTCGTCGGCCGGGTTGGTCATCGCGCGCAGGGGCAACCACAGCTCCAGCGCTTCGCGCGCTTTCTTGCCGACCGGCAACAGACGGGTTTTGCTACCCTTGCCCAGCACTTGAACCATGCCGTCGGCCAGATCCAGCTGATCCAGATTGAGCCCGGTCAGCTCTGAAAGACGTAATCCCGAGGAATAGAACAACTCCAGAATCGCCTGATCCCGCCGCGCCAGGAAATCATCCTCCACCGCGCCCTCCAGCAGTTGCAGCGCGCGGTCGGTGTCGAGGGTTTTCGGCAGGCGGCGTTCGCCTTTGGGCGGCGCCAGGCCATTGGCCGGGTCGTGGTCGCACAGGCCTTCGCGATTCAGATAGTGATAGAGCCCGCGAACCGCTGATAACAGTCTCGCGAGGCTGCGGGACGATTGGCCCTGTGAATGCAGGCGCGCGATCAGGCTGCGCAGACGCTGAATGTCCAGCGCGGCCCAGCTGCCGATGTTCTGTTTGACGCAGAAGCCCAGCACCTTATCGAGGTCGCGACGGTAGGCGTACAGCGTATGAGGCGACACCTGCCGCTCACTGCGCAGGTGTTCGCAGTAAGCGTCCAGTTGCCGTTCCATGCTCAGCGGACCGAGCGCAGGGAGCTGTTGACCCGTGGCAGCACGCGGCCCATGACTTCGGCGATGTAGCTCAGGAACAGGGTGCCGACCGAGCTTTTGTAGTGTTGCGGATCACGGCTGGCGATGGCCAGAATACCGTGAATGCCTTGATGGCTGATCGCGACGACGGCGGTGGAGCCGATTTGCTTGCGCTGTTCTTCGCCGAACAGGAAGTCCAGTTCGTGTTCGCGCAGGCTGCCGCTGACGCTTTTATCTTCCGAGAGCAAGCCGCCGATGGTCGTTTGCGCCTCGGCGTGAGTCACCCAGCGGCCCACCGGCATCGGGTTGTCGCCCAGCAGGATCAGGCTGACAAAAGGCACCTGGAAATCCTGGCGCAAGCTGTCTTCGACGCTGATCACCACGTCTTCCAGGCTGGTGGCGTCCATCAGCGCGAGAATCAGGCGGCGGGTCTTGTCAAAGAGACGGTCGTTGTCGCGGGCCACGTCCATCAAGTGCGACAGGCGATGCCGCAGCTCGATGTTGCGGTCGCGCAGGATGGTCATCTGGCGTTCGACCAGCGAAATGGTGTCGCCGCGACGGTGCGGAATGCGCATGGCCGGGAGCAGTTCTTCGTGCTCGATGAAGAAATCCGGATGAGCCTCCAGGTACGCGGCAATCGCCGCCGCCTCAAGGCTTTCGGAAGGGGATTCGTCGGGCTGCAGGGCGGGAACCTGGGGCTTGTCGGTCATGGATTTCGCTCACTCAAAGACGCACTTGTCCTTCGTATACGCGGACTGCCGGGCCGGTCATCATGACCGGTTGGCCAGGGCCTGCCCACTCAATGGACAAGCGCCCGCCAGGCAGGTCGATCAATAGCGGCGAATCCATCCACCCCTGGCTGATCGCGGCCACTGCAGCTGCGCAGGCACCGGTGCCGCAGGCCTGGGTTTCCCCGGCGCCACGTTCCCAGACGCGCAACTGCGCACGGTTCCGGTCGATGACCTGGAGAAAACCGACGTTGACCCGCGCCGGGAAGCGCGGGTGGTGTTCGATTTTCGGCCCCAGTTCATGCACCGGTGCGTTATTGATGTCGCTGACCCGCAGCACGGCATGGGGGTTGCCCATGGACACGGCGGCCAGTTCGACGGTCGTACCCTCGACATCGAGCTTATAACTCAAGGCCTGTTCTGGCGCGTCGAATGGAATCTCGGTCGGTACCAGGCGCGGTGCGCCCATGTTGACACCAATCTGGCCGTCGCTGCGGATATCCAGTTCGATGATGCCGCTTTTGGTCTCGACGCGAATCTGCCGTTTTGCGGTCAGGCGCTTGTCGAGCACGAAGCGGGCGAAACAACGCGCACCGTTGCCGCACTGTTCCACTTCGGAGCCGTCGGAGTTGAAGATCCGATAACGGAAATCCACGTCCGGATTGCTCGGCGCCTCGACGATCAGCAACTGGTCGAAACCGATGCCGGTGTGCCGATCGCCCCATTGTTTGGCGTGCTTGGGCAGAATGTGCGCGTGCTGGCTGACCAGGTCGAGGACCATGAAGTCATTGCCCAGGCCGTGCATCTTGGTAAAACGCAGCAGCATGGGGTTACTCCGGCAGCAGGCTTTCGCCAGCAAACAACTCGGCTACCGTCTCACGGCGACGCACTTCAATTGCCTGATCACCGTCCACCAACACTTCAGCGGCGCGGCCGCGGGTGTTGTAGTTGGAACTCATGACAAACCCGTAGGCGCCAGCCGAATGTACGGCCAGCAGGTCGCCTTCTTCCAGGGCCAGCTGACGATCCTTGGCCAGGAAGTCGCCGGTTTCGCAGATCGGGCCGACGATGTCGTAGGCACGCGCCGCGGTGTCACGCGGGCGCACGGCGGTGACGTCCATCCAGGCCTGATACAGCGCCGGGCGGATCAAGTCGTTCATGGCCGCATCGACGATGGCGAAGTCTTTATGTTCGGTGTGCTTGAGGTACTCGACCTGGGTCAGCAGCACGCCGGCGTTGGCCACGATGAAGCGGCCCGGTTCGAATACCAGTGCCAGGTCACGCCCGTCGAGACGCTCGCGCACAGCCTTGATGTAGTCGCCAGCCAACGGTGGCTCTTCGTCGCGGTAACGCACGCCCAAACCACCACCGAGATCGATGTGGCGCAGGTAGATGCCGCAATCGCCGAGGCGATCGACCAGGCCCAGCAGGCGGTCGAGGGCATCGATGAAGGGTGGCAGGGTGGTCAGCTGCGAACCGATGTGGCAATCGACGCCGACAATTTCCAGGTTTTGCAGTTG
The DNA here is from genome assembly GCF_000514395.1 of Pseudomonas sp. URMO17WK12:I12. NCBI lineage: Bacteria > Pseudomonadati > Pseudomonadota > Gammaproteobacteria > Pseudomonadales > Pseudomonadaceae > Pseudomonas > Pseudomonas sp. URMO17WK12:I12. Next base: position 383,641 of record NZ_KI911392.1, read on the forward strand.
CGCGGCGCGGATGTACACGTCTTCGGCGTCGGCAATGGCGATGCCGAACTTGTTCTCTTTGAGACCGGTGGAAATGTACGGGTGCGTGCCCGCATCAACGTCCGGGTTCACACGCAGCGAGATCGGTGCGCGAACGCCCAGCTCGGCGGCGACCACTTGCAGGCGTTCCAGCTCATCGGTGGATTCGACGTTGAAGCAATGCACGCCGACTTCGAGGGCGCGACGCATGTCGTCACGGGTCTTGCCGACACCGGAGAACACGATCTTGTCAGCGCTGCCGCCAGCGGCCAGCACACGTTCCAGCTCGCCACGGGAGACGATGTCAAAACCGGCGCCCAGACGCGCCAAGACATTCAGTACACCCAGGTTGGAGTTGGCCTTGACGGCAAAGCAGACCAGGTGCGGCATACCGGCCAGTGCATCGGCGTATGCCAGGTATTGGGCCTCGATGTGCGCGCGGGAGTAGACGTAGGTCGGTGTGCCGAAACGTTCGGCGATGGCCGACAGGGCCACACCTTCGGCAAACAGCTCCCCGCCACGGTAGTTAAAAGCGTCCATGGCGTTCCCTTATTGGTAGACGTCGTGCTTGTGTGCTTTGGAGACAGGCTGTTTTTGCGAGGACTTGGCCTGTTCGACAGGGTCCTGGTCTTCGTCTGGCAGATACAGCGGGCCTTTTTGACCACAGGCCGACACAAGGCAGGCAACCGCGACGAGCGCAGCAAGGGAAGAGATCAGGCGCTTCATGGCGAAATCCTTGAAAATGCGTTAATTGCGCCGGAGTATACCGGCCACCCGTCAGCTTGCCTATGCGACGGGGCTCCCGTCCGGCGGGGCTTGGCACGATGCCGGTCAGCCGGGCGCAATCCCTGTGGGAGCGAGCCGGCTCGCGAAGGCGTAGTGTCAGTCAACATTGATGTTGAATATGATGGGCCCTTCTCGAGCAGGCTCGGTCCAACAGGTTTAGTGATCACCTTGGGTCGTTATCCTTTGCAATCACCGGGGCTCGCCCGTATCTTGCGGCGCTTGAGCGTGAACAGACACTTTTTGAGGTTGCCGCAATGAGTTTGACCGAAGCCCGTTTCCACGATCTGGTCGATGCCACCCAGCAGACGCTGGAGGATATTTTTGACGAGTGTGACCTGGATATCGATCTGGAGAGTTCGGCCGGTGTGCTCACCGTCAAGTTCGAAAACGGCAGCCAGTTGATCTTCAGTCGTCAGGAACCGCTGCGTCAGCTGTGGCTGGCGGCGGTCTCCGGTGGTTTCCACTTTGACTACGACGAAGAGAGCGAGCGCTGGATGTGCGACAAGAGCGAAGAGCAGCTGGGCGAAATGCTCGAGCGCATCGTCAAGCTGCAAGCGGACGTCGAACTCGATTTCGAAGGTCTGTGAGATTGTGACCGAGCCAGCCGTCGTTCGCCCACCGAAGCCGCTCTACAGCAATGTCAGCCCGGCGGTCCCTTCGCCGTGCAGTGGTGTGTGCCGGCTGGATGAACAAAAGGTGTGCCTGGGGTGTTTTCGCCATGTCGAAGACATCCGCGAATGGCGTTCGGCCGACGATGATCGCCGCCGGGTTATCTGCGCCCAGGCGCACCAGCGCAAAACTTCCGCCTGACCCAAAACCTGTAGATACTCTGTTCACGGTCTAGCATTCAGCTTTGATGTTGTCTGACACGCCGCTATCGCGAGCAGGGTCTCCTTTGGCTCAGCTCGAAATACCCATATCGGGGCTTGGTCGCCCCTCACTTGTATATTTATTGAGCTGTGATAGTGTCCAGAAACGCCTCAACCCATCGAGGCTCGTGAAAACCCCGCCTTTTTCTGGCGGGGTTTTGCTTTTTCTGTGCAGAAGAAAGGAGTCTGCCTTAATCATGACCGCACCTTCCATCACCCTTACTCGTCTGGACGTGCAACGTCTGGAGCGCCTGATCGACAGCCTGGATGACACGCTGCCGGGCGTTATTGCGCTGCAAACCGAGCTGGACCGCGCCGATACGCTGGTCGGTCACGAAGACGTGCCTGCCGATGTCGTAACGATGAATTCCCGTGTGCATTGCCGTGAAGAAGGCAGCGGCAAGGACTATCACCTGACGCTGGTTTACCCAAAAGACGCCAATGCCGACGAAGGCAAGATTTCCATACTGGCGCCCGTCGGCAGCGCACTGCTCGGTCTCAAGGTTGGTCAACACATCGACTGGCCGGCACCCGGCGGCAAGACCCTCAAGCTGACGTTGCTGGAAGTCGAATCACAGCCGGCCAATGGCGGCGACTTCCCGGAGTAACGCTCCTCAGACCTGTTCGAGCGCCTCGTTCAACGAGCGCTCCAGGTCAGCCTTGTAACGCAGATACAGATTGCTTGAACTCTGACCGTCACCGAGCAGGCCCGAGAGGTCGAGGTCGGTGATGTAACAGCGATAGCGCTCGGTCTCGCGGCGTTGCTCGACGATCTCTTGCGCGACCACGCTGAACAGTTGGTCGCCATGTTCCAGCTCTGAAAACTCTCGCTGATTGCAATACAGCGTCACCTGTACCTCGCCCGGCGCGGCTTTGCCGATGATGGCCTGCACGTCGTAGAACGGTTTGTTGACTGGCGTTTGCGGCGCTGGCCGCGTTTCTACCCGGCGCGCGCGCCCGGAGCCGGACGGCAGCAGTTGGTAGTACAACGTGTCCAGGGTCAACGGCTGCGCGGTATCCATCGGCAACAAGGCATCGCGCCGGTACTGGATCGATTGCAGGAAGCGTTGCAACGGCACCAACAGGCTTTGTTCGTCGTGATAGGGCAGGCGTTGTTGCCACAGCGCATTGAGCTCATCCAGCACGTAGAGATCAGCCTGATCCTCATTGATTCTGTAGAACACCTGAATGCACTCGGGCTGGCCCATCGGCAGGATCAGCGCGAGGTCGTGGTCTTCCAGCGCCATCGGGTCCAGGTGCAGCGGGCTGTAGCCTGTCAGTTCCTCACCCAGGTAATCAATCAGCGCCGGCAAGGTGGCGATGGCGACGTGGTTGACCTGGCCCGGCACCAGTTCCAGCACGTGATAGTGCTGCTGGACCTGGATCAGGTAACGGTGATTGAGGTTGCTTAACAGCAGGTTCTGCGCGGAGTCGATCACCTCTTCTACCCGGCGGGCAATGAATTGCGCACGGTTATGGCAGAAGCACCGAACCCGCAGCTTGGGCTGCTGTGGCCCGCTCGGCAGGTTGTTGAGGTAGGCGCGCAGGCAGTCGAGCAGGGCATGGGGGCCGTCGTAGCGGCTGACCAGCACTTCGTTCCAGCTGTTGAGCGTGACCTGGTCCAGCGTCAGCACCAGGTTCTCGCGAACCCCGGCATAGCTCAGCGAGTCGGTGCGCTCGGTGGTCATCAGGATGTTTAAATCGCGATGGTGCTTGAGCGGGTCGACGCCAACGTTCACGAGGATCAGCACCTCGCTCGGTACGCTGGCGCGCAGCAAGGGTTCTTCCGCGACGGTGGTCAGGGGCAGGGCAATGCTCTGTTGCAGGCTGCCGAGCAGGTTGAACAGTTCGAACTCGCTCAAATCGCTGGTGCCTGGGTGCAAGGCCAGCCGCGTGCTGCTGTCGATCACGCCATTACGGTGGCACCAGGTCAGGAGTTCCAGCAATTGGCGGCTGCGCTTGATCGGCGCGAAATGTTCCCACTCGTGGGCTGCCAGGCTGCCGTTGTACAAGCCCCACTGGGTTTGCCCGGGTTCTTTCTTGTTGGGCGCCTGCACCAGCGTCAGCGTGTCTTCGGCCAGGTCCGGGGCGATGCCCGGGTTGATGAATTCGACCTTGTCAGCCTTGCGCTCGAAGGCCGCGTACAACCGGCGACCCAGCACGTTGAGGTCGCGCTTGTTGATCAGGCTGACGGTGTCTTCGGTGCGGGCGAACTGGGTCAGGAAGCGGTAGCTGTAGTTCAACTCGTTGACCAAGGCGCGACGTTCGGCGCTGACCTGGCGGACTTTCCACTGGCTGCGGCTATCGAGCAGCGCCAGTTGCCGCTGATCCCAGCCCCATTCCTGGGCCAGTCGCTCAAGCAATGAACGCTGCCAGCTCTGGGTGCGGGTGTTGCCGGTCAGTTTGCGATTGACCTTCAGGTACAGCGCGCGGCGCACCAATTCCAGCCGTTCCGGCTCGCCCCGGGCCTTGAGGTATTCCTCGATGCGCCGGTAGACCACGATGTACGGGTCCAACTCGTCGAGGTCCAGTTGATTGGCGAAAACGGCTTGCTTGAAGCGCAGGCTCAGGCAATGAACCTTGGGGTGCTCGCTGGCGTAGACCTCGGTCAGCAGCAGCTTGAGTACGGACTTGTAGGGCGACTCGATGCCCTTGAACAATTGCCAGAGCCCGGCGCCGATGAACTCCCCCGGCGGTATGAATGCCAGATGCCCCAGGTCCAGGCTTTCGTCGGCACGGATGAAGCGTTTGGACAGCAGCGTGTGGGTGTAGCGGTCGTAGGCGGACTCTTCATAGACTGGCACCAGCCACCAGATCGGCGTGCGGCCGGCCAGCCAGATGGCGGTGCGGTAGAACTCGTCCAGCAGCAGGTAGTGCTGGGTGGTGCCGCAGTCTTCGGAGCTCAACTGGGTGTCGCGCTCACCGAGCACGAAGCGCGTCGGGTCGATCAGGAAGAAATGCGCCTCGGCGCCTTGGCTTGCGGCCCAGACCTCCAGCAGCTGGCACTTTTTACGCAGCTCCGCGAGCTCGCTTTCGCCGAGGTCCGGCGCGTGGCAGACCCAAACGTCCATGTCGCTTTGATCGGCTTGAGCCAGCGTACCCAGGCTGCCCATTAGGAACAGGCCGTGGATCGGTCGCGGCGGATTGCTGCCATGGCGCGGCTTGTAAGAGAACGAGCGGGTCAGGCGCTGGGCTTCAGCGAGGGCATTGGCGTCCGGCTCGAAGTTCGACAGCCCGGCCGGCGTAGCGCCGGAAACATACCCGGGCAATAACGGATGATTGACGTGGAAAAACAGCGGTAGCAGCGTCAGCACCGTTTGCTGGCGGGTCGACAACCCTTCCATGGCCCGGGCCATGCGGCCTTCATTGAGTTTTAGAAAGCGTGCGCGCAGTTGGCTGAGAACCTTGCGGTCGATTCCCTCGTCCAGATCGGGGCGGATTTCATGGGTGCGGGTCATGTCAGCTCAAACCGGCTCGCGAGGCTCGGACGTGGGGGCGGCGGATGAGGGGCAGTTTAGCGCCTCGGGCCCGCCACCTTTAAGCTGAATTTGTATTTTTGACGTCAGATTTTTATCGCGAGGCGACAGCAGGCCGCCGGGTTTGCCCGCGGAAATCCCGTGGCAGGGGTTTCCGTGGGCGAAGCGGTGATCTCAGGCAGTTTCTCGGACGTTCAGAATGGTCAGCAGCGTTTGCACGTTTTGCGCGGCGTCACGCCCCAGGCTGGTCAGGTAACCGCCATCGGGCTGGTCGATCAGTTCCTTTTCAAACAGGCGTTGGGCGGCGGCAATGGCTTTCGGGGCAGCGGTCTGATGAATTTTCAAACCTTCCTGGGAACTGTCCAGGTTGAAGAGTGCGAGGATTTCCAGTTCGGCAACCAACTCAGGGGTAAGCGACATAAGGACTCCAGACTTTCTAGGAATTGGACGACAGCGCCCCTAAGGTGAGCCCACTCGTGCGGCATGTCCAGTGCCTGCATCAGGGTTTTTTCACCTCGGGAAGCATTCCCCGGCGGCTGGTGCGGCAGCGGGGTGCGTACCAGTGTAGTCAGGGCATGGGGGAAGGCAGGATGGATGGGTGACAATTTGTGTAGGAGCGGATTGCCCGCTCCCGCATGGTGTTCGCTTACTTCTTTTCCGGCGGCAATTCCGGCAGCGCACGCAGCGCTGTTTCGTACCATTCGGTGTTGAACGCGCGGTCTTCTTCCAGGATCGCGTCGATTTCTACCGCTAACACGTGAGCCATCATGTTGAGGATTTCTTCACGTTCGTAACCCACCAGGGTCAGCTTGTTGAAGGTGGCCTTGGCCGCTGGCGGGTTGTCGCTTTCGATCTGGTTTTCGATGGCTTCGATCAGGGTGGTTTCGGTAAATTCTTCTTCGTCGCTATCGATGTCGATTGGCTCGCTCATGGCAGGCTCCTCAAGTTAAGGCGGCCAGTTTACCTGCATTCAGCGCTGTGATGCTGCTGGCAAGAATCGCTTCGGCGTTCTATAAAACAGGACTGCCAACCCCGCACGGCCTGGAGGCTTTGTGATGCTCAAGCTTTATGGATTTTCCGTCAGCAACTACTACAACATGGTGAAACTGGCGCTGCTGGAGAAGGGACTGCCGTTCGAAGAAGTGCTGTTTTACCCTGGCCCGAGCCCGGAAGCGCTGACCATCAGTCCGCGCGGCAAGGTGCCAGTGCTGGGCGTCGAACAGGGTTTCGTTAATGAAACCGCCATCATTCTCGAATACATCGAACAAAGCCAGAAAGGCACTCCTCTGTTGCCAAGCGATCCTTTCGAGCGCGCCCAGGTGCTGGCGCTGGCCAAGGAAATCGAGCTGTACATCGAGTTGCCGGGGCGCATGTGCTACGGCGAGGCGTTTTTTGGCTCGCCAGTGCCAGAGGCAATCAAGGACAGGACCAGGTCCGAGTTGCTGCTGGGGTTCGCCTCGCTGGCGCGACACGGCAAGTTCGCCCCTTATGTGGCGGGTGACAGCCTGAGCGTTGCCGATCTGTATTTCCTGTATAGCGTGCCATTGGCCGCTGCGGTGGGGCAGAAGTTGTTTGGCCTGGATTTGTTGGCCGAGATGCCAGAAGCCAAGGCGCTGCTGGAGCGTCTGGAGGCGAATCCGAATGTGCAGAGGATTGCTGCGGACAAGGAAGCGGCGATGCCAGCGTTTATGGCGATGATCGCGTCCAAGAAATGAAATTTGTAGCGTTCTGAAGTCAGTCATCGTCGGAGCGCCGCCCGGAGCAAGCTCGCTCCCACAGTGGAAAGTGCTGAACACACCGGGCCACTGTGGATGCGAGCCGGCTCCGGGCGGCGTTCCGACGAAGCTTTTAGCGGCTGGCGAGCAACGCCTGGCCGCGAACCACTGCCTGCTTGACCTGTGCTGGCGCAGTGCCGCCGATATGGTCACGGGCATTCACCGAGCCTTCCAGGGTCAGCACGGCAAACACGTCCTGATCGATCTGGTCGCTGAATTTACGCAGCTCTTCCAGGCTCATTTCCGCCAGGTCCTTGCCGTTTTCCACACCGTACTTCACCGCATGGCCAACAATTTCGTGGCAGTCACGGAACGGCAGGCCACGGCGCACCAGGTAGTCGGCCAGGTCGGTGGCAGTGGAGAAACCGCGCAGCGCCGCTTCGCGCATCATCGCGTGCTTGGGTTTGATCGCCGGGATCATGTCGGCAAAGGCTCGCAACGAGTCGCGCAGGGTATCGGCGGCGTCGAACAGCGGCTCTTTGTCTTCCTGATTGTCCTTGTTGTAGGCCAACGGCTGGCCCTTCATCAAGGTCAGCAGGCCCATCAGTGCGCCGAAGACGCGGCCGGATTTGCCGCGAACCAGTTCCGGCACGTCCGGATTTTTCTTTTGCGGCATGATCGAGCTGCCGGTGCAGAAGCGGTCTGGCAGATCGATGAACTGGAATTGCGCGCTGGTCCACAGCACCAGCTCTTCGGAGAAGCGCGACAGGTGCATCATCGCGATGCTGGCCGCCGAGCAGAACTCGATGGCGAAGTCGCGATCGGACACGTTGTCCAGCGAGTTGCCGCCGACGGCGTCGAAGCCCAGTAGCTGCGCGGTGTATTCGCGGTCGATCGGGTAGGTGGTGCCCGCCAGCGCAGCGCTGCCCAATGGCATGCGGTTGGTACGCTTGCGGCAGTCGACCAGACGCTCGTAGTCGCGGCTGAGCATTTCGAACCAGGCCAGCATGTGGTGCCCGAAAGTCACGGGCTGTGCGGTTTGCAGGTGAGTGAAGCCGGGCATGATGCTGCCAGCTTCGCGCTCTGCCTGCTCCAGCAAACCTTTTTGCAGGCGGGTGATTTCGCCGAGGATCAGGTCGATCTCGTCACGCAGCCACAGGCGGATATCGGTGGCAACCTGGTCGTTACGGCTACGGCCGGTGTGCAGCTTCTTGCCAGTGACGCCGATGCGATCGGTCAGGCGCGCCTCGATGTTCATGTGCACGTCTTCGAGGTCGATGCGCCAGTCGAACTGGCCGGCCTCGATTTCACCCTGGATGGTGTTCAGGCCATCAATGATGCTGTCGCGCTCGGCATCGGTCAGCACGCCGACCTTGGCCAGCATGGTGGCGTGGGCGATCGAGCCCATGATGTCGTGGCGATACAGGCGCTGGTCGAAAGTGACGGAGGCGGTGAAGCGGGCGACGAAGGCGTCGACGGGTTCACTGAAGCGGCCGCCCCAGGACTGATTGGTCTTGTCAGTGCTCATGAATTCGCTCGTATCGGCTGGAGAAAAGTGACGTTGAAAGCTGTCGCGGATAATAACAGGGTTGCCAATCCTGTCGCTGACACTGGTCGATACGTTTTTTTCTTATTGCGCGGTCCATACTCAAGGTGAGCCTTCGGGAAATTGCGCAACGATATTTTTCATTTGAGCAATAACGTCCCGGCAACCGTCTACAGTTGGACAGTAGGATCACCGCACTTTCTGGTGCGATTACTGACTATAAGAAGAGGGGGTGTTCATATTGTGTATCGGCAAACCCTACGGCGATCCCTCGCCAACGCGGGCCAGAGCCTCCAATCACGCGGCAGTTGAAAATTTAGCCGCCGATTTCGCGGCACTTTTTGGCCCTCGCGCTAGTCTTAGCGTGGATCGCGGTGACGGACGTCACTTCACCTGTCTACGTTATCCTTGTGCGAGACTCACGCAGGAATCCAGCGCAATATGAATGTCCTGATCGTTGATGACGAACCCTTGGCCCGCGAGCGCCTGAGCCGAATGGTCGGCGAACTCGAGGGATACAGTGTCCTGGAGCCGAGCGCCACGAACGGCGAAGAGGCGTTGGCACTGATCGACAGCCACAAGCCGGATATCGTGTTGCTCGATATCCGCATGCCAGGCCTTGACGGCCTGCAAGTGGCTGCGCGGTTGTGCGAACGCGAAACTCCGCCCGCTGTGGTGTTTTGTACAGGACCCGATGAATTTGCCGTGGAAGCCTTACAGGCCAGCGCCGTAGGCTATGTGGTGAAACCTGTGCGTACTGAACATCTTCACGAAGCATTGAAAAAAGCCGAGCGCCCCAATCGTCTCCAGCTCGCCGCCCTGACGCGTCCCGCCGCCGAAAGTGGTAGCGGACCGCGTAGCCACATCAGTGCACGAACCCGAAAGGGTATCGAGCTGATCCCACTGGATCAGGTGGTCTACTTCATTGCCGACCACAAATACGTGACCTTGCGCCATGAAAGCGGCGAAGTGTTGCTGGATGAACCGCTCAAGGCCCTTGAGGACGAATTTGGTGACCGATTCGTGCGTATCCACCGCAACGCCCTGGTCGCCCGCGAGCGTATCGAACGCTTGCAGCGCACACCTCTGGGGCATTTTCAGCTGTTCCTCAAAGGTCTGAACGGCGACGCATTGATCGTCAGCCGACGCCATGTGGCCGGCGTGCGCAAGATGATGCAGCAGCTTTAATTCGCCGTTCACAGGGCGAACTTCACACCCGCTTGCCGCACATACAGGCCAGGGAGGCCACGCAGTATCTGATTCAAGTCAAAGTGGATTTGGCTGAGCTGTTATTATCCGCCGTATCTATTCAGTACGGATTGATCCATGTCCTCTCGCGAAATCCGCATCGCCACCCGCAAAAGCGCCCTGGCCTTATGGCAGGCCGAATACGTCAAAGCCCGTCTGGAAGAGGCCCATCCCGGTCTGCTCGTGACGCTGGTGCCCATGGTCAGTCGTGGCGACAAGCTGCTGGACTCGCCGCTGTCGAAAATCGGCGGCAAGGGCCTGTTCGTCAAAGAGCTGGAAACCGCGTTGCTGGAAAATGAAGCCGACATCGCTGTGCACTCGATGAAAGACGTACCGATGGACTTTCCCGAAGGCCTTGGCCTGTTTTGCATCTGCGAGCGTGAAGACCCGCGCGATGCATTCGTCTCCAACACCTACTCCAGCCTGGATGAGTTGCCGAAAGGCAGCGTCGTCGGTACCTCCAGTCTGCGCCGTCAGGCTCAACTGCTGACCCGTCGTCCGGACCTGCAGATCCGCTTCTTGCGTGGCAACGTCAATACGCGCCTGGCCAAGCTCGATGCGGGTGAGTACGACGCCATCATCCTCGCTGCCGCTGGCCTGATTCGCCTGGGCTTCGAAGACCGCATCACCTCGGCCATCAGTGTCGACGACAGCCTGCCGGCCGGTGGCCAGGGCGCAGTCGGTATCGAATGCCGCTCCGCCGACAGCGAAATCCATGCCTTGTTGGCACCGCTGCACCATCTGGACACTGCCACTCGCGTGACCGCCGAACGTGCACTCAACAAACATTTGAACGGTGGCTGCCAAGTGCCGATTGCCTGCTACGCCGTGTTGGAAGGCGAGCAGATCTGGTTGCGTGGCCTGGTCGGAGACCCAAGTGGCGGCCTGTTGCTCAGCGCAGAGGCCCGTGCGCCACGCGCTGACGCTGAAACCTTGGGCGTGCAAGTCGCCGAGGACCTTTTGAGCCAGGGCGCCGACGATATCCTGAAAGCGGTGTATGGCGAGGCAGGTCACGAGTGACTGGCTGGCGCTTGCTGCTGACGCGCCCTGCGGATGAATCCGCAGCGCTGAGCGATGTTCTGGCGCAAGCGGGGATTTTCAGCAGCAGCTTGCCGCTTTTGGAAATCGAGCCAATCCCGGCCTCTGACACAATGCGCGCGCTGATTCAGACACTGGATCGCTTCTGTGCGGTGATCGTGGTCAGCAAACCCGCGGCCAGAATCGGTGTTGATCTGGTTGACCGGTATTGGCCGCAGTCACCTGCGTTGAAGTGGTTCAGTGTCGGCGCCGCCACTGCGCAGATCCTCGAGGGCCGCGGGCTGGACGTAAGCTTTCCGGCCGAGGGTGATGACAGCGAAGCCTTGCTGGAACTTCCCGGGTTGCGCGAGGCTATCAACCGGCCCGATCCGCGCGTGTTGATCATGCGCGGGGAAGGTGGGCGTGAACTCCTGGCAGAGCGTTTGCGCGAGCTTGGTGCTAGTGTCGAGTATCTGGAGTTGTACCGTCGCGGCTTGCCGCATTACCCGCCGGCGGCACTGCCTGACCGGATTGAAGCGGAACGCTTGAACGGGCTGGTGGTCAGCAGTGGACAAGGTTTTGAGCACCTGCATCAACTGGCTGGCGTTGCCTGGCCACAATTGGCGCGGTTGCCGTTGTTTGTTCCAAGTCCCAGGGTCGCCGGGCTGGCACGTGCCGCCGGGGCCCAAACAGTTGTGGATTGTCGCGGCGCCAGTGCCGCGGCTTTGCTGACGGCGTTACGGGAGCATCCCGAACCCGTTCTCTAATGCAAAGGATGGATACGTGAGCGAAACTGCCTTGCCTAAAGATGACGTCCAGCCAGTGCTTGATGCGCCGGTTGAAACTCCGGTTGAAACCGCGACACCCGCTGACGTGCAGCGCCGAGGCAATGGCCTGGCAATCGTCGCGCTGCTGCTCGGCGCTGCCGGTGTTGCCGTGGGCGGTTGGGGTGTCTGGCAGGTGCGACACCTGCAAGCCAATAACCAGCAGCAACTGGCTCAGGTGCAAGCGCTGAACGACCAGGCGCAAAGCCTCAGGCTCAATGAACAGCGCATCAGCGCACGTTTGGAGCAGTTGCCCGCCGTTGATGAACTGGATGCTCGCGCCCGTCTGGTCACGCAGTTGCAGGGCGATCAACAGCGTCTGAACCAGCGCCTGGAAACCGTCCTCGGTGCCAGCCGCAAGGATTGGCGCCTGGCCGAGGCCGAGCACTTGCTGCGTCTGGCCAGCCTGCGCCTCTCTGCCTTGCAGGACATCAGCAGCGCCCAGGCGCTGGTGCAGGGTGCCGACGACATACTCCGTGAACAGAACGATCCGGGTTCCTTCGCCGCTCGCGAGCAAGTGGCCAAAACCCTCGTGGCGTTGCGCAGTACAGAACAGCCGGATCGCACCGGCTTGTTCCTGCGCCTGGGAGCATTGCGTGATCAAGTGATCGACCTCACCGAGCTGGCGCCCGAGTACAAGGACCGGGGTGAATCACTGCTGGGCCTGACCGCTGATGGCGACGGTGCCAGTCGCTGGGCGCAGTGGTGGGATCAGATCTCCCGTTACATCCGTATCGACTTCAATGCTGACAAAAATGTCCGTCCACTGTTGGCCGGGCAGAGCCTGAGCCAGGTGCGCCTTGCCCTGAGCCTGGCGCTGGAGCAGGCGCAATGGGCCGCGCTCAATGGCCAGGCCGCGGTTTACACCCAGGCGCTGGCGGAGGCGCGGGACGTGTTGACCGGCAACTTCAACCCGGACAACCCCCAGAGCAAAGTGATGCTGGAGCAGGTTGGCGAGTTGAGCAAACAACGGGTCACGGTCGTGACACCGGATCTGACGGGTACCCTGAGCGCGGTCCAGGGGTATCTGGAGCGGCGTAATGTCAACGCTGAAGACTCGATCAAGCCAATGGCCAAGCCTGCTGCGGGTACCGCCCAGGAGGCAACGCCATGAAACGCCTCTATGTGATCGTGTTCCTGGTGATCGCCGCTGCTGCCGCGCTGGGACTGGCGATTGCCGAGCATGCCGGATACGTGCTGATTGCCTACAAGAGCTTTCGTTACGAATCGAGCCTGTGGGCGACCCTCGCATTGATCGCGGTGTTGTGGCTACTGTTCTGGGGCATCAAGGTGCTGGTTGAGCTGGTGATGACCTCCAGTGGCGTGGTCAATCCCTGGTCGCGGCGCAATCGCAGCCGCCGGGTGCAAGTGGCGATCGAGCATGGTCAGCTGGATCTGGCGGAAGGTCGCTGGGCCAGTGCGCAGCGTCATTTGCATCGGGCGGCCGAAGCCGAGCGCCAGCCACTGCTCTATTACCTCGGCGCGGCACGTGCCGCCAACGAGCAGGGTCATTACGAAGAAAGCGACAACTTGCTGGAGCGCGCCCTCGAACGTCAACCGCAGGCTGAACTGGCGATTGCCTTGAGTCATGCGCAATTGCAGACCGACCGTGGCGATACCGACGGAGCCTTGGCCACCCTTGAGGCCATGCATGAGCGTCATCCCCATAACGCCCAGACATTGCGCCAGTTACAGCGCCTGCTTCAGCAGCGTGGCGACTGGTCAGCGGTGATTCGCCTGTTGCCCGAGTTGCGCAAGGATAAAGTCCTGCCGCCCGCCGAACTGGCCGAGCTGGAGCGTCGTGCGTGGGGTGAAAACCTGTCGCTGGCGGCGCATCAGGAAGAGGACGGCAAGGTCGGTTTGCAATCGCTCACTCGCGCCTGGCAACAGCTTACGTCGGCTCAGCGTCAGGAGCCGCAATTGGTGCTGGCCTATGCCGAGCAGCTACGACAACTGGGGGCGCAGGTCGAGGCGGAGGAGGTTCTGCGCACAGCCCTCAAGCGCAATTACGACAGCCATCTGGCGCGCCTGTACGGATTGGTTCGCGGCAGCGATCCGGCTCGGCAACTGCAGACTGCCGAGGGGTGGCTCAAGGATCATCCGGCTGACCCAAGCCTGTTGCTGACACTGGGCCGCTTGTGCCTGCAAAACAGCTTGTGGGGCAAGGCGCGAGACTATCTTGAAAGCAGTCTGCGGGTTCAGCGCAATCCGGAAGCCTGTGCGGAGTTGGCGCGGTTGCTGGCGCAACTGGGCGATACGGAACGCAGCAATCAGTTGTTCCAGGAAGGCCTGGGCATGCTCGATGAGCGCCTGCTGGCGGCACCGTTGCCCACTCCCGTTTACGCCTGAGGCTGGTCTGTAGCAGCTGCCGAAGGCTGCGTCCGGCTGCGAAGCAGTCGTCATAAAGATAACGCGGTCGACCTGATAAACCAGAGCGCCTGATTTTACGACTGCTGCGCCGCCGGACGCAGCCTTCGGCCGCTGCTACATGGGCGGGGCGGCGTTCTCAGGGGGCTCGAAACGCGTCGTGTGTTTGGCTTTGTAGTCCCTGGTCGGCAACGTCCTACAGAGGGCTACACCGATTCCTCTCGACACTGTCGGGAATTCCCTACACTTCTGGTGAAGTGTCCGTGCCGGCCTGCCTTGAAAGGCTGGCGCGCTTTCCTCTACCGTAACCACCTGTCTCTACTGGTACGGAAAAGCCATGTCTTTGGCCTGCTCACGCTCCTTGTTTTTCATGGTTTTCATTACAGGTTCCCTGGCCTTGGGCGTTTCCTATTACCTGGAATATGCGGTCGGACTCAAACCTTGCGGCCTGTGCGTTTTGCAGCGGGTTTGTCTGGCGTTGCTGACGGGTGTTTGTCTGACAGCCTCCGTGCAGGGCCCCGGACGCTTTGGATCGTTCCTGTATTGGTTACTTGGATTCTTCTGCAGCCTCGCGGGCATGATTACGGCGTGGCGGCAGATTTTGCTGCAAAGTGACCCATCACATGTGCTGTCGACGTGCCCGCCTGACCTGGAAGGCTCGTACGAGAACATGCCCTGGTTGTGCCGGGTCACGGAGATGTTCAAAGGGAACGCTGATTGTGCCGAGATTTCCTGGACATTGTTCGACCTGAGCATTCCGGAATGGAGCCTGCTGTTCTTTGTCGGGGTGACGATTCTGGGGGTTTATCAGTTGCTGCGCGTCGTCTGGCTCGCGTGTGAGCGACCGCTCAGCGGCGTGTCGTCGCACCGGGTGCAGATGGGTGATTAAACACTTGTATGAACTTTATCTCCTGCGTACCTTGAAGCCACAGTCGCGCGGGCATAATCTGGCCCGCACGTGTCATTGGAATTATGTTGCTCGATGACGCTCTGCCCGACCGCCCACTGACGTAACAAGAGGCGAGCAGGCATAGAGCAGCTGACCCACAAGGGAAGAGAGATCACCATGCTCGAAAGTTGTCAGAATGCTCAGGAACGCTGGGGCGGAGTGCACCTGCTGATCGATCGCTGGTTGCAGGAGCGCAAAGATCTGATTGATGCCTACGACAAGCTCGGTGCAAAGCCTGAAGCACTGAGCGAGGACCGAAAGCCCTTGCAGGAGTTCTGCGGAGTGCTGGTCGATTACGTGTCTGCCGGGCACTTCGAGATCTACGAGCAGTTGACGGGGGAGGCCAAGGCTTTCAACGACAAGCGTGGTCTGGAACTGGCCGAGACCCTCTACCCGCGCATCGATGTCATCACCGAGAAGCTGCTGGCGTTCAACGACCTGTGTGATGCAGGCAAGTGCGTCGCGGAGAAATTCAAGGAGTTGGGCGGCTTGTTGCATGAACGCTTCGAACTGGAAGATTGCCTGATCGAAGTGCTGCATACCGCTCACAAGGAAGAGGACTCGGTTCAGGCCTGAATCCCTCCCGGCAAGTTAAAAACGGTGCGCACTGCGCGCCGTTTTTTTATGCCTGTTTTTCAGCTGGTAGCGCCGCGCAATTCGACTTCAAAAACCAGCGGGGTGAAGGGGGCGATCAGGTCGCCGGCACCGTCCGCGCCATAGGCTTGAGACGATGGAATCACCAGGCGCCATTTCGCACCCACCGGCATGTTTTGCAGTGCGCTGCGCCAGCCGCTGATCACGCTGTCGAGACTGAACCACTGCGGCTGATTGTTCTGATCGAACACCGTGCCGTCCGGCAGGCGCCCGACATACAAAACCTGGACCTTGCCATTTGGGCCGGCCTTGGCACCGGTGCCGGGAGTCAGCTCTGTCAGCAACACGCCATCGGCCAATTCGCGAACACCCGGTTTGGCTTTTTCCTCAGTGAGAAATCGCTGCTCTTTTTCCAGTGCGGCTTCGCTTTGCGGGAGCGCCGGTTGCTCGGCGAGCTGGGCTTCATGCTCGGCCAGGATTCGCTCGATCTGCTCGTCCTTCAGCGCCAGTGGCTTGCCTTGATACGCTTGTTGCAGACCCTCCAGCAGTGCCTGAAGTTGTAGATCGGGAACCTCCTGACGCAGGCGTTCACCGAGGCTCGCGCCCAGGCTGTAAGCAAGATCGTGAGGGTTATTTGCGGAGGTTTTTTCGTCGGCTTGAGCCACTGAAAAAAACACGCACAGCGATAAAAAAAGGTAGCGCGACATGGGCACTCTCCGACCTGGAATGCGGTGGATTATGCCAGTGAGAATGCGCACAAAGGTGAACTGGTTTTGCACAAGCGCAGAAGTTTTTCGATCCGTTGCAACGCAACGCTTTCGATACTGTCAACATGCCCTAGCGGCGGTAGCAGCAGAGGTCTAGTATGAGCCGCACCCACGTCAGCCAGGAGGTAAACCATGTCGGCCACCAAGAAGCCTGTAAATACCCCGTTGCACTTACTCCAACAACTGTCGGGCAGCCTGCTCGAGCATTTGGAAAACGCTTGTTCCCAAGCCTTGGCTGATGCTGAAAAACTGCTCGCCAAACTGGAAAAACAGCGCGGAAAAGCACAGGAAAAATTACACAAGTCCCGTACCAAATTGCAGGACGCTGCGTCGGCCGGCAAGGCCAAGGCACAAGCCAAGGCGAAGGACAGCGTGCAGCAACTCGAAGACGTGCTCGATGCCCTCAAGGATCGTCAGTCCGACACCCGTGCCTACATTCTGCAACTCAAACGCGATGCTCAAGAAAGCCTGAAACTGGCCCAAGGCGTCGGTCGTGTACAAGAGGCTGTCGGCAAGGCGTTGTCCCTGCGTGCAGCCAAACCTGCTGCAGTACCGGTCAAGAAAGCCGCTGCCAAGCCAGCTGCTGCAAAAGCGCCGGCCAAGCCTGCTGCCAAGCCAGCGGTGAAAACTGCTGCAAAACCTGCCGCTGCGAAAAAACCAGCCGCTGCCAGCGCTGCCAAACCGGCGGCTAAAACAGCCGCTGCGAGACCTGCCGCCAAGCCAGCCGCCGCGCGAACCGCTGCTGCCAAGCCTGCTGCAAAATCGCCTGCTGCCAAACCTGCTGCTGCAAGAGCCGTAGCCGCTAAACCGGCTGCTAAACCAGCCGCCAAAACGGCTGCTGCAAAACCTGCTGCCAAGCCAGTTGCTGCGCGAACCGCTGCTGCCAAGCCTGCCGCTAAACCGGCTGTAAAAGCTGCTGCCAAACCAGCTGCTAAACCCGCTGTAAAAGCTGCTGCCAAACCGGCTGCTAAACCTGCCGCCAAAACGGCTGCCGCGAAACCCGCTACTGCCGCCAAGCCAGCCGCTGCTAAACCAGCCGCTAAACCTGCCGCTGCTAAACCGGCTGCAAAACCAGCCGCCAAACCTGCCGCTGCCAAACCGGCTGCAAAACCAGCGGCCAAACCAGCTGCTGCAAAACCTGCCGTTGCCAAGCCGACTCCAGCGCCTGCTGCCAAGCCAGTGACTCCGGCGCCAGCAGCATCGGCTGCACCCGCAGCAACCACCTCGACAGCCACGGCTGCGCCAACGCCAGCCGCACCGTCGAGCGCCAGCACCACCCCAACCAGCGCTTCCTAAGTGCCGGTTACCGCGACGCGCAGCTGATGCAGCGCGTCGCGGTCCAGGTTGGCGGCGCCTGCCGCCACACCTTCCAGCCAGGCCGTCAGATCGGTCGCCTCACCCTGCGGCCAGCTCTGCGCCGTTCGCTCCAGCCGCAACAACAGATGCCGTTCGGCTTCCAGCTCCAGCGCCTTCACTTGTTCACGCAGCTTTTTCAGCTCGGCATCGTCAGTCGCGACGACTTTCCAGCGCATGCGCAAGGCGCGCAACGGTTGCACGACGTCTCCATCCCAAGGCTCCGCCACGGTGCGCAGTAGCTTGATTCGCTGTTCATTGCAGACGACGCCACGCTGTCCAAGCCACGCTCCACAGAACAGCAAACACACATTGGCGCCGGCTGACTGCAACTGCAGGCATGCGCGTTCGACGCCGGGACGGGCGTAAGTGGTCAGGGAAAAGCTCCACAGGTCAGAGGACATAGTGCTACTCGCGCCAGTTGCGAGCGAAGCTGGTAGACTCCGCCGCCATTATGATTCGACTTCAGAACCTGACTTTACAGCGTGGCCCTCAACGTCTGCTAGAAGACGCTGAGCTGACCCTGCACGCCGGCCACAAAGCCGGCCTCATCGGTGCCAACGGCGCCGGCAAATCGAGCCTGTTCGCCTTGATCCGGGGCGAACTGCACCCGGACTCGGGTGACTGCTTCCTGCCGGCCGACTGGCGCATCGCCCACATGCGTCAGGAAATCGAGACGCTCGAACGCCTGGCGGTCGACTACGTGCTCGATGGCGACCTGCGCCTGCGTGAGGTGCAACGCGACCTCGCCGCAGCCGAAGCAGCCCATGACGGTGCCGCTCAGGCCCGCCTGCACTCGGAACTCGACAGCGCCGACGGTTACACCGCCGACGCCCGGGCCAGAAAGTTGTTGGCCGGCCTTGGGTTCACCAACGAGCAGATGGATCGCCCGGTAGGAGATTTCTCCGGTGGCTGGCGGATGCGTCTGAATCTGGCGCAGGCTTTGATGTGCCCTTCGGACCTGCTGCTGCTCGACGAACCAACCAACCACTTGGACCTCGACGCCATCATCTGGCTCGAAGAGTGGCTGAAAAGTTACCCCGGCACATTGTTGTTGATTTCCCACGACCGGGACTTTCTCGATGCCGTGGTCGATCACGTGGCTCACGTCGATCAACGCAAGATCACGCTGTATCGCGGTGGCTATAGCGCCTTCGAGCGCGCCCGCGCCGAACGTCTGGCCCAGCAGCAGCAGGCTTACGAGAAGCAGCAGGCGCAACGTGCGCACATGGAAAGCTACATCGCCCGCTTCAAGGCCCAGGCCACCAAGGCCCGCCAGGCCCAGAGCCGGATCAAGGCGCTGGAGCGGATGGAAGAACTCTCCGCCGCCCACGTCGATTCGCCGTTCGATTTCGTTTTCCGTGAATCGCAGAAAATCTCCAGCCCGCTGATCGACCTGTCCGATGCCCGTTTGGGTTACGGCGACAAAGCTGTGCTGGAGAAGGTCAAGCTGCAACTGACCCCTGGCGCGCGCATCGGTTTGCTCGGCCCGAACGGTGCCGGTAAATCGACCCTGATCAAAAACCTCGCCGGTGAACTCGAACCGTTGTCCGGCCGACTGACCCGTGGCGAGAACACCGTCGTGGGTTACTTCGCCCAGCATCAACTGGATTCTCTCGACGCCAAGGCAAGCCCTTTACTGCACTTGCAGCGTCTGGCCCCGACCGAGCGTGAACAGACCCTGCGCGACTTCCTCGGTGGTTTTGACTTCCGTGGTGCGCGCATCGATGAGCCGGTGCTGAATTTCTCCGGCGGCGAAAAGGCCCGTCTGGCCCTGGCGTTGATCGCTTGGGATCGGCCGAACCTGCTGCTGCTCGACGAACCGACCAACCACCTGGACCTGGAAATGCGCCTGGCGTTGACCATGGCGCTGCAGGAGTTTAGTGGCGCGGTTCTGGTGGTTTCCCACGATCGTCATTTGCTCAAAAGCACGACCGATAATTTCTATCTGGTGGCGGACGGCAAGGTCGAGGAGTTCGACGGCGACCTGGAAGACTACGCCCGTTGGCTGGTCGACTATCGCCAGCGCAATGCACCGGTCAACAACACGCCGGTCAATCCGGACAAGACCGACAAGAAGGCCCAGCGCCAGGCTGCGGCTGCGTTGCGTCAGCAACTGGCGCCGCACAAGCGTGAAGCTGACAAGCTGGAAGCCGAGCTGGGCAAGCTGCACGAGAAGCTGGCGAAGATCGATGCCAGCCTTGGCGACAGCGATATTTACGAGCCGGCGCGCAAGAATGATCTGCGCGATCTGCTGGCTGAACAGGCCAAGCTGAAGGTGCGTGAAGCCGAGCTGGAAGAATCCTGGATGGAAGCGCTGGAGCTGCTGGAAAGCATGCAGGCGGAACTGGAGGCACTGTCTTGATGGAGGCGTTCAAGCTGCCATTGCCGGCGGTGTGGATCGAGCCCCTCTGGCTGGTCGTGCAGATCCTGCTGATTCTGCTGGCCGGCTACTTCACCCAGCGTTTCGTTGCCAAGGGCCTGACCCGGCTGGGCGAGCGCTATCCGTTTCCGCCGCAATTGCTGATGCCGCTGCGAGGCGGTCTGCGCTGGCTGATCATGGGCAGTGCGCTGATTTTCGTGCTGGAGCGCCTCGGGGTGTCGGCCACCGTACTCTGGACCGCATTGTCCGGTTTCGTCGCGGTGGCGGCGGTGGCGTTCTTCGCCATGTGGAGTGTGCTTTCCAACCTGCTGTGCGCGATCCTGATTTTCACCGTCGGCCCATTCCGCCTCGGCGATGTGGTCGAGTTGGTGGACACCACTGACAAGCCCGGCGTCAAAGGCCGGGTGGTGGCGATCAATCTGCTGTACACCACGTTGATCGAAGCGGAAGAACTCGGGACTGGCAGTGCGATGGTTCAGGTGCCTAACAGCCTCTTCTTCCAACGATCGGTTCGACGCTGGCGGGGGAGTGATGTGTTCCCCTCGAGCGGGTTCGAGAAGTAAGGCTGCTGTAGTCTGATAGATCGCCATCGTCGGAACGCCGCCCGGAGCGAGCTCCTACAGGGTTTTCGGCTGTTCACTAAATAGGTGTCCACCGAGGATTCAATGTAGGAGCGAGTCGGCTCGCGAAGGGGTCCTAAAGCTGTAAACGCTGGTCGGCAGCCGTAACATCCTGCAAAAAATCGATAGTCATCCGCCCAAAGCCGCATTAGCTTAGACGTCTGTCACGAGTCTGAGTCGAGGTGTGCAATGGAGCTTCAAACATGGCTGGCGTTTTTTGCTGCCTGCTGGGTGATCAGTCTGTCGCCTGGTGCCGGCGCCATTGCGTCGATGTCCAGCGGTCTGCAATACGGTTTCTGGCGCGGTTACTGGAATGCCCTGGGCCTGCAATTGGGCCTGGCGGTGCAGATCGCGATTGTCGGCGCCGGTGTGGGCGCGATCCTCACGGCTTCAGCGTCCGCCTTCTATGCGATCAAATGGTTCGGCGTGGCGTATCTGGTGTACCTCGCCATCAAGCAATGGCGCGCGTTGCCCAGCGACATGAGCGATGACGCGGCTGTGCGTCAGATCGGCAAGCCGATGGCGCTGGTGTTCCGTGGTTTCCTGGTCAACATCAGCAACCCCAAGGCGCTGGTGTTCATGCTCGCGGTGTTGCCGCAGTTCATTGACCCGCACGCTCCGTTGCTGGCTCAGTACCTGATCATTGGCGTGACCATGATCTGCGTCGACCTGATTGTCATGGCCGGTTACACCGGGTTGGCGTCCAAGGTGCTGCGTCTGTTGCGCACGCCCCAGCAGCAAAAACGCATGAACCGTACGTTTGCCGGGCTGTTTATTGGCGCGGCGGCATTTATGGCGACTCTGCGTAAAGCCGCGGTATAAAAGCTGTCAGGCACAAAAAAGGCGACCTTTAGAGGTCGCCTTTTTCATTTCGGGTGTCAGCGCAGAATGACCGGCGCGGTATCCGGCGGCAGGTCATTGCGTAGCTCGGGTGGCCCCGGCGGTTGATAACTGCCATCACCGAGCTGCTCGCTCAATTGCCGCGCCACATCCTCACCCAGCGACCTGGATACTTCGCGCACCACCCGCGGCCGGTTCAGCGAGACGTGGATATCCCGGTCATTCACCAGTTTGGTGTCCTGAGCCTCACCCATTGCGGTGAAGGCCGAGGTGATCTCGTAGGTTTTGGTGTTGATCAGGCTGAAGTCAGCCACCAGGGTCAGCGCCAGCACCGCTGAATAGCTGTCGGTATTGGCCAGTTCGTTCATGTCCTGGGTGAAGTCGATGTCTGACAGCGTGCCGAACAGCACGTAGTCGGCTCCCTCGAAATCACCGGCCTTGATGCGTTGGATCACGTCATACACATCGCGTTTGGCGTTGGCGGTATAGGGCGTCCCCTGAACCAGCTGGAACATCCCGGTCTTGAGCATCTGACCCTTGATGTCACCGCTGAATCGACGGATTTCGGTCTGTTCCAGATAGCTGTTCTGCGTCGTGTACTCGTCATAACTGGACGAGCCGCTGGCGCCGTAATAATCCTGCTGATGATCATCCCTAGACGAAATCACGTGGACGTATTGATCCACGCTGGCCTCATAGGCGATGTCGGTGACAGCGATTTTCGGGGCCGCCTGAACGCCCAGGGCGCAGGTCAGGGCCATGATGCCAATCCATGCACGCATTGTTCAGCGCTCCGTGGTCTTGCGGATTTCTTTCTCGTCCATCCACTCGGCCAGCCCGCTTTCGACATCGATCAACTGCAGGCTGAATTTGTAGAAGACGTCCTTGTAATCATTGCTGCGCTTGACGATCGAGCTGATCGAGCCTTCCAGTCGATAGCGGGCGGCGATCATGTTGCCGGTCTTGGCCACCGTGCTTTTCTTGTACAGGCCGCTCTGGTTTTGCAGTTTGAGTTGATCGACCTGGCTCTGCATGTCGGTGTTGTCGCTGGCAAAGCGGGCGGTACCGGAGCGCATCAGCTGGGTCTTGATCGACGTGGTGATGTCGCGCGTGTCGATGTACTCGCTGGTCTTGTTTCGTACGTCGTACACCTGAACCACCGGACGACCTTTCAGGACCCCGGACTGGGCGAGCGAGCGGGTCATGCTTTCAGCGATCATCTGCAGGTCGGTGGAACCGAATTCGTTGGTCACCAGCTCCACGGCTTTCGGGTCGCCGTAACTGATGTTGCCGCTGCCCAGTACCGGCGAGTGATTGACCGCGCAGCCGCCAATCAGCAGGGCGCTCAGGGCGAGGGACGACAAGCGTACAAACATGGGCAGGTTCTCGTGTGGACGGTTCACGGCGTATTGATCTCCAGACGGAAATCCACGGCTTGTGGCACGGGAGCGATCGCCGGCAGGAAGCTCGTCTGCTCGGCATACAGGGTCAGGCTTTTCCAGGACTCGGCTTCGGCCACTGGAAAACCTTCGGGGCCGAGCCAGAGATAGCGGTAGTAGAGCGTTTTGTTACGGGTGTCGGCGTTACTCAGCTGCGTGCTGACGGTGAGGAAACCGTTTTCCCGGGCCATGCGCATGGGGCCGATAGCCAGGTCCTCGATCGGTCCCGTGGCCAGGACTTTGCTGGCGGCACTGCCCGGTTCCGGCGGCGGTGGGGTGGTGCAACCGGCCAACAGGGCCAGCGCGACAACGGCGATGCATTTCAATCCCATGAAGATCTCCGTTCAGGGTTGAGCGCGGCGGGTGACAGCCTGCGGTGCGGAAGGGGGGTTGAGCTCCAGAGCAACATCAGCGGCGAAAATCCGGTTGCTCACTGCGCGCAGGCTGAAGGCTTGATGTGTCTGGTCGATCCTGAACCTGACCGGTAGTTGTTCCGGGGCATTGGGCAGGGTCAGTTGATGCTCGCCTTTCTTGAGTCGCAGGCGAGCGATCAGCGTCTTGTCCGGTAGCGTGCGCCAGCCTCGTGTGTCGGCATCTTCACGTTGAGTTTGCTGCACGAGGGTTTCCTCAAGCTTTTCGGGTTTGTTTTTTTTCAAATAGGCCAGGTACTCGACATTGGACCGGGCGCGATGGAGCGTGCGCTGGATGATGCCAGGCATGTCGTCGCGCAACGTTCGCCGTGACATGTCGCCATAGCTGTTGAGCAAGGTCAGCTTATGTTTTTTGCCGTCCACCATGACGAAGTCCACCGGTGGCGTAGACGCATCGGGGACAAGGATCGGGAACGACATGTTGGTGATGTAGGTTTCGCCTTCGACATCCACCGAAATCGGCACACGCACCGAGTTGCGCGCGGGTGCAAGGCCGGTTTGCACGATCAGCAAGACATCGCTTTCGCCGGCCTTGAGCGGCGACTTGTCGAGATTGCGCAGCGCCTGCTCAAGCAGCGGTGTGTTGGGGCGCAACTCAAGGGCTTTGCGATACCCCGGCGCGGCGAGGTCTTTTTCGTCAAGCGTTTCATAGACGAAACCTGCCAGGTAATGACTGAACGCACTTTGGTAGCTGTTTTTCAGGGCAATCACTTCAGGCGCATCGAGGGTCGCCACCGGGTAGCCCTGAAGGTTCTGGTATTTCAGGGGTACGCCTTGCTCCTGGGCCTGGTTCTCCAGTGCCAGGTATTGCACGTCGCGCTTTTCGGCAATGGTTGCCTCGCGCTCGTGGGTTTTCTTGATCATCACCCGAGCGAGGTCGACTTCGGCACTGGACAGGCACGTCAAGGCCATTTGCGTGGTCAGGGCGACCTTCTCGAAATCGTAGCCATCGTACAAACGCACTTTGTCATTGGCGCCGTAACTGTTGAACTCGGTGAAGGCTTTGAAGGCGCCGAATCGCGGCGAGTTTTCCCACCCCTCAATCAGCCGGTCGGCGTAATCCCAGCTGGCGTAGCTACCGGTCATATCGCCAGTGAGCCGCAGCAGTTCGCCCTTCTCGAAGTTATAGAGCAAGTCGCCCGGGGCAATGGGATTGTTTCGGTCCAGGACAGCAACGGCGGAGTCGACCTGGCCGGCTTTGAAATAGTCGAGGGTCTCGCTCAACTCCGCGTTGTAGTCCCGCAGGGTGGGGCAACCGCTCAGTAGCAAGCATGCACCGAGCAAAAACAAGAAGCGCAGGCGGGTAGCCATTTGCTGTGTGTCTTCCTTGAAGATAAGCCGCCAAGAGGCGGCAAACTATAGAGGCGAATGATGGCACTTTGTTCCGCGCCCTCTGATCTCTTCTTGCAGACAAAGCTTGAGTGAAACTCATTGAGAGTGAACAATGTGTTACTTCGTATTTCCATTTGAGATTTATTCATGATTGCCTCCTCTCGTTTTCCGGCGTGGCTCGTGCTGTCGGTGATCGCGTTTTGCAGCTTCAATGCGCAGGCCGAAACCACGGAAGGTGCGCCGAAGGCCCTGCATTTGCTCGATTACATTGGCGCTGATTACCCGGCGACGGTCGAGGCGGGCAAAGTCATCGATGAGTCTGAATACCGCGAACAGCAGGAATTCCTAAAGGTGTTGCAAGGTTTGATCGCCGATTTGCCGGCCAAACCTGAACGCGCAGAACTGGAGCAGGGCGTCAGCAGTCTTGGCGCTGCGATCTCCGCTCGCAAAGATGGCGCGGACGTCGCCCATCAGGCGCGGCAGTTGGGGGCAAAACTGGCGGTGACTTATGAGGTCAGCCAGGCCCCGGTCATCACGCCGGATCCGACCCGCGGCGCGCCGCTGTATGCCCAGCAATGCTCGGTGTGCCATGGCGATGCGGGCGCTGGTGACGGCCCGGCAGGTGTCGGTATGACGCCACCGCCGGCCAATCTGCGCGATGCCGCGCGACTGGACCGTCTGAGCCTCTATGCGATCTACAACACGCTGGGCATGGGCGTTGAAGGCACCGACATGCCGTCCTTCGCTGACCAGCTCGATGATCGTCAGCGCTGGGACCTGGCGACCTACATCGCCAGCTTCAGCGCCGATCCGGCCGCGGCAAAATCCGAGAAAACCTACAACATCGCCGACCTGGCACGTCAGACGCCAGCCGAAGTGCAGGCCGCTGAAGGTCCGCAAGCGGCCGCGACCTTCCGCGCGCAACGGGCGCAACCGCCGCAGGTCAAGCGCGGCCCGGGGCAGTTGCTGGATTACACGGCGGCCACCTTGGACAAAAGCATCGCCGCCTACCGTGCCGGCGATCACGATCAGGCCTATGACCTGTCGGTGGCGGCGTATCTGGAAGGGTTCGAGCTGGTCGAAAGCTCCCTCGACAACGTCGACGCCAACGTGCGCAAAGACACTGAAAAATCGCTGATGGCGTACCGTCAGTCGTTGCAGGATGGTTTGCCGGTGGCTCAGGCCCAGCAGCGTCTGGACACGGCCAAGGCCAAGCTGAAGCAGTCCGCCGACTTGCTGGGCAGCGATGGCCTGAGCTGGACCTTGAGTTACATCTCCGGGTTGCTGATTTTGCTGCGTGAAGGCCTGGAAGCGATTCTGGTGCTGGCGGCGATTCTGGCCTTCCTGCGCAACACCGGCCAGCAATCGGCCGTGCGCAGCGTTAACGTCGGCTGGGGCCTGGCGTTGTTGGCCGGCCTGGGAACCTGGGCGCTGGCGGCGTACGTGATCGATGTCAGCGGCTCGCAACGCGAATTGCTGGAAGGCGCGACGGCGCTGTTTGCCTCGGTCATGGTGCTCTGGCTCGGCGTGTGGATGCATGACCGTCGCCATGCGGCGGCGTGGCAGGATTACATCAAGAGCAGCCTGGTGGGCGGTGGCGGGCGTTTCGGCTTCGCGATCCTGGCGTTCTTCTCGGTGTATCGCGAGTTGTTCGAAGTGATTCTGTTCTACGAAACCCTATGGCTGCAGGCCGGGCCTGCGGGGCACAACGCGGTGTTGGCCGGCGGCGCGACGGCGCTGGTGCTGTTGGTGGGGCTGGCGTGGGTGATTCTGCGCGGTTCGGCGAAGTTGCCGCTGGCGTTGTTCTTCAGCATCAACGCCGGCCTGCTCTGCGCGTTGTCAGTGGTGTTCGCCGGGCACGGCGTGAAGGCGCTGCAGGAAGCGGGGATCTTCGGCACGCGGCCGGTGCCGTTCTTTGATTTTGACTGGCTGGGCATTCATGCGGATGCGTATTCGCTGAGTGCTCAGGCGGTGGCGATCATTGCGATTGTTGTGTTGTATAGCCGTAGTCGGATGGCGGAGAAGCAGCGGGTGGCCGCCTCTTAACAGCATTCGCTGCGCTCATCATCGCGGGCAAACCACGCTCCCACAGGATTGCGTATAACCTGTGGGAGCGAGGCTTGCCCGCGATTTTTTTTGAAGAGGAAAACATGATGCGAGTCTGGATCGATGCTGACGCCTGCCCTCGGGCGGCCAAGGATCTGGTGGTGAAATTCGCCCTCAAGCGCCAGTACGAAGTGGTGCTGGTGGCGGGGCAGCCGCAGATCAAGCCGGGGCTGGCGCTGGTGAAATTGATCGTGGTGCCAAGTGGCCCGGACGCCGCCGATGATTACCTGGTGGAGCATGCGGTGCCGGGTGAGCTGGTGATTTGCAGCGACGTGCCATTGGCGGATCGCCTGGTGAAGAAGGGCGTGGCCGCACTCGACCCGCGAGGCAAGGAGTTCGATGCGCAGAACATGGGCGATCGGCTGGCGGTGCGCAACCTGTTCACCGATCTGCGTGAACAAGGGCAGATGGGCGGTGGCCCGGCACCGTTTGGCGAGCGCGAGAAGCAGGCGTTCGCCAATGCACTGGACCGGATACTCACCCGGCTGACCCGTAAGCCCTGAGCCTTGCGTCGACCCCTGTGGGAGCGAGCCTGCTCGCTCCCACAGTGGATTGAGGTCAGGCGTCGTTTTCGTGGGTCAGTTCGAGGACGCGGTCGACCATTTTGTTGATACCGGACGCCGCTTCGCTGATGGTTTGCGCCAGCATGTACGCTGGGGTACTCACCAGTTTTCGCGCCCTGTCCTCGACGATTTCAGTTACGGCGCAGTCAGTATGCGTCGCGCCCATTTTGTTCATGGCTGCCGCGGTCTCGGCGTCGTTGCCGATGGTGCAGTTCACCCCCGGGCCGTAGATCTTCGCCGCCAGCGCGGGCGATATGCACATCAACCCGACCGGTTTGCCCGCCTCAGCGAAGGCTTCGGTCAGCGCCAGGACATCCGGCTGCACCGTGCAACCGGCGCCTTCAATCGCAAAGTTCGACAGGTTCTTGGCCGAGCCAAATCCGCCGGGCACGATCAACGCATCAAAATCGTCGACGTCGGCGTCGCGAATGTCCTTGATATTGCCCCGGGCGATCCGCGCCGATTCCACCAATACGTTGCGCGACTCGGGCATTTCCTCACCGGTCAGGTGATTGATCACATGCAATTGCGCGATGTTCGGCGCAAAGCACTGCACCTGTGCGCCACGCTGGTCCAGTCTCAGCAGGGTAATCACGCTTTCGTGGATCTCGGCGCCGTCGTACACGCCACAGCCGGAAAGGATCACTGCAATTTTTTTGCTCATGGGTTGTTCTCCAGATTCATGGCGTTAAATGTCCACTAATTTGTCGCTCGTTGCCATAGGGTAAATGGGCGGCTACACCTAGCATCTGTCCTCAAGATTCCGATCAGGGCGCGTCATGGACTTCATTCTGTATGCGGTGCCGTTTTTCATTGTGCTGATCGCTGTCGAACTGCTGGCCGATCGTTGGCGCGGGGTCAGCCATTATCGTGTGGCCGATGCGATCAACAGCATGAGCACCGGTGTGCTGTCGACCACCACGGGCTTGTTGACCAAGGGGGTCGGGCTGCTGACCTACGGGTTTGCCCTTGAGCATGTGGCGCTGTTCGAACTCTCGGCCGACAGCGTCTGGGTCTGGGTGCTGGCCTTTTTTCTCTACGACTTCTGCTACTACTGGCTGCACCGCATGGGCCACGAACGCAATATCCTCTGGGCCGCGCACTCGGTGCATCACCAGAGCGAGGAGTACAACCTGTCCACGGCCTTGCGCCAGACCAGTACCGGCTTCCTGCTGGGCTGGATTTTCTACCTGCCGATGGCCGTGCTCGGCGTGCCGCTGCTGGTCTTCGTCAGCGTCGCAGCGCTGAATCTGCTGTATCAGTTCTGGGTCCATACCAGGCACATTCCCAAGCTCGGCTGGTTCGAATGGTTCTTCGTGTCGCCGTCCAATCATCGGGCTCACCATGCGCAGAACGCTCTCTACATGGATCGCAACTACGGCGGGGTGTTCATTATTTGGGACCGTCTGTTTGGCTCGTTCCAGGAAGAGGACGACAACGAACCGGTGATTTTCGGGGTGACTACGCCGTTGGCAAGCTGGAATCCGCTGTGGGCCAACGTGCAGTTCTATGTGCAGTTGTGGAATGACGCGCGGCGAGCCGAGCGCACATGGGACAAGCTGCGGATCTGGTTCATGCGCACCGGTTGGCGTCCGGCGGATGTGGCGGCCAGGTACCCGATGAACAAGCCCGACTTGAACCTGTTCCGCAAATTCGAGGTGCCGCTGGACGGGCGTCAGCAACTGTATGTGGCGTTACAGTTCTGCACTTACATCGCGCTGGGCAGCTACTTGATGAATCTGGAGCGCAGCCTGCCAACCGCCGCGTTGGTGCTCGGCTGGAGCGCGGTGGCGCTGGGATTGTTTACGTTGGGCGTGGCCCTGGAAAATCGCCCGTGGGCGTTGAAGCTGGAGCTGCTGAGGTTGGTATCGAACGTGCCGTTGGTGTGGCTGGCGCCGTTGGCAGGGCTGTGGCCGGCCAGCGCAGTGGGCTGGATCGGCCTGCTCAGCTACAGTCTGCTGAGCGTTATCGGTCTCTACTGCTGCAGAAACCGCTTCACTCGTTTGGCGTCTTAGGCACTTCGGCGTGAGCCCGTGCGGCTTTCAGGGCTTGCTCGTCGGCGTAGATCTTTTTCGCCAGACGGGCATTCTTGAAGCGCCGACGCAGCCACAGGCCCAGGCCCAGTACCAGCAAGGCGCCGAGCACCCACAGTTCGTACTTCTTGACGCTGCCGAGCATGCCTTCCAGTACGGCGCCAAAGTGGTAAGCCGCTGCCGCCAGGGCTGCCGCCCAGACCGCCGCGCCAATGCCGTTGAGCAGCAGATAACGTCCCGGTGGATAGCCTGACAGGCCGATGGCCACCGGCATCACCGTGCGTAAACCGTAGACAAAGCGGAAGCTCAGCACCCAGATGTCCGGGTGTTTGCGGATATGTTCCAGCGCCCGATCGCCCATCATCTGCCAGCGCGGCTTGCGGGCCAGCAGTTTGCGCCCGTGCTTGCGCCCCAGGAAGTACCACAGCTGATCACCGGCATAACTGCCGAAGAACGCCACGACTACCACCAGGTTAATGTCCATGTATCCGCGGAACGCGAGGAAGCCGGCGAGCACAAGAATGGTTTCGCCTTCGAAGAACGTGCCGAGAAACAGGGCAAAGTAGCCGAAGTCATGCAGAAATTGTTGGAGCATTGTCTGGGTGCTGGCGAAATGAACGCGCAGCCTAACCCTTCGTGCACATTCATGAAAGTGTCCAAATGTGTCTCGACGTGAACATTTCCTACAACGACAATGGAATGCGACTATAGGGGGCGTTCTCAATCAGTTTCCCCACCGCGCCGGGTCTGCTGCTGTGCAGGTCAAGGCGCGAGAAGCGCGGTTGGGTCATTCCAAATAAGCTTCGAGCAACGCAGCCCTGCACAACAGCAGCCCCGGCCCTTCGGGTTGTGCCTTAAAGCGGGCCAGGCTGCGTTGCAGGCCTTGGAAAGGGAACAACCATTCCCAGCGGCCTGCGTCTTGCCTGGCCCGCTTTAAGGCGACAACGCGGGGGGGGAACTAATTGAGAACGCCCCCTAGTCACAGGGGTGCACATAACTGTAATACGTTCGTCATAATGGCCGCTTATAACTGTCACGCTCGCCCGTAAGCGCGGGCTCAGGAGTCTGTCGTGAGCTTTACCCCCGCCAACCGTCTGTTCCCCGCAACCCGCCTGCGCCGCAACCGCCGTGATGATTTTTCGCGTCGACTGGTCCGTGAAAATGTTCTGACCGTCGACGACCTGATCCTTCCGGTGTTCGTCCTGGACGGTGAAAACCGTCGCGAAGCGGTGGCCTCGATGCCGGGCGTCGAACGCCTGACCATCGACCTGTTGCTGGAAGAAGCGGCCAAATGGGTCGAGCTGGGGATTCCGGCGCTGGCGCTGTTCCCGGTCACGCCACCGGAGCTCAAGACACTGGATGCCGCCGAAGCCTGGAACCCGAACGGTATCGCCCAACGCGCCACGCGCGCCTTACGCGCACAGTTCCCGGAACTGGGGGTGATCACCGACGTTGCCCTGGACCCGTTTACCACCCACGGTCAGGACGGCATCATCGACGAAGAAGGCTACGTGCAGAACGACATTACCGTCGATGCACTGGTCCGGCAGGCCCTGTCCCACGCCGAAGCCGGCGCCCAAGTGGTGGCCCCCTCGGACATGATGGACGGCCGCATCCAGGCGATCCGCGAAGCCCTGGAGCTGGCGGATCACGTCAACGTGCGGATCATGGCCTATTCGGCAAAATACGCCAGCGCCTACTATGGCCCGTTCCGCGATGCGGTCGGTTCGGCGCTGAACCTGGGCAAGGCCAACAAGGCCAGCTATCAGATGGACCCGGCCAACAGCAACGAAGCCCTGCACGAAGTGGCGGCGGACTTGTCAGAAGGCGCGGACATGGTCATGGTCAAGCCAGGCATGCCGTACCTGGACATCCTTTACCGGGTCAAAGAAGAATTCAAAGTGCCGACGTTTGTTTATCAAGTCAGCGGCGAATACGCCATGCACATGGCGGCGATCCAGAATGGCTGGTTGAGCGAAGGAGTGATTCTCGAATCCCTGACCGCTTTTAAACGTGCAGGCGCCGATGGCATCCTGACTTACTTCGCCGTCCGTGCCGCTCAACTGTTACGAGAGCAGAAATAGCCCTCCCAGGAACATTCCATGAATACCGAAGGACTCACTGAAGTTGCCGTAAAAGAGGCTCAACCCCTGGTCGAGCAAATCGCCGAAACCCCGCCGGAGCTGGTGCCTGCTCCGCCTGCGGTGGTGGCCGAAACCGCTGTCGCAGCCGCGGCGCCGGCGATTGCCATTCCCGGTCTGGATGACAGCAGCCTGTACATCCACCGCGAGCTCTCGCAACTGCAATTCAACATCCGCGTGCTGGAACAGGCGCTGGATGAGTCCTATCCTTTGCTGGAACGGCTGAAATTTCTGCTGATCTTCTCCAGCAACCTGGACGAGTTCTTCGAAATTCGTGTGGCCGGCCTGAAGAAGCAGATCACCTTCGCCCGTGAACAAGCCGGCGCCGATGGCCTGCAACCGCATCAGGCCCTGGCCCGCATCAGCGAGCTGGTGCACGGTCACGTTGACCGCCAGTACGCGATCCTCAACGACATTCTGTTGCCGGAACTGGAGAAACATCAGGTCCGCTTCATCCGTCGTCGTTATTGGACTACCAAGCTCAAGACCTGGGTCCGCCGTTATTTTCGCGACGAGATCGCGCCGATCATCACCCCGATCGGCCTCGACCCGACGCACCCGTTCCCGTTGCTGGTGAACAAGAGCCTGAACTTCATCGTCGAACTCGAAGGCATCGACGCCTTCGGTCGCGATTCCGGTCTGGCGATCATCCCGGCACCGCGCCTGCTGCCGCGAGTGATCAAGGTGCCGGAAGAGGTCGGCGGCGCCGGCGACAACTATGTGTTCCTGTCGTCGATGATCCACGCTCACGCTGATGACTTGTTCCAGGGCATGAAGGTCAAGGGCTGCTATCAGTTCCGTCTGACCCGAAACGCCGACCTGGCGCTGGATTCCGAGGATGTGGAAGACCTGGCCCGCGCACTGCGCGGTGAGTTGTTCTCGCGTCGCTACGGTGACGCGGTGCGTCTGGAAGTGGCGGATACCTGCCCGAAACACCTGTCGGACTACCTGCTCAAGCAATTCAACCTGAGCGAGTCCGAGCTGTATCAGGTCAACGGTCCGGTGAACCTGACGCGTCTGTTCAGCATCACCGGCCTGGACAGCCAGCGCGAGCTGCAATACCTGCCATTCACGCCACAGATCCCGAAACTGCTGCAAAACAGCGAGAACATCTTCAGCGTGATCAGCAAGCAGGACATCCTGCTGTTGCACCCGTTCGAATCGTTTACCCCGGTGGTCGACCTGCTGCGTCAGGCCGCCAAGGACCCGCACGTTCTGGCCGTGCGCCAGACCCTGTACCGTTCGGGCGCCAACTCGGAAATCGTCGATGCGCTGGTGGATGCCGCGCGTAACGGCAAAGAGGTCACGGCGGTGATCGAATTGCGCGCACGCTTTGACGAAGAGTCGAACCTGCAACTGGCCAGCCGTCTGCAAGCGGCCGGTGCGGTGGTGATCTACGGGGTGGTCGGTTTCAAGACCCACGCCAAGATGATGCTGATCCTGCGTCGCGAGGCGGGGGAAATCGTCCGTTACGCGCACTTGGGCACAGGCAACTATCACGCCGGCAACGCGCGCCTCTACACCGACTACAGCCTGCTGACCTCCGACGACGCCTTGTGCGAAGACGTCGGCAAACTGTTCAGCCAGCTGATCGGCATGGGCAAGACCCTGCGCATGAAGAAGCTGCTGCATGCGCCGTTCACGCTGAAGAAGGGCATGCTCGACATGATTGCCCGGGAGACTCAGTTTGCCCTCGACGGCAAACCGGCGCACATCATCGCCAAGTTCAACTCGCTGACCGATCCGAAGATCATCCGCGCGCTGTACAAGGCCAGCCAGTCGGGCGTGCGCATCGACCTCGTCGTACGCGGCATGTGCTGCTTGCGTCCGGGCATCGCCGGGGTTTCGCACAACATCCACGTGCGCTCGATCATCGGCCGTTTTCTGGAGCACACCCGGGTCTTCTACTTCCTCAATGGCGGCGACGAGCAGATGTTCCTCTCCAGTGCCGACTGGATGGAGCGCAACCTCGACAAGCGCGTCGAGACCTGCTTCCCGGTGGAAGGTCGCAAGCTGATTGTGCGGGTCAAGAAAGAGCTGGAGCTGTACCTCACCGACAACACGCACAGCTGGAGCCTGCAGTCTGACGGTCGTTACATCCGTAACACGCCAACCGGCAACCAGAACCCGCGCAGTGCGCAGGCAACCTTGTTGGAGCGTTTGGGCAGCCCGATCCTGACGGTGCGCTAACCCACAGGGGAGGTGTGTCGCTCGCTGAATCGCGGGCACAAAAAAGGGCGATCCATTGGATCGCCCTTTTTACGTTTAGCGGGTTTTCAGCGGGCGTTCAGGACAATGTCGACGCGGGTGAGCCATTCCGCTTCGATGGCGAAGTCGGCCTGGGTCAGTTGGTTTTCGTCCAGCCATTGGTCCGGGAACACCACCTCCAGGCTGTTGCCATTGGCGTGCAGTTCCACTTGAGGCATTTGCTGGGTGCCGCGGATGTGATGGAACAGGATCGCAAAGCGCAGCAGCACGCACAGGCGAATCAGCTTGATGCCGTCATCACCGAACTCGGCGAATTTGTCCTTGGGAATGTTGCGTCGGTGGCCGCGCACCAGCAGTGCGAGCATTTGCTGGTCCTCGCGGGAGAACCCGGCGAGGTCAGAGTGCTCGATCAGGTAGGCGCCATGCTTGTGGTACTGATAGTGAGCAATGTCCAGGCCCACTTCGTGGACCTTGGCGGCCCAGCCCAGCAGTTCGCGCCAGACACCGTCATCCAGGTCCCAATCCTTGGCCACTTGATCGAAGGCGTGTAGGGCCTTGCGCTCGACCCGCGCCGCTTGTTCCAGGTCGACGTGATAACGCTCCATCAGCGAGCTGAGCGTGCGCTCACGGACGTCTTCGTGGTGATGACGGCCCAGTAGATCATAGAGCACGCCTTCACGCAGGGCGCCTTCGCAGTGGTCCATGCGCTGAAGTTCGAGGGCGTCGAAAATTGCCTCGAGGATTGCCAAACCCGCCGGGAAAATCGCCCGGCGGTCGGGCTTGATACCGTCAAAGTCGATTTTCTCGACGTCGCCGAGCTTGATCAGTTTGCGTTTGAGCCAGGCCAGGCCCTCAGCATTCACCTCGCCCGTGCCGTGGCCGCCGGCCTTCAGCGCCAGGCCGATGGCGCGGATGGTGCCCGAGGAGCCGATGGCTTCATCCCAGGTCAGGCGGTGCAGGGCGTGCTCGATGCTCATGATCTCCAGCCGTGCCGCGGTGTACGCCTGGGCGTAACGGGCCGGGGTGATCTTGCCGTCCTTGAAATAGCGCTGGGTGTAGCTGACGCAGCCCATTTGCAGGCTTTCGCGCAACAGCGGCTCGAAGCGCTGGCCAATGATGAACTCGGTACTGCCGCCGCCGATGTCGGCCACCAGGCGTTTGCCCGGGGTGTCGGCGAGGGTGTGGGACACGCCGAGGTAAATCAGGCGCGCTTCTTCACGGCCGGAGATGACTTCCACCGGATGGCCGAGGATGTCTTCGGCGCGGCGGATAAATTCGGCGCGGTTACGGGCCTCGCGCAGGGCGTTGGTGCCGACGATCCGCACGGCGCCCGTGGGCATGCCGTTGATCAGTTGGGCAAAGCGCTTGAGGCAGTCGAGCCCGCGTTGCATGGATTCTTCGTTGAGATGGCGCTCTTCGTCGATGCCGGCGGCCAGCTGAACCTTCTCCCCGAGACGCTCGAGAATACGGATTTCGCCGTTCTGGGCCTTGGCCACGACCATGTGAAAGCTGTTGGAGCCCAGGTCGATTGCGGCGATCAGGGACAGATTCTTGGCTTGGGATTGCGGCATGGTCAGGGGGTCTCGGTCGATAACCTCGACATCGTGCCACGATCAAAGGCTGGCGCCAACGCGTAGGAGCTGCCGAAGGCTGCGATCTTTTATCGCGGGGGCATTCGTGGCGTTGCAGATGGCCTCTTCGCGGGCGAGCCCGCTCCCACAGGTTTTTGCGTCGAGCACATGATCGCGTTCCAACAGAGAACCCTGTGGGAGCGGGCTTGCCCGCGAAGGCGGCCTCGAAGGCCCTGAATATTCTTCAGCCTGCCGCTTCCACCGTCCCTATGAAATTCGCCAGCTCCGCCGTCTGCGGATTGGCAAACAGCACTTTCGGATCCCCCACCTCATGCACCTTGCCCTGATGCATGAACACCAACTTGTCCCCTACCTCCCGGGCAAAGCGCATTTCGTGGGTGACCATGATCAGCGTCATCCCATCCCTGGCCAGTTGCCGAACCACGCTCAGCACTTCATTGACCAGTTCAGGGTCCAGTGCCGAGGTAATTTCATCGCACAGCAACACCTTGGGCGACATCGCCAGCGCCCGTGCAATGGCCACCCGCTGTTGCTGCCCGCCGGACAGCCGGTCAGGGAAGGCGTCAAACTTTTCGCCCAGCCCGACACGTTCCAGCATCTGCCGCGCCAGCTCGGTTGCTTTGGCTTTCGGTACTTTCTGCACCACCTGTGGCGCGAGCATGACGTTCTCGCCCACGGTCAGGTGCGGGAACAGGTTGAATTGCTGGAACACCATGCCGACTTTCTGCCGCAAGCTGCGCAAGTCCGCGCGGGCGGCGTCGAGGTATTCGCCGTCGACTTCGATCACGCCATCGTTGATCGACTCCAGGCCGTTCAATGTGCGCAACAATGTGGATTTGCCCGAGCCGCTACGGCCGATGATCGCCACCACCTGGCCTTCCTCGACGCTCAGGTCGATGCCTTTGAGCACATGGTGATCGCCATAATATTTATGCAGGGCGGAAATTCTAAGCAGAGGCATGCAGTCTCCTTTCCAGGTAGCGCGCGCTGAGGGACAAGGGGTAGCAGAGCAGGAAGTAGCCGAGGGCAACCAGGCCATACACCATGAAGGGTTCGAAGGTGGCGTTGGCGAGCATGCCGCCGGTCTTGGTCAGTTCGGTGAAACCGATGATGGAGGTCACGGCGGTGCCCTTGACCACTTGCACCGAAAACCCCACGGTCGGCGCCACGGCGATCCGCAGCGCTTGCGGCAGGATCACGTAACGCAGTTGCTCCAACGGATTGAGCGCCAGGCTTGATGATGCTTCCCACTGGCCGTTGGGGATCGAGTCGACGCAACCGCGCCAGATTTCCGCCAGATAGGCGCTGGTGAACAGCGTCAGGGCCAGCGCCGCCGCCATCCATGGCGAAATGT
Organism: Pseudomonas sp. URMO17WK12:I12; assembly: GCF_000514395.1. Classification (NCBI taxonomy): domain Bacteria; kingdom Pseudomonadati; phylum Pseudomonadota; class Gammaproteobacteria; order Pseudomonadales; family Pseudomonadaceae; genus Pseudomonas; species Pseudomonas sp. URMO17WK12:I12. The sequence goes on from NZ_KI911392.1 coordinate 420,212, forward strand.
CCACACCGGCCAAGGCGACGCCGAAGAACACCAGGAACAGCTGCATCAACAGCGGCGTGCCCTGGAACAACTCGATGTACGTGCGGGCGATGTTACGCGGCAGGGCTTTTTTCGAAATGCGCATGACCATGATCAGCAAACCGATCAAGCCGCCGCCGATAAATGCCACCAGCGACAGCGCCAGGGTCCATTGCAGGCCCGTGAGCAAGTTGCGCACGACGTCCCAAAAGGTGAAATCACTCATTGGCTGCTCCTGGCGATGTAGCGGCGCCCGATCCAGTTCAGTAACTGGCGGATCACGAGCGCCATGCACAGGTAGAGCAGGGTGGTCAGGGCATAGGTTTCAAAGGCGCGGAAGTTGCGCGATTGAATGAAGTTGGCGGCGAAACTCAACTCTTCTGTCGCGATCTGCGAGCAGACGGCCGAACCCAGCATGACGATGATGATCTGGCTGCTCAGCGCCGGCCAGACTTTGCCCAGGGCTGGCAGCAAGACGACGTGGCGGAACGCTTCGAAGCGGTTCATCGCCAAGGCGGCTGCGGCTTCAAGCTGCCCACGGGGAATCGCCTGGATGCCGGCACGGATGATCTCGGTGGAATAGGCGCCCAGGTTGATCACCATCGCCAGCACGGCGGCCTGCCATTCAGAAATCTGCACACCCAGGGAGGGCAATCCGAAAAAGATGAAAAACAACTGCACCAGAAACGGGGTGTTGCGGATCAGCTCGACGTAAACCCCGAAAATCGTCGAGAACGGGCGAATATTCCACGCCCGTACCAGCGCGCCGACGATGCCCAGACTGACGCCGAGCACAGCGCCAATGGCCGTCAACTCAAGGGTGAACAGCGCACCGCGCAGCAACAGGTCGGTGTTTTGCACCACCGGCAGAAAGTCGAACTGATAAGCCATGCTCAGTCTCCTTGGCGAAAATCAGAGATCGGCCGGCAACGGTTCTTTCAGCCAGGTCCGGGAGTTTTTCTCCAGTGCGCCATCCGTCCTGGCGGTGGCGAGGATCTGGTTGACCTTGCCCAACAGCGCCGGCTCGTTCTTGTTCACACCCACGTAGACCGGCGAATCCTTGAGCTTCACTTTCAATGCGGGCACACGTTTCGGGCTTTTCTCGCTGATCGCCACCATCACCACGTTGCCGCTGGCGATCAGGTCAACCTGGCCGGCGAGGTAGGCGGCGATGGTCGAGTTGTTGTCTTCGAAGCGCTTGATGGTCACGCCTTCGGGGGCCACCTTGGTCAGTTCGATGTCTTCGATGGCGCCACGGGTGACGCTGACGGTTTTACCCTTGAGGTCGTCCAGGCTTTTGATATCAGCGTCTGGCGGACCGAACACGGCGAGGTAGAACGGCGCGTAGGCGCTGGAGAAGTCGATGACTTTCTCGCGCTCGGGGTTCTTGCCGAGGCTGGAGATCACCAGGTCCACCTTGCCGGTGGTCAGGAACGGGATACGGTTAGTGCTGTTGACCGGGGTCAGTTCGAGTTTGACCTTGAGCTCATCGGCCAGCAGTTTTGCGGTATCGATGTCCAGGCCGCGCGGTTTCATGTCCGGGCCGACCGAGCCGAATGGCGGGAAGTCCTGTGGCACGGCGACTTTGAGAATGCCGCGTTTGACCACATCCTCCAGACCGTCGGCGTGGGCGGGCGCCTGGCTCAGCATCAGGCTGGCAAACAGGGCGGCAAGGAGGGCGCTGTAACGCTGGGTCATGGCAAATCTCCGGATCGGCGAAAAGTGAATGCTGCGGATCGACAGAGCACGGGCCATGCCAAGAGTCGGTTTCAGGGGGCGCAGGCCGCGGGTTTACTGGCGTCGATCGGTCTTACTGGTCTGAACAGTCAACTTGTGTTTCGCACCCCGATAGCGCACCGCCGGAAACGGCCGAACCCCCATGGGGCACGACTTGCCGGGCGTCGCGATTAGCTTTACAACTGAGCACTCATTGGCCTGGCTTGTTTGAAAAACCATGAATTCGATCTCCCGCGCCGTTCCTGAAGTGGCCCTGCAGGCCATCCGCAAACTGATCACCGAGCAAGGCTTCGGGCCAGGCGATGCCTTGCCCTCGCAACGGGACCTGGCGGTGCAGTTGGGGGTCAGTCGCGCGTCATTGCGTGAGGCGTTGTCGTCGCTGAGTGCGCTGGGCGTGATCAGTATCCAGCCAGGCAAAGGTGTGTTCGTGCAGGCGCCGGTGGACCTGTCGGGTGACGAGGCGGCGGTGAGCTGGCCGTTCGCTGCCCAGGCCTCACCACTGGATATCTTCCAGTTGCGTTATGCCCTTGAGGGGTTTGCCGCCGGTTTGGCGGCCATTACCTTGAGCACACAAGAGCTCGATGCGCTGGAAGACAATGTCGCAGCCATGCGCCGGGAATTGAAGGCCGGCGACTTCGAGGCGGCGGCGCGGCTGGATTTCGAGTTTCACCGGCGCATCCTGCTGGCCAGCGGCAATCAGGCGATGCTGAGCATCCTGACCGCCAGCGCCGAGATCTTTCTGGAGAGTCAGAAGCTACCGTTCATCCGGGCTGAGCGGGCCATGGAAACCTGGCAAGAGCATCGCAAAATTCTCCGCGCGCTGACTCGACGGGCCTCTGGCGCTGCGCAGAAGGCGATGCACGAACATGTACGAAACGCGGCGCTGCGTACAGGTATTGCCTTCGTCGCTCCCGCCACCTCATGACTTGAGCTATACCCAAACTCATGGACCACCATAGCGAGACTCAATCATCTGCACCTTCCTGAACGAGGGAAGGGCGGCTATGATGGGCCACGTTTTTTTGCTTACAACCTGGAGACTTCCATGAGCAGCGATCTTATCAAACACGTTAGCGACGCTAGCTTCGAGGCCGACGTACTCAAGGCCGAAGGCGCTGTACTGGTCGACTACTGGGCTGAATGGTGCGGCCCATGCAAAATGATCGCTCCTGTTCTGGACGAGATTGCTGAAACCTACAAAGGCAAGCTGACCGTTGCCAAGCTGAACATCGACGAAAACCAGGAAACCCCGGCCAAGCATGGCGTGCGTGGTATCCCGACGCTGATGCTGTTCAAGAACGGCAACGTTGAAGCGACCAAGGTCGGCGCACTGTCCAAGTCGCAACTGGCTGCCTTCCTCGACGCCAACATCTAAGCGTTGATCAAAGCGTCATCAAAAAGGCCCCGCACATTGCGGGGCCTTTTCGTTATTCAGGGCTAGACGCTCCGAAACTCAGGTGGTACATTCGGCCCCGCACTGGTTTCTCCATTGCCCCCTGCTAGCCGTCGCCGACGCACTCCTTTTCGAATAAGTACGCGATCCTGTCGCCTTCTCTGCGGCGCGGCCTCATTAAGCCAAAAGCTTAATTTCCCCCCTCCATAAATGATTACGTCATTCCTATATGAATCTGACTGAACTCAAGCAAAAGCCGATTACCGAACTGCTCGAATTGGCCGAACAGATGGGCATAGAAAATATGGCCCGTTCGCGCAAGCAGGACGTGATTTTCTCCCTGCTCAAAAAGCACGCTAAAAGCGGCGAGGAAATCTCCGGTGATGGCGTGCTGGAGATTCTCCAGGACGGCTTCGGCTTCCTGCGCTCCGCTGACGCTTCCTATCTCGCCGGCCCGGACGATATCTACGTCTCGCCGAGCCAGATCCGCCGTTTCAACTTGCGCACCGGTGACACCATCGTTGGCAAGATCCGCCCTCCAAAGGAAGGCGAGCGTTATTTCGCGCTGCTCAAGGTCGACACGATCAACTACGATCGTCCCGAGAACGCGAAAAACAAGATTCTCTTCGAGAACCTGACCCCGCTGTTCCCGACTGTGCGCATGAAGATGGAAGCCGGCAACGGTTCCACCGAAGACCTGACCGGTCGTGTCATCGACCTGTGCGCCCCGATCGGCAAAGGCCAGCGCGGTCTGATCGTTGCACCGCCGAAAGCCGGTAAAACCATCATGCTGCAGAACATCGCAGCGAACATCGCCCGTAACAATCCTGAAGTTCACCTGATCGTGCTGCTGATCGACGAACGTCCGGAAGAAGTAACCGAAATGCAGCGCACCGTGCGCGGCGAAGTGGTTGCCTCGACGTTCGATGAGCCGCCAACCCGCCACGTGCAGGTTGCCGAAATGGTGATCGAGAAGGCCAAGCGCCTGGTCGAACACAAGAAAGACGTGGTGATCCTGCTCGACTCCATCACCCGTCTGGCTCGCGCCTACAACACCGTGATCCCGAGCTCCGGCAAAGTGCTCACCGGTGGTGTCGATGCCCACGCCCTGGAGAAACCGAAACGTTTCTTCGGCGCCGCGCGGAACATCGAAGAAGGCGGTTCGCTGACCATCATCGCCACCGCGCTGGTTGAAACCGGCTCGAAGATGGACGAAGTGATCTACGAAGAATTCAAAGGCACCGGCAACATGGAACTGCCTCTGGACCGTCGTATCGCTGAAAAACGCGTCTTCCCGGCTATCAACATCAACCGTTCCGGCACCCGCCGCGAAGAGTTGCTGACGGCCGACGACGAGTTGCAGCGCATGTGGATCCTGCGCAAGCTGCTGCACCCGATGGACGAAATCGCTGCCATCGAGTTCCTGGTCGACAAGCTGAAAACGACCAAGACCAACGACGAGTTCTTCTTGTCGATGAAGCGTAAGTAAAACGGTTTTTTTAACCGCTAAAAAATGGCGTCCTTCGGGGCGCCATTTTTTTTGCAAAAAAAAGGGAGGTTTGCGACTGCGATTTGTCAGTACAGAAGCGAATTGGGCCTGCGACCCAAACAACTTCAACTGACTGGCATTCCTGTTTATGAGCACACTTGCTTACCGAAGGGACATCGACGGCTTGCGCGCAATCGCGGTGATTGCGGTGGTGCTGTTCCATTTTGGTGTTCCTGGCTTCACCGGCGGCTTCGTCGGCGTCGACATATTCTTTGTGATTTCCGGCTATCTCATCACCTCGATCATCTGGAATCAGCGCCAGGCCGGGCGCTTCAGCTTTGTGGATTTCTGGGCACGTCGTGCGCGGCGGATCCTGCCGGCGCTGTTCGTGATGATTCTCGCGGTGCTGGCGGTGGGCTGGTTTCTGATGGCGCCCAAGGATTACGAAGAGCTTGGCCGCTCGGTGCGTTACCAGGTGATGTTCGTTTCCAACCTCCTGTTTATGCGTCAGGACGGTTATTTTGATGTCGCTTCCGACCTCAAGCCGTTGTTGCACACGTGGTCGCTGGCGGTTGAAGAGCAGTTCTATATTGTCTTCCCGCTGCTGCTGACGGTGCTGTCGAGTCGCCTCAAGCATTGGCGACTGGCGCTGTTCGGCGTGTTGCTGGTGTCGTTCGGGCTCAGCGTCTGGGCCGTGGCACATCATCCCGAGAAAGCCTTTTTCCTGCTGCCGATGCGCGCCTGGGAGTTGTTGGCCGGCGCCATGTTGGCGGTTGCGCCAAGAACCGGTTGGCGTCTGACCTCTACGGGCGCGCAAGTGGTGAGCCTGGCCGGCTCCGCTCTGATTCTGCTGGCCGTGTTCTGCTATGACAAAAGCACACCGTTCCCAGGCGCAGCCGCGTTGCTGCCGACGCTGGGTGTGGTGGCGTTGATCTGGGCCAACGGTCATCGGCAAACCCTGGTCGGTGCCTTGCTCGCCAGCCGTGTGTTGGTCGGGCTCGGGCTGATTTCCTATTCCTGGTACCTGTGGCACTGGCCGGTATTTGTCTTTGCCAGCTATGCCAGTGTCGATGAGCCAGGCCCGTTCGATATTTCGGGGTTGATTCTGCTCAGTCTGGTGTTGGGTTATCTGTCGTGGCGGTTCGTCGAAACGCCGTTGCGCGAGCGGCGATTGTTGGCGGGGCGTCGGCAGATTCTGCTCGCGGCGGCGTGTGGTGTGCTGGTGCTGGGGCTGGCCGGACAGACGTTGCGCTGGACCGATGGTTTGCCCGTGCGCCTGCCCGACCAGGCCCTGCAATACGCCAAAGGGAAAGAATGGCGCCCGGAACTGATGCGCTGCCTGGCCAACGACAAAACCCCTGATGAAAAGCTGTTTTGTCATTACGGGACGTCCACGCCGACCGCATCAAAAGCGCTGGTCTGGGGCGACAGTCATGCCACGGCGTTGATTCCGGTATTCGACGACGGCGCGCAAAAACACGGGGTCAGCGTGATACTCGCCAGTTCCCCTGGCTGCATTCCGGTTGAAGGGCTGGAACACGAGCCACAGTGTGCCCGCTTCAACCGTCGGGTCGAGCGGGCCTTGAAGCCACAATCGGTGGGCGATGTCGTGCTGGTCGCACGCTGGAGCCTGTACCTCTATGGCGATGTGAAAGGCGACCTCGGGTTTGTGCTGCGCGATTCCAGCGGCCGTTATGACCGGGCGATCGCCGAGCAACGCCTGGCCGAAGGGTTGCAGGCAACCGTCCGGCAACTGCGCAATGGCGGGCATCGCGTCTGGCTGGTCAAGGAGGCGCCGCTGCAACAGTTCAGTCCGCCTTACCGCCTCAGCCGCCTGGCGATGTTGCATCGTCCAACCGATGACGTTGGGTTGCCGGTGACCGAGCACTTCAAGCGTCAGGCTTTCATCAGCCAGTTGTTCGCGCAAATAGCGGCCACCAATCCGGGCGTGACCGTGGTCGATCCGGCACCGCTGCTGTGTAATGACGAAGGTCTTTGCCGCGCCGAACTCGACGGTCATTCGCTGTACACCGACGACAATCACCTGTCCGAGGTCGGGGCTCGCTTCATCGCGCCGGCACTTGAGCCGTTGTTCAGGCGCTTGCAAGCCCGGGCAACACTCGGCAATGGCAACTCAAATGCGGTCAGGTAATCAGCGATAAGCTGCCAGCGGACGGCAGAGCAGGTAGGATGTACGCCTATTTTAGGGGTGCCATCGTCAATGAAATTCAAGGACCTTCGGGATTTCGTGCAGCAGCTTGAGCAGCGCGGAGAGTTGAAACGCATCCAGATCCCCGTCTCTCCAGTGCTGGAGATGACCGAAGTCTGTGATCGCACACTGCGGGCCAAAGGCCCGGCGCTGCTGTTCGAGAACCCGACCGGCTACGACATTCCGGTGCTCGGCAACCTGTTCGGCACCCCCGAGCGGGTCGCCATGGGCATGGGCGCCGAGGCGGTCAGCGAGCTGCGCGAAATCGGCAAGCTGCTGGCGTTCCTCAAGGAGCCCGAGCCGCCGAAGGGCCTGAAAGACGCCTGGTCGAAGTTGCCGATCTTCCGCAAGATCATCGCCATGGCGCCGAAAGTCGTCAAAGACGCGGTGTGCCAGGAAGTGGTCATCGAAGGCGACGACGTCGATCTGGCGATGCTCCCCGTGCAAACCTGCTGGCCGGGCGACGTCGGTCCGCTGATCACCTGGGGCCTGACCGTCACCAAAGGTCCGAACAAGGACCGCCAGAACCTCGGCATCTACCGTCAGCAAGTGATTGGCCGCAACAAGGTCATCATGCGCTGGTTGAGCCACCGTGGCGGCGCGCTGGATTACCGCGAATGGTGTGAAAAGCATCCCGGCCAGCCGTTCCCGGTGTCTGTGGCGTTGGGCGCTGACCCGGCGACCATCCTCGGTGCCGTGACGCCGGTGCCGGACAGCCTCTCCGAATACGCCTTCGCCGGTCTGCTGCGCGGCAACCGAACCGAGCTGGTGAAGTGCCGTGGCAACGACCTGCAAGTTCCGGCGACTGCCGAGATCATCCTCGAAGGCGTGATCCATCCGGGCGAAATGGCCGATGAAGGCCCGTACGGCGACCACACCGGTTATTACAACGAAGTCGACAGCTTCCCGGTGTTCACCGTCGAGCGCATCACCCACCGGATCAAGCCGATCTATCACAGCACCTACACCGGTCGTCCGCCGGATGAGCCGGCGATTCTCGGCGTGGCGCTGAACGAAGTGTTCGTGCCGATCCTGCAGAAACAGTTCCCGGAAATCACCGATTTCTACCTGCCGCCCGAAGGCTGCTCGTACCGCATGGCCATCGTGACCATGAAGAAGTCGTATCCGGGGCACGCCAAGCGGGTAATGCTCGGTGTCTGGTCGTTTTTGCGACAGTTCATGTACACCAAGTTCGTTATCGTCACCGATGACGACATCAACGCGCGGGACTGGAACGACGTGATCTGGGCCATCACCACGCGCATGGACCCCAAGCGCGACACGGTGATGATCGACAACACGCCGATCGACTACCTCGACTTCGCCTCGCCGGTCTCAGGCCTGGGCTCGAAAATGGGCCTGGATGCCACGCATAAATGGCCGGGCGAAACCACTCGCGAGTGGGGCCGGGTGATCGTCAAGGACGACGCCGTGACCCAACGGATCGATGCCATCTGGAATCAGTTAGGAATAGATTGATGCGTGTAACCTTGCAGCCCTCCGGAGCGGTGCTGGATATTCTGCCCGGCGAGCGGATTCTCGATGGTGCGCGGCGCCTGGGCTATGAATGCCCGCAAAGCTGCCGCAACGGCAATTGCCACGTGTGCGCGGCGTTGCTGGTGGAAGGGCGGGTCGAACAAAGCGGCAATGTGCACGACCATGGCGAGTTCTACACTTGCATAGCAGAGCCGCTGGAAGACTGCATTTTGCTGTGGGATGGCGTGCTTGCGCTGGGAGAACTGCCGGTGCGCAGCGTGTCGTGTCAGGTCATTGAATGCAGGGACGTCGGCGGCGATACCTGGCGTGTGCGTCTGCGCGCGCCGGCCGGCAAGCCACCGCGCTATCACGCAGGTCAGTATTTGATGATCGAGCGTGAGAGTGGCGAAAAGTCCGCGTTCTCGCTGGCCTCGGCTCCCCATGGCGGGCGCGATCTGGAAATTCATGTGCTGGCACGCGAAAGCAGTGCGCTGAGCCTGATCGAGCAGCTGCAACGCAATCGGATGGTGCGAGTCGAACTGCCCTTCGGCGATACCCATCTCGCGGAATTGCCGGATGGCCCGTTGGTACTGATCGCCGCTGGCACGGGCATGGGCCAGATCCACAGCCTGATCGAACACTGCCGCGCCAGCGGCTTCAAGCACCCGGTGCACCTGTACTGGGGCGTGCGTCGTCCTGAAGACTTTTACGAGATCGAGCATTGGGATGAATGGTTGAAGCTGCCCAATCTGTTCCTGCACAGGGTCGTCAGTGATCAGTGCGGTTGGCAGGGACGCTGCGGGATGCTGCATGAGGCGGTGTGTGAGGATTTCCCGGACCTCAAAGCCTTGCATGTCTACGCCAGCGGCTCACCGGCCATGGTCTACGGCACGCTGGATGCGTTGGTGGAAGCCGGGATGGATGCTCATCAAATGCGTGCGGATGTGTTTGCGTATGCGCCAAGATCCTAGGCCATTGTGGCGTGTCAGAAGCGCACGCCAGTCGTCACCATGGCGGCGTTGAAGCCGAGCAATACCAGTTCGGCCGCCAGCGGTCCGTAATGCGCGCCGAGTGAGGGGATGATCACCGGCGCCACCCCGAAGTGATTCAATGGGATCTTGTCCTGATACTTGCCGCTGTAACCCTCCAGGAGACCACCGGTAAGTTTTATATACACCGGATAGTTGGCGCTCTCGTATCGTTTGCCCGCATAGGCGTAATAAGACCGCTGGCTGAACGAGTTGCGAAAAGTGGCGCCGCCCAACACCCAGCCTGACGGGGCCTCACGTTCAAGGCCAATCAGGTCCTGATTGTTATTGTGCTCGGGGTCGGGCGAATAGTGTTTGGTGTAAACACTGGTCTGCAGATACCAGGAGCCGGTGTCCTTGGGGGGTGTCTCGGCAGCCAGTGAAAGCGGCGCCAAGAGCATTGCCAGTAGTCCGTAAATCCACGGTTTTTTCATCATTCAGTCTCTTGTGATAGCCGTCAGCGTACGAGCAGGCGGAAAATCAGAAGAGGATGTAGGAGGAGTCTGGCAGTAGCGTTCTATCTGATCGAGCCTATGGCTTATGTATATTTCATTCTGGTATTTAGAATATTGCCAAGATTACCTTAGGGTATATGAACAGTTCCTGAACCCTTCTGTTGTTTATTGGGCATACGTCCTTTAGCACTTTTCGTTTCACCATTACTGCTATATGTTCTATAACGTTAATGTTGCTTACATTTTGCAATACTCGCAGGGCCGAAACTCCATTGCCATGAATGCCGTTGAATCTGCTTTTTTGAATCTGGCTTACCCACCGCGGCTCGATCTGGGGCCGCAACTCACGCACGAACAATTACTCTGCTCCATGCAGTCAACCATGGCGCGCCACAAGGGCGGGCCGGTCTGGTTGTTCGCTTACGGTTCGCTGATCTGGCGTCCTGAATGCGCCGCGGTAGAACGCAAGCGCGGCCGGGTGCATGGTTACCATCGCGGTTTGTACCTGTGGTCCCACGAACATCGCGGCACACCCGAAGTGCCAGGCCTGGTGTTTGGTCTGGATCGTGGCGGTTCTTGCAGCGGCTTCGCTTATCGCTTGCCCGAAGAACAACTTGAAGCCTCACTTTATGCGCTGTGGCAACGTGAAATGCCATTCCCGTCCTATCGCCCACACTGGCTCAACTGCCGTCTTGAAGACGGAAGCCAGGTTCAGGCATTGGGGTTTGTATTGGAGCGCCACCTGCCCAGCTATGCCGGCAACTTGCCGGATCACGTGCTGAGCCAGGTGTTTGAAAACGCTTGCGGGCGCTACGGCACCACTCGCGATTATGTCGAGCAGACCGCCCACGCCCTGCGTAGCCACGCCATGCCGGACCGAAATCTGGAGGCGCGACTCAAGCGCTGCAAATCAAAATCCGATCAGGCGATCGCTTCGCGGGTCTGACTGGCGACGTTCTTGTGGCCCAGCGTGGGCGCCAGGAACGCCATCGCCAGCAGGCAGGCCACCACCAGCAGAATGAAGCCGCCATCCCAGCCAAAATAGTCCACGGTGTAGCCCATCAGGGCACTGGCCGCGACTGAACCACCCAGGTAACCGAACAGGCCGGTAAAGCCCGCGGCAGTACCGGCAGCTTTCTTCGGCACCAGTTCCAGCGCTTGCAAGCCGACCAGCATCACCGGGCCGTAGATCAGGAAGCCGATGGCGAACAGCGAGATCATGTCGATCATCGGGTTACCGGGCGGGTTCAGCCAGTACACGATCGTCGCGACGGTCACCAACGCCATGAACACCATGCCGGTCAGGCCACGGTTGCCACGGAAGATCTTGTCCGACATCCAGCCGCACAGCAGCGTGCCCGGAATACCGGCCCACTCGTACAGGAAGTAAGCCCACGAGGTCTTGTCGAAGTCGAAGTGCTTGACCTCTTTGAGGTAGGTCGGCGCCCAGTCGAGGATGCCGTAGCGCAGCAGGTAGACGAAAACGTTGGCCAGGGCGATGAACCAGAGCATTTTGTTGCGCAGCACGTATTTGACGAAGATGTCCTTGGCGCTGAATTCTTCTTCGTGGCTGGCGTCGTAGCCGTCGGGGTAATCGTTTTTGTATTTCTCGATCGGCGGCAGGCCGGTCGATTGCGGTGTATCGCGCATCACAATGAAGGCAAACACGGCGACCAGCAGCGCCACGGCGGCGGGTACATAGAACTTGCTGTGCCAGTCGTTGAACCAGCCCATGCCGAGGATCGCCAACGGACCGATCAAACCGCCGCCCACGTTATGCGCGGTGTTCCACACCGACACCACTTGACCGCGTTCTTTCTGCGACCACCAGTGCACCATGGTCCGGCCACTTGGCGGCCAACCCATGCCTTGTGCCCAGCCGTTGATGAACAACAGGATGAACATCATGGTCACGCTGGACGTTGCCCAAGGTGCGAAACCGAACACGAACATGACCCCGGCGGAGACCACCAGGCCGAAGGGCAGGAAGTAACGCGGGTTGGAGCGGTCGGACACGATACCCATCAAAAACTTGGACAGGCCGTAGGCGATGGCAATCGCCGACATGGCCACGCCCAGTTGACCCTTTGTGTAGCCTTGGGCAATCAGGTCCGGAAACGCCAGGGTGAAGTTCTTGCGCAGCAGGTAGTAACCCGCGTAGCCAATGAATATCCCGGCAAAGATCTGCCAGCGAAGGCGTTTGTACGTGTCATCGATTTGTTCGTCAGGCAATGGAGCCTGATGTGCGGCAGGGCGAAAGAAAGCAAACATTCAAGAGCTCCAGATTTCTTGTTTTGACTGCGGATGCGAATGTTACAGTTTCGTTACCGAAAATAGCACCGGTTCGCATTAGCAAAACAGCGGAAATGTGGGCAATCGAGTGTTCCTTTATGAACATGTCGCACAGGTATAAGTGAAGGGCGGTGTGGGAAATGTCTTTTGCAGGCGTTAACGACGCATTTCAGTCCGGGTAGGACGAGGCTTTGGGAAATGTCCTGCGGTGGAATGGGACGTCGCGGCGTTCTGCAGGAAAGGCATTTAGAATCGTCAGGGAATGCCGGGCGAGTCCGATGCGCAGGTATGTGAGCTTGCTGCCGGAGGACGTTCGGACGTTGCTTTAGTCCCGGCCAATAAAAATGCGGTCTGGACACTCCAGACCGCATGTTCCGGCTCAGCGAACCTGAACCACGACTTTCCCGACCGCCTTGCGCTGGCCGAGATCATTGATCGCCTGCGCCGCATTGCTCAGCGGATACACCTGCGACACCAACGGTTTCAACTTGCCCTCGGCAAACCAGCCAAACAGTTGCTGGAAGTTCGCCGCGTTGTCTTGCGGCTGGCGCTGGGCAAACGAACCCCAGAACACACCCACCACGGCCGCACCTTTGAGCAGCGCGAGGTTGACCGGGAATTCCGGAATGCGTCCGCTGGCGAAACCGACCACCAACAGGCGGCCGTTCCAGGCGATGGCGCGCACGGCCTGGTCAAACAGGTCGCCGCCAACCGGGTCGTAGATCACGTCGGCGCCCTGGCCATCGGTCAGGCGCTTGATCTCGTCCTTGAGGCTGGTTTCGCTGTAGTTGATCAGTTCGTCAGCACCGGCCGCCTTGGCCACGGCAAGTTTTTCAGCGCTGCTGGCGGCGGCAATCACGCGGGCGCCCATGGCTTTGCCGATTTCCACGGCGGCCAGGCCTACGCCGCCGGAAGCGCCGAGAACCAGCAAAGTTTCGCCCGGTTGCAGGTTTGCCCGTTGCTTGAGCGCGTGCATCGACGTGCCGTAGGTCATGCTGAAGGCGGCCGCGGTGTTGAAATCCATCGAGGATGGAATAGGCAGCACGTTGTAGCCTGGCACGGCGACCTGTTCGGCAAAGCTGCCCCAGCCAGTCAGGGCCATGACGCGATCGCCGACCTTGAGGTGGCTGACCTTTTCGCCCACCGCGCTGACCACGCCGGCCGCTTCACCGCCCGGCGAAAACGGGAAGGGCGGTTTGAACTGGTATTTGCCCTCGATGATCAGCGTGTCCGGGAAATTCACCCCGGCGGCGTGCACGTCCAGCAGGATTTCATTCTTTTTCGCAACAGGACTGGCGACGTCTTCCAGCACCAGCGATTCGGCAGGGCCGAAGGCTTTGCACAGCACGGCTTTCATCAGGGCTATTCCTTTGGGAGTGATGGCCGATAAGTGTAGGTGTGTGAGTCGATGGGTCAACGAGCATGCCCGACCCTGATAGTCAGCCATAAGCTTGTGCTTGAGCGGCGGGTCGTTATGCTAGGCCGCAAACCGGATAAGGAGCGAATTGTGAAAGCGTGGATCATGTTGTTGCTGGCCCTGTCTCTGCCTGTGGCAGCGATGGCCGAAGAAGCCAAAGAAGGTGAAGCTCCGAAGGTCAATTACATCACCCTGAGCCCGCCGTTCGTGGGTAACTACGGGCTGGACGGTACGCCCAAGCTCAAGGTCTACAAAGCCGATGTGGCCTTGCGCGTGACCGGTGATGACGCCACCAAAGCGGTGAAGGCCAACGAACCGTTGATCCGCAATCAGCTGGTGGCGTTGTTTGCACAGCAGACTGCCGAGACGATGAGCAACGTCGAAGCCAAGGAAAAACTGCGCCAGGAAGCCCTGAAGCAGACTCAGCAAGTGATGAACGACGAAACCGGCAAGCCGGTGGTTGAAGATTTGTTGTTCAACAACCTCATCATTCAATAAGTCATTCGTTGTCCGGGCTGGCCTCATCGTCGGAACGCCGCCCGGAGCAGGTTCGTTCTCACATTGGTTTTGTGAACGCCACATCTCCAATGTGTGCGGGCTTGCTCACGAAGGGGGCGACTCGGCCCCTCAGGACGCGAGACTCTTGCGAAACCGCATCAGCGCTATCGCAAAGAACAGCATCCCTATGGCAGTGAGCGCGAGCAAGTCCGGCCAGACCACGCTCAACCCGGCGTCGCGAAACAAAATGGCGGCGCTCAGGCTGACAAAATGCGTTGATGGCGAGCCCTGCATCACCCATTGCAGCCATTGCGGCATGCTGTCCAGCGGTGTGCTGCCGCCGGATAACAGCAACATCGGGATAATCACCGGAATGGCCAGCAGTCCGAATTGCGGCGTCGAGCGAGCCAGGGTGGCGAGAAAGATCCCCAGTGCGGTACTGGCGAACAGATAGACCGCCGTCACCAGCAAAAACAAACTCAGGGAGCCGGCCAGCGGCACACCGAGCGCGCCTTTGACTATCACCTCAAGCGACAGCCAGGTGCACAGCACCACCACCAGCATGTTGCTCCATATTTTCGCCAGCATGATTTCCAGCGCCGTCAGCGGTAGCACCAACAGGTGGTCGAGGGTGCCGTGTTCCCGTTCACGCAGCAGTGCTGTGCCGGTCAGAATGATGGCGAGGATCGTGATGTTGTTGACGATTTGAATCACCGCCAGAAACCAGCCGCCTTCCAGATTGCTGTTGAACAGGGAGCGGGTGGTCAACATTACGGGCGCTTTGCTCGCCACATCGCTTTGACCGCTGTAGGTCAACAACTCGCGCTGGAAAATTCGCCCTATATACCCCGCGCCCATGAATGCCTGGCTCATGGCGGTGGCGTCGACATTGACTTGCACGGCAGGCTGACGACCGGCCAGCAGGTCGGTCTGAAAGTTTGCCGGCACATTGATGACAAATGTGTACTTGCCACTGTCCATGACCTGGTCCAGTTGCCCGTACGGCAACAAGACCGGCCGTTGGAATTCCGGAGGTTGCAGCGCCTGCGCCAGTTGTCGCGACACAAGGCTGTGATCTTCATCCACGATTGCCACGCTGGCGTTATGTACGCCAATTACCGAGCCCGCAGCCGGCATGTAGATCGCCACCGTAAAGGCGTAAAAAAGAAACAGCAGCAGCACGCTGTCGTGTCGCAGGCTTGTCAGTTCCTTGAGACCCAGGCGCAGAATGTGCGCAAACTTGTGCATCAGGCCTCCTGCTTTTTCAGCATGACCAGGCTGAGCCCGGTGAACCCGAGGAAGAATCCGCACAGCGCCAGGCATTGCGGCCAAAGCTGGCGTATATCCAGAGCCTTCGTGAAAGTGCCTACAGCGATATCAAGGAAGTGCCCGGCCGGAAACAGCATCCCCATTGTGGCGGCAGCGCCTTCGAGGGAGGAACGAGGCACGATCAGGCCGGAAAACTGGATGGTGGGCAGGCTGGTAATGATCATGGTGCCGAGGATGGCGGCGATCTGGGTTCGGGTGAAGGCCGAAATCAACAAACCCATGCTGGTTGTCGCCAATACATAGAGCAGCCCGCCGAAGGCCAGGGTCAGGAAACTGCCCTTGAACGGCACACCAAACAGCCATCGGTTCATCGCGACCAGCACTGCAAGGTTGATCAGGCTGACTGCCAGATAGGGCGCCTGTTTGCCCAACAGGAACTCGAGTCGAGTCAGCGGTGTGGCGTAGAAGTTGGTGATCGAACCCAGTTCTTTCTCCCGCACGATGCCCAGCGCCGTGAGCATGGCCGGGATGAACGCCAGAATCAGCGCCATGACGCCGGGCCCGATGGCGTTGACGCTGACCACGTCCTGGTTGTAGCGGAAGCGGGTTTCCAGTCGGGCGGCAGCTGGCCGGCTCAACGCCGGGCTGCTTTGTTCGGCCAGTTGTTCGATATTGGCCTGGTGCACCGCCTCGACGTAGTTGCGGCTCGTCTCGGCGCGAAACGGCATACCGCCATCGAGCCAGGCCGCCACGGCAGGTTGGCGTCCGGCGTACAGATCCCGGCCAAAACCGGGAGGCACCTCAAGTGCCAGTTTGATTTCAGAGCGCTGAAGGCGACGATGCAGTTCTTTGGCGTCCTGGATGGGCGCTTGCTCGTCGAAGTACCGAGAGCCGCGGAAGGCCTCCAGGTACGCGCGACTCTGTGGTGTCTGATCCTGATCGTAGACAGCGAACGCGAGCTTCTCGACGTCCAGGGAAATGCCATAACCGAAGATCACCATCATGAAGATGGCCCCGAGCAGGGCAAACGCCATCCGCACTTTGTCGCGCAGCAGTTCCTTGCCCTCACGACTGGCCACCGCCATCAGGCGGCCGGGACTGAAACCGCGATCCTTCAGGGGCGTGGCCGGCGTGGCCGGCGTGACAGGCGCATTTGCAGGCTCTGCCGGTTTGGGTGGTTCGCAGGTGCCTTGGGCTTGCTCCAGGCAGGTGACGAACGCAGCTTCCAGCGTCTCACCTTTGAATTGTTGTTGAAGGGCTGCCGGTGTATCGCAAGCCAGTACCTTGCCGGCATGCATCAACGAGATGCGATCGCAGCGTTGGGCTTCGTTCATGAAATGGGTAGAGAGGAAGATGGTCACACCTTGCTCTCGGGACAACTCGATCAGTAGTCGCCAAAAATCGTCCCGTGCCGCCGGGTCTACACCGGAGGTCGGTTCGTCGAGAATCAAGACTTCCGGCCGATGCAGCACCGCTACCGCCAGGGACAGGCGTTGGCGCAAGCCCAATGGCAATGCTGCGGACTGCTGTTCGCACACGCTGCCCAGATTGAAACGCTGGATCAGCTCTTCGATGCGTTGTGCGCTGTCGACTTTAGGCAAATCGAACAGCCGTGCATGCAGCTCCAGGTTCTGCCGCACACTGAGTTCGCCATACAGCGAAAAGCTCTGCGACATGAACCCGACGCGTTTGCGGGTGGCCAAATCCTTGGCATCCACCGGATTGCCCAGCAGCGTGGCGCTGCCTTCGCTGGCCGGTATCAGCCCGGTCAGGACTTTCATTGTGGTGGTTTTGCCGCAGCCGTTGGACCCGAGGAAGCCAAAGATTTCGCCACGACCGATGGCGAAGCTGACCTTGTCTACGGCAGTGAAGTCGCCGAAGCGCAGGGTCAGATCGTGGGCCTCGATGGCGATATCGGTGGCGGTGCCGGTTCCCGGTGGAATCACCAGAGGCTGCGGGTCATGGCTGCCGTCGCCCTGATAATGGGTGAAGGCTTCGTCGAGTTTGCCGCTCGTTGTTACAGCCCGTAATTCCTTGGTCAACCCAGTGGCAATCAGCTTGCCGCCATCAAGCATCAGGCAATGTTCGAACTGCTCGGCTTCCTCCATATAGGCGGTGGCGACCAATAACGTCAGTTGTGGACGCTGGCGCCGCACATCGTCAACCAGCTCCCAGAACCGCCGACGGGATAACGGATCGACGCCGGTTGTCGGTTCATCGAGGATCAACAGGTCCGGTTCATGGATCAGCGCACAACACAGGCCCAGCTTCTGTTTCATGCCACCGGACAATTTGCCTGCCGGTCGATCGGCGAAGTGCAACAGGTCGGTGGCCAGTAACAGATTGTGCATACGCTGATTGCATTCGGCTTTTGACAGGCCAAACAAGGTGGCGAAAAACTGAATGTTCTCGCTGATCGACAACTCAGGGTAAAGGTTGCCGCCCAGGCCTTGGGGCATGAAGGCAATACGCGCGTAGAGGGTGTTGCGATGGCGGCGGTTCTGGATCGCCCCGTCGAGTACATTCAGTTGCCCTTGCTGCAGCTTTTTCACGCCGGCGATCAGTCCCAGCAGACTCGATTTGCCGGCCCCATCGGGACCAATCAACCCACACCGGGTTCCGGCGGGCAGGCTGAATGTGATGTCATTCAGCGCCTGATATGTGCCGTAACGATGTTCGATTGCGCAAGCTTGAACCGCCAGGCTGGTCATTGCAGATTAGCCGGCCAGCCAACAGGGGCGGTGCGCACATAACCGGCGCCGGGCATGCCGGGTTTGGCCTGGGGCATGGCCCCGGGATCAGTCAAACGTAACTTGACCCGAAACACGAGTTTTTGCCGCTCATCGCGGGTCTCGACTTCTTTGGGGGTGAACTGCGACTTGGCCGCGACAAAGCTGACCTTCGCCGGCAGCGGGCGGTCGGGCAGGGCATCAAGCAAAATTCGCGCTTCATCGCCCACCGCCAGGCGTCCGGTCACGGAGGTCGGCAGGTAGAGGTTCATGTATTGATCGTTCGGGTCGATCAGCACTAATACGCGTCCGCCCGCACCGAGCACTTCGCCCGGTTCGGCCATGCGCAGCTGGATCACTCCGTCGATAGGGGCTCGCAAACTGCTGTCGTCGATTTCACTGTTCAACTGCGCGACTTGCGCTTGCGCAGCGCCAATGGCAGCACCGACCGCAGACTCTTGTGCGCGGGCCGCTGCAACGGCGGCATTGCCCGTGCCAATACGCGCCTGCTGCTGATCGATGATCTGACCGCTCACGAAACCGTGTTTGAACAGCGTCTCGGAACGACTGAGTTCCTGTTGGGCGAGCAGTTGCTCGCTCAGGCGTAATTGCACGTTGGCTTGTGCGGCGGTGAGGTTCTCCCGGGCGCGCAATACTTCGGCTTCGGCCTGGTTGCGTTGGGCTTCAAGGGTACGGGTGTCCATGCGGGCCAGCAGTTGGCCTTTGCTGACCTTGTCGCCTTCATCGACGAGTACTTCGGCCAGTCGCCCGGGTGTTTTGCTGGCGATCTGTACTTCGGTGGCTTCGAGGCGGCCATTGCCGACATACAAGCCTTCGGGCAAGCGGTCATGCATCGACTTCCAGTAGCCAAAGCCCCCGGCGCCCAGCAGCAGTATCACTAAAGCACTGGCAAACAATATTGAAGAGCGACTGTGCGTAGACATGCGGGCATCCTGCGGCTGTTGCGTCCTAGTCTGGTTGATCGAACGCCGGGGCGAGTTGATACCAGTCAACTGAGGGCCAAGCCTAACGCTATTGAGCGCAGAAAAGAGGATGACCGGGTGGTTCTGCCCGATTTAACGTAAATCGAGTACCGCTGCCCATTGCTCGGCCGTCACCGGCATCACCGACAATCTCGACCCCTTCTGCACCAGTGGCATCTCGGCCAACGCCGCTTGCTGCTTCAAATAATCCAGCTTCAACACCTTGGCAAACGTCTCGACATGCTCGACATCAATCGCGCTCCAGGCGTTTTTCTCGGCGCTGGCCTTTGGATCGTAGTAATGACTCTCCGGCTCCAGCGCCGTCGGGTCCGGATACGCCGCTTCGACAATTTTTCCAATGCCGGCAATTCCCGGCTCCGGGCAGCTGGAGTGATAGAAGAAAAACGCGTCACCGACCGCCATGGCGCGCAAAAAATTACGCGCCTGATAGTTACGAACCCCGTCCCAGCGCGCTCGGCCAAGTTTCTCCAGACCTTTGATCGAGAGTTCGTCGGGCTCGGACTTCATCAGCCAATAGGCCATGGATTTTGCTCCTTGCGAGGTGAGTGGACAGGTTGTCAGGCAATTTTATGACAAACCGACAGTCGGTTGACGCCAGCGTTTGCGTGTCAGTTCACGTTGTCGCAAAATGCCGGCCTTCTAAGCTTGACGCTGCTGCACGGCCTACACCTGAAACGGAACCGCTGCTGTCATCGTGTTGATGTGCCTTTGGGGGGCAATCGATGAAACGCAAACCGGATTTACTATGGATTTTGGTTATTTTGTTCGGCCTTGGCGTCGTAACCACCGGTTATGCCCAAAGCCTGTGGAATAACAAGACCGATGCGCCGATCGAAATCGCGCAGCAGCAACAGCAGCCATCGGCGTTCAAGCGCTAAACCTGTCTTTTGGACGCCGCTGATCGCAGTGGCGTCTACCCTGCGAAATACCACGCCTTGTCTGTCACCGTGCCTTGCAACGGCACATCCCAGCTCGCCTGAGCCAATCGTTCGACTTTCTGACATTCATGGGCCAGCCCCAGCAGCGTCGGCTTGCGCCAGGTTTTGCGGCGGGCCAGGTACGCCAGGCTTCGATCGTAGAAGCCGCCGCCCATGCCCAGACGCCCGCCGACATCGTCAAACCCCACCAGCGGCAACAGCACCAGATCCAGTGCCCAGACTTTACGTTGTCGGGCGAGGTTGTGCCGGGGTTCGAGAATTCGAAAGCGGTTGGGTTTGAGTTTTTCGCCGGGGCGAATGCGCTGGAAGACCATTTTGGTGCGCGGCCAGGCACTGAGCACCGGCAGATACGTGGCCTTGCCCCGGCGTTGAGCGGCACGCAGCAGGATGCGCGGGTCGATTTCACCGTCGGTTGGCAGGTACAGGGAGATGTGCTTGGCGCGGCGAAACAACGGCTGTTGGGCCAATTGCTTGTACAGCCCGCGAGCAGCCTGGCGCTGTTGACTGGGTGTCAGTGCGCGACGGGCCTTGCGCAGCATGCGTCGAAGTTGCGGGCGGGGCAGCAGCGCAGGTTCGGTCATGGATTCAGGCTTCGACAGGACGAATACGTAAAGCGTACCCGTAAAAAAGCCGATGCCGGTATTTAAACCGGCATCGGACTGAAATCAGGCTCCCCGGATGAACCGCTGCTGACTTAGCCCTTGAACCCGAAAGTTCAAGGTGGAAGATGCAGTAGGCTTTAAGGCTTTCCGTCTAGCGGACATGCACACCAGCCCAACGTGCAGCCTCCAGGGTAGTGCGAATCGGCTCAGGGACGTGGTCAACTGGCAAGCACCCCAGGGAGTGAAGCGAGTATACCCCAAGCGGTTTCGTGTTTCAGCCCTTGGTGACGTCCGGATCGGTGGCGAGCACCAGATCGACGCGGTCCAGCAGGTCGCGAACCTGTTCGCGAGTCGAGCCGCTGGCCTGTACATCCGGGCGTTCTTCCTTGTGCAACAAGTCGTGCGTGATATTCAGCGCGGCCATGACGGCAATGCGGTCGGCACCGATGACTTTGCCGCTGCTGCGAATTTCGCGCATTTTGCCATCCAGGTAGCGGGCGGCGCTCACCAGATTGCTGCGTTCTTCCTGGGGGCAGATGATCGAATATTCTTTGTCGAGGATCTGCACGGTAACGCTATTGCTTGAACTCATGAGTCTTGCTCCAGGGCCTTGAGGCGCGAAATCATCGATTCAACCTTACGCCGGGCGATTTCGTTTTTTTCAATGAGGTGCGCGCGTTCCTCGCGCCAGGTCTTTTCCTGAGCTAGTAAGAGTCCGTTTTGGCTCTTTAGTTGCTCGACTCGACTAATTAGCAGTTCGAGTCTGGCCATCAGCGCTTGCAGGTCGGTGTCTTCCATTGTGTCCACTGAATGTGTGCTTGATGGGGGTAGCTGGCGGACAGCCTTTAATAGTCTTGGCGAGTCTGTCGATGTAGGATACAAGGCCTTCATTCTAGACATAGCGCCGTCTGGCGCCTAGCTGCCCATGACCATTCAGAATTCCCCGTACCAAGCCTTCGCCACACTGCTGACCTCCAGCGGTCATAACGTCTCGCCTGCCGAACTGCATGGCCTGTTGCTCGGCCGCAGTTGCGCCGGTGCCGGCTTCAATGCCGAGGAGTGGTTGATCGATGCCGCCGAACTGCTGGAAAGCGAACCGCAGGACAATGTCCGCAATGCCCTGATCGGCTTGCAGGAGATGGTCAAGGGCGAGCTGACCGGCGACGACGTGACCGTTGTTCTGCTGCTGCCGACCGATGACGCCCCCCTGACTGACCGTGCCGTCGCACTGGGTGAGTGGTGCCAGGGCTTCCTCAGCGGTTTCGGCTTGAACTGCCGGGACAGCAGCACACTCAGCACTGAAGCCACCGAAGTATTGCAGGACCTGGCGGCCATTTCTCAGGTGCAAGATGCCCTGGAAGAGTCCGAAGACGGCGAAACCGATTACATGGAAGTCATGGAATACCTGCGCGTCGCGCCGCTGCTGCTGTTCTCCGAAACCAAGAAAGCGGACGTGCCGCCAGCCGCCAAACCGTCGTTGCATTAATCGCGTGCCAGGAAAAGCCATCTGCCCATGATTCATATCCCGAAATCGGAATACAGCCGTCGCCGCAAGGCCCTGATGGCGCAGATGGAACCCAACAGCATCGCGATCCTGCCCGCCGCCGCGGTCGCCATCCGCAACCGCGACGTCGAGCACGTCTATCGCCAGGACAGCGATTTCCAGTACCTGAGCGGCTTTCCCGAGCCTCAAGCGGTCCTCGTGTTGATGCCGGGGCGTGCCCACGGCGAATACATCCTGTTCTGCCGTGAGCGCAACGCCGAACGAGAGCTGTGGGATGGTTTGCGCGCCGGCCAGGAAGGCGCGATCCGCGACTTTGGCGCCGACGACGCTTTCCCCATCACCGACATCGACGACATCCTGCCGGGCCTGATCGAAGGGCGCGACCGGGTGTATTCGGCCATGGGCAGCAACCCCGAATTCGACCGGCACCTGATGGACTGGATCAACGTGATCCGCTCTAAAGCGCACCTCGGTGCCCAGCCGCCGAACGAATTTGTTGCCCTGGATCATCTGCTTCACGACATGCGCCTGTATAAATCGGCGGCAGAAGTGAAGGTGATGCGCGAAGCCGCACGGATTTCCGCCCAGGCGCACATCCGCGCGATGCAGGCCAGCCGCGTGGGGCTGCACGAGTTCAGCCTCGAAGCCGAACTCGATTACGAGTTCCGCAAGGGCGGCGCGAAAATGCCGGCCTACGGTTCAATTGTCGCCGCCGGGCGCAACAGCTGCATCCTGCATTACCAGCAGAATGACGCGGTGCTCAAGGACGGAGACCTGGTGCTGATCGACGCCGGTTGCGAGATCGACTGCTACGCCAGCGACATCACCCGCACCTGGCCGGTCAATGGCAAGTATTCGCCGGAACAGAAAGCGATCTACGAGTTGGTACTGGCCTCGCAAGAAGCCGCCTTCGCCGAAATCGCCCCGAACAAACACTGGAATCAGGCGCACGAAGCCACGGTCCGGGTGATTACCACCGGGCTGGTGAAGCTCGGCCTGTTGCAGGGTGACGTCGACGAACTGATCGCCAGCGAAGCCTACAAAGCGTTTTACATGCACCGCGCCGGCCACTGGCTGGGGATGGATGTGCATGACGTCGGCGAGTACAAGGTCGGCGGTGAATGGCGGGTGCTGGAAGTCGGCATGGCGCTGACGGTGGAGCCGGGGATCTACATTTCCCCGGACAACCAGAACGTGGCGAAGAAATGGCGCGGCATTGGCGTACGCATCGAGGACGACGTGGTGGTGACCAAGACCGGTTGTGAAATATTGACCAAAGGCGTGCCGAAAACGGTCGCCGACATCGAGGCCCTGATGGCGCAAGCGCGGACACAAGCAGCATGAGCCGGGTCAATCTGGCAATCATCGGTGGCGGCCTGGTCGGCGCCAGTCTCGCCTTGGCATTGCAGGCCGGGGCTAAAGCGCGTGGCTGGAAGATCGTCCTGATCGAGCCCTTTGCTCCCGGCGATACTTATCAGCCGAGCTACGACGCCCGCTCCTCGGCGCTGTCCTATGGCGCCAAACAGATTTACCAACGGTTGGGTGTGTGGCAGGAAATCTCCCGCCGCGCCGAGCCGATCAAGCAGATTCATGTCTCTGACCGTGGACGTTTTTCCACCGCACGATTGTCGGCGATGGAAGAAGGCGTTCCTGCGTTGGGTTACGTGGTGGAAAACGCCTGGCTTGGCCAATGCCTCTGGCAAGGTCTGGACAAGGACGTGGTCGCCTGGCGTTGCCCGGCGGAAGTCACGCGCATGGAACCGCTGAGCGATGGCTACCGCCTGACCCTCAATGATGAAACCACCCTGGAATGCGACCTCGCGGTGCTGGCGGATGGTGGCCGTTCGGGCCTGCGCGAGCAACTGGGGATCGGCATCAAGAAGCGTCCGTATAACCAGAGCGCGCTGATCGCCAATATCACGCCGAGCGAAGCACACAACGGCATGGCGTTCGAGCGATTCACCGACGACGGCCCGATGGCGCTGTTGCCGCTGCCGGACAACCGCTGCGCCTTGGTCTGGACCCGTCTGGGTATGGATGCACAGCGGCTGGCCGCACTGGATGAAAAGAGCTTTCTCAGCGAGTTGCAGGGTGTGTTCGGTTATCGCCTCGGCACGTTGAAACAGGTTGGCGCACGTCATCTTTACCCGCTGACGCTGATCGAAGCGGAAGAGCAGGTGCGTCCACATCTGGCGATCCTCGGCAATGCGGCTCACAGCCTGCACCCGATTGCCGGCCAGGGTTTCAACCTGTCGCTGCGTGATGCCCAAGCCTTGGCGGAGGCCTTGTTGGCCAGCGAGAACGGGCCGGGCGACTTTGCCACCTTGCAGGCTTACCGCGAGCGCCAGCGTCTGGATCAAAACCTGACGGTGGGCTTCTCCGATCAGGTCACCCGATTGTTCGGCAGCACCCAGCCGCTGGTGTCGCTGGGCCGCAATCTCGGCCTGCTTGGTCTCGATCTGCTGCCGCCGGCCAAGCGCTGGTTCGCCCGGCAGGCCATGGGCCTGGGTACACGCCCCGATGCTTAAGTGGCTGACGAGCAGGTTCGGCAAGGCGCGGTTGATGCGTTGGTTCATGTCCTTTTACCCGCCGTACATGGGCGCCGGGGTTCGGGTGCGGCACATCAGCGATGACTTTCGCGACATCACGGTGTCCATGGGCCTGAGCTGGTACAACCGCAATTACGTCGGCACCCAGTTCGGTGGCAGCCTGTATTCGATGGTCGACCCGTTCTACATGCTGATGCTGATGGAAAACCTCGGGCACCGTTACATCGTCTGGGACAAAGCCGCTGACATCGATTTCATTTCGCCGGGCAAAGGCCCGGTGTTCGCCAGATTCCGCATCGACGAGACCTTGCTCGACGAGATCCGTCGGCAAACGGCCGACGGCGAAAAGTACCTGCCGCAATTGCAGGTCGATATTCACGACGGCGCCGGCACCTTGGTGGCGCGGGTCGAAAAAACCCTTTACGTGCGGCTCAAGCCGCAAGCGAGACAGGTTTAAAGCATGGACATGCGCGCAGATCTGCTGATTGTCGGGGCCGGAATGGTCGGCAGCGCCTTGGCGCTGGCGTTGCAGGACAGCGGGCTGGAAGTCCTGTTGCTGGACGGCAGCCCCCTGAGCGTCAAACCCTTCGATGACCAGGCACCGTTCGAACCGCGAGTGAGCGCCTTGTCGGCGGCCAGCCAGCGGATTCTCGAACGCCTGGGCGTGTGGGACGGCATTGCCAAACGACGCAGCAGCCCCTACACCGACATGCACGTCTGGGATGGCAGCGGCACCGGGCAGATCCATTTCTCGGCCGCCAGCGTGCATGCCGATGTGCTTGGGCACATCGTCGAGAACCGAGTGGTTCAGGACGCCTTGCTTGACCGTTTGCACGACTGCGATCTCGGGATGCTGGCCAATGCGCGTCTGGAACAGATGCGTCGCTCGGGCGATGACTGGCTGCTGACCCTGGCGGACGGCCGCACCTTGCGCGCACCGTTGGTGATTGCGGCGGACGGCGCCAACTCGGCCGTTCGGCGCCTGACCGGCATGGCGACGCGCGAGTGGGACTATATGCACCACGCGATTGTCACCAGTGTGCGCAGCTCCAAAGCGCATCAAATGACCGCCTGGCAGCGTTTCACCGACAACGGCCCGCTGGCGTTTTTGCCGCTGGAGCGTGATGGGCAGCAGGATTGGTGTTCGATCGTCTGGTCGACCACACCGAGTGAAGCCGAACGCCTGATGGCGCTGGACGACGACGGCTTTTGCCGCGAGCTCGAACGCGCCTTTGAAGGGCGACTCGGCACCGTGCTCAGCGCCGACCCGCGTCTGTGCGTGCCGCTGCGTCAGCGTCACGCCAAGCGTTATGTGGCCGAAGGCCTGGCATTGATCGGCGACGCGGCGCACACCATTCACCCGCTGGCCGGGCAGGGCGTGAACCTTGGTTTCCTCGATGCAGCCGTGTTGGCCGAAGTACTGCTGCAAGCGTTTGAGCGCGGTGAACGCTTGGCGGATGTCAAAGTGCTGAGCCGTTACGAGCGCCGGCGCATGCCGCACAACCTGGCGTTGATGGCGGCGATGGAAGGGTTTGAGCGGTTGTTCCAGGCTGATCCGCTGCCGGTGCGCTGGTTACGCAATGCCGGGTTGAAGATGGTTGAGCAGATGCCCGAGGCCAAGGCGTTGTTTGTGCGTGAGGCGCTTGGGTTGACCGGGGATTTGCCGGCGTTGGCCAAGGCCTAGGTATTGGGTGAGGCTTATGGCCTCATCGCGAGCACATTCGCCGCAGATTTCTGACGATGCAACATCTGGTAACGCCTCCGCGAACTGATTGATTGAGAAGCTAAATGTGAGTCCTTATCATTTGGCCTCACTTTTTCAATCGAGAGATCGCTCCCATGTTGCCGAAGCGTCTACTGACCGCACTCGCCCTGTCCCTGATTGGCAGCACCGCCGCCCAGGCCGCTGACGAGGTGGTGGTTTACTCCTCGCGTATCGACGAGCTGATCAAACCGGTCTTCGACGCCTACACCGCCAAGACCGGGGTGAAGGTGAAGTTCATCACCGACAAGGAAGCGCCGCTGATGCAGCGCATCAAGGCCGAGGGTGAGAACGCCACCGCCGACCTGCTGCTGACGGTCGATGCCGGCAACCTCTGGCAGGCCGAGCAAATGGGCATCCTGCAGCCATTCACCTCCCAAGTGATCGATACCAACATTCCGCTGCAATACCGCGCTGCCTCCCACGCCTGGACCGGCCTGAGCCTGCGGGCGCGGACCATCGCTTACTCCACGGATCGCGTGAAGCCGGGTGAACTGACCACCTACGAAGCACTGGCCGACAAGAACTGGGAAGGGCGCCTGTGTCTGCGCACGGCGAAGAAGGTCTACAACCAGTCCCTGACCGCCACCATGATCGAAGTCCACGGCGCCGAAAAAACCGAGAAAATCCTCAAGGGTTGGGTGAGCAACCTGTCCACCGACGTGTTCTCGGATGACGTCGCAGTGCTGGAAGCGATCAACGCGGGTCAATGCGATGTCGGTATCGTCAACACCTACTACTACGGTCGCCTGCACAAGCAGAAGCCTGATTTGGGCGTGAAACTGTTCTGGCCGAACCAGGCTGACCGCGGTGTGCACGTCAACCTGTCGGGTATCGGCCTGACCAAACACGCGCCGCACCCGGAAGCGGCCAAGGCACTGGTGGAGTGGATGACCACTCCTGAGGCGCAGAAGATTTTCGCCGACGTGAACCAGGAATTCCCGGCCAACCCGGCGGTGGCGCCTTCAGAGGAAGTGGCGGCGTGGGGCAAGTTCGTGGCCGATACCCTGCCGGTGGAAGTGGCCGGCAAGCGTCAGGCCGAAGCAATCCGCATGATGGATCGCGCTGGCTGGAACTGACACTGCTGCTGATCGTTCCCACGCTCTGCGTGGGAATGCCTCTTCCGACGATCCGCGTCGAAGCGTGACGCAGAACGTCAAAAAATATGTGCCCACGCAGAGCGTGGGCACAATCATTTAACATTTTCTAGAGAACCCCTTTGGCCCACCCCGCCCAACGTCGCTGGTATCCCCTGGTCTTCGCCATCGCTGCGCTGGTCCTGTTGCCCCTCAGTGTTTTACTGCTGTCCTGGCAAACCATCGATCAACAGATCTGGTCCCACCTCTGGGCCACCCAGATGCCGCGCCTGTTGGGCAACACCCTGACCCTGATAGTCGGCGTCGGGGTTGGCGTCACGCTGCTGGGCGTCAGCCTCGCGTGGCTGACCAGTCTCTGTGAGTTCCCCGGCCGACGCTGGCTGGACTGGGCGCTGATGCTGCCGTTTGCGATTCCGGCGTACGTACTGGCGTTTGTCTTCGTCGGCCTGCTGGATTTCGCCGGCCCCGTGCAAACCCTGATGCGCGAGTGGTTTGGCACGGGCCTGAGGTTGCCGGGTGTGCGCTCCACCGGCGGGGTCATTGTCGTGCTGGTGCTGGTTTTCTATCCCTACGTCTATCTGCTGGCCCGTACGGCGTTCCTCGCCCAGGGCAAAGGCTTGATGGAAGCCGCCCGGGTGCTCGGCCAGTCGCCGTGGCAAGCGTTCTGGCGAGTGGCCTTGCCGATGGCGCGCCCGGCCATCGGCGCGGGGGTGGCGTTGGCGTTGATGGAAACCCTGGCGGATTTCGGTGCAGTGTCGGTGTTCAACTTCGACACGTTCACCACTGCGATTTACAAAACCTGGTACGGGTTCTTCAGCCTGTCCACCGCCGCCCAACTGGCCAGCCTGTTGCTGCTGGTGGTGATGGTCGTGCTGTACGGCGAACGTCGTGCTCGTGGGGCCAGCCGGGCGAGCAACGAACGGCCGCGGGTCAAGGCGCTGTATCACCTGCGTGGCTTCAAGGCGCTGGCGGCGATGAGCTGGTGCGGCCTGGTGTTTGCCTGTGCGTTCGTCATCCCGATGCTGCAACTGCTGGTGTGGTTTTGGCTGCGCGGGCGTTTCGATCTGGATGAGCGTTACACCGGACTGATTCTTCACACCTTGTACCTGGGCGGCATGGCGGCGCTGATCACGGTCAGCGTTGCCTTGGTGTTGGCGTTTGCCCGGCGCCTCGCACCGACCCGAACGATCCGCTCCGGCATTGGCCTGGCCAACCTGGGCTATGCCTTGCCGGGTTCGGTATTGGCGGTGTCGATCATGCTGGCGTTCAGTTACCTGGATCGCGAGCTGGTCATCCCGCTGTCCGGCTGGCTAGGCGGCGCTGGCAAGCCTTTGCTGCTGGGCAGTCTCTCGGCGTTGTTGCTGGCCTATCTGGTGCGTTTCATTGCGGTGGCATACGGGCCACTGGAAAGCAGCCTGGCGCGTATACGGCCATCTTTGCCCGAAGCAGCACGTAGCCTTGGCGTCAGTGGGCCACGACTGTTTTTCAAGGTGTATCTACCGTTGTTGTTGCCGGGCACGTTGAGCGCCGCGTTGCTGGTGTTCGTCGATGTGCTCAAGGAAATGCCCGCAACCCTGCTGATGCGCCCGTTTGGCTGGGACACGCTGGCCGTGCGGATCTTTGAAATGACCAGCGAAGGGGAGTGGGCGAGGGCGTCTTTGCCGGCACTGACGCTTGTTTTGGTCGGCCTGTTACCGGTCATCGGATTGATTCGACGTTCGGCGCATCGAAACAGCTAGGTGCCAGTCCTACACCTTGCGGCTACAATGCGCGGCATTCGGTGCGGTCCGTCTGACAGACCCGGTAGCTGAAATCGGCTGAAAGCCTTCTAGTTCAAGGTTTTCACCCCGTGCAGCGCCTGTCCGCACCTTCGCCACGCCCGGAAGGAGAAACCCATGGGACAGCGTACGCCTCTGTATGACCTTCATCTCGCCCTCGGCGCGAAGATGGTCGATTTTGGCGGTTGGGATATGCCTCTGCATTACGGCTCGCAGGTCGAGGAACACCACCAGGTGCGCCGCGATTGCGGGGTTTTCGATGTATCCCACATGACCGTGATCGATATCAGCGGCCCCCAGGCCAAGGCCTGGCTCCAGCACTTGCTGGCCAATGATGTCGAGCGCCTGCACAGCCCCGGCCGTGCTCTTTACAGCACCATGCTCAATGAGCGCGGCGGCATCGTCGACGACATGATCGTCTATCGCCTCGACGACGGTTATCGCCTGGTGGTCAACGCCTCCACCCGCAATCAAGACCTCGCCTGGATGCAGGCTCACCTCGACGGCTTCGATGTTCAGCTCAACGAGCGTGCAGAGCTGGCGATGCTGGCGATTCAAGGCCCGCATGCCCGTCAAAAAATCTGCGAACTGGTCTCCCAGGCCCGCAGCAATCTGATTCAGCTGCTCAAGCCATTCGAGGGCCAGCCAGAAGGTGACTGGTTCATCGCCCGTACCGGTTACACCGGCGAAGATGGATTGGAAATCGTTCTACCGGCTGATCAGGCACCGGGTTTTTTCAACGATCTGGTCGGCGCGGGCATTTCCCCCATCGGCCTTGGGGCGCGGGATACCTTGCGGGTTGAAGCCGGCATGAACCTGTACGGTCAGGACATTCATCAAGATGTATCGCCACTGGCGTCCAATATGGCCTGGAGCATTGCCTGGGAACCGGCCTCTCGCCAGTTCATCGGGCGCACCGCCCTAGAGGCCGAGCGGGCCGGTGGCGTACAGCACAAACTGGTGGGACTGGTCCTTGAGGAGCGCGGTGTTTTGCGCGCTCATCAAGTGGTCCGTATCGCCAATGTTGGCGAAGGGGAGATCACCAGTGGTAGTTTCTCTCCTACGCTTAGCAAGTCGATAGCACTGGCGCGCGTGCCGATGGCAACTGCCGACCGCGCAGAAGTGGAAATCCGTGGCAAGTGGTACCCGGTCCGAGTGGTCAAGCCGACCTTCGTACGCCATGGCAAAACCTTGATCTAACCTTTTTTGGCGGACTACAACCGCTGACATTTTTCTTGAGGACACAGAACATGAGCGATATTCCTGCCGACCTGCGTTTTGCCAAAAGTCACGAATGGGCCCGCCTGGAAACCGACGGCACCGTCACCGTGGGCATTAGCGATCACGCGCAGGAAGCGCTGGGTGATGTGGTGTTCGTTGAGCTGACCGAAGTGGGCAACGTGTTTGCTGCCGAAGATCAGGCAGGCGTTGTTGAATCGGTGAAAGCCGCCTCCGACATCTACTCCCCGATTGCCGGTGAAGTGATTGCGGTCAACGAAGAATTGAGCGCTAACCCGGAACTGCTCAACACCGATCCGTACGGCGCGTGGATCTTCAAGCTCAAGCCAAGCAACACTGCTGACCTTGAAAAACTGCTCGACGCTGCTGGCTACAAGGCTGCGATCGGCGAATAGTCCCCGCTCTGCGAAATCGCTGTGGGAGCGAGCAAGCTCGCTCCCACAGGTGTTTAGGGCTTCAGAACAGCTTTGACCGCCGCCACCGAACGCTCGACATCCGCTTTGCTCATCGCCGTGAACATCGGCAACGAGACAATCAAGCGGCCGACCCGCTCGGCGACCGGGAACATGCCCTCCTTGAAACCGCGCTCGCGGTAAAGGCTCAGCAAGTGAATCGGCGGGTAGTGATAGCCGATACCGACGCCCAACGCCTGCATCTGCTCCATGAACGTCGCCCGTGCCGGCAGGCCATCCCCGCGCTCCGGCAACACCAGCTGGAACAAATGCCAGTTGCTGTTCTCGAAATCCGCCGGGGGCAGTTGAGCCCCGTATTGCGCCTCGAAAACCTCACCAAAACACGCGAAATAGTGCCGGGCCAGTTCACGGCGATGGGCCGTGATGGCTTCGATGTGAGCAAATTGCCCAAGGCCGATGGCCGCCGCGACGTCGGTCATGTTGAACTTGCCGCCCAGCACATCGACATCCAAACCATCGAAGCCGCTGCGGGTCACGCCCTGCAAACGGTACTTCTGCGCCAGTCGCACTTCCTCATCATTGTTCAGCACCAGGCAGCCGCCCTCTGACGAGGTGACGTTCTTGTTCGCCTGGAAACTGAAGGACACGAAGTCGCCGGTCGAGCCGATGCGCTGGCCGTTCCAGCTGGAGCCCAGCGCCTGGGCCGCGTCTTCCAGCACCCGCAGGTTGTACTGCTTGGCCAGTGCGTAAAGGCGCGTCATGTCCACCGGCAGTCCGGCGAGAAATACCGGCAGGATCGCTTTGGTACGCGGGGTGATGGCGGCTTCGAGTTGAGCCAGGTCGATGTTGCGGGTGACCGGGTCGATATCGGCAAACACCGGGGTGGCGCCGACTTCGAGAATGACGTTGGCGGTGGCCACCCAGGAGATCGGCGTGGTGATCACTTCATCGCCCGGTCCGATCCCGGCAATGCGCAGGGCGATTTCCATGGTGCAGGTGCCGGAATTGAACGTGAGCACCGGGCGCCCGCCAAAAAATGCCGAGAGTTGTTGTTCAAAGGCCTGGACCTTGGGGCCGCTGGTAATCCAGCCCGAGCGCAACACGTCGCCGACCGCGGCAATCGTCGCTTCATCGATGGTGGGTTTGGAAAACGGCAGGAAAGGCAGTGGGCTCATAAATTCAGGCACCTGATCAGCGGACATTTGGCAGATGCCGAGCATGATGTCTGCAATGGTCGTCGGCGCCAAGCCATCCGCCCGGATATCGACTGCTATGCTGGTTTGACCGTGTTGCATCGACGTTGAGCGCCAGTCAAGAGAGAGCCCGTCATGTCCCAGTTGCCGTCCTTGAGCCAGTTACGCGACCCCAATGCCTTTCTGCGCCGCCACCTCGGGCCCGATGCCGTCGAGCAGCAGGCCATGCTTGACAGCCTCGGCCTCGGCAGCCGGGTCGAATTGATCGAGCAGACGGTGCCGCCGGGTATTCGCCTGAACCGCGCGCTCGACCTGCCGCCCGCCCTCGATGAACAAGCCGCGCTGGCCAAACTGCGCGGTTACGCCGAGCAAAACCAGGTCTGGACCAGCCTGATCGGCATGGGCTACCACGGCACCCTCACCCCGACCGTGATTGTGCGTAACGTCCTGGAAAACCCCGGTTGGTACACCGCGTACACGCCTTATCAGCCAGAGATTGCCCAAGGCCGGCTCGAAGCGCTGCTGAACTTCCAGCAACTGACCATCGACCTCACCGGCCTGGAACTGGCCAACGCGTCCTTGCTGGATGAAGCCACCGCCGCCGCAGAAGCGATGGCGCTGGCCAAGCGAGTCGCCAAGTCCAAAAGCAATCTGTTCTTCGTCGACCAGAACTGCCATCCGCAGACCATTTCGGTGGTGCAGACCCGCGCCGAAGGCTTCGGTTTCGAGCTGATCATCGACACTGTGGATAACTTGAAACAGCACCAGGTGTTCGGTGCCCTGCTGCAATACCCCGACACCCATGGCGAGATCCACGATCTGCGGCCGTTGATCGATCACCTGCACGCGCAGCAAGCCCTGGCGTGTGTTGCCACTGATTTGCTGAGTTTGCTGCTGCTGACTCCGCCGGGAGAGTTGGGCGCCGATGTGGTGTTCGGCTCATCCCAGCGTTTTGGTGTGCCCATGGGCTACGGCGGGCCGCACGCGGCATTTTTTGCCAGTCGCGATGAATACAAACGGGCGATTCCCGGGCGGATCATCGGCGTGTCCAAGGATGCTCGCGGCAATGTTGCCTTGCGCATGGCCCTGCAAACCCGCGAGCAACATATCCGCCGGGAGAAGGCCAATTCGAACATTTGCACTGCTCAGGTGTTGCTGGCCAACATCGCCAGTTTCTACGCGGTGTACCACGGACCTGAAGGGCTCAAGCGCATTGCCCAGCGTGTGCATCGCTTGACCTGCATCCTCGCTGCCGGCCTTGAGCGGCACGGCGTCAGCCGTCTCAACAGGCATTTCTTCGACACCCTGACCCTGGAGGTTGGCGGCACCCAGACCGCGATCATCGAAAGTGCTCGGGCGGCGCAGATCAATGTGCGGATTCTGGGGCGAGGACAGTTAGGGTTGAGCCTCGATGAAACCTCAGACGAGACCACCGTCGCCAAGTTGTTCGATGTGTTCCTTGGCGCCGATCATGGTTTGAATGTCGACGATCTGGACGCCGAAACGCTGGCGTCCGGCATTCCTGACGGGCTGCTGCGCGCCTCGCCTTATCTGCGTCATCCGGTGTTCAATGCGCACCACAGCGAAACCGAGATGCTGCGTTACCTCAAGCAACTGGAGAACAAGGACCTCGCCCTCAACCAGTCGATGATCCCGCTGGGCTCCTGCACCATGAAGCTCAACGCCACCAGCGAGATGATCCCGATCACCTGGCCGCAGTTCGCCAACCTGCACCCGTTCGTGCCGAAGGAGCAGGCCGTGGGGTATTCGCTGATGATCGAAGAGCTGGAACGCTGGCTCTGCGCGATCACCGGTTTCGATGCGATTTGCATGCAACCCAACTCCGGCGCCCAGGGCGAATACGCCGGGTTGCTGGCGATCCGCAAATACCACGAGAGCCGTCACCAAGGGGCGCGGGACGTCTGCCTGATTCCGTCCTCGGCCCACGGCACCAACCCGGCCTCGGCGCAAATGGCCGGGATGCGCGTGGTGATTGTCGAGTGCGACGAAGCCGGCAACGTTGATCTGGATGACCTCAAGCAAAAAGCCTCGGAGGCGGGGGACAAACTCGCGTGCCTGATGGCGACGTATCCATCGACCCATGGTGTCTACGAGGAAGGCATCAGCGAGATGTGTGAAGTTATCCACAGCCACGGCGGTCAGGTGTACATGGATGGCGCCAACCTCAACGCGCAAGTCGGCTTGGCTCGCCCGGCGGACATTGGCGCCGATGTGTCTCACATGAACCTGCACAAGACCTTCTGCATTCCCCATGGCGGCGGTGGGCCGGGCATGGGGCCGATTGGTGTGCGGGCGCACCTGGCGCCGTTCGTGGCCAATCACCCGGTGGTACCCATCGACGGGCCGTTGCCGCAGAACGGCGCAGTGAGCGCGGCGCCCTGGGGCAGTGCGAGCATTTTGCCGATCAGCTGGATGTACATCGCGATGATGGGGCCGCAACTGGCAGACGCCAGCGAAGTGGCAATCCTCGCCGCGAATTACCTGGCGCAGCATTTGTCCGGTGCGTTCCCGGTGCTCTACACCGGGCGCAACGGGCGGGTGGCTCACGAATGTATCCTGGATCTGCGGCCACTGAAGGCGCTGACCGGCATCAGTGAAGAAGACGTTGCCAAGCGTTTGATGGATTACGGTTTCCATGCGCCCACCATGTCGTTTCCCGTGCCGGGGACGTTGATGGTCGAGCCGACCGAAAGTGAATCAAAAGCCGAACTGGACCGGTTTATCGGAGCGATGCTGAGCATCCGTGCGGAAATCAGCGAGGTGGAAAACGGCAACTGGCCAGCCGAGGACAATCCGCTGAAGCGTTCGCCACATACTTTGGCGGACATCACCGGAGTGTGGGAGCGGTCGTACAGCATCGAGCAAGCGGTGACGCCGGATGCGCACACCCGACAGCACAAATACTGGCCGGTGGTGAATCGGGTGGATAACGTTTACGGCGACCGGAATCTGTTCTGCGCCTGTGTGCCTGTCGACGATTACCGCTGAGATCCCGAATTCGCTCCTACAGGGGGGATTTGTGTTTGGGCAAAAAAATGCCGCTCATATGAGCGGCATTTTTGTATCGATGGACTTACTTCGAAGCGACGGCGTTCTTCGCCAGAATCGCATTCGCCAGTTCCATGTCCGTCGCCTGCAGGCCTGGGTTGTCGGCGCGGACTTTCTGCATCGCCGCTTCCAGGTAAGGGCCGCGAATGCCGCCGTCACTGGCAACAAAACTACCGGCATCGTCCTGGGCCGCGACGATCAGCTTGTGATCCTTGAACGTCAGGTAAGTCGAGCCGGTGGTCGCGCCCGACGAAAGGACGTTAGTCCAAAAGCTATCG
Organism: Pseudomonas sp. URMO17WK12:I12; assembly: GCF_000514395.1. Taxonomy (NCBI): domain Bacteria; kingdom Pseudomonadati; phylum Pseudomonadota; class Gammaproteobacteria; order Pseudomonadales; family Pseudomonadaceae; genus Pseudomonas; species Pseudomonas sp. URMO17WK12:I12. The sequence continues at coordinate 455,648 of NZ_KI911392.1, forward strand.
GCCATCGCGGAACCGACTGGAAGGGACAGCAGCGCGACGGTGGCGACAGCAAGTTTGAAACGCATGATGGGTGACTCCACTGGGTTAACTACACGGCCTTGGATAGCCATCCCCCCATCCAGTTCCATACACCCGTGCCTACTTTTGCTCGCTCTGCGGCGTCACGCGCAGCACCTCTTCGATCGTGGTCAGCCCTGCCGCCACCTTCTGAGCGCCTGATAGTCGCAAGCTGCGCATACCCTCCTTGAACGCCTGACGCCGGATCGCCAGCAGGTCGGTGTCTGGATTGATCAACGCTTTGACGCCGTCCGTCAGCTGCATGATTTCGTAGACCCCGGCGCGGCCGTGATAGCCGGTGTCGCGACACTCCAGGCAGCCGATGGCGCGTTGCGCGTTGGTCGGCAGCGGGGCTTGCCAGGGTTTGGTCAGGGTCTGCCAATCCTCTTCGCCCAGTGTCAGTGGCGTCTTGCAATGGGGGCACAAGGTACGCACCAGGCGCTGGGCCATGACGCCGAGCACCGTGGCTTTGATCAGGTAATGCGGCACGCCGAGTTCCAGCAGGCGACTGATCGCGCTCGGCGCGTCGTTGGTGTGCAGCGTCGAGAGCACCAAGTGACCGGTGAGCGCCGCCTGAATCGCCATCTCGGCGGTTTCGAGGTCGCGAATCTCGCCGATCATGATGATGTCCGGGTCTTGTCGCATCAACGCGCGCACGCCAGCGGCGAAGGTCAGGTCGATGTTGTGCTGGACCTGCATCTGGTTGAACGCGGGTTCGACCATTTCAATCGGGTCTTCGATGGTGCAGAGGTTGACCTCCGGCGTCGCCAGTTTCTTCAGGGTGGTGTACAGCGTGGTGGTCTTGCCCGAACCCGTCGGCCCGGTGACCAGAATGATGCCGTTGGGCTGACGAGTCATGTCCTGCCAGCGGCGCAGGTCTTCAGCGGAAAAGCCCAACTGATCGAAATCCTTGAGCAGCACTTCCGGGTCGAAGATCCGCATGACCATTTTTTCGCCAAACGCCGTTGGCAAGGTCGACAGCCGCAGTTCGACTTCGCCGCCGTCCGGGGTCTTGGTTTTCACCCGGCCGTCCTGGGGTTTGCGCTTTTCCGCGACGTTCATCCGCCCAAGGCTTTTCAGGCGACTGACGATGGCCATGGTCACTTGCGGCGGGAATTGATAGACGTTGTGCAACACGCCGTCGATGCGAAAGCGCACCGTGCCTTGTTCGCGCCGGGGTTCGATGTGGATATCGCTGGCGCGTTGCTGGAAGGCGTACTGAAACAGCCAATCGACGATGTTGACGATGTGCGCGTCATTGGCGTCCGGCTCCTGGTCGCTGGCGCCGAGGTTGAGCAGTTGTTCGAAGTTGCCCAACGTGCTGGTTTGCTGATCGGCAGCGGTCGCACCGCTGACCGATTTGGCCAGACGAAAGAACTCGACGCTCAAGCGCTGGATGTCCACCGGGTTGGCCACGACCCGTTTGATCGGCAACTTCAACACATGGGTCAGGTCGGCTTCCCAGCCGCTGACGTAGGGCTGGGCGCTGGCCACGGTCACCGCGTCGCGGTCGATCGATACCGCGAGAATCTTGTGGCGCTGGGCAAAGGCGTAGGACATCAACGGCGTGATGGCCGCGACGTTGATCTTCAGTGGATCAATGCGCAAATAAGGCTGGCCGGCTTGCTGCGACAGCCACAGGGTCAGGCTTTCCAGGTCCAGGTGTTTGCCGGGACGGCTGAGATCGTCGAGGTGTTGGCTGGCTATGAATTCCAGCGGGTGCATCTGGCCATTGGCGGCGTGGCGGCGGCGGGCATTGAGCGCGTGCTCGGCCGAGTCCTGGCTGATGAAACCTTGGGCGACCAGTTCGCGCAGCAAATCATTGAGATCCAGCCAGCGGTCCTGAATGGCAAGTTGAACGGACATGCGGGCTCCTCATGAACAACAGTCCGCAAAGGATAGTCGCGCAGCCCTCGACCGTTGGGCCACTACCCGACGAAGCCGTGTCGGGATTTTTCAGCCCGCTGCCTGGGCCGGTTGATCCCACATCACATCAGCCGTTTGCAACTCGACCGAACAGACGCTGATCAGGTTGCGTAATTTTTCCGCAATCACTTGGGCGCGGTGCCAACTGAGACCGTCCATGACGATGTCGATCGACAGCAAATCCTCCTGGCGCTGCACGTTCACTTGTTGCGGCGTCAAGAACTGCAAGGCAAACAGATTGAGCGCTCGGCACAGCAGATCCGGCTCGGCCTCCGCCAGCAGTTGGTAATGAACGCGGCAGTGGGCGTTGCTGGCGTTCCAGACATCGGCGCGGGTGGGCGGGGTGTAGACGGCTTCGAGAGGCGGCATGGTCGGGCTCCAAATTCAATGGAGGAATTTTTACATTCGGTGCCGGGCATTTCTTATCTATGATTGGGCTTATTGGCGATTTATCGAATCGTGTAATTCGAATAACGAACGATTTAAGGTTTTTCTATGCAAAGCGAGCTCGATGGCTACGACCGCAAGATTCTCGCGTTGCTGCAAGAGGACGCTTCGCTCTCCAGCGCTCAGATCGCCGAACAGGTGGGGCTGTCGCAGTCGCCCTGCTGGCGGCGGATTCAGCGGATGAAGGAGGAGGGAATCATTCGTGGGCAGGTGACGCTGCTGGACCGCAAGAAGATCGGCCTGAACACGCAGATCTTTGCCGAGATCAAACTCAATGCGCACGGGCGTTCGAACTTCACTGAGTTCACTGAGGCGATCCGCGGTTTTCCCGAAGTGCTGGAGTGTTATGTGCTGATGGGGTCGGTGGATTTTTTGCTGCGGATCGTCACGGCGGACATTGAGGCGTATGAGCGGTTTTTCTTCGAAAAGCTGTCGATGGTGCCGGGGATACAGGAAGTGAATTCGATTGTGGCGTTGTCGGAGATCAAGTCGACGACGAGTTTGCCGGTGTAACACCGGCAGAGTGCTTTTGTGGCGAGGGGGCAAGCCTCCTCGCCACAGTTGTGTACTTACATACGCAGCAGCATTTTCCAGGCACGATTCTGGTACACCGCAATCGCCTGCTGCTTACGCGCATCCAGCGATTCATCGGTGATCGGCTCGTTGGCCAGTTGCGCCAGCTGTTTCAGCTCACCGTACAGGCGATCCATTTCCGGGATGTCCAGCACGCCACGGGCATGGTGCAGCCACGCCTGAATGCGCTCGATGCGCGGCAGTTGCTCGGCCAGGTCTTCCGGCTGTTGCTGATAACGCTGCAATTGCAGGGACGTTGCTTCTTCACCCAGCAACCGCGGCAACCAGCTACCCAGTTGCGCGGCACCCTGGCGATTGCCACGAACGTTGCGATCAGCCGCCCAGGTGCGGGCCAGCAACCAGCGTGAGGTGTTCAGCGAGAACAGGCCCCAGCGCGGGTCTTCCAGTTCTTCGAGGAATTGCTCCGGCGCGGCTTTGCGCACGTCTTCGTCCTCGATGCCGGCTTGCACCAGCGGACGCCAGTCTTCCAGCAACGCATCCAGCGCAAGGCGCAGGTCGTGGGTGGACTGACGCGGCGCGGCTTGACCCAGGCTGCTAAGCAAAGCACGCAATTCAGCGAGGTTTTCGACCCAGTCCTGCAACAGGCGCCAGTGGCCGTTGAAGCGATATTGCTCAGCCAGACGCTGGCTGCTGCCCAGCAAGTGCCAGCTCAGCGCGGCGAACGCGTCGTCCAGCGGGGTTTCGGCGGTGATTTGCGGCGCCGGCAGGCTCAACGAATAGCTGTTGGCGTCGTACAGGCGATAGCCGCGCTCAGCCTTGCTGATGTCACACGGCATCAGGGCCAGGGTTGCGGCCAGTTCTGCGGCCAGTTCCAGCAGGGCGGCCGGCTCGCCTTCGCGCAATTCCAGTTCCAGTTCGCAGATTTCTTCTTTCTGCTTGCCGACGATCACGTGGCCCAGGTCCAGCGCGGCTTCGATGACCACTTTGGTCTTGCCACGGCCCCAGGCGATTTCAGCGCGTTCGCGAACGAAATCGGTGGTGAAGATCGGCTTGAGGGTTTTCTTGTCCAGCTCGGCCAGCTCTTCAGGCCAGCATTCGCCGTCGAGTTTTTTCACGTCGAGCTTGGCTTTGGGCAGGTTCCAGTCGTATTCGTTACGCTCGGACAGGCCGGCAACACTGTGGCCGCGGGTCTTGAGCGTCTGAATCACTTCTTCGCCATCGCGGCGCAGGCGCAGGGCAACCTTGGCGCGGGCCAGGTCGCGCTCAGGCGTGTCGAAGTATTGATTCATCAACTCACGGCGTTCCCAGCCACTTTTGTTGCGTTTTTTCAGGAGCGGGTGCTCGCGCAGGGCCGCGAGGGTTTCGCGGCTGACGCGGAGCTTGATTTCGGTTTCTTTCTGCATGGCCGGAAAATCCAGGATCGGGAGCGCAGCCGGGGGAATGTGTGGCTGCCAAGGTCGTGCAGTGTACAGGAGTGAACGTTCCTACGCCCCGCGACGGTTTATTCCTGTCGCCAGATGGTTCTATGATGGACTTCAATCCGGGAGTTGGAGTCAGCGATGCCCTTGCCGTCCATGAAAGATCAGTTCGCTGCACTGATCGCTGCGCCGTCGGTCAGCTGCACCCAACCGAACCTGGATCAGACCAACCGCCCGGTAATCGATTTGCTGGCGACGTGGCTGGGTGATCTGGGGTTTGCCTGTGATATCCAGCAAGTCAGCCCCGGCAAGTTCAACCTGCTGGCCAGTTTTGGTACCGGCCCCGGCGGCCTGGTGTTGGCCGGCCACAGTGACACGGTGCCGTTCGATGGCGCGTTGTGGCAGACCGATCCGCTGAAGCTCACCGAAGTCGATGGTCGTTGGGTGGGCTTGGGCAGTTGTGACATGAAGGGCTTTTTCGCCTTGGCCATCGAAGCGGTGATCCCGCTGCTCGATCAGCCGTTCAAGCAACCGTTGTTGATCCTCGCTACATGCGATGAAGAAAGCTCGATGTCCGGTGCTCGCGCCCTGGCCAAGGCCGGGCGTCCATTGGGCCGCGCAGCGGTTATCGGCGAGCCGACCGGGCTGAAGCCGATCCGCATGCACAAAGGCATCATGATGGAACGTATCGACATTCTCGGTCAGAGTGGCCATTCCTCGGACCCACGCCTGGGCCACAGCGCCCTTGAAGCGATGCACGATGCAATCGGCGAATTACGTGGTCTGCGCCTGTTGTGGCAGCGCGAATTCCGCAATCCGCAGTTTGGCGTGCCGACGCCGACCATGAACTTCGGCTGCATCCATGGCGGCGACAACCCTAACCGTATCTGCGGCCAGTGTTCGCTGGAATTCGACCTGCGGCCCTTGCCGGGCATGGATCCCAAGGCCTTGCGCGCGGAGATTTTGCAGCGGCTCAAACCGGTTGCCGAGCGCCATCAGGTGAAGATCGATTACGCGCCGCTGTTCCCTGAGGTGCCGCCCTTTGAGCAGGCCGAAGACGCGGAATTGGTGCGGATCGCTGAAAAGCTTACCGGCCATGGTGCCGAAGCAGTGGCGTTCGGCACCGAAGCGCCTTATCTTCAGCAACTTGGCTGCGAGACACTGGTGCTCGGCCCGGGCGATATCGCCTGCGCCCACCAACCGGGGGAATACCTCGAAATGTCACGTTTGCAGCCTACGGTGCATCTATTACGTCAACTGATTCAACATTACTGCCTGACACCGGCCGCAATGCCCGTCAGTTGAGCGCAAATCCATGTGGGAGCGAGCCTGCCCGCGCCCACAGGGTCTGTGCTTTGCCTGACATGCCGTATAAATTGCCAGTGTCCCAACCCGTATTCATGAGGAGAGCGCGCGTGTCGCCAAGCCTGTTCCGACGATAACCATCAGCCCGCTGTGCGTTTTCAGTTTCGCCCATTTTTTGGCTGCTATTTATTACAGGCCCAGGTTCATGCCCGAATACGTTAATTGGCTTCGTCACGCTTCGCCTTACATCAATGCCCACCGCGATTGCACCTTTGTCGTCATGCTCCCCGGCGATGGGGTGGAGCATCCGAATTTCGGCAATATCGTTCACGACCTGGTGCTGTTGCACAGCCTGGGTGTGCGCCTTGTGCTGGTTCACGGTTCCCGTCCGCAAATTGAAACCCGCCTCGCCACGCGTGGCCTGACCCCGCATTACCATCACGGCATGCGCATCACCGATGCTGCGACGCTGGAGTGTGTGATCGATGCAGTCGGCCAGTTGCGTATTGCTATTGAAGCGCGCCTTTCCATGGACATGGCCTCTTCGCCGATGCAGGGCTCGCGCCTGCGGGTGGCCAGCGGCAACCTGGTCACGGCGCGGCCGATTGGTGTGCTCGAAGGTGTGGATTATCACCACACCGGCGAAGTGCGTCGGGTCGACCGCAAAGGCATCAATCGCCTGCTGGACGAACGCTCCATCGTGTTGCTGTCGCCGTTGGGCTACTCGCCGACCGGTGAAATCTTCAACCTCGCCTGTGAAGACGTCGCCACTCGCGCGGCCATCGACCTGGGCGCGGACAAGCTGCTGCTGTTTGGCGCCGACCCGGGCTTGATCGATGAAAACGGTCGTCTGGTGCGCGAATTGCGTCCGCAACAAGTGCCGGCGCATTTGCAGCGGCTGGGCAGCAACTATCAGGCTGAATTGTTGGATGCAGCCGCTGAGGCCTGTCGGGGCGGCGTGGCGCGCAGCCATATCGTCAGCTACGCCGAAGACGGTGCTCTGCTGACCGAACTGTTCACCCGTGACGGTGGCGGTACGCTGGTGGCGCAGGAACAATTCGAAGTGGTGCGTGAAGCCGCGATCGAAGATGTCGGCGGTTTGCTGGACCTGATCAGCCCGCTGGAAGAGCAGGGGATTCTGGTGCGTCGCTCCCGCGAAGTGCTGGAGCGGGAGATCGAGCAGTTCAGCGTGGTTGAACGCGAAGGCATGATCATCGCCTGTGCGGCGCTTTATCAGATTGCCGACTCGGACGCCGGGGAGCTGGCGTGCCTGGCAGTGAACCCGGAATACCGGCATGGCGGTCGCGGTGATGAGCTGCTGGAGCGCATCGAAACCCGTGCCCGGGCCCAGGGGTTGAAAACCCTGTTCGTGCTGACGACCCGCACCGCTCACTGGTTCCGCGAGCGCGGGTTCGTGCCGAGCAGCGTTGAACGCCTGCCGTCAGCACGGGCTTCGCTGTACAACTATCAGCGTAATTCGAAGATCTTCGAAAAGACCCTGTGATCCTGTGGCAGTGATCGTTCCCACGCAGAGTGTGGGAACGATCATCAGTCAGCCACAAACTTCGCACTGACATACGCCGAATAATCCGGCAGCACCGTCTCTACCTTCCCTTGCTCTTTCAAGAGCTTCGCCGTCTCGCCAATCGCCTTCGCCGTGCCGCCCTCCAGTAGCGCAGTGGTTTGCTGAGTGCGCGCGGTCACCACTTCCGGGCCGCTGTTGAAGCGACGCCAGTCAATTTTCTCGCCGATTGTTTTTTTCGTACGGACCGTCTGCCTGGGGACTTTGCTGGGGGCGATACCGGTTGGGTAGCCCACGGTCAAGTTGGCCGCCTGAGCGGAGAGCGTAAATAATCGCGATACACAAACTGTAACAATTGGACTGGATAGTGCGCGTTTGGTCGTCATGGCGGGGCCTTTCGGTAAGGTTTTGTTTCCGAATTGCTTCAAACGCTAAACGATCTAAAAAACGGCTAGTAAATACTGTTTAGGAATTAGCTTATGAGCTGAGGGCCCTATTCTGGGGGGCTGGGAGCGGCGCAGAGCTTAATTCCTAAAGGGTATGAGAAAAGAGGCAGCTAGTTCTTTTCAGGTTTATGACGAACTCATGACCTGCATGGACCAAAAAACGGGGGATTAGACCATGGTCGTAGACACACATAGTTACGATTGACTTGTGGGTCACGCTCTGGCGCTAATCGCGCATCTTAGGATTCCAAGCATCGACTTGGGGCCAGGAACACAAGAATTAGAAACGAGAGGAGCTAAACAATGAACAAGTCCACCTTGGCCTTGGCCGTGGCCGTAGGGGTTTTGGCGCAGCAGGCAGGCGCCGCCGGTTTCCTGGAAGACAGCAAGGCTTCCGTCAGTTCCCGCACCATGTATTTCAACAACGATAACCGTGACGGCGGTGCCGATCAGAAAGAGACCGCTGAAGGCCTCAAATTTGATTACCTGTCCGGTTTCACCCAAGGTACTGTCGGCTTCGGTATCGACGCTCAAGCACTGGTCGGTATCCATCTGGACGGCGGCAAGGGGCATCACCCGTACCCGAGCTCATTCTTCCCAAGCGACTCCGATGGTTCGGCGGCGAGTGAGTGGAGCCGTGCGGCAGCTAACGTAAAGGCACGCTTCTCCAAGACCGAGGCCCACTTGGGCGGCGCGTTGCAACCGAACATGCCGATTCTGGTCGCGAACGACAGCCGTCTGCTGCCACAGACCTTTGAGGGTGGCACGATCTCCTCGAAGGAAATCGACAACGTTACCTTCAACGTTGGTCAGTTGGAGCACGCGGCGGGTCGCGCCTCTTCCAACAGCACCGGTCTGGCCGTGGCTGGTGGTACCGAGGAGAGCAACCAGTTCCGTTACGCCGGTGCCGACTGGAAGGTCACCAAAGACCTGACTCTGCAGTACTACCACGCGAATCTGAAGGACTACTACAAACAGGACTTCCTGGGTCTGGTACATGTCTGGCCGATTGGTACCAATCAGTCCTTCAAGACGGACCTGCGCTACTTCGATAGCGGTTCCGATGGCAAGAACGGCGATGCGGGCTATCAGTTCAACAACAACGGTGGTTACGCCAAGACCCCGGGCGAGGTCGACAACAAGACCTGGAGCGCCATGTTCACCTACACCCTGGGTGGCAACGCGTTCCTGCTGGGTCATCAACGCGTCAATGATGACGGCGGTTTCGTCTACCTGAACCAGGGTAGCGTTGTGAATGACAACCGTCGCAGTGAAGAAGCGGGCGGCGCGAGCTTCTACCTGTTCACCGATTCCATGATCAACGGCTTTGTCCGGGCCGGTGAAAACACCACGTTCGGTCAGTACTCCTACGACTTCGCTGCGTTGGGTGTGCCAGGTCTGAAAGCCTCGGCCGCCTACCTGTATGGCGATAACATCAAGGCCAAAAACGGTACCAGCCCTGATCAGTCCGAGTGGGAACGCGACCTGCGTGTGGACTACACCATCCAGCAAGGCGTACTCAAAGGCTTCGGCACAACACTGCGTCATGGCACTTACCGTGGCAGCGATACCGGTATCGCCAGCCAGGACCAGACCCGTCTGATCTTCAACTACACCTACAGCTTCATGTAATACGTTTTCAGAAAAAGCCTCGCCAACTGGCGAGGCTTTTTTTTGCCTGTCAATATTTCAATAACTGCAGTTGTGCGTACTTTTTATTCTTTTTGGTTTTTATCACGGGCACCTAAAGTGGGCTCCGACCGGTCCTCATCGTGGAGCCGGCGTTAGTTGAAAAACCTCGTAAGTAGAACAGGTCAAGGAATTGGCTTTCATGCCGATACCTCGGATCTGTGCTGTGCAGGCATATACCTAAACGGTATTAAAAAGAAAAACAAAATTCTTTTTGGCTTTATGAAGCTGTGTATCCTGCACGGCCAAAACGACCGGCCTAGAAGGCTCGGCAACAATTGCGCGTCTTAGGATCCAGGGCATTCGACCCAGGACCAGGATCACAAGCATTAGTAATGAGGAGCGAAACAATGAACAAGTCCACCTTGGCCATCGCTGTGGCCGTTGGGGTTTTGGCGCAGCAAGCAGGCGCCGCTGGTTTCATCGAAGACAGCAAGGCCACCCTGGGGCTGCGTAACTTCTACATCAACACCGATAACCGTGACGGTACCGGTCCGAACAAAAACGAAGAGTGGGGCCAAGGCTTCGATCTGCGTTTCATCTCCGGTTACACCCAAGGCACCGTCGGCTTCGGTATCGATGCGATCGGCCTGTTGGGCGTGAAGCTGGATTCGGGCGGCGGCACCAACGGCGCGACTGCCACCTCGTACGGCGGCACTGTGTTCCCGAGCAAGTCCAACGGCGAAGCGGTTGATGACTTCTCCAGCCTGGGCCTGACGGCCAAGGCCAAGGTTTCCCAGACTGAGCTGAAACTGGGCACCTTGCAGCCGAAAAACCCGGTCATCGTGACCAACGATGGTCGTCTGCTGCCGCAAACGTGGCAGGGTGGCCAGATCACTTCCGCCGAGATCAAGGACCTGTCCCTGGTCGGTGGTCAGATCGAAGCCGTTAAAGGCCGTAACTCCAGCAACAACGAGCAGATGTCCATTTCGGGCGCGAACTCCCGTGGGACCAAATTCCGTGACAGCAACAAGTTCATCTACGCCGGTGGTGACTACAAAATCACCAAGGACCTGACGGCCCAGTACTACTACGGCAACCTGGAAGAGTTCTACAAGCAACACTTCCTGGGTCTGGTTCACAACTGGGCAATCGGCCCGGGCGTGTTGAAGTCGGATTTCCGTTACTTCAACAGCTCTGACGACGGTGCCAACGGTCACGACCCGCTGTACTACACCACTGGCAACTACAACGCGCCAAACGGTAAAGGCAAGGTCGACAACAACCTGTACAGCGGCCTGTTCCTGTATTCGGTTGCCGGTCATACCTTCGGTGGCGGTTACCAGGTCAGCAACGGCAGCAGCGACTTCCCTTGGCTGAACCAGGGTGACGGTTCGTCGAACTACACCATCACCGATTCGCAAATCCAGAAGTTCGGCCGTGCCGGCGAGAAAACCTGGCAAGCACGCTACTCGTTCGACTTCGCCAAGGTTGGCGTACCAGGCCTGACCGCCGGTATGGTTTACCTGCGCGGTGACAACATCGACACCGTCAACGCAAAAGGTGGCGAGTTGGCCAACGGCGCTTCCGAGTGGGAACGCGACTTGAGCGTTGCCTACGTCCTTCAGGACGGCCCGCTGAAGAACCTTGGTGTTGCCTGGAAAAACGCTATGTGGCGCACTGACCTGCCGGGCACTCGCTCCCAGGACGAAAACCGCCTGATCCTCAGCTACTCGATCCCGCTGTTGTAATAGCGCTCTTGTAACCGAGACAAAAAAAGCCCCGCCCGGCATCTCGCCCGGCGGGGCTTTTGCGTTTCAAGGCGGGGTCACCCCCGTAAACCCGCCTCGAAATTCCCCTCTTTTGCAGCACTCAAGGCCTTCTCGAACCTTGTGGGCGATGTTGGGCGCGTTGTCTGTTCGCGTCCAGTGAACAGATCTTTAATATTTCTTTATGATCTAAATAAATCGATATTTATTCTTTTTAATTATTCTCGGATGCGGGCAAAGTCGAGCTCAACACGCATTCACCAGGAGCAGCATCATGAGCCTCAGACTTGGCGATATCGCCCCCGACTTTGAACAGGACTCCAGCGCCGGCACCCTCCGTTTCCACGAATGGCTGGGCGATAGCTGGGGTGTGCTGTTTTCCCATCCGGCGGACTTCACCCCGGTGTGCACCACCGAATTGGGGTTCACCGCCCGGCTCAAGGACGAATTTTCCCAGCGCGGGGTCAAGGCCATCGCCCTGTCGGTTGACCCGGTGGACTCGCATCACCGGTGGATCGAGGACATCAACGAAACCCAGAACACCCTCGTCAACTTCCCGATCCTCGCCGATGCCGACCGCAAGGTGTCGGACCTGTACGACCTGATTCATCCCAACGCCAACGACACCCTGACCGTGCGCTCGCTGTTCGTGATCGACCCGAACAAAAAGATTCGGCTGACCATCACCTACCCGGCGAGTACCGGCCGCAACTTCCACGAAATCCTGCGGGTCATTGATTCGCTGCAACTCACCGATAACTACAAGGTGGCGACCCCGGCCAACTGGCAGGACGGTGATGAAGTGGTAATCGTGCCGTCGCTCAAGGACGAAGATGAAATCAAGCAACGTTTTCCCAAGGGTTATCGGACGGTGAAACCGTATCTGCGCCTGACGCCGCAGCCGAATCGCTAAACATTTTCTGCGTGGCTTGAATCGCCATCGCAATGAGGCCCTGACAGGCACTGCAGAACCCAGATCCAATAGCAGGGGATTTCAGGCCGTTTCGACGGCCTTTTTTTATGCCAGTAAAGCACTGATTTATATATCTCCATAAAGCATAACCAAATGAATAAATATGATTTATGGATATAACAATCAGCTGTTAAGGTCACTCCCATCCCAGCGAGATCGCAAACCGCGAATCGCCAACACCGTTCAAGGAATCCTCTGAATGCTGGTCGTCTCACTCGGTGGCAGTCCCAGCCAACGCTCCCGATCCGGGGTGCTGCTGGAACGCTCCCAGCGCTGGTTGCAGGAGCAAGGGGTAGAAGTGGTGAGTTACCAGATTCGGGATTTCCCGGCGGAAGACTTGCTGCACGCACGCTTCGACAGCCCCAAGGTCATCGACCTGCTGCAACAGATTGAAAACGCCGATGGCCTGCTGATCGCCACACCGGTTTACAAAGCGTCGTTCTCCGGCGCACTGAAAACCGTGCTGGACCTGCTGCCCGAGCGCGCCCTGGCCCACAAGGTCGTATTGCCGATGGCCACCGGCGGCAGCATCGCCCACATGCTGGCGGTGGACTACGCACTCAAGCCCGTGCTGTCGGCACTGAAAGCCCAGGAAATGCTTCACGGAATTTTTGCGGTAGATAGCCAGATCGCTTACGGCGAAGGCAGTGCCCAGGCGCAATTGGCGCCGGAGCTGGAACAACGATTGAACGAGTCGCTGGAACTGTTTTGCAGCGCCATGGCGCGACGGCCCAAGCCGCTCGATCCGAACCTGTTGAATGAACGTTTGTTGAGTGCTCGCTGGAGCATTTGAGCCTCACCCGACATTGATCCACTCACCTTACTCAGCCGCCAACGGCCAAGCAGGTGCAGCCAACACCCAACTGCAAAAAGGAGAGCGCTATGCGCACTGTCATTTTGCGTCGTGGTCTGGTCGCTCTGTTTGTTGCGGCTGTGTCCTTCGGCGCCATTACTCAAGCTCAAGCCGAGACGTTGCGAATCGGTTATCAAAAGTACGGCACGCTGGTGCTGCTCAAAGCCAAGGGCACCCTGGAAAAACGTCTCGCCGCCCAAGGCGTGGACGTGCAATGGACTGAATTCCCCGGCGGCCCGCAGCTGCTCGAAGGCCTGAACGTTGGCTCCATCGACTTCGGTGTGACCGGTGAAACCCCGCCGGTGTTCGCCCAGGCTGCCGGCGCCGATCTGCTCTACGTCGCCTACGAACCACCGGCGCCCCACAGCGAAGCGATCCTGGTGCCGAAGGACTCGCCGATCAAATCGGTGAAGGACCTCAAGGGCAAGAAAGTCGTGCTCAACAAAGGCTCCAACGTCCACTACCTGTTAGTGCGTGCGCTGGAAGACGCCGGCCTCAAATACACCGACATCCAGACCGTGTTCCTGCCGCCAGCCGATGCTCGCGCTGCTTTTGAGCGTGGCAGCGTCGACGCCTGGGTCATCTGGGACCCGTACCAGGCCGCTGCCGAGAAACAACTGCAAGCGCACACCTTGCGCGATGGCCAGGGCATCGTCGACAACCATCAGTTCTACCTCGCGACCAAACCTTACGCACAGAAAAATCCTGAGGTGATCAAGACCCTCGTCGAAGAAGTGCGCGCGGTCGGTGAATGGTCCAAGGCCAATCCCGAAGACGTGACCCAACAGGTGTCGCCACTGCTCGGTCTGCCTGCCGACATCACCCTGACCTCGGTGAAACGCCAGGGCTATGGCGCGCTGTTCCTCACGCCTGAAGTGGTCGCCGCGCAACAGAAAATCGCCGACACCTTCTACCAGCTCAAGCTGATTCCGAAGCCGTTGAGCATCAAAGACGTGATCTGGACGCCACCGGCAGCCGTTGCGAAAGCGCAGTAATTCGATTCTTTGAAGGAGACCACTCCATGAGCCTCAATATTTTCTGGTTCCTGCCTACCCACGGCGACGGCCATTACCTTGGCACCGCCGAAGGCGCTCGCGCCGTCGACCACGGTTACCTGCAACAAGTCGCGCAAGCGGCGGATCGATTGGGTTTCGGCGGGGTGCTGATTCCTACCGGGCGCTCCTGCGAAGACTCGTGGCTGGTGGCCGCGTCGCTGATCCCGGTGACCCAGCGTTTGAAATTCCTTGTCGCTCTGCGCCCCGGGATCATTTCCCCGACGGTGGCCGCGCGTCAGGCGGCGACCCTGGATCGTCTGTCTGGCGGTCGTGCGTTGTTTAATCTGGTCACGGGCGGTGATCCGGACGAATTGGCCGGCGACGGTTTGTTCCTCAGCCACGAAGAGCGCTATCAGGCCTCGGTGGAGTTCACCCGCATTTGGCGTCGCGTGCTCGAAGGCGAAACCGTTGATTACGACGGTCAGCACATCAGCGTGAAAGGGGCGAAATTGCTCTATCCGCCGATCCAGCAACCGCGTCCGCCGCTGTACTTCGGTGGCTCGTCGGAAGCGGCGCAAGACCTCGCGGCAGAGCAAGTGGAAATGGTCCTGACCTGGGGCGAACCGCCGGCCGCCGTGGCCGAAAAAATCGAGCAAGTGCGCGCCAAAGCGGCGAAGCTCGGTCGCACAGTGCGCTTCGGTATTCGTCTGCATGTAATCGTTCGCGAGACCAACGCCGAAGCCTGGCAAGCCGCCGATAAATTGATCTCGCATCTGGACGATGAAACCATCGCTCGTGCCCAGGCTTCGCTGGCGCGTTTCGATTCCGTCGGCCAGCAACGCATGGCCGCCCTGCATGGCGGCAGCCGCGACAACCTCGAAGTCAGCCCCAACCTGTGGGCCGGTGTCGGTCTGGTGCGTGGCGGTGCCGGTACGGCATTGGTCGGCGACGGCCCGACCGTGGCCGCCCGCGTGAAGGAGTACGCGGACCTGGGCATCGACACCTTTATCTTCTCCGGTTATCCACACCTTGAAGAGTCTTACCGCGTGGCCGAATTGCTCTTTCCGCATCTGGACATTCAACGTCCGGAGTTGCCGAAGGGGGCCAACTACGTCAGCCCGTTCGGCGAGATGGTCGCCAACGACATCCTTCCCAAAGCCGCGTCCCGGAGCTGAGGCGCGCCATGAAAAAAATCATCCACAACCTCGCGCCGTGGGCGTTGCCGGTGTTGCTGCTGGCGGTGTGGCAGTTGTCGGTATCGGCGGGCTGGTTGTCGACGCGGATCCTGCCAGCACCGATCGCCGTGATCGAAGCCGGTGTGAGCCTGGTGCGCAGCGGTGAAATCTGGACGCACCTGGCAATCAGCGGCTGGCGCGCCGCGTTGGGCTTCACTATCGGCGGCTGCATCGGCCTGGTGCTGGGCTTCATCACCGGCCTGTCGACATGGGGCGAACGCCTGATCGACAGTTCGGTGCAGATGATCCGCAACGTGCCGCACCTGGCGCTGATTCCACTGGTGATTTTGTGGTTCGGCATCGACGAGTCGGCGAAGATTTTCCTGGTGGCGCTGGGCACGTTGTTCCCGATTTACCTCAACACCTATCACGGCATCCGCAACGTCGATCCGGCACTGGTGGAGATGGCGCGCAGTTATGGCTTGTCTGGTTTCAGCCTGTTTCGCCAGGTGATTCTGCCGGGTGCGCTGCCTTCGATTCTGGTCGGTGTGCGTTTTGCGTTGGGCTTCATGTGGCTGACGCTGATCGTTGCGGAAACCATTTCGGCCAGTTCCGGTATCGGTTATCTGGCGATGAATGCCCGAGAGTTTTTGCAGACCGACGTGGTGGTGCTGGCGATTCTTCTGTACGCGGTGCTTGGCAAACTGGCCGACCTCGCGGCCCGTGGACTTGAACGCGTATGGCTGCGCTGGCACCCGGCTTATCAGGTAGTCAAAGGAGGTGCGGCATGACCGCTCAGCAACCTCCACGCCTGCTGCGCGGGATTGCGCTGGTGGTGCGCAAGCTGCAAAAAACCTTTGGCTCGCGGCAGGTATTGCGCGAGATCGATCTGCACATTCCGGCGGGCCAATTCGTTGCGGTGGTCGGGCGCAGCGGCTGCGGCAAAAGTACGTTGCTACGTTTGCTGGCGGGCCTCGACCAGCCTACGGGCGGTGACTTGCTCGCCGGCGCTGCGCCGTTGAGTGATGCGCGGGAAGACACCCGATTGATGTTCCAGGAAGCGCGTTTGCTGCCGTGGAAAAAGGTCATCGACAACGTCGGCCTCGGCCTTAATGGCGACTGGCGTGCGCAAGCCCTTGAAGCACTGGAGTCGGTCGGCCTGGCGGATCGCGCCAATGAATGGCCGGCGGCCTTGTCCGGTGGACAAAAGCAACGTGTGGCGCTGGCCCGTGCGTTGATCCATCAACCGCGCTTGCTGCTGCTCGACGAACCGCTGGGCGCGCTGGATGCCCTGACCCGAATTGAGATGCAGCAACTGATCGAGCGGCTCTGGCGCAAGCATGGTTTCACCGTGTTGCTGGTGACCCACGACGTCAGTGAAGCGGTGGCGATTGCCGACCGGGTGATCCTGATCGAAGAGGGCGAAGTCGGCCTCGACCTGATGGTGGAACTGCCGCGCCCTCGGGTGCGCGGCTCGCATCGGCTGGCGGCACTGGAAACCGAAGTCCTCAATCGCGTCCTCGCACAGCCCGGCGAACCGCCGGAACCGGAACCCGTTTCACCCTTGCCTACGCAATTGCGTTGGGCGCAATAGACGCAGCGGCGAGTTGCAAGCTTCAAGCGGAAAGAGGAAGCAGAGCGCTTTTACTTGCTGCTTGTAGCTTGCCACTTGCAGCTCATTTCGACCTCAGGAGAAATCGTATGACTATCAAAGCCATCAACGTTCGTAACCAATTCAAAGGCTCGATCAAGGAAATCGTACTGGGCGACGTGCTGTCGGAAATCGACGTTCAGACCGCATCCGGCATCGTTACTTCGGTGATCACCACCCGCTCGGTGAAAGAGCTGGAACTGGTGGTCGGCAGTGAAGTGATTGCGTTTGTGAAATCCACTGAAGTGTCGATCGCCAAGTTGTAACTTATTCAGTGAAATCGGCGGTGCGGCCTTCGCGAGCAGGCTCGCTCCTACAGGGATTTTTGTCGTACACAAATTCTGTGTGCGCTGAAGATCAACTGTAGGAGTGAGCCTGCTCGCGATGGGGCCATTAAAACCCGCGAAAATCAGGCAGGGATAACGCGCTTGTGTAAGTACGGCGGCAAGTACAACCCAAGATAAGCATCAAACACCCGCATCCCTTCCTCGGCCATCCGCGGCGTGATCTGACCATGCTGCTGCACCGAGCGCGCATAAACGCGGTCACCGAGCTCCATCGCCAGCGCAAACACATCCACGTCCGTTGGCAGCTTCGGCAATTCGAAATGGTGATCGAAAAGTTTGTGCATCAGGTCGCCCAGTTCGATGTCGTGCTGGCGGTCGGCCTGGGTGACTTCGGTCAGGCCATGCTGGGCGAGGATCAATTGGCGGGCGGCGGCGTCTTCGCTGTAGATCGCCAGCATACGCTGCTCCACCAGGCGCGACAGGTCACGCCAGCCGCTGAGGGCGCCATGCTCGATGGGCGCTTGCAGGCAGGCGCGGAACGCGGCGTGGACGTCGGCCGTCAGCGCTTCAAGCAGCGCCGGGACGCTGGCGAAGAAGTGGTAGACGGAGGAGGGCGGGATCTCCGCGCGCTCGGCGACGCTGTAGATCGACAGACTGGCCACGCCCTCGGCGGCCAGCAGCGTGCGGGCGGCATCGAGTATCGAATCGATCCGCGCCTGACTGCGGGCGCGGGGTTTGCGTGGAGTGGCGAGTCGGGTCATTGAAGTCTCCTGCGGGGGCAGCGGGCATTGTACGAGCAGGGTTTGATGTTGTCTGCCAGGACGCCATCGCGAGCAAGCTCGCTCCCACAGTTGATCGATGTGAAACACAGATTTTGCGTACGCCATAGATCCCTGTGGGCGTGAGCTTGCTCGCGACCCGCCGAAGGCGGCCATAAAAAAACGCCGTAAGCTGTAAAGCCGACGGCGTTCTTTTTTACTGCAACCGCTTACACGGTATGCAGGTACCAGTTGTACTCAAGGTCGGAGATGGAGTGTTCAAACTCCTCCAGCTCGCTTTCCTTACAGGCCACGAAGATATCGATGTATTTAGGATCGATGTACTTGGCCATGACTTCGCTGTCGTCCAGCTCACGCAATGCGTCGCGCAGGTTGTTCGGCAGGCTTTGCTCGTTCTGCTCGTAGGAGTTGCCTTCCACGGGCGCGCCCGGCTCGATCTTGTTGGTCAGACCGTGATGCACGCCTGCCAGGACCGAAGCCATCAACAGGTATGGGTTGGCGTCGGCGCCGGCCACACGGTGTTCGATGCGTACGGCATCGGAGGAACCGGTTGGAACGCGGATCGCTACAGTACGGTTGTCCAGGCCCCAGCACGGCGAGTTCGGCACGTAGAACTGTGCGCCGAAACGACGGTAGGAGTTGACGTTCGGGCAGAGGAAAGCCATCTGCGCGGGTAGGGTCTCGAGCACACCGCCGATCGCGTGACGCAGTGCGGCGTTCTGCTCGGGATCCTCGCTGGCAAAAATGTTTTTGCCGTCTTTATCAAGAATCGAGATATGTACGTGCAGACCGTTGCCCGCCTGGCCCGGGTAAGGCTTGGCCATGAACGTGGTGTCCATTTCATGGTCGTAGGCGATGTTCTTGATCAGGCGCTTGAGCAGGACCGCGTAGTCACAGGCCTTGATCGGGTCGGCCACGTGGTGCAGGTTCACTTCGAACTGCGCCGGGGCACTTTCCTTGACGATGGCGTCGGCCGGGATGCCTTGCTCTTTCGCACCTTCCAGAATGTCCTGGAGGCAGTCGACGTATTCGTCGAGGTCGTCGATCAGGTAGACCTGAGTCGAGTGCGGGCGTTTGCCGGAGATCGGCGAGCGCGGAGGTTGTGGGCGGCCGTTCACGTTCTCCTGGTCGATCAGGTAGAACTCCAGTTCGAAGGCTGCGCAGATGGTCAGGCCCATCTCGTCGAACTTGGTCACAACTTGACGCAGGACTTCACGGGGATCCGCGAAGAAAGGGTCACCTTCGAGTTCGTGCATGGTCATCAACAGTTGCGCGGTAGGGCGCTTCTGCCAAGGCTCATTGCACAGGGTGTCAGGGATTGGATAGCAGATTCGGTCAGCATCACCGATGTCCAGGCCCAGGCCGGTGCTTTCCACCGTCGAACCATTGATATCCAGAGCAAATAGAGAGGCCGGCAGGTTGATGCCTTTCTCGTAAACCTTGTGGAGGCTGGTGCGTTCAATGCGCTTGCCGCGCACCACACCATTCATATCCGCAATCAGAAGGTCAACGTACAGAACCTCAGGATGTTCCTTAAGGAACGCGTTCGCTTCGTTAAGCTGAACGGCACGCGGGGGTACCGACATGATGCAACACCTTTGTTGTTAAAAATATCAATCATTGATCTCTTCGGATTCCAGTCAACCCGAACGGCATGCCGAAGTCAAGCGAGGCCTTTTTTGCCCTAAAAAAGCGCTCGTAAGGCTTTTTTGGGGCACTTTGGAGCGTTTTTATGCCTTTGAACGCTTTGGCTGCCGCGGGCTTGAGCGGGGCGTGTTGTATTTTTTACGGGGGTGTTGTGTAAAAAAATGAACAAGGCTAAGCTCGATTCAAACCCATAACACCAATAATACCGGGGTGCTTCATGTCTCGCCTGCCGTTAATCGGCGTCACCAACTGCTCTAGGCAGATTGGTCTGCATGCTTATCACATCAGTGGCGACACCTTCGTCCGCGCCGTGGCCTCGAAGGCTCCGGGACGGCTGGTCTTTCTGCCGTCCCTGACGGATTGCCTGTCTCCGTCCGATATTCTGGACGGCCGAGATGGCACCCCCATTACGGTTACTTCATTCAATATAGAACCGATTCACAATAGCGGCCCGGCTTTCGCTCAGGGCATTGCTCGTGATTCTGCACGCCCGGCGTTTGCCGCACCGTCCGGGGAAACACGATAGCCTGACGTAGACACCCGTTTCAACGCGACGCCGATGCGTCAACTATTGCCTGATGCGAGCAAGCGTCAGGAAACTCAAAGCCTAGAGGCATTTATGAGTAACAACCTCGACCAGCTCACCGATTGGTTGAAAGACCACAAGATCACAGAAGTCGAATGCATGATCGCCGACTTGACCGGGATCACCCGGGGCAAGATCTCGCCGACCAACAAGTTCATTGCAGAAAAAGGCATGCGCCTGCCCGAAAGCGTTCTGTTGCAGACCGTGACTGGCGACTATGTCGAAGACGACATCTATTACGAACTGCTCGACCCGGCCGACATCGACATGATCTGCCGCCCCGACCAGAACGCCGTATTCCTCGTGCCGTGGGCCATCGAGCCCACCGCCCAGGTGATCCACGACACCTACGACAAGCAAGGCAACCCGATCGAGCTGTCGCCGCGCAACGTGCTCAAAAAGGTCCTCAAACTCTATTCCGACCGCGGCTGGCAGCCCATCGTGGCGCCGGAAATGGAGTTCTACCTGACCAAGCGCAGCGACGACCCCGACTACCCGCTGCAACCGCCAATCGGCCGTTCCGGGCGTCCGGAAATCGGGCGTCAGTCGTTCTCGATCGAAGCGGCGAACGAATTCGACCCGCTGTTCGAAGACGTCTACGACTGGTGCGAATTGCAGGAACTGGACCTCGACACGCTGATCCACGAAGACGGCACGGCGCAGATGGAAATCAACTTCCGTCACGGCGATGCCCTGTCCCTGGCCGACCAGATCCTGGTGTTCAAGCGCACCATGCGTGAAGCCGCGCTCAAGCATGACGTGGCGGCGACGTTCATGGCCAAGCCCATGACCGGCGAGCCGGGCAGCGCGATGCACTTGCACCAGAGCATCATCGACATCGAAACCGGCAAGAACATCTTCTCCAATGAAGACGGGACCATGAGCCAACTGTTCCTGCACCACATCGGTGGCTTGCAGAAGCTGATCCCTGAGTTGTTACCGCTGTTCGCACCGAACGTGAACTCGTTCCGCCGCTTCCTGCCGGACACCTCGGCACCGGTGAACGTGGAGTGGGGCGAAGAGAACCGCACCGTGGGCCTGCGGGTTCCGGATGCCGGGCCGCAAAACCGTCGGGTGGAAAACCGCCTGCCGGGCGCTGACGCCAACCCGTACCTGGCGATTGCCGCGAGCTTGCTCTGCGGCTACATCGGCATGGTCGAAGGGCTCAACCCGAGCGCACCGGTGGTGGGTCGTGGCTATGAGCGCCGCAACCTGCGCCTGCCACTGACCATCGAGGACGCGCTGGAACGCATGGAAAACAGCACGACCATCGAGAAATACCTGGGCAAAAACTTCATCACTGGCTACGTCGCGGTCAAGCGGGCCGAGCATGAAAACTTCAAGCGCGTCATCAGTTCGTGGGAGCGTGAATTCCTGCTCTTCGCCGTCTGATACGCCGGGCGCCGTCGTTGTCGGGCGGCGCTTTCACCTGATTTTTTTTGGAGATTGGTATGACCAGCAATAATCCGCAAACCCGTGAATGGCAAACCCTGAGCAACGATCACCACCTGGCCCCGTTCAGCGACTTCAAACAGCTGAAAGAGAAAGGCCCGCGCATCATCACAAACGCCAAGGGCGTTTATCTGTGGGACAGCGAAGGCAACAAGATCCTCGACGGCATGGCCGGCCTGTGGTGCGTCGCGATCGGTTACGGGCGTGATGAACTGGCCGACGCGGCCAGCAAGCAAATGCGCGAACTGCCTTACTACAACCTGTTCTTCCAGACCGCTCACCCGCCGGTACTGGAACTGGCCAAGGCCATCGCCGACATCGCGCCGCAAGGCATGAACCACGTGTTCTTCACCGGTTCCGGCTCCGAAGGCAACGACACCATGCTGCGTATGGTTCGTCACTACTGGGCGATCAAGGGCCAGCCGAAAAAGAAAGTCATCATCAGCCGCAAGAACGGTTATCACGGTTCCACCGTGGCCGGCGCGAGCCTGGGTGGCATGACGTACATGCACGAACAAGGCGACTTGCCGATCCCGGGCATCGTCCACATCGCGCAGCCGTACTGGTTCGGCGAAGGCGGCGACATGACGCCTGAAGAGTTCGGCGTCTGGGCGGCGAATCAGCTGGAAGAGAAGATTCTGGAAATCGGCGTGGACAACGTCGGCGCCTTTATTGCCGAGCCGATCCAGGGTGCCGGCGGCGTGATCATTCCGCCTGAGACCTACTGGCCGCGCATCAAGGAAATCCTCGCCAAGTACGACATCCTGTTCGTGGCAGACGAAGTGATCTGTGGTTTCGGCCGCACCGGTGAGTGGTTCGGTACCGATTACTACGACCTCAAGCCCGACATGATGACCATCGCCAAGGGCCTGACCTCCGGCTACATCCCTATGGGTGGCCTGATCGTGCGTGACGAAGTGGTTGCCGTACTGAACGAAGGCGGCGACTTCAACCACGGTTTCACCTACTCCGGTCACCCGGTGGCGGCTGCGGTGGCACTGGAAAACATCCGCATCCTGCGCGAAGAAAAAATTATCGAGCGCGTTCATGCAGAAACGGCACCCTATTTGCAAAAGCGTCTTCGGGAACTGAACGATCACCCGCTGGTGGGGGAAGTGCGTGGGGTCGGTCTGCTGGGGGCCATTGAACTGGTTCAGGACAAAGCCACGCGTAAACGTTACGAAGGCAAGGGCGTCGGCATGATCTGCCGCCAGTTCTGCTTTGACAACGGCCTGATCATGCGTGCCGTGGGCGACACCATGATCATTGCTCCGCCACTGGTGATTACACCGGCTGAAATCGACGAGTTGGTGACCAAGGCACGCAAGTGTCTGGACCTGACCCTGAGTGCGTTGCAGGGCTAAGTGCTAGGCTCTGAGCGGGGTGCGAAGCTGGCACTTCGCTCAGGGCAAATTAAGGATGGGTCTTTCCTTGAAAGCCTGCCTCGGAACTTGCCAGACTACCGGTTGTTCGGATGCCCAGTAAAAGGCCGCTGAGCACGTGGTTAAAAAGAAAAAATTGGAGCATTACTGATGAAGGCATTAGGTATGAAGATAGCTGGCAAGACCCTTCTCGCCATGTCCCTGTTGGGCGCGATGGCGGGTGCAGTTCAGGCGGACGACAAGGTGTTGCACGTCTATAACTGGTCCGATTACATCGCTCCGGACACGATCGCGAACTTTGAAAAAGAGTCCGGGATCAAGGTGGTGTACGACGTTTTCGACAGCAACGAAACCCTCGAAGCGAAGTTGCTGGCAGGCAAGTCCGGTTACGACATCGTCGTGCCGTCGAACAACTTCCTGGCCAAGCAAATCAAGGCCGGCGTTTACCAGAAGCTGGACAAGTCCAAGCTGCCTAACTGGAAAAACCTGAACCCTGAACTGCTCAAAGCAGTATCGGTGAGTGACCCGGGTAACGAGCACGCCTTCCCGTACATGTGGGGTTCGATCGGTATCGGCTTCAACGCCGAGAAGGTCAAGGCGGCACTGGGCGCCGACGCACCGACCAATTCCTGGGACCTGATCTTCAAGCCTGAAAATGCTGCCAAGTTGAAGTCGTGCGGTATCAGCCTGCTGGATTCGCCAACCGAGATGATTCCGGCGGCGTTGCACTACCTGGGCCTGCCGACCGACAGCCAGAAGAAGGAAGACATCGACAAGGCTGAAGCCCTGCTGTTGAAAGTTCGTCCTTCGATCGCCTACTTCCACTCGTCCAAGTACATCTCCGACCTGGCCAACGGCAACATCTGTGTAGCCGTGGGTTATTCGGGTGACGTGTACCAGGCCAAGTCCCGCGCGGCTGAAGCCGGTGACAAGGTGAAAGTCAGCTACAACATTCCGAAAGAAGGTGCCGGCAGCTTCTACGACATGGTCGCCATCCCTAAAGATGCCGAAAACGTCGAAGGCGCCTACAAGTTCATGACCTACCTGCAGAAGCCGGAAGTCATGGCTGCAATCACCAACGCCGTACGTTTCCCGAACGGTAACGCAGCTGCCACACCGTTGGTTGATAAAGACATCACCAGCGACCCGGGCATCTACCCGCCAGCGGACGTGATGGCCAAGCTGTACGCGATTGCCGACTTGCCGGCCGCGACCCAGCGTCTGCTGACTCGCAGCTGGACCAAGATCAAATCGGGTAAATAAGACGTAAAACCCTGTAGCAGCTGCCGCAGGCTGCGTCCGACTGCGGAGCAGTTGTGCTGTTGAAAACGCGGGAAGGTCCTTCGGACCTTAACGCCGCCTTCGGCAGCTGCTACAGGTATCTGCATAAAAGTTTTGCTGGAACGGTTTTTCGAGGGTAAGTTGCGCGCCGGTTTTGTTGCTGGGCAGCCATGGCTGTCATGTAACGCGGGGCAACTTGGGCCCAACTAATTTTAGAGGACCTCCACTTGCCTATTTTTTCTTTGTTTCGCAATGCCATGCTGGTCGCAGCCGGGTTGACGCTGGCCGTCAATGTCCAGGCCGCCGGCACTGTGCATGTTTATAACTGGTCGGACTACATCGGCTCTACCACCCTGGCAGACTTCCAGAAAGAGACCGGCATCAAGCCGGTTTACGACGTCTTCGATTCCAACGAAACCCTGGAAGGCAAGTTGCTGGCCGGGCGTACCGGTTACGACGTCGTCGTGCCGTCCAACCACTTCCTCGGCAAGCAGATCAAGGCAGGCGCTTTCCAGAAGCTCGACCGCTCCAAACTGACGAACTACGGCAACCTCGACCCGGTGCTGCTCAAGCGCCTGGAGCAGAACGATCCGGGTAACCAGTACGCTGTGCCGTATCTGTGGGGCACCAACGGCATCGGTTACAACGTCGACAAGATCAAGGCTGTGCTGGGCGTCGACAAGATTGATTCCTGGAGCGTGCTGTTCGAGCCGGAGAACATCAAGAAACTGCACAGCTGCGGTGTAGCGTTCCTCGACTCGGCTGACGAAATGATGCCCACGGTCCTCAACTACATGGGCCTGAACGCCAACAGCACCAACCCGGAAGATTACAAAAAGGCCGAAGCCAAGTTGCTGGCCGTGCGGCCTTACGTGACGTACTTCCACTCTTCCAAATACATCACCGACCTGGCCAATGGCGATATCTGCATCGCGATCGGTTTCTCCGGCGACATGTTCCAGGCTCGCAACCGTGCGAACGAAGCCAAGAAAGGCGTGAAGATCGCCTACACGATTCCGAAAGAGGGCGGCGCGCTGTGGTTCGACATGCTGGCGATTCCAAAGGACTCGGCCAACGTCAAGGAAGCCCACGCCTTCATCAACTATTTGCTGAAACCTGAGGTGATTGCCCAGGTCAGTGATTACGTCGGCTACGCCAACCCTAACCCCGGGTCGGACAAACTGATGGAACAGTCCATTCGCACCGACGAAGCGGTTTATCCACCGCAAGCAGTCCTCGACAAGACCTACGTGTCGGTCGAGTTACCACCGAACATTCAACGTTTGATGACCCGTAGCTGGACCAAGGTCAAGACGGGTAAATAGCTTCAAGGCTCAAACTATCCAAGGTTGGCTCACCTTGAGCGAACTGCACTCTTTTTTTCTGGGAGTTTCGTAAATGGCAGTTGCCTCCGGCGCCTATAAGAAAGCCCTCGAGGGCGACCAGTCACCTAAACAGGTGTTGGTCAAAATCGACCGGGTCACGAAGAAGTTCGACGAGACGATTGCCGTGGACGATGTGTCCCTGGAAATCAAGAAAGGCGAGATTTTCGCCCTGCTCGGCGGTTCGGGATCGGGCAAATCCACCTTGCTGCGCATGCTCGCAGGCTTCGAACGGCCCACGGAGGGGCGCATTTACCTCGACGGCGTCGACATCACCGAGATGCCGCCGTACGAGCGACCGATCAACATGATGTTCCAGTCGTACGCTTTGTTCCCGCACATGACCGTGGCGCAGAACATCGCCTTCGGACTCAAGCAGGACAAACTGCCGGCCGCTGAAGTCGATGCCCGCGTGGCCGACATGCTCAAGCTGGTGCAGATGAGCCAGTACGCCAAGCGCAAGCCGCATCAGTTGTCCGGTGGCCAGCGTCAGCGTGTGGCCCTGGCGCGCTCCCTGGCCAAGCGACCGAAGCTGTTGCTGCTCGATGAGCCGATGGGTGCACTGGATAAAAAGCTGCGTTCGCAAATGCAACTGGAGCTGGTCGAGATCATCGAGCGCGTCGGCGTAACCTGCGTCATGGTGACCCACGACCAGGAAGAAGCCATGACCATGGCTGAGCGCATCGCGATCATGCACCTGGGCTGGATCGCCCAGATCGGCAGCCCGATCGACATCTACGAAACCCCGACCAGTCGCCTGGTCTGCGAGTTCATCGGCAACGTCAACATCTTCGACGGTGAAGTGATCGACGACGCCGAAGGTCACGCCACCATCACCTGCAAGGACCTGGACCGCCAGATCTATGTGGGCCACGGCATCAGCACCTCGGTGCAGGACAAATCCGTGACCTACGCGATCCGCCCGGAAAAACTGCTGGTGACGCCGACCATGCCGACCTGTGAATACAACTGGTCCAGCGGCAAGGTGCACGACATCGCCTACCTCGGCGGCCACTCGGTGTTCTACGTCGAACTGCCGAGCGGCAAGATCGTCCAGTCGTTCGTCGCCAACGCCGAGCGCCGTGGCCAGCGCCCGACCTGGGGTGACCAGGTTTACGTGTACTGGGAAGACGACAGCGGCGTGGTGCTTCGTTCATGAACATGCGCAAATTCAAACGCCGCCTCAATCGAATAATTCCCGGTGGCCGTCAGCTGGTCATCGGGGTTCCGTTCATCTGGCTGTTCATGTTCTTCATGTTGCCGTTCTTCATCGTCTTGAAGATCAGCTTCGCCGAAGCCGACGTGGCCATTCCGCCGTACACCGAGATCTACAACTTCGTCGACCAGAAGCTGCAGGTGCTGCTCAACCTCGGCAACTACGCGATGCTCGGCGACGACGAGTTGTACATCGCCGCTTACCTCGGCTCGTTGAAGATGGCGTTGTTCAGCACCATCCTCTGCCTGCTGATCGGTTACCCGATGGCCTACGCCATCGCCAGCGCCCGTAAAGAGCTGCAAACGGTGCTGGTGCTGCTGATCATGATGCCGACCTGGACCGCGATCCTGATTCGCGTGTATGCGTGGATGGGCATCCTCAGCAACAACGGCCTGCTCAACGGTTTCCTGATGAGCATGGGCTGGATCAACGAACCGCTGCAGATCCTCAACACCAACCTCGCGGTGTACATCGGTGTTGTTTATTCCTACCTGCCGTTCATGATCCTGCCGCTCTACGCCAACCTGGTGAAGCACGATCAGAGCCTGCTGGAAGCCGCCTCGGACCTCGGTTCGAGCACGTTCAACAGCTTCTGGAAGATCACGATTCCGCTGTCGAAAAACGGCATCATCGCCGGTTGCATGCTGGTATTTATCCCGGTGGTCGGTGAGTTTGTGATCCCGGAACTGCTCGGCGGTCCGGAAACCCTGATGATCGGTAAAGTGCTGTGGCAAGAGTTCTTCAACAACCGTGACTGGCCGGTGGCGTCTGCCCTGGCGGTGGTGATGCTGGCGATCCTGATTGTGCCGATCATCCTGTTCAACCGCAGTCAGGCCAAAGAAATGGAGGGCAAAGAATGAAGCGCTTCAGTTTCTCCAGCCTGATGCTGGTATTCGGTTTGCTGTTTATCTACGCCCCGATGCTGATCCTGGTGATCTACTCGTTCAACGCCTCGAAACTGGTGACGGTGTGGGGCGGCTGGTCGATCAAGTGGTACGTCGGCCTGCTCGACAACAGCCAACTGATGGGCTCGGTGGTGCGCTCGCTGGAAATCGCCTGCTACACGGCGATTGCAGCGGTTGCGCTCGGTACATTGGCGGCGTTCGTCCTGACCCGTATCACCCACTTCAAGGGGCGTACGCTGTTCGGCGGTCTGGTGACCGCACCGTTGGTGATGCCCGAAGTGATCACCGGTCTGTCGCTGTTGCTGCTGTTCGTGGCGATGGCGCAGATGATCGGTTGGCCACAGGAGCGCGGGATCATCACCATCTGGATTGCGCACACGACGTTCTGTGCCGCGTATGTGGCGGTGGTGGTGTCGGCGCGCTTGCGTGAGCTGGACCTGTCCATCGAAGAAGCGGCCATGGACCTCGGTGCACGGCCGTGGAAGGTGTTCTTCCTGATCACCATCCCGATGATCGCGCCGTCGCTGGCGGCGGGCGGCATGATGTCGTTTGCCCTGTCGCTGGATGACCTGGTGCTGGCGAGTTTCGTGTCGGGCCCGGGTTCCACGACCTTGCCGATGGAAGTGTTCTCGGCGGTGCGCCTGGGCGTGAAGCCGGAGATCAACGCGGTGGCCAGCCTGATTCTGCTGGCGGTGTCGATCGTGACCTTCCTGGTCTGGTTTTTCAGCCGCCGCGCCGAAGAAAGCCGCAAGCGTGCGATTCAGCAAGCCATCGAAGAAGGCGCTGCCGACTCCTGGAAACAACCGGACGTACGCCGCGCCCCGGCGCCGGAAGCGGCTTAAGCGCAATGCCGGGTTGACCACAAATACGTGGCCAACCCAACTCCCCTGTGGGAGCGAGCTTGCTCGCGATGAGGCCATTACATTCAGCGAAGATGTTGAATGTTAGTCCGCCATCGCGAGCAAGCTCGCTCCCACAGTTGTTTCAGGCAACCCAAGGGGATTTGCGGATGATCTCGACAAAGTTCATCGGCTTGAACCCCACCTCGCTGTCCACCAGCACATCCGCATTCACCGTGCCGAACGTCGTGTCCGGCTTGTGCTTGAAGCCGTTGGCGAACGCACACAGGATGCACTCCTTGAACCCATCACCGCGTGGATGCGCATGCACCACCGCCTCGCGCTGCACGGTGGAAAACGCCGCGTAGTCGATTCCCAGCACATCCATTTCAACCCCGGCGGTCACCAGCGCCACGTTCGGCCGCAGGTGCTGCGGCACGCCCGGTGTGGTGTGCAGCGCAATCGACAGCCAGACTTGCTCGATATCGTCATCGCTCAGCCCATAAGGCTTGAGGAACGCCTTGGCGGCATTGGCACTGTCGACTTCAAAACGCTCGTCAGCGCTGCGATGACCTTCCACCAGACCGAGGTCATGGAACATTGCGCCGACGTACAACAGCTCCGGGTTGTAGGCCAGTTGCTTGCGTTCGCCGCTCAAGGCACCGAACAGGAACACCCGGCGGGAGTGGTGATACAGCAGGTCGGATTCGACGTCGCGGATGTATTCGGTGGTGGCCTTGGCCAGTGCGCTGTCGGGGATTTTGATACCGGCAATGATGCTGCTCATGGTGATTTCCTCGTGGGGAACGCCGTGGCGGCGCTGATGGGTAAAGTCTGTGCCGCCCCCTGAAACCGGACAATCGATCCATGGCTGCGATCCTTGCCAATGAACCTGCATATCGCGCCAACCTCGCTTGTTGCGCCTGGATTGGCTAAGTTGGACGGACCTGTAGCAGCTGCCGAGCCTGCGTTCGGCTGCGAAGCAGTCGTAAACCCGGAGTACGCGGTTTACCTGAAAAACCGCGGTGCCTGATTTCACGACTGCTGCGCAGCCGAACGCAGCCTCGCACGCTCGACAGCTGCTACCGGTCGCGTAATGGCTAACAATTGAGGGCGTTTGTTTCCATGAGTAAAACCGTCGCCATCGTGGTCTTCGCCGGCGTTCAGTCCCTGGACGTCACCGGTCCCATGGATGTGTTTTCTGAAGCCAATCGTTTCCTCGAACCAGCGGATCACTATCGATTGGAAGTGATCGGCGTCGAGCGCGGGGTGATGCCGTGTTCCAACGGTCTGTCGCTCAATGCGCACCGGCATTTCAGCGAAGCGCTTGAGGCGTATGACTTGCTGCTGGTGGCCGGTGGGCCGCAGTTGCCGTTCATGGATTTCGGCGCGGCGTTCGATACCTGGTTGCGATCTGCCTGCGCGCGGGCGCAACGCTTTGGCTCGATCTGCAACGGCGCCTTCATCCTCGCCCGGGCCGGATTGCTGGAGGGGCGAACCGTGACGACTCACTGGGGTGACGCTGCCGCGCTGGCTCAGTTATGTCCGTCGACTCAGGTCGAAGCGGATCGCTTGTACGTGCAGGACGGTGAGCTCTACACCTCGGCCGGGGTCACGGCGGGGATCGATTTGTCGTTGTATCTGCTGGCCATGGACCACGGACCGGAAGTCGCATTGAACGTGGCCAAGCGCCTGGTGGTGTTCACCCAACGCTCGGGCGGGCAATCGCAGTTCAGCCCGTTTCTCACGCCCCACGCTGAACCCACCTCTGCCGTGGCGCTGGTTCAGCTCTACGTGCTGGCCAACCTTACCGGCGACCTGACCATCGCGGACCTGGCGAACGCGGCCAACATGAGCACCCGCAATTTTTCCCGGGTGTTCGCCAAGGAAGCCAAAATCACCCCGGCGGAATTCGTCGAGCGGGCGAGGGTGGATGCGGCTCGGGTGCTGCTGGAGAGCACGCATTCGCCGCTCAAGACCGTGGCCTACCAATGTGGATTCCGCGATGCCCAGCACATGCGCAGCGTGTTCAACCGCCGATTGGGGGTAACGCCACAGCAGTTCAGGCTGAACTTTGCGGCGATGGTTTGAAGGCCCCATCGCGAGCAGGTTCACTCCTACAATTGAAACGCATTCCAATGTAGGAGCGAGCTTGCTCGCGATAGCGTCAGTCCAGACACTGAAGATTTAAGGCGCAGCCCTGGCCGGCAAAAACTTCAACGTACTGCGCGTATTGGCCGTGACTTCTTCGTCGTTGAAATGCGCTTCGTAGTACACCCCTTCGACATACGCCTCGGCCTGGTCATCGTAATGACTGTCGAACGGCACGCCGCTCTGGCCGACCGGGTTGATGGTCAGGCTGTGAGCCGGGTCGGCGAAGTCGACCAGGCGCCGTGTCGACGGGCCATAAGTCACCGGCCAGGGTGCCGGGCCGATTTTGGCCGAGAGGTTGTTCGGCACTTCGTGGGTACCGGGTGCGTCGAACGGCCCGACGTTGAAGACCCGATCCAGCGGCTTCTGCACGCCCAGTGGATGACCATGGGTCAGGGTATGCGCCTTGCCCCACTGCCACTGTGCCGAATCCGCGCCGAGGGTGGTCTTGAGGTGGGCGATGCTCGCTTGCCAGGCCACCTTGACGGTGTCGGCGCGGGTTTCCTTGCCGAGGGTGTTGCGGTTGTCCCACCACGGTGAATCAGGCGTGGCAGCCAGGCGCGGCAGTGCGGCATCGATCACGCGGGTCGAGAGCAAGGTCTCGAAAAAATCATTGCCCAGTTCATCGTGCATCGTCGCGTCAGCGAGGTTGAACAGGAACTGGTTGAACAGCGTGGCGCTGGTCGAATCAAGCGGATAGTCGCCTTTCCACTGCGCCAGTTGCTCCACCAGTTTCAGTCCGGCGGGATCACTCACCACCTCACGCAGCACCGGCAATAGCGGTGCCAACAGGCGCGGACCGTAGGCGGTGGTGGTGCCCAGTTGCAGCTTCTGACTGGCGTCGATGTCCCACTTCACATTTTTGTCGCTGAGCTGGCGATTGAGCTGCTGGCCGCGATCGGCCAGGTTGTAATAACCGGGAATCTCCATGCCGGTCGGCGACAGCGGCTGGAAGTTGGCCGAGACGATATAGCCGCGCGCCGGGTTCTCCTCTTGCGGGTTGGCGCTGAACGGGTAGAAACCGTCCTTGTCCGGCTGATTGGTGCTGCCGTCGAGGATGAAACCGGGTTTCACCCCGGCCGCGCGCTTGGGCAGCAGGGCCGAAGCCCACCAGCCGATGTCGCCCTTGGCGTTGGCGTAGACGATGTTCAAACCCGGTGCCTGAACCTTGGCCGCAGCGGCACGCGCCTTGGCCAGGGTGTCGGCGCGGTTGAGCTGATAGAAGCCTTCGAGAATCGGGTTCGGTGTTTCAAGGAACGCCCACCACATCGCCACCGGCGTCTTGCCGGCCGCCGTGCCAAGCGCATCGTTGATGATCGGGCCGTGGGGTGATTGACGCAGCGTCAGCTTGACCGCCTCCTGCCCCTTCACGGCGATCTGTTGCTCAGTGGTGACCATGTCCACCCACTTGCCGCGGTACCAGACCTGGTTCGGATTGTCCGGGTTGGTCTTCTCGGCGATCAGGTCCAGATCGTCGTTCTGGAACATCGTCAGACTCCAGCCGAAGTCCAGGTTGTGGCCCAGAAACGCAAACGGCACCAACGCCTGATGGTGACCGTACAACTCAAAGCCTGGCGCCGAGAGTTGTGCCTCGTACCAGACTGCCGGCACGGAAAAGCGAATATGCGGGTCGCCGGCCAGCAGCGGCTTGCCGCTTTTGGTGCGGTTGCCGGAAATCACCCAGGCATTACTGCCCTCGAATTGCGGCAGGCCATTGTCGGCCAGTGCCTGTTCACTCAGGCGGGCGAGGGCGTTCAAGTCTTTCCAGTCGCTGCTGGACAGGCTTGGCGCAGGCGTGGAATGCCCTTTGGCCAGGACGCCTTTGGGCTGCCAGTCGAGGTCGAAGATGTTCAGGTAGTCGGCACCCAATTGATCGCGCACGAACGTCAGCAACGGTTCGGTGCGAAACGCCGCGGCAAAGCTGTACGCCATGTAACCGGCGACGCTGATGCTGTCTTGCGCCGTGAACGGGCGTTTGTGGATGCCCAGCACGTCGAACTCGACAGGCGCTGCATGCGTGTCCTGATATTGATTGATACCGTCCAGATAAGCTTCCAGGGCCTTCCACGCCGGGGACTGCCGATCCAGCGCGGCGACGTAGCTGTCAGCCCGCTCGCGGATGCGCAGGCTGCGGAACAGCTTGTCAGTGTCGATCAGTTTCGGGCCGAAGATTTCGGCCAGTTCACCACGGGCCAGGCGGCGCATGGCTTCCATCTGGAACAAACGGTCCTGGGCCTGCACATAACCGAGGGTACGGTAGAGGTCGGTCTCGTTTTCCGCGCGGATATGCGGAACGCCGCGCTCGTCGTAGCGCACGCTCACCGAACCTTGCAGGTGCTGCAATTCCACTTGACCCTGGCGCGTCGGCTGCTTGCTGTACACATACCCGCCGACCCCGATGGCGAGCGCGACAATCAGCAAGGCAAGTACGGTCAGGACGCGTTTCATGGTGACTCCTTGTTCTTTTTGGATTGCCGCCCGTGTGGGCTGCCAACATGTAGCACAGACCTCCTGTGCCGGGCATCGCGGTCCTGCAAAAGTCAGTAATGCCTTATTTCACTTCAACGGGCCATGGGCAGTAACAACCGATGGCCAGCGTATGCGTTGCATTCACTGCGCGACCTTCGCTCAGCGCTTGCAGGATGGGTTCGATAAAGCTGTTGTTCGAATTGCAGGTCAGGCCTTCGCTGTACGGGCCGAAGTAAGCCAGTTTGCCGGCGCGGTCCCAGATCGCTACGGCCGGGCTGGCAGGTATCTGTTCAGAGCCGGGCAGGACGGTAATGGTTTTCAGGCTGCTCAATGTGGTGGGGAGCTGGCCGTGACTGCCGGGTTTTTGCACGGCATAAAACTCGACACCCTGTGGCACATAGCGCTCAACCAGTTCGCTCAGGTGTTGCTGATTGCCGACGTTGCACGGGCAGGCCGGGTCCCAGAAGTGCACCAGGCGAATGGCGCCCGGGCCGGCGAGGTCATCGGGCAGGCGCAGCGGGTCGCCGGAAAATACCGCGGTGTGTTCGCTGAACGCCCGCAAGTAACGTCCTTGAAACCAGTCATACGCGGCCCACAGGACACCGGCACACACGAGGGCGAGCAGGCTGGCAAGCAGTGTGGTGCGGTAGGCCGGGCGCATGGGTTTCATCCTCGAAGGCCGGCTAGCTTGCCATGCTTGCTGCGACAGATGAATATCGCAGGCCTATAAAGTCTGTTTAACGCTCTGGAATCTTTCATGTCAGCCACGTTTGCCCCCGATCATTTGCGCGCCAGCCTGCGGCCATTGGCTGAAGGGCAGGCGCTGTCCACCGAGGCCATGGCGTATCAGCACTTTTACGGGCTGGATTTTCCAGGACGTACACTGCGAAGCGGGCTAGGGTGTTTCGAGGTCGATGGCTATCAGTTGGTCAGTCAGTTCTGGTGGCCTGAGCGGGCGAAGGCGACGCTGTTCCTGTTCCACGGTTTCTACGATCACACCGGGCTCTACCGTCATGTGATCGAGTGGGCGCTGGATCAGGGTTTTGCCGTGATTGCCTGCGACTTGCCGGGGCACGGTCTGTCCAGCGGCGAGCGGGCGAGCATCAAGGAATTCGCCGAGTATCAGGACACGCTGCAAGGATTGTTCGCCGAGGCGTTGTCCATTGACCTGCCGCAGCCCTGGCACCTGTGCGGGCAGAGCACGGGCGGGGCGATCGTGATCGATCATGTGCTCAACCACGGCGCGAACAGCCCGGCTCAAGGTCAGGTAATCCTGTTGTCACCCCTGGTCCGGCCGCGTGCCTGGGGGTGGTCAAAGCTCAGCTATTACCTGCTCAAACCGTTCGTCAAAGCCATCGCCCGACGTTTCAGCGAGAACTCCAACGACCCTGATTTCCTGCCATTCCTGCAGGCCGATCCGTTGCAGCCGTTGCGTCTGCCCACGGCGTGGGTCGGGGCATTGGCGCGCTGGATCAAGCGGATCGAAGCCGCACCGAACAGCCCGCGCCGGCCGCTGATTGTGCAGGGGCAGGCGGACATGACGGTGGATTGGGAACATAACCTTGGGGTACTGAAGGCCAAGTTCGATCGGCCTCAGGTGTTGATGTTGCCGGAGGCGCGGCATCATCTGGCGAATGAAACGTTGGTGATGCGGGAGGAGTATTTCGGGTTTTTGAGCAAGCGGATCAAGGGCCGGAATCTATAGCGCCGGTGATGGCCTCATCGCGAGCAGGTTCACTCCTACAGTTGATCGCGTTCCCCCTGTAGGCGTGAGCCTGCTCGCGATAGCGATTTCCCAGACACCGAAGTTTACTGGGAAAGGTTCGAAGTGCTTTGCCCCACCGCCAACCCCGCCCGAATCGCCGCCAGCGCCGCCTGGTAATACGCCTGGCCTTCAGTGGACTCGGCAAACGTAGCGAACTCTTCCAGTTCGTTATCCGACAGGTCGCGATAGACATACAGCAGCGTGTTGTTCAGGTCGCTGCCGATCTGGTCCATCAAACGCAGGCGCTGACCGTTCAAGATCCCTTGCGACTGTCCACTGCCGAGCAACCCGGGGATCATCGAACTCAGGCTGTCAGCCGCGACACCGGCAATCGCCAGGCTGACCTCAGCACCCGCCTCGCGAGCGGGCAGGGCCTGGGCCAGGTGGCCGATGATCAGTTGACGGCTGTCGCTGGCCTGCATCTTCGGCAGGCCCTTGGCGTTTTTCGCCAGTTGGTCGCGACGGGTGGCCAGCAACTCGGCAGCCACGACTTTTTTGCCCAAGGGCGATTGGAAGAAGGTCAGTGCCGGTTTTGGGTCGGCCAGGCTTTTGCGTAATTGTGCTTCGGCGCGTTGATCGACCGACTGCGGAGCGAATCGCTGATTGCTGTTGTTGACCAGTGCCTGAAACACCGCCGGTGGCAGGCTGCTTTCGTAGCGTTGTTGCGCGGCTGTCAGGGCATCGTTGAAATGCGCACGTTGGTCTGGCCAGCCGGCGACTTTATACAACTGGTCGTGGCCGTCTGCCCAAGCGGGCAAAACACAGAGCATCAACAGTGAAAAAAGCAACCGGCGCATAGGGACTCCTGTCAGCAGGCGACTATTCTCCGTGTGGCATCCGTACTTGTCGAGAATTCGTATCAACCCGCTGCGTGGCTCTGTCGGATTTTCAGGCACAGGAATACTATGCGCGGCATGCAAATACCCTCTGATCACCCGCTGCTGTTACGTATCGTTGACGACCTGGCTGCAAACGGCTGGTCGCAACAGAACATTTTCCTGCCTGAGGATCTGACCCGGGCGCTGGCGGCTGAGTGCCGTAAACGTGCAGCCGAGGGTGAACTGGCCCCCGCAGCGGTAGGCCGAGGGCCGTCATCGGAGGTTCGCGAAGGGATTCGTGGCGACCATATCCAGTGGATCGATCCCGGTCAGGCGGAGGCGTGCGACAGCTATCTGGCCTTGATGGACAGCCTGCGCGAAGCGATGAATCGCGGTTTGTTTCTGGGCCTGGAGGATTTCGAAAGCCATTTCGCGCTGTACCCGCCGGGCGCGTTTTACCTCCGGCACGTCGACCGTTTCCGCGATGACGACCGGCGCATGGTCTC
Source organism: Pseudomonas sp. URMO17WK12:I12 (assembly GCF_000514395.1). NCBI lineage: Bacteria > Pseudomonadati > Pseudomonadota > Gammaproteobacteria > Pseudomonadales > Pseudomonadaceae > Pseudomonas > Pseudomonas sp. URMO17WK12:I12. The sequence goes on from NZ_KI911392.1 coordinate 491,813, forward strand.
GGCCGTGGTGTACCTCAATGACGGTTGGCTGCCCGAGCACGGAGGACAGTTGCGCATGTATCTGGAGGAAGACCGGGCCTACGATGTGGAACCTGTCGGCGGATGCCTGGTGGTGTTTCTGTCCGGCGAAGTCCCCCACGAAGTCCTGCCCGCGACCCGGGATCGCCTGTCGTTGACCGGCTGGTTCCGACGCCGGGGTAACGAGCCGTTCTGATCATGCCAAAGATTCTGGTAAGCCGCTGCCTGCTGGGCCACCGCGTACGTTACGACGGCGGGGCGAGCGGGCCATTCGATCAGCTCCAGCAGTGGCTGGATGAAGGCCGGGTCATCCCGTTGTGCCCCGAAGTGGCTGGCGGTTTGCCGACACCGAGGGCGGCGGCGGAAATTCCTGGCGGGCAGGGCGCTGAAGTGCTGGATGGCCACGCCAGCGTGATCACCACCGACGGCGAGGATGTCAGTGCGCAGTTTCTGTCGGGGGCTTATCAGGCGCTGGAACTGGTGCAAAAGCACGGTATCCGCATTGCCGTGCTCAAGGCCAATAGCCCGTCATGCGGGAATTTGCTGACGTATGACGGAAGCTTCAGCGGCGTGAAGGTGGCGGGTGAGGGTGTGACCGCGGCGTTGCTCAAGCGCAATGGTGTGCAGGTTTTCAGTGAGTTGGAGTTGCCGCAAGCGGCTGCCGCCCTGAGCGCTCTCGACTGACACCACCCCCCTGTAGGAGTGAGCCTGCTCGCGATGGCGGACTAACATTCAACAACTCTGCTGACTGATCCAACGCTATCGCGAGCAGGCTCACTCCTACAGGGGTAGTCATTTGCCCTGAGTCAGGGTTTCGGCGCCACGCTCGAATCCGCCCCAAACCACTTCTTCTCCAGCGCCGCCATCCGGCCATCATCCTTGATCCGCTGCAGCGCACTCTCCAGGCTGGCATGAAACGCCGGGTTGCCCTTCTGAAACGGAATCGCCAAACCCACCGGCGGATTGGCCTTGGGCTTCTCTTCGGCAAACGACTGCGCCAGCAGCATCGAGCGCGGCTCTTCTTTCTTCGCGATCAATTGCGCATCGGTTTGAAGGTAAGGTTCGCTGAAATCGAAACGATCCTTCAGATCCGGGGTCATTGCTATGTGGTTGATGGCGACGTCGTACTTGCCGCTTTCTACGCCGGTCAACAGATCGTCCGAATCGGTGACGACGAAGTCGGAGCGGACATCGAGTTCGTCGGCCAGCAGTTGGCCCAGCTCGACTTCGAACCCGCTGAGCTTGCCTTCATCCTTGAAATTGAAAGGCGGTGTATTAGCCTCAAGAGCAATACGCAGTTCGCCACGGTCGTTGATGTCGTCAATCAGTTCGGCATGAGCCAAAGGGCTCAAAAGGGGTAGCAGGCAGATCAGGCCAGGCAAAAAGCGCATGGTCACTCCTTTGAATTCATTATCGCGATGCTCTGGGTCGGGCTCGCTTTGCTATGGTTGTCGAGTGCCTTCGACAACGATTGACCATGAAGTTGTCATGGTCACGCGGATTTTACGAAAAAACTGGAGAAGAGAATGAAAACGTTTATGTCTCGTGCTGCCTTGGCTGGCCTGCTGATGGGTGTCTCACTGCTGGCCAGTGCGGCCACGCCGGCGCCGGCGGGTGCTTCCGTGAGTATCGTTGAGCCTGGCAGTGGTGCCGTCGTGGGTACGAAATTCAAGGTCAAGTTTGAAGTAAAAGGTATTGCGCTGGCGCCGGCAGGCGACGCTACCGCGAACACTGGCCATCATCACCTGTTGGTCGACGCCAAGAGTACGATCCCTGCTGGCTCTTTGATTCCGGCAGATGCCAACCACATCCATTTCGGCAAGGCTCAGACCGAAACCGAGCTGGAGTTGACCCCGGGCAAGCACACTTTGCAGCTGGAGCTGGGTGACAAGAACCACATGGCTTTCGATCCTCCAATCGTTTCGGAAAAGATTACCGTGACAGTGAAATAACGTTTCCGCAGGCATGAAAAAGGAGACCCGAAGGTCTCCTTTTTTTGTCGCTCAAGTCGCTATCAGAACAACACGCGGCAACGAATGGTGCCGTTGATGTGCTGCAGTTTCTCCTGGGCGATTTCCGAGTAGTCGGCGTCGACGTCGATCACGACGTAGCCGACTTTCTCGTTGGTCTGCAGGAACTGACCGGAGATGTTGATGCCGTTTTCGGCGAACACCTTGTTGATCTCGCTCATCACACCCGGAATGTTCTCGTGGATGTGCAGCAGACGGTGCTTGCCAGGGTGAGCCGGCAGGGCCACTTCCGGGAAGTTCACCGACGATACGGACGTACCGTTGTCGCTGTACTTGACCAGTTTTTCTGCCACTTCCAGACCGATGTTGGCTTGCGCTTCAGCGGTGGAACCACCGATGTGCGGGGTCAGGATCACGTTGTCCAGGCCACGCAGCGGGCTTTCGAACTCTTCGTCGTTGGAGCGTGGCTCCACCGGGAACACGTCGATGGCCGCGCCGATCAGGTGCTTGTCCTTGATCGCGTCCGCCAGGGCGTCCAGTTCGACCACGGTGCCGCGAGCGGCGTTGATCAGGATGCCGCCCTTCTTGATGGCGCGGATTTCCTTCTCGCCGATCATCCACTGGGTGGCTGCGGTTTCCGGAACGTGCAGGGTGACGATGTCGGACATGCCCAGCAGCTCGTGCAGGTTGCCGACCTGGGTGGCGTTACCCAGTGGCAGCTTGGTCACGGTGTCGTAGAAGTACACCTGCATGCCCAGGCCTTCAGCCAGGACCGACAGTTGCGTACCGATCGAGCCGTAACCGACGATGCCCAGCTTCTTGCCGCGGATCTCGAAGGAGTTGGCCGCGCTTTTGATCCAGCCGCCACGGTGGCAGGAAGCGTTCTTCTCAGGGATGCCGCGCAGCAGCAGGATCGCTTCCGCCAACACCAGCTCGGCGACGGAACGGGTGTTGGAGTACGGTGCGTTGAACACCGCAATCCCGCGTTCGCGCGCTGCGTTCAGGTCGACCTGGTTGGTGCCGATGCAGAAACAGCCGACCGCGACCAGCTTCTTCGCGTGATCGAAGATCTCTTCGGTCAGTTGAGTGCGGGAGCGAATGCCGATGAAGTGCGCATCAGCGATCTTTTCCTTCAGCTGGGCTTCCGGCAGAGAACCGGTGAGGTACTCGATGCTGGTGTAGCCCGCCGACTTGAGAACGTCGACAGCCGATTGGTGGACGCCTTCGAGAAGAAGGAACTTGATCTTGCTCTTATCGAGAGAAGTCTTGCTCATCTGCGTAAACCTGTATCCCGGAGAAAAATGGCAGGAAATAGCCAGCAGACGCTGACCCGGACGGCAGGAAAGCCGTCGCCGCAGATTGGCCGTTGGGCACTATGCTGCGGGGTCGGTATGCTAGCATACGCACCCCGCTAAACACTCATTCCTGCGACGTGAAGCGTTCTCAGGATGACCATGAATTGTTCGAGAGTTCTGTCGATGACCAATCCTGCGCTGATTGATGAGCTGAAGACCCTGGTTGAGCCTGGCAAGGTCCTGACCGATGCCGACTCCCTGAATGCTTACGGTAAGGATTGGACCAAGCATTTTGCTCCGGCCCCGACCGCCATTGTGTTTCCCAAGACCACCGAACAGGTGCAGGCCATTGTCCGTTGGGCCAATGAACGCAAGGTGGCGCTGGTGCCGTCCGGTGGACGTACCGGGCTTTCCGCCGCAGCGGTGGCAGCCAATGGCGAAGTGGTTGTGTCGTTCGACTACATGAACCAGATTCTCGATGTGAACCTCACTGACCGCACTGCCGTTTGTCAGCCAGGCGTCGTGACCGAGCATTTGCAGAATGTCGCGGAAGAAAAAGGCCTGTACTACCCGGTGGATTTTGCTTCGGCAGGTTCCAGCCAGATTGGCGGCAATATCGGCACCAATGCCGGCGGGATCAAGGTCATTCGCTACGGCATGACCCGTAACTGGGTTGCCGGCATGAAAGTCGTGACCGGCAAGGGTGACCTGCTGGAACTGAACCGCGACCTGATCAAGAACGCCACCGGTTACGACCTGCGTCAGCTGTTCATCGGCGCCGAAGGCACCCTCGGGTTTGTGGTCGAAGCGACCATGCGTCTGGATCGTGCACCGAAAAACCTCACCGCGATGGTCCTCGGCACCACCGATTTCGACTCGATCATGCCGGTATTGCACGCGTTCCAGAGCAAACTCGACCTGACCGCCTTCGAATTCTTCTCCGACAAAGCCCTGGCCAAAGTCATGGCCCGTGGCGATGTTCCGGCACCTTTCGAAACCGATTGCCCGTTCTACGCATTGCTGGAATTCGAAGCGACCACCGAAGAAGTGGCCAACCACGCGCTGGAAACCTTCGAACACTGCGTCGAGCAAGGCTGGGTGCTGGACGGCGTGATGAGCCAGAGCGAAACCCAGCTGCAGAACCTCTGGAAGCTGCGCGAATACATCTCCGAAACCATTTCCCACTGGACGCCGTACAAGAACGACATTTCGGTCACCGTGTCGAAAGTGCCGGCGTTCCTCAAGGAAATCGACGCGATCGTCGGCGAACACTACCCGGATTTCGAAATCGTCTGGTTCGGCCACATCGGCGACGGCAACCTGCACTTGAACATCCTCAAGCCGGAGAACCTGAGCAAGGACGAGTTCTTCGCCAAGTGCGCGACCGTCAACAAGTGGGTGTTCGAAACCGTCGAGAAGTACAACGGTTCGATTTCCGCCGAGCACGGCGTGGGCATGACCAAACGTGATTACTTGACCTACAGCCGTTCGCCGGTCGAGATCGAGTACATGAAAGCGGTTAAAGCGGTGTTCGATCCGAACGGCATCATGAACCCGGGCAAGATCTTTGCTGTTTGATTTTCGAATGTTCAGAGCACGAATCAGGAGTCGGTAATGAGCTATCAGCACCAGTATGTCGACGGTACGCGTATTCATTTCCCGCTGGGGAAAGTGGTGTGCATCGGCCGTAACTACGCCGAACACGCCAAGGAACTGGACAACCCGGTGCCTACCGAGCCGCTGCTGTTCATCAAGCCGGGCAGTTGCGTCGTGCCGCTGGAAGGTGGTTTTGCCATTCCGACCGAGCGCGGTTCGGTGCACTACGAAGCGGAAATCGCTGTGTTGATCGGCAAGCCGTTGTCGACCAAGCCGAGCCGCGAAGAAGTGCTGGACGCCATCTCCGGTTTCGCTCCGGCACTGGACCTGACGCTGCGCGACAAGCAGGCGGAGCTGAAATCCAAGGGCCTGCCGTGGGAAATCGCCAAGTCGTTCGACGGCGCGGCGGTGATCGCGCCGTTCGTGTCTGGTAGCACCTTTGCCGACCTGACCGACATTGGCATTCGCCTGACCATCAACGGCGAAGTGCGCCAGGATGGCAACAGCAGCGCGATGCTCAACCCGATCGTGCCGATGATCCAGCACATGGCCGGCTGCTTCTCGCTGCAGGCCGGTGACGTGATCCTGACCGGCACGCCGGTGGGCGTTGGTCCGTTGAATGTCGGCGATGAGATTGTTCTGGAGTTGCCTGGTGCGAGTAGCTTCACCAGCAACGTGCGCTAACCCCAATACTGCAAAAACCCTGTGGGAGCGAGCAAGCTCGCTCCCACATTGGTATTTAGTGGTTTCAAGTCCTGCGACAGGTAGGGCAATCCCGCCATTTCCCGTTTTTTTCACATTTCGTCTGGATAATTCCGGGGCTTGCGGCGTCTGAGCCGGCCCCAATTGTGCTATTACCCCTAGCCTGAATTTCTGGAATGCATCCCTCAATGGCCACCCCACCGCTGTCGACTCTCAAAACAACCCGCCGCTCGCGCTTCGCGCTGCCTTGGTATGCCTGGCTGTTGCTGGTGGCGGTCATTGCGTACGGCGTTGCCTTTGCAATGCATTGGGATAATCGCGGCGTGCTCTGGGTGAAAGAGCAATTCAAGAGCCCGGCCGAGCGTCAGGCCAGTATCTGGCTTCCGGACTACCGGGCAGTGATCGATGCCAAGGTATTGCCGGGCATGGAAAAGGACGAAGCTTCGGACCTCGCTTACGATCCTCAGACCAAAACGCTGTTTTCGGTCATGGGCAAGAACCCGTTTCTGGTCGAGCTGAATCTTCAAGGCGATGTCCTGCGCAAAATGCCGCTGGTGGGCTGGAGCAACCCGGAAGGTGTCACGGTGCTGGGCAACGGCCTGCTGGCGATTGTCGATGAGCGCGAGCACTTGATCACCGTCGTCAAGGTCGATGCCAACACCCGTGAATTGAACATCGCCGACTTTACGAAGTACGACCTCGGGCCTTCGAAAGACCAGAACAAGGCCTTTGAAGGGGTTACCTGGGATTCGCAAAACCAGCAGCTGCTGCTGGGCGAAGAGCGTCCGCCGGCCTTGTTTGCCTGGAAAGGTGACGGCCGGGTCCTGACCGGTGACAAGCTGAAGCTGGCCAGTCATGCGCTGGACATGCGCAACCTGTCGGCGCTGGCCATTGATCCGCGCACGGGCCACATGCTGGTGCTGTCTGCCGACTCGCACTTGTTGATGGAGCTGGACAAAAAGGGTGAGCAAGTCAGTTTCATCACCCTGTTGCGCGGCTTCAACGGCCTGAAGAACACCATTCCCCGGGCCGAAGGCGTGACCATGGACGAAGCGGGCAACTTGTACATGGTCAGTGAACCCAACCTGTTCTACCGCTTCGAAAAGCAGAAATAGTCGCCACACACCCGCGGTTGTGGTCGCAAGCCACTGACCATTAAGCTTGAATTCATACGGGCGTGATATTTCATCCGCCCGTTTTGTTTTCGAGCTCGCCTGAATGCGCCGACTTGCCCGTCCCAAACCCCTCGTTTTGATCCTGTCAGTGATTGCGCTGATCGCGCTGGTTGCGGTCGGCCAATACATGCGCCTGTTCGAGCGTGCCTGGTTCAACCTGCATACGCTTTGGCAGCCGCAGAGCAGCGTATCCATTGGCCTGGATCAATATCGGGTCGACATCGAGGCACGGGTGATCGACGGGCTGGACGATAACGTCTCGGCGCTGACGTTCGATCCGGTGCGCAAAAGCCTGTTCACGGTCACCAATAAAGATTCCGAGCTGATCGAGCTGTCGCTTGAGGGCAAGATCCTGCGGCGCGTGGCCTTGATTGGTTTCGGTGATCCGGAGGCGGTGGAGTTCATCAGCGCCGACACCTACGTGATCACCGATGAGAGCCAGCAACGGCTGATCAAGATTCGCCTGGAACCGGATACGACGTTCCTTGACGGGGCGGATGCCGAGCAGATGGTTCTCGGCGTGCACATGGGCAGTAACAAGGGGTTTGAAGGGCTGGCTTACGATTCGGTGGGCAAACGGTTGTTCGTCGCCAAGGAGCGCGACCCAATGCTGATCTACGAAGTGCAGGGCTTCCCGCATTACAACCCGGAGAAATCCTACGCCGTGCACGTGGTGAACAACCCCAAGCGCGATGCCGGGATGTTTGTGCGAGACCTGTCGAGCCTGCAATACGACGAACGCAGCGGCCATTTGCTGGCGCTGTCCGACGAGTCGCGGCTGATTATTGAACTGGATGTGGACGGTCGACCGCTGAGTACAATGTCACTGAACAAGGGGCGCCAGGGCCTGCAAAAGACCGTGCCGCAAGCGGAAGGCATCGCCATGGACGACGACGGCACGATGTACCTCGTCAGTGAGCCGAACCTGTTCTACGCCTTCAAAAAACCCGCGCAACCCTAAAACCCCTCCCTAAAAAAGCACTGTGGGAGCCGGACTTGCCCGCGATGAGGTCGTGTCAGTCGATAAATATGTGACTGATATACCGCCATCGCGGGCAAGCCCGGCTCCCACAGGTTGGCGTTGCGGCGGGCTTACTCGGCGCGCAGGGTTTTCACGCCTTCACTGGTGCCCAGCAACAGCAGGTCCGCTGGACGCGCCGCGAACAGGCCGTTGGTGACCACGCCGACAATCGCGTTGATCTGGCGTTCCAGTTCAACCGGATTGGTGATCTGCATGTTGAACACGTCGAGGATGATGTTGCCGTTGTCGGTCAGCACGCCTTCGCGGTAAACCGGGTCGCCGCCCAGTTTCACCAGCTCGCGGGCCACGTGGCTGCGGGCCATCGGGATCACTTCGACCGGCAGCGGGAACTCACCGAGCACCGGCACCAGTTTGCTGGCGTCGGCGATGCAGATGAAAGTCTTGGCCACGGCCGCGACAATCTTCTCGCGGGTCAGGGCAGCGCCACCGCCCTTGATCAGGTTCAGGTGCGCGTCGCTTTCATCGGCGCCGTCGACGTAGAACTCCAGGTCGCTGACCGTGTTTAGCTCATACACCGGAATGCCATGGCCTTTAAGGCGGGCGGCAGTGGCTTCGGAGCTGGCGACCGCGCCGTCGAACGCGCCTTTGTGCTTGGCCAGGGCGTCGATGAAGCAGTTGGCAGTGGAGCCGGTGCCGACCCCGACGATGCTCTTGTCGTCGAGTTTCGGGAGGATGAAGTCGACGGCGGCCTGAGCCACTGCCTGTTTGAGTTGATCCTGGGTCATGCGGGCTCCGAAAGCGGGCAGGGGGAAACGGAAAGGCCGGCATTATAGCCCCATGCGGGGTTAAAACCTCTTGATTCGTGTGGTCGCCCGGCCGAAAGCCGGGTTAGACTCCGAGGGTCTGTTGACGTTTGGTGGTGGGCCGCGTTGTGCGCCAAATTGCGCGAGGCAAGGCGCGGGATGCCGCCCATGGTCGTTCCCTTGGCAAATCCCGCAACGCAGCCTCGCGCAATTTGGCGCACAACCCGAAGGGACGGTGCCAATTTTGCGCAGGGCTGCGTTGCTCGGAACTTATTTGGAACAACCAAACTGCGTTCCTCGCGCCTTGCCCTGCGCAAAATTGGCCTCCGTCGCGGCCCGCCACCAAACGTCAACAGACCCTAACCCTGCCCAACCCGCTCAGTGATGCTTTCCGATGCTCGAACAGTACGTCAAAAAGATCCTCACCTCGCGCGTTTATGACGTTGCCGTAGAAACCCCATTGCAGACTGCCCGCCAGCTCTCCGAGCGGCTGGGCAACAGTGTCTGGCTCAAGCGCGAAGACTTGCAGCCGGTGTTCTCGTTCAAGATTCGTGGCGCTTACAACAAGCTGACCCAGTTGACCGATGAAGAGCGTGCTCGCGGCGTGGTCACGGCGTCGGCGGGCAACCATGCGCAAGGCCTGGCCCTGGCGGCGAAAGTGTTGGGCGTGAAAGCCACCATCGTCATGCCCAAGACCACCCCGGAAATCAAAGTCGAAGGCGTGCGTTCGCGCGGCGGCAAAGTGGTGCTGCACGGGGATTCGTTCCCGGAAGCCCTGGCCTACTCGCTGAAACTGGTCGACGAAAAAGGCTACGTCTACATCCACCCGTACGACGATCCCCACACCATTGCCGGGCAGGGCACCGTGGCGATGGAGATTCTGCGCCAACACCCTGGCCGTCTCGACGCTATTTTCGTTCCGGTCGGTGGCGGCGGCCTGATCGCCGGCATCGCGGCGTACGTGAAATACCTGCGCCCGGAAATCAAGATCATCGGTGTCGAGCCAGACGACTCCAATTGCCTGCAAGCGGCGATGGCGGCCGGCGAGCGCGTGGTATTGCCGACCGTGGGCATCTTCGCCGACGGCGTGGCAGTGGCGCAGATCGGCCAGCACACTTTCGACATCTGCAAAGACTATGTCGATGACGTGATCACGGTCAGTACCGATGAGATCTGCGCGGCGATCAAGGATATCTACGACGATACCCGCTCGATCACCGAGCCGGCCGGCGCGTTGGGTGTGGCGGGAATCAAGAAATACGTCGAGCAGAACGGCGTCACCGGCCACACTTTCGTGGCCATCGACTCCGGCGCCAACGTCAACTTCGACCGTTTGCGCCACGTCGCCGAACGCGCCGAACTGGGCGAGGGCCGTGAAGCGATCATCGCCGTGACCATCCCCGAGAAACCGGGCAGCTTCAAGGCGTTCTGCGAAGCCATCGGCAAGCGCCAGATCACCGAATTCAACTACCGCTACAACACCGGCAGCGAAGCGCACATTTTCGTGGGCGTGCAGACGCACCCGGAAACCGATCCGCGCAGTGCGCTGCTGGCGAGCCTGACCGAGCAGGGCTTCCCGGTGCTGGACCTGACCGACAACGAACTGGCCAAGTTGCACATCCGTCACATGGTCGGTGGTCGTGCGGCGCAGGTGGTCGACGAAGTGATCCTGCGCTTCGAATTTCCGGAGCGTCCGGGTGCGCTGTTCAACTTCCTCAACAAGCTGGGCGGGCGCTGGAACATCTCGATGTTCCACTACCGCAACCACGGCGCGGCGGACGGTCGAGTGGTCGCGGGCCTGCAAGTACCGCACGACGAGCGTCATCTGGTACCGGCGGCGCTGGAAGAAATCGGTTACCCGTACTGGGACGAAAGCGATAACCCGGCCTATAAGCTGTTTCTGGGCTGAGCGGCTACGCTGATGGGCAGGTCATAAGGAAATCGGACAATGGAAACGTTAACTGCCCTGAAAGTGGCGCACATGGTTGCAACGGTGGTGTTGCTGATCAGTGCGCTGGGCTTGGGGATCTGGGTTTTTATCGCGCGACGCAAAGGTGACGCGACGGCCGGCAGCCGCACCCTGCAACGGCCACGGGTGTTCATCTGGTTGTTGATGGGCCTGGCGCTGTTGAGCATGCCGTTCACCGGCTGGGGGATGGTGCATCTGGTGGGCTGGCCGTTGGGGCAGACGTGGTTGTTGGCGTCGAGTGTGCTTTACACCGTGGCGGCGTTGGCGTGGTTTTGGCTGTTGGTGCGGCTTAACAAGCTGCGCAAGACGCCGGGAGGGGTGGGGAGATTTACCTTTGCCTTGGCGTTGTTCAGTTTTGTCTGCTTTGTCGCCATTGCGGGGTTGATGGGTGCCAAGCCTGTTTAAGGGTAGAGACTGAGTCGACCCAATCGCGGGCAAGCCCGCTCCCACAGGGTTCACTGCTGTAAATGCTTTCTATGTCACGCAGCAGAACCTTGTGGGAGCGGGCTTGCCCGCGATGGCGATTTCAATCGCGCAACGAAATCACCGGCCATCCACGCTTCTCGGCCTCGGCGCGCAAATTCGGATCCGGATCCACCGCGACCGGATTCGTTACCTGCTCCAGCAACGATAAATCATTCATCGAGTCGCTATAGAAATAGCTGTCTTCCAACGAATGCCCGGTTTCTTCCAGCCAACGAGTCAACCGCGTCACCTTGCCTTCGCGAAAGCACGGCACATCGGTGCTGCGCCCGGTATAACGGCCATCGACCATCTCGCACTCGGTGGCGATCAGGGTTTCAACCCCCAGGCGCTGGGCGATCGGCCCGGTCACGAAACGGTTGGTCGCGGTGATGATCACCAGTTTGTCCCCGGCCTCGCGGTGTCTGGCCAGCAATTCGATGGCCTGCGGCAACACGATCGGCTCGATGCAATCGCGCATGTAATCGAGGTGCCATTGATCCAGCGTGGCCATTTCGGTGCGCCCGAGCACTTCCAGGCAGAAGTTCAGGTAAGCGTCGTTATCCAGCTTGCCAGCCAGGTAATCCTGATAGAACTCGTCGTTGCGTGCCTTGTAGGCGACGGCGTCGAGAAAGCCGCGCTCGCACAGGTAATCGCCCCAGGCGTGGTCACTGTCGCCGCCCAGCAGGGTGTTGTCCAAGTCGAATAAAGCCAGACGCATTGCAGTTACTCGCTGAAAAGTCTGTAGAAAGGCGCCCAGAATACGGACTTTTCACAAGAGTGCACATAAGGTCGGTCGGCGCGTTGCTGCTTTCACAACCTTTGTGGAACAATGCGGCGACATGCGTTTGCGAGGTTGTTGCCGTGATCGACCCCGATGGTTTCCGCCCCAATGTCGGGATCATTCTCACGAATGATGCCGGACAGGTGCTATGGGCTCGCCGTATCAATCAAGATGCCTGGCAGTTTCCTCAGGGCGGGATCAACCCCCAGGAGACGCCGGAAGACGCCTTGTACCGCGAGTTGAACGAAGAAGTGGGTCTTGAGCGCGAAGATGTTGAAATTCTCGCCTGCACCCGGGGCTGGTTGCGCTATCGTTTGCCGCAACGTCTGGTCCGTACCCACAGCCAACCGCTGTGCATCGGCCAGAAACAGAAGTGGTTTCTCCTGCGCCTGATCTCCAACGAGCAGCGGGTGCGGATGGATTTGACCGGTAAACCGGAATTCGATGGCTGGCGCTGGGTCAGCTATTGGTATCCGTTGGGCCAGGTGGTGACATTCAAGCGCGAGGTGTATCGACGCGCTCTCAAAGAGCTTGCCCCGCGCCTTTTAACGCGCGACTGACGACGGAGTTCGACCCCGAGCCATGCTCAATACGCTGCGCAAGATCGTCCAGGAAGTTAACTCCGCCAAGGATCTCAAGGCGGCGTTGGGCATTATTGTATTGCGCGTCAAAGAGGCCATGGGCAGCCAGGTCTGCTCGGTCTATCTGCTTGACCCCGAGACCAACCGCTTCGTGCTGATGGCGACCGAGGGCTTGAACAAGCGCTCGATCGGCAAAGTCAGCATGGCGCCCAATGAAGGTCTGGTCGGCCTGGTCGGCACGCGTGAAGAACCGCTGAACCTCGAAAACGCCGCGGATCACCCGCGCTACCGCTACTTCGCCGAGACCGGTGAAGAGCGCTACGCCTCTTTCCTCGGGGCGCCGATCATTCACCACCGCCGCGTCGTCGGCGTGTTGGTCATCCAGCAAAAAGAACGCCGCCAGTTCGATGAAGGTGAAGAAGCCTTTCTCGTGACCATGAGCGCGCAGCTTGCCGGCGTTATTGCTCACGCCGAGGCCACCGGTTCGATCCGCGGCCTGGGCCGTCAGGGCAAAGGCATCCAGGAAGCCAAGTTCGTCGGTGTGCCGGGTTCACCGGGTGCAGCGGTCGGTACGGCGGTGGTTATGTTGCCTCCGGCCGATCTGGACGTGGTGCCGGACAAGACCATCACCGACATCGACGCTGAACTGGCGTTGTTCAAGACGGCCATCGAAGGCGTGCGCGCCGACATGCGCGCGTTGTCCGCCAAATTGGCCTCGCAACTGCGCCCCGAAGAACGGGCCTTGTTCGACGTCTACCTGATGATGCTCGCCGACGAGGCGCTGGGCAGCGAAGTGACCACGGTGATCAAGACCGGCCAGTGGGCCCAGGGTGCGTTGCGCCAAGTGGTCACTGAGCACGTCAACCGTTTCGAATTGATGGACGACGCCTACCTGCGTGAGCGCGCCTCGGACGTCAAGGACCTTGGCCGGCGTTTGCTGGCGTATCTGCAGGAAGAGCGTCAGCAGAATCTGGTCTACCCGGAAAAAACCATTCTGGTCAGCGAAGAACTGACGCCGGCGATGCTCGGCGAGGTGCCGGAAGGCACGCTGGTCGGTCTGGTCTCGGTCCTCGGTTCAGGCAACTCCCACGTCGCGATCCTGGCCCGGGCAATGGGCATCCCGACGGTGATGGGCCTGGTCGACCTGCCCTATGCCAAGGTCGACGGCATCGAATTGATCGTCGATGGTAATCGCGGCGAGGTCTACACCAACCCGAGCGACGTGCTACGCAAGCAGTTCGCCGAAGTGGTGGAAGAAGAGAAGCAGCTGGCACTCGGTCTCGACTCCCTGCGCGACTTGCCGTGCGTGACCCTCGACGGTCACCGCATGCCGCTGTGGGTCAACACCGGCCTGCTGGCGGACGTGGCGCGGGCGCAGAAGCGTGGCGCGGAAGGCGTGGGTCTGTACCGCACCGAAGTGCCGTTCATGATCAACCAGAGGTTTCCGAGCGAAAAGGAGCAGTTGGCGATCTACCGCGAGCAGCTCGCCGCGTTCCATCCGCAACCGGTCACCATGCGCAGCCTGGACATTGGCGGCGACAAGGCGTTGTCGTACTTCCCGATCAAGGAGGACAACCCGTTCCTCGGCTGGCGCGGGATTCGCGTCACCCTCGATCACCCGGAAATCTTCCTGGTGCAGACCCGCGCCATGCTCAAGGCCAGCGAAGGCTTGAACAACCTGCGGATTCTGCTGCCGATGATCTCCGGCACCCACGAACTCGAAGAAGCCCTGCACCTGATTCACCGGGCCTGGGGTGAAGTCCGCGACGAAGGCACCGACGTGCCGATGCCGCCGATTGGCGTGATGATCGAGATTCCGGCGGCGGTGTACCAGACCAAGGAACTGGCGCGGCAAGTGGACTTCCTGTCGGTCGGCTCCAACGACCTGACTCAGTACCTGCTGGCCGTGGACCGCAACAACCCACGGGTGGCCGACCTTTACGACTACCTGCACCCGGCGGTGCTTCAGGCGTTGCAGAACGTGGTGCGTGATGCCCATGCCGAAGGCAAGCCGGTAAGCATCTGTGGTGAGATGGCCGGTGATCCGGCAGCAGCGGTGCTGTTGATGGCGATGGGCTTCGACAGCCTGTCGATGAACGCCACCAACTTGCCGAAAGTGAAGTGGATGCTGCGTCAGATCAACCTGAGCAAGGCCAAGGATTTGCTCGCAGAGCTGATGACCATCGACAACCCGCAAGTTATCCACAGCTCCCTGCAACTGGCGCTGAAGAACCTTGGGTTGGCGAAAATGATCAATCCGGCTTCAGTGAAGACCCTCTAAAACTTGGCTGGCTCCATCGCGAGCAGGCTCACTCCTACATTGGAACTGTGACCGACGCACATCCAGTGTAGGAGTGAGCCTGCTCGCGATAGGGGCAGTCCTCACAACACACAACTAAAGCCTGATCTCCACTTCCCCCAGATGCCCCCCATACGGCCCGAAACTCCTTTCGACCATATGTCGCGTCCCATCCGCCTGAACAATCAACGCCGTACTCGCCCGCGTCCCATAACTCTGGCTGGCTATAAATACACTCGACAACAACGTCTCGGTCGCCAGCCCGACCCCGGTGTCCGGCAGTTCGGTAAACGGCGCCGTCTGCGCATCCCCCAACAATGCCAGCAACGCCTGGGGTTGCGGGTCTGCCAAGACTTCTTCCAGTGCCGCCCGGGCCTTGAGCAGTTTTGGCCATGGCGTATCGAGCCCGGCGTTCGACAATCCGTAAACACCCGGGGGCAGCATCACCGCCTCAGATTCCCGCGCATTGAAGTGCCACAGCTCGTTGGTATTGCCGATCAGCAGATTAAACCCGGCATATTCGATGTAACGTCGGACAACATCGCTCAAATAGTCATCAATCGAGCGGTCACCCAACAGAAACCCCGCCACCAGTTCACCGCGGGATTTACGCGATGGCGGCTGATGCGGATCACGAATATTGGTCAGTGCCGCAAAGCGCCCATTGGCGCCAATACCCAGCCAGGTGCCGCCGGCTTCCTGGTCACGGCCGGCGTAAACGTTGGGCGCTTCGGGCCATTGCGCCAGAGGCAGGCTCGGGCGGGCATAGAATTCGTCGCGGTTGGCCGCCACGATCAGCGGCTGGGCGTGGCCAGGCCGCCAGGCGAAGACAATCAGGCACATAAGGTGGTCCTTGTGTGTTTTTTGCTCACTCTACGCAGTCCTCGCCCGTCGTTCCATCGCCTTGCGCAGTGGAGCGTTGCCCCCTCCATCCGTTACCATGCCCCCCTTCTTCGGGGATGCATCCATGGAATTTCTGCTTTACCTGGCGCTGGGCGCCTGCGCAGGCGTGCTGGCCGGGCTGTTCGGGGTCGGCGGCGGGATCATCATCGTCCCCGTGTTGGTCTTCAGTTTCACCTTGCAGGGCTTTGACGCATCGATCCTGACCCACCTGGCGGTCGGCACGTCCCTGGCGACGATTATCTTTACCTCGGTCAACGCCGTACGCGAACACCATCGTCGTGGCGCGGTGCGTTGGCCGATTTTCGTCTGGATGACCGTCGGCATTCTGATGGGCGCCGGTTTCGGCGCGCTGACCGCCGAAGCGATCTCCGGCCCGAACCTGCAGAAGATCATCGGCGTGTTCGCCCTGGTCATCGCCGCGCAACTGGCGCTGGACGTCAAACCCAAGGCCAGCCGAACGGTGCCGGGCAAACTCGGTCTGACCCTGGCCGGTAGCGTGATTGGCTGGGCCTCAGCGATTTTCGGGATTGGCGGCGGCTCCTTGACCGTGCCGTTCCTGACCTGGCGCAGTGTACCGATGCAGCAAGCCGTGGCCACATCGTCGGCCTGTGGTCTGCCGATCGCCTTGGCCAGTGCATTAAGTTTCATGATTCTGGGGTGGCACGATCCATTGCTGCCGGCCCATAGTCTCGGTTTTGTGTACTTGCCGGCGCTGCTGGGGATCGCCCTGACCAGCATGGTGTTCGCCCGTATCGGCGCGCGACTGGCCCACAGGCTGTCGCCGAAGTTGCTGAAAAGACTGTTTGCCGCTTTGCTGTTCTGCGTGGGCCTGAGCTTTCTGCTCTGACACGTTTCGCAATCCTGGCTTAATCCTGAGGTGGCAGCGTCACCCGGGAATTTTGGTTTCAACTCTAACGAGGAGTCGCAATGCTGCCTTACCCGCAGATCGACCCGGTGGCCCTGGCCATCGGTCCGCTGAAAATCCACTGGTACGGCTTGATGTACCTGATCGGCATTGGCGGCGCCTGGCTGCTGGCGTCCCGCCGGTTGAACCGGTTCGACCCGACCTGGACCAAGGAGAAACTCTCCGACATGGTCTTCTGGATGTCGATGGGCGTCATTGTCGGCGGCCGTTTGGGGTATGTGCTGTTCTACGATCTGCACGCCTATCTGGCCAACCCGACGCTGATTTTCGAAGTGTGGAAGGGCGGCATGTCGTTCCATGGCGGTTTCATTGGCGTGATGCTGGCGGCGTTGTGGTTTGGCAAGAAGAACAACAAGTCGTTCTTCCAGCTGATGGACTTCGTTGCACCCATGGTGCCGATCGGCCTGGGCGCCGGGCGTATCGGCAACTTCATCAACGCGGAGTTGTGGGGCAAGCCGACCGACGTGCCATGGGCGATGATCTTCCCGCCGTTCAGCGATCCGTCGCAGTTGCCGCGCCATCCGTCGCAGCTGTACCAGTTCGCGCTGGAAGGCGTCGCGCTGTTCCTGATCCTGTGGCTGTTCTCGCGCAAGCCGCGGCCGACCATGGCGGTATCGGGGATGTTCGCGCTGTTCTACGGCATCTTCCGGTTCATCGTCGAATTCGTCCGCGTACCGGACGCGCAACTGGGCTATCTGGCCTGGAACTGGCTGACCATGGGTCAGGTGCTCTGCGTGCCGATGATCGTCGGTGGTCTGTTCCTGATCTGGTTGGCGTATCACCGCGCCCCGGCGACCCCGGCGACCCCAGCGGCAGCCGTATAAATTCGAACCCCGGGGGCGACGGCCTCCGGGTTCAAGGACACAGGTAACTCATGAAGCAATATCTCGAACTGGTCGCCCACGTCATCAAGAACGGCACCAAGCAAGCCAACCGTACGGGCGTGAACACCATCAGCTTTCCGGGCGCGATGCTGCGTTACGACCTGAAAGAAGGGTTCCCGGCGATCACCACGCGCAAGATGGCCTTCAAATCGGCCATCGGCGAGATGTGCGGTTTCCTGCGTGGCGTGAACAACGCCGCCGAATTCCGTGCACTGGGCTGCAAGGTCTGGGACCAGAACGCCAACGAAAACGCGCAGTGGCTGGCCAATCCGTTCCGCCAGGGCGACGACGACCTCGGCGAGATCTACGGCGTGCAATGGCGTAAATGGCCGGCGTACAAGCAGATCCCGGTCAGCAACCAGGCCGCCATCGAGCAGACTCTGAGTCAGGGCTACCGCCAGATCGCGGAGGGTGAAGAAGACGGCCAGGCCTACGTGGTGCTGTACAAGGCGATCGACCAGATCCGCCAGTGCGTCGACACCATCATCAAGGACCCGGGCAGCCGCCGCATCCTGTTCCACGGCTGGAACGTTGCCCAGCTCGATGAAATGGCCCTGCCGCCGTGCCACCTGTTGTACCAGTTCCACCCGAATGTCGAGACCAGGGAAATCTCCCTGACCCTCTACATCCGCTCCAACGACCTGGGCCTGGGCACACCGTTCAACCTCACCGAGGGCGCCGCGCTGCTGAGCCTGATCGGTCGCCTGACCGGGTATACGCCGCGCTGGTTCACCTATTTCATTGGTGATGCGCACGTCTACGAAAACCACCTGGACATGCTGAATGAACAGCTCAAGCGCGAGCCGTTCCCGATGCCGAAACTGGTGATCAGTGATCGTGTGCCGGAGTTCGCCAAGACCGGTGTTTATCAGCCGGAGTGGCTGGAGTTGATCGAGCCGGGCGATTTCTCGCTTGAGGGGTATCAGCACCACGCGCCAATGACCGCGCCAATGGCGGTCTAAGCCTTAACACATAACCCTGTGGGAGCGGGCTTGCCCGCGAAAGCGGTTTGTCAGTCACATCAACGTTGGATGTGCCGCCGTCATCGCGGGCAAGCCCGCTCCCACAGGTTTTAGGGGGGCTTTAATGCCCGTGGCTTCTCCCGACATGAGAATGCTCAACCTCCGTCGCCACAACCCCGCCACTCACTTCCAACCGCTGCAAAATCCCGCACTGATCAATCTCCGGCCCTTCGCCACAGCGTTGGCGCAGGTCGAGCAGTTGTGTCTGCAATGCCAATAACCCATCAATCCGCGCCTTGACGTGGTGAATGTGCTCATCGATCAGCGCATTCACGCTTTCACACTGATCCTGCGGGCTGTCGCGCAAGGCCAACAGGCTGCGGATCTCTTCGAGGGTCATGTCGAGGGTGCGGCAGTTGCGGATGAAGGTCAGGCGTTCGGCGTGGGCCTGGGTGTAGACGCGGTAGTTGCCGTCGCTGCGGGCCGGTTCCGGCAGCAGGTTTTCGCGCTCGTAATAGCGGATGGTTTCGACGGCGCAGTCGGTGAGTTTGGCCAGTTCTCCGATCTTCATGACGGCAATCTCCAAATGGGTGCTTGACCCTATAGTGGCTACAGGGTCTTTACTTGGCAACAGGCACCTTCATGGACGCGACCCGATGAGCGATTCCCGACACACCCACACACACGAGGCTGGGCACGATCACAGCCACAAACTGCAGCCTGTGCAGAAACATGAGCATGGCGGGCACGGTGATTCCTGCTGTTCCGCCAAAGTGGCGGCGCCATCGCTGATCAAGTTGAGCGAAACGCCAACCGCCGGTGCGCGGCTGAGCAGCTTCCGCATCGACGCCATGGACTGCCCGACCGAGCAGACGCTGATCCAGAACAAACTGGGCAAGCTTGCGGGTGTGCAACAGCTGGAATTCAACCTGATCAACCGCGTGTTGGGCGTGACCCACGACCTGCCGAGCACTGCGCCGATCATCGAGGCAATCAAGTCGCTGGGCATGGTGGCCGAACCGCTGGAGCAGGGTGTCGAAGCGCCAGCGCCGACCCCCGAGAAAAAGCACTGGTGGCCTCTGGCACTGTCCGGCGTGGGGGCGCTGGCGGCAGAAGTGATCCACTTCACTAGCGCCGCGCCGGACTGGGTGGTGGCGATCATCGCGCTGATTTCGATCCTCAGTGGCGGCCTCACCACTTACAAGAAAGGCTGGATCGCGCTCAAGAACCTCAACCTGAACATCAACGCGTTGATGAGCATCGCGGTCACCGGCGCGATCCTGATCGGGCAATGGCCGGAAGCGGCGATGGTGATGTTCCTGTTCACCGTGGCCGAGTTGATCGAAGCCAAATCGCTGGACCGGGCGCGTAACGCCATTGGCGGCTTGATGCAGATGACCCCGGAACAGGCGACGGTGCAGCAAGCCGACGGCAGCTGGGTCACGCAAGAGGTCAAAACCATCGAGCTCGGTGCGCGAGTGCGGGTGCGTCCCGGCGAGCGGATTGGCCTGGACGGCGAAGTCGTGTCGGGCAGTTCGACCATCGATCAGGCGCCGATCACGGGCGAAAGCCTGCCGGTGGAGAAGACCGTCGGCGACAAAGTTTTCGCCGGCACCATCAATCAGGCGGGGTCTCTGGAATATGCGGTGACCGCAGCGGCCAACAACTCGACGCTGGCGCGCATTATCCACGCCGTCGAACAGGCTCAGGGTGCCCGGGCGCCGACCCAGCGTTTCGTCGACCAGTTTTCCAAAATCTACACCCCGGCGGTCTTCATTCTTGCTCTGGCGGTCGCGGTCATTCCGCCGCTGTTCATGGGCGCCGTCTGGTTTGACTGGATCTATCGCGCGCTGGTGTTGCTGGTGGTGGCTTGCCCATGCGCGTTGGTGATTTCCACTCCGGTGACCATCGTCAGCGGCCTCGCGGCGGCGGCGCGCAAAGGGATTCTGGTCAAGGGCGGCGTCTATCTGGAGGGCGGTTACAAGCTCGATTACCTGGCCTTGGACAAGACCGGCACGATTACCCATGGCAAACCGGTGCAGACCGATTATTTGTCGCTTGATCCCACCGCAGACGCCACTGCCCCGGCGATTGCCGCAGCGCTGGCCGGTCGCTCGGATCACCCGGTGTCGCTGGCCATTGCCAACGCGGCTGCCGATAAACAATTTGCGCCGCTGATTGTGGATAACTTCGAAGCGCTGGCCGGTCGCGGTGTGAAGGGGCAAGTCAACGGCCAGACCTACCACTTGGGCAATCATCGTCTGGTCGAAGAGCTGGGCCTGTGCTCGCCGCAACTGGAAGAAAAACTGTTCGCGCTGGAGAAGCAGGGCAAGTCCGTGGTGCTGCTGCTCGACCCGTCCGGTCCGCTGGCGCTGTTCGCCGTGGCCGACACCGTTAAAGAGAGCAGCCGTGAAGCGATCCGCCAGTTGCATGAGCTGGGCGTGAAAACCCTGATGCTCACCGGCGATAACGTCCACACCGCGCAGGCGATTGCCGCACAAGTCGGTATCGACGAGGCCAAGGGCGACCTGCTGCCGACCGATAAACTGCAAGCCATCGAAGCCCTTTATGCACAGGGCCATAACGTCGGCATGGTCGGCGACGGCATCAACGACGCGCCGGCGCTGGCCCGGGCCGAGATCGGCTTTGCCATGGCGGCGGCCGGTACCGATACCGCCATCGAGACCGCTGATGTCGCCTTGATGGACGATGATTTGCGCAAGATTCCGGCGTTCATCCGCTTGTCGCGCCAGACCTCCAGCATCCTGAAACAGAACATCGCCCTCGCTTTGGTCATCAAGGCGATCTTTCTTGGGGTAACCTTCGCCGGGATCGCTACCATGTGGATGGCGGTGTTCGCCGACATGGGCGTGAGCCTGTTGGTGGTGTTCAATGGTTTGCGCCTGTTGCGCAAATAAGCGATGAGGAGCGGGTGTGCTGAGTGCCGAGCTGAAGGCGTTTTACATGGTGGCCCGCCTGGGCAGCATTACCCTGGCGGCGAAGAAGCTTGGCCTGAGCCAGCCCACGGTGACGACGCAGATCCGCCATCTGGAAAGTCAGTACTCGGTTGAACTGTTCTACCGTGGCGGCCGCCGCCTCAGCGTCAGCGAAGAAGGCGCGCGGCTGCTGCCGATGGTCAAGGCATTGTTGCAGCAGGAAGCCGACATCGAGTTTTTCCTGCGCAACAGCGGTCAGGTCCAGGGCACGTTGCGCATCGCGGCCACGGCGCCGTATTACATCCTTGATCTGGTGAAGGCCTTTCGCGAGCGCCTGCCGCAAGTGGAAGTGTCGGTGGAAATCGGCAATTCCCAACAAGTGCTCGAAGCGCTGGAGGACTACCGGGTGGATGTCGCGGCGTCCTCGCAATTGCTCGACGATGCGCGGTTGATTCGCCGGGTGCTGGGCAGCGATCCGTTGGTGTTGGCGGTGCATCGCAATCATCCGCTGGCGGTTCACGACCATGTGCCGCTGAGCGCATTGGCCGGGCATACGTTGTTGATGCGCGAATCGGGCTCGACCACTCGGCGTCTGACGGAAGAGTTACTGGCCAGCGCCGGGGTGAGTTTCGGGCCGCTGCTGGAGATTGGCAGCCGTGAATCGATCCGGGAGGCGGTGCTGCGCAACATCGGCATCAGCATCATTGCCCGGCAGGAAGTGCCGCACGATCCGCAACTGCGGGTGCTGACCATCGAGAATGCGCCGCAGATTCCCGAGTACCTGTATTGCCTCAAGGAGCGCAAAGGCGCGCGGCTGCCAGCGGCGTTTCTCGGGTTGGCGCAGGAAATGGCACCTGCCTGATGATCGTTTCCCACGCAGAGTGTGGGAACGATCGACGGTGAACCAAAATCCCTGAATACCACTATCAGCCATTTTTGCCTCACTGCCACATGACGGACGCATTGCATCCCTAGGATGGCCTTCATCTGCTTGATGAGGCCTGTCCATGAACCACTCGATCGCAACTGCCCTGACCAACCCCGGCGCCCCGATGAAGGTGCGCGGCGTACAGAAACGCTTCGGCGCCTTTACTGCGCTGGATAACGTTTCCCTCGACGTGGCGGCCGGCGAACTGGTGTGTCTGCTGGGCCCGTCGGGTTGTGGCAAAACCACCTTGCTGCGCTGCATCGCCGGCCTGGAAAAACAGGACAGCGGCGAGTTGTACCTCGGTGATCGCGACGTTTCCCACTTGGCCCCCCAGGCGCGGGACTACGGCATTCTGTTCCAGTCCTACGCACTGTTCCCCAATCTCACCGTCGAAGCGAACATTGCCTACGGCCTCGCCGGCAGCGGTCGCGACGAAGTGCGCAAGCGTGTCGGTCAGATGCTGGAACTGGTCGGCCTGATCGGCAGCGAGAAAAAGTACCCCGGCCAATTGTCCGGCGGCCAACAGCAACGCGTCGCCCTGGCTCGGGCCCTGGCGCCGGCGCCTTCGTTATTGCTGTTGGACGAACCGATGTCGGCACTCGACGCCCGGGTTCGCGAGCACCTGTGCACCGAACTGCGCCAATTGCAGCGCAACCTCGGCATCACCACCCTGATGGTCACGCACAATCAGGACGAAGCCATGCTGATGGCCGACCGCATCGCCGTGATGAACAACGGCAAGGTCGAGCAGTACGCCACGCCGCAGGAAATCTACGACCGTCCGGCCACGCCGTTTGTGGCGGAGTTCGTCGGCCAGGGTAACTGGCTGCCGTTTCGCCGCAGCAGTGACAGCCACGCCCAGGTCGGCGGGCTGAACATGCGCCTGGCCGATGGCAGCGCAAAAACTGCGTCGGGCCGTTTGTTCTGCCGCCCGGAGGCGATCAACGTCAACCCGCTGGTGCATGAAGAAAACCTGTTCCCGGCCAAGGTTCGCGAGATTACTTTCCTCGGCAACCGCTGCCGCATGAGCTTCGAACTCGACCAATTGCCGGGCCATCCGTTGCTCGCCGAACTGGCACCGGAAGCCATGCCGCGCCTCGGCGCCCAGCACATCATGGTTGCCTTGCCGCCGCGCAGCCTGCAGGTGTTTGCCTGATGAGCGCGAACATCGCGCTGCCGATACCGCACAAGCAGGTTCGGCAGACCTCCCGTGCCGAAATCGGCGACCGGGTGTTCGTGGTCGGCGGCAAAGTCCTGTTGCTGGTATTGCTCGGCGTCGCGGTGTTGATGCCGTTGCTGGCGATCTTCTGGCGCGGCTTCAGCTCCGAAGCCGGGCAGGGCGGTGGTCTGGTGGCCGCACGGGAGTTGGTCACCAGCGAAAATTTTCACTGGCTGTTGGGTAATAGCCTCAAGGTTTCCCTCAGCGTCGCGGCGATTGTCGTACCGCTGGCCTATCTGTTTGCCTACGCCCTGCAACGCACATTGATTCCCGGCAAAGGCATCTGGCGTGGGATTTCGCTGCTGCCGTTGATGGCGCCGTCGATGCTGCCTGGTATTGCACTGGTCTATCTGTTCGGCAACCAGGGCATGTTGCGTGGTTTGCTCTCGGACAACATCTACGGCTTCTGGGGCATTGTGCTCGGCGAGGTCATCTACACCTTCCCACACGCCTTGATGATCCTGCTGTCGGCGCTGTCCCTGGCGGATGCGCGACTGTTCGATGCTGCCTCCAGCATGGGTGCGAGTCCGGCAAAAGCTTTCCGCAGCATTACCTGGCCGGCGACGCGTCAGGCTGTGTTCGCCGCGTTCTGCCTGGTGTTTACGTTGACCATCACCGACTTCGGCGTGCCTGTGGTGGTCGGTGGCGACTACCAGGTGCTGGCGCTGGAAGCCTATAAAGCGGTGGTCGGCCAGCAGCAGTTCGGTCGCGGCGCGTTGATCGGCATGGTCCTGCTGTTGCCGGCGCTGTTCAGCTTCGGCGTCGATGCGTGGTTGCGTCGACGTCAGGGCGACGCCATGAGCGGGCGTGCGCAAGTCTTCAAACCCGCGCCATCGAAACTGCGCGACGGCTGCTACCTGGGCATCGTGTTGCTGATCAGCGCGGCGTTGCTGTTGGTGTTCGGCATGGCGATCTTCTCTTCGCTGGTCAAATTCTGGCCGTACAACCTGTCGCTCTCGCTCAACCACTACCAGTTCAACGACACGGCGGGTGGCGGCTGGCTGGCGTATAGCAACAGCGTGAAGATGGCGTTGTGCACGGCGTTGATCGGCAGCGTGCTGATCTTCACCGGCGCTTACCTGATGGAAAAAACCAAGGGCCAGCGCGGACTGAATCTCACCTTGCGCATGCTCAGTTTCGTACCGATGGCGGTGCCGGGACTGGTGCTGGGCCTGGGTTACGTCTTCTTCTTCAACCTCACCGGCAACCCGCTGCATGTGCTTTACGGGACCATGACCTTGCTGGTGGTCTGCACCATTGCTCACTATTTGACCACCGCGCAGATGACCGCCACCACCGCACTGCGTCAGCTCGACGCCGAGTTTGAAGCCGCCGCGCTGTCGCTCAAGGCGCCGCTGTATCGACACTACCTGCGCGTCACCGTGCCGATCTGCCTGCCGGCGCTGCTGGACATCGTGCGCTACCTGTTCGTCTCGGCCATGACCACTGTCTCGGCGGCGATCTTCCTCTACAGCCCTGACACCATCCTCGCGGCGGTGGCGGTGCTGAACATGGACGACGCCGGCAACGTCGGCGGCGCGGCGGCGATGTCGACCCTGATTCTGTTCACCTCGGCGGGTGTGTCCCTGCTGCTGGCCTGGGCCTCGCGCGGTTTGCTGCGCCGTTCCCAAGCCTGGCGGCAGACCGCGCCTGGCCACTGATTCTGCCCGTGACTCAACCCTCAAGCCTCAACTCAAAAAACAGGAAAACGATCATGTTCAAGCCCCTGGCCCTGGCCGCTGCTGTTCTCTCCGCTTTTAGCCTGAACGCCTTCGCGGCGAAAACCGAGTTGACGGTGTACACCGCCCTCGAAGCCGAGCAGTTGACCGCTTACAAGGCCGCTTTCGAAAAGACCAACCCGGACGTCGAGATCAAGTGGGTACGTGATTCCACCGGCATCATCACTGCCAAGTTGCTGGCCGAAAAAGCTCGCCCACAAGCCGACGCCGTCTGGGGCCTGGCCGCTTCGAGCCTGGCGATCCTCGACCAGCAAGGCATGCTGCAAAGCTACGCGCCGAAAGACCTGGGCAAAATCGGCGGCAACTACCGCGACGCCGCCAACCCACCCGCCTGGGTCGGCATGGATGTCTGGGCCGCGACCATT
Organism: Pseudomonas sp. URMO17WK12:I12; assembly: GCF_000514395.1. NCBI lineage: Bacteria > Pseudomonadati > Pseudomonadota > Gammaproteobacteria > Pseudomonadales > Pseudomonadaceae > Pseudomonas > Pseudomonas sp. URMO17WK12:I12. The sequence continues at coordinate 517,310 of NZ_KI911392.1, forward strand.
TGCTTCAACACCGTCGAAGCCGAGAAGCAGGGCCTGAGCAAACCCGTGAGCTGGCAAGACCTGACCAAGCCTGAGTACAAAGGCAAAATCGTGATGCCTAACCCGGCCTCGTCCGGCACCGGCTTCCTCGACGTCAGCGCCTGGCTGCAAACCTTCGGCGAGAAGCAGGGCTGGCAGTACATGGACGACCTGCACCAGAACATCGGCCAGTACGTTCACTCCGGCTCCAAGCCTTGCAAACTGGCGGCTGCCGGCGAATTCCCGATCGGTATTTCCTTTGAATATCCGGCCGTGCAGCTGAAGCGCCAAGGCGCACCGCTGGACATCATCCTGCCGAAAGAAGGCCTGGGCTGGGAGATCGAGGCAACGGCTGTGATCAAAGGCACGCCGCATGAAGAGGCGGCGAAGAAACTGGCTGACTTCTCGGCAAGCCCTGCGGCGATGGAGCTCTACAAAGAGAACTTCGCGGTACTGGCTCAGCCGGGTATCGCCAAGCCGCAGACTGAATTGCCGGCGGATTATGAGCAGCGTCTGATCAAGAACGACTTTGCCTGGGCTTCCAAGAACCGTGACGAGATCCTGACCGAATGGCGCAAGCGCTATGACGGCAAGTCCGAGAAAGTGGTTGCCAAGTAACCGACTCACATTCTGTGGCGAGGGAGCTTGCTCCCGTTGGACTGCGCAGCAGGCCCATTTTCAGGGCCGCTACGCGCCCCAGCGGGAGCAAGCTCCCTCGCCACAAAAAGCGGGATTACGCCATGACACACCACAACGACCTGCTGATCGTAGGCGCCGGCATCCTCGGCCTGTCCCACGCTTACGCCGCTGCCCGACGCGGTCTGAAAGTCACCGTTTTCGAACGCAGCGAAACGCCCTTGGGCGCCTCGGTGCGCAACTTCGGCCAGGCCCTCGTCACCGGCCAGCCGCCGGGCCCGATGCTTGAACTGGCCAAGGCCAGCCGCGAGATCTGGGGCCAATGGGCACAACTCGCCGGCCTGCAACTCAAGCGCAACGGCTCATACCTGTTCGCCCGCACCGAAGCCGAAGAACACCTGCTGGAAGCGTTCTGCGCCGGTCGCGCCGTGGAGCACAGCTACCGCGTCGAACTGCTGCGCGGCGCTGCCTTGCGTGATCTGTACCGCGGCCAGTTCACCCATCACCGCGCCGCGTTGCACGGGATGGACGATCAGCAGTTGTATTCCCGCGAAGCCATTCCGGCGCTGATCGACTACCTGCGCCGCGAACTCAGCGTGACCTTTCACTTTTCGACCCTGGTCCGCGACATCGAACCGGGCCGCTTGCACAGCACCGCCGGCACTTTCAGCGCCGAGCAGATCATCGTCTGTTCCGGCCACGATTATCAGACGTTGCTGGCCGAACAGATTGCAGCACTCAACCCGCAAATCTGTCGCCTGCAAATGCTTCGCGCCCGCCCGCAGATCAACCTCAACCTGCAACACGCGTTGCTCACCGGTTTGAGTTGCGTGCATTACGGCGCCTTTGCCGATCTGCCGGAAGCGGCGGCGGTGCAGGCGCAAATTCTGCGAGACGAGCCGCACCTGCATGACAACGGCATTCACCTGCTGATCAGCCCGACGCCGTACGGCGAATTGATCATCGGCGACTCCCACCATTACGGCAGCGATCCGTCGCCGTTCAACGCCGAGCAAGTGGACGACTGGATGATCGAACTGGCCGAACAGACGCTGGGCTGCAAGGTGCAAGTGGTCGAACGCTGGCAGGGTGTCTATGGTTCACGGGGGCCGGGGCCGTTTTCGTTCCTGCGTCCGGCACCGGGATTGAGCGTGGCGCTGATGCACACCGGCGTCGGTATGAGTGTCGGGCCCGCATTGGCTGAACGTAATGTGGCGACTTTGTTGGGAGAGCGTTGATGAGCAACCACGAACAGGTGATTGCCGACGTGTTCGGTCTGTACGAGCGTTTTGGCGACAGCGACTACATCGGCGAACCGGTGTCGCAGATCGAGCACATGTCTCAGGCCGCACAATTGGCGATGGCCGAAGGCTTCGATGATGAAGTGGTGTTGGCTGCTTTTTTTCACGACATCGGGCACATCTGCGCCGAAAGCGCCGAGAACATGGGCGGCTTTGGCGTGGTCAGCCACGAACGACTAGGTGCCGATTACCTGCGCCGTGCCGGTTTCGGCGAACGCATGGCGCGACTGGTGGAATACCACGTGCAGGCCAAGCGTTATCTGACGCTCAAAGAGCCGGGGTACTACGAGCGCTTGAGTGAGGCCAGCCGTCGCACGTTGGAGTATCAGGGTGGCGTGATGACACCGGCTGAGGCCGAAGCCTTCGAACAGGACCCTCTGTGCGAGGTCAGTTTGCGCATGCGTCAGTGGGATGAGTTGGCCAAGGGCATGGGCGTACCGGTGATGGATCTTCGTCTCTTGAAAGAAAAGGCGGCGCGACTGTTGGCGGAGTAGAGCCTCATGACCAGGTGGCTGCCATCGCGAGCAGGCTCACTCCTAGAGGGGGAACGCATTCCCATGTGGGCGCGAGCCTGCTCGCGAAGGGGCCGCCCAAACACCCCAGGCATCAAGGCTCACAACTGCTGCGCCAATACCTCTACCTGCTCCTGCCTTTGCGCCTGATTCAACTTCACCTGTGGATTCAGCGACGACCACTGCGGATGCGCCCGCGCCTTGTTCAGTGCCTCGGGTAACTTGCCTTCGCGCCAGGTCTTGTCCTGGGGCGTGGCGACCTGAATGCTGTCCATGGCCGCATGCCCGCGCGCGTTCAGCGCCTGCAACAACTGACGCTGACGCAACGCCAACAACCGCAATACGCTGTCATCGATGGTCAGTTCTCGCTGGCCTTTGATCTTGCCGATTAACCGGCTGCCATAGCTGCGCGCGGTTTGCAGTGCGCCACCGGCAATCGCGCCGGCCAATGCTGCCGCACCCAGGGTCAGGCCGCCCACCAGCAAGTCGACCCCGGCCCCGGCTGCCGCGCCAGCGGCGATCCCGCTGCCGACCCGTACACCCAGCTGTTTCAAGGTTTCCGGGTTAAACAAATCATCGCCCCAACGGCCATCGAGCAGCGGTAAATCACTGGCCGCCGCATCCTGTGGGCGAAAGGCGTAAAGCTTGAGCAGCGCTTCAACGCAGCGTTGTTCGCGCTGGCGCACGGCTTTGTGCAGTTCGCTGATGGCGTGCCGTTCCTGCTCTGCATCGCTGGCGACGCTGCGTCGGCAGGCGGCGCAATCAATCAACAATTCGGCAATCAACCGGACTGCACTCTGATGACGGGCGAGGCGCTGGGCCTGTTGATCGGCGATCAAGCGTTCAAGCTGTTCACGGGAATTTTCCAGCAGCAGCGCGAGGCTTTCATAGAGGCGACGTTCGCCATCCTCCGGCGGTGCGACGCTGTCGAAACGCACCAGTGCATGCAAGCCCAAACGCGCCAACGCTTCACGCCAATCCGGCTCGCGGTGGTTGGCGCTGCTGACAAAATTCAGCACCGGCAGCAGCGGCTTGCCACAACTGGCCAGCACTTCCAGTTCGTCGCGGTACTTGGCCAACACCGGTTCGCGAGCGTCGATCACGTAGAGGCCGGCGTCGCAGGTGAGCAGTTGCCGCAGCACTTTGGCTTCCTGCTCAAAGCGCTGCCGGGCTTCGCTGCCCTCAAGGAATCGCGCCAGGCGCGCCGGGCCGTCGAGGCGTTCGCCGGGACGCTCCAGGCGTTCGAGGTAGTCGAGCAGGGCGATGGCGTCTTCGAGGCCGGGGGTGTCGTAGAGGTCGAGCAGCGGCTCGCCCTCCACCGACAAGCGTGCGCCTTCGACGTGACGCGTGGTGCTGGGACGATGGGACACTTCGCCGAAGCCGACATCGCGGGTCAGGGTGCGCAGCAATGAGGTTTTGCCTACGTTGGTGTGGCCAACCACAGCGAGCTTCAACGGGGCCTTCCAGGCGTTACTCATGACCGGTCTCCAGCCAGTTCATCGGCGCACAATCGGCGAACGGCAACTCCAGTTGCTGCAATGCGACGTGCCAGTCACCCAGCCGTTCGGCGTCCAGCGCTTCGCCGGGTGGCGCTTGCAGCAGCCAGACGCGAGTGGCGGCAGCATTGCGCGCCAGTTCGGCGATCAGCGCCAGGCTGCCGCGGTCCGGCGAGCGCCGCGGGTCGCAAGCGATGAGCAGGCGTGCGGGCGGAAAGCGGCTCAATTGTTCGAGGAGTCGGTGGCGCGATTCACGGCTGTCGAGTATTCCGGCGTTGCCCACGGTCTTCGGCAATTGCGGTGGCCACGGGCGTTGGTCATCGAGTTCGATGGCGACCAGCAGGGCACCGTCGCTTTGCTGGTCGGTGACACCGCTTTCGACGCGATGCAGTTTCTCCGGTGCGGCGTCGCTGATGCCCAGGCGTTCGCTGGTGGGCATCAATCGCTCGCGCAACTGGGCGTAGCCGGGCAGGTTCAGGTCCAGATGCAGTTTTGCCTGGCCGGTTTTCCAGCGCCACCGACAAAACAGCATCAGCAGCAAACGCGGCAGCACACCGTAGATCAACAGGACGCCAACCAGCCAGGCGGCCCAGGCCTGTCGAGCACTTTCGATGTTCAGCGCGGCATCGCCGCTGGCGCGGATCATTTCCACGGTAGGCACGCTGAAGCCGAGCAGGGCCGGGAGCGCGCCGAGGGCCTGAGTCATGGCGACGAAGGTGTCGCCGCTCAGAATGGTGGTTTCCCAGACGAAGCCGTAGCGTCGGGTCGCCATCAGCGTCAGCAGAATCGCCAAGGCGCTGAGCATCGCCAGCAGCCACAAACCGTTGATTAGCGTACCGACCGCCCAGCGATTGAGTTTGTGCCGTTGCAATAACAGCAGGAGGGCCGGGGCCAGTTGCGCGGCTTTGGCGTCGCGGGCGAGTTTTTCGCTGAGCCACAACCATAAGCGCCCGAGGGTGGCGCCGTGTTCACCCGCGAACATCAGGCCCAGCGCCCAGCTCAGTAACAGAATCAGGTTCAGCCCGAGCAGACTGCCCAGGGCCCAGAACACATTCACCGGGGTTTGCCCGTCACCCATCGCGGCGAAAGCCAGACCGGCACCGCTCACCACGGCCAGCACCGCCATCACGATCAGCGCCAGTCGCGCACCTTGCAGCCAGTGTTGCAGGGCGTTGGCCAAACCATCGCGTTCGGCCAGCCACACGGCCCGCCGTTGAATCCGTGTCGGCAAGTCACCACCAGCACTTCGGGCCAGTCGGTTGGCTTCCGTGTCTTCCAGCGGGCCGGCGTGTTCTTCACGCAGGCGCACGGTTTCGGTCAGCCAGAGGTTGTTCAGCTCAGTCACGCGGCATCCCGTCGCTTAGATTGAGTCGTGAGCATAACCGCTGTGGCGCTGGTCGGGGTAAGTTGCGGGATGTTGAGCCTCTGGTATCCTCACTCGAATGAACAATACTCTTCCTTTATGTCTGATCGCGGCACTTGGCGAAAACCGAGTGATTGGCGTCAACAACAGCATGCCCTGGCACTTGCCGGGGGATTTCAAGTATTTCAAAACTACGACCCTCGGTAAGCCGATCATTATGGGGCGCAAGACTTGGGATTCCCTTGGTCGTCCATTACCCGGTCGATTAAACATTGTGGTTAGCCGGCAAGTAGATCTGCGGCTGGAAGGAGCGGAAGTTTATCCATCGCTTGAGGCTGCAGTGGCTCGTGCTGAAGAGTGGGCACTCGAACAAGGGGCGCAGGAACTGATGTTGATTGGTGGTGCGCAACTGTATGAGCAGGCGCTACCGCATGCAGATCGTCTGTATTTGACTCGCGTGGATCTAAATCCTGAAGGGGATGCTTGGTTTCCAGAGATTAGTCCTTACAACTGGGAACAAACTACCTTCGTTCAAAATCCAGCGGAAGGCGACAAGCCTGCTTACCGTTTCGAAGTCTGGGAAAAAGCCTAAAAGCATCACGGGCAAGCCCGGCTCCTACAGGGGTTTGAGGTGAAACACACAATGTGTGAGCACCGCTGATCCCTGTGGGAGCCGGGCTTGCCCGCGATGGGGCCGGTCCTGTTGATGAAGACTTAAGCGTGAGCCAACTCCGAATGCTCATCCGCATCCAGCAATTCTTTATCCGTCTGCTGCATGATCTGGCTGGTAATCGCCCCCGCCGTCATCGATCCACTGACGTTCAGCGCCGTGCGTCCCATGTCAATCAGCGGTTCGACCGAAATCAGCAACGCCACCAGTGACACCGGCAAGCCCATCGCCGGCAACACGATCAACGCGGCGAATGTCGCCCCGCCGCCCACACCCGCCACACCGGCCGAACTCAGCGTCACGATCGCTACCAACGTCGCGATCCATAGCGGGTCCAGCGGGTTGATGCCCACGGTCGGCGCGACCATCACCGCCAACATCGCCGGGTACAGACCGGCACAGCCGTTCTGGCCAATGGTCGCTCCGAACGACGCGGCGAAGCTGGCGATGGATTGCGGAATACCCAAACGGCGGGTCTGTGCTTCGATGCTCAACGGAATCGTCGCCGCGCTCGAGCGGCTGGTGAACGCAAACGTCAGCACCGGCCAGACTTTGCGGAAGAACCGCAACGGGTTGATCCCGGCCGCCGACACCAGCAGACCATGGACCACAAACATCAGACCCAGGCCGATGTAGGACACCACGACAAAACTGCCGAGCTTGATGATGTCTTGCAGGTTGGAACCGGCGACCACTTTGGTCATCAGCGCCAGCACGCCGTACGGGGTCAGTTTCATCACCAGGCGCACCAGACGCATCACCCAGGCTTGCAGGGTGTCGATGGCGTTGATCACTTTCTGACCTTTCTCGACGTCATCCTTGAGCAATTGCAAGGCGGCGACGCCGAGGAAAGCCGCAAAAATCACCACGCTGATGATCGAGGTCGGTTTGGCGCGCGCCAGATCGGCGAACGGGTTTTGCGGGATGAACGAGAGCAACAGCTGCGGCACGTTCAGCTCCGCTACCTTGCCGGCGTAGTCGGTCTGGATGGTTTGCAGGCGCGCCATTTCCTGGGTGCCGGCCACCAGGCCTTCGGCGGTCAGGCCAAACAGGTTGGTCAGACCGATGCCGATCAACGCCGCGATGGCGGTGGTGAACAGCAGCGTGCCAATGGTCAGGAAGCTGATCTTGCCCAATGACGACGCATTGTGCAGACGGGCCACGGCGCTGAGGATCGAGGCGAACACCAGCGGGATCACGATCATTTGCAGCAACTGCACGTAACCGTTACCCACCAGATCGAACCAGCCGATCGAGGCTTTCAGGACCGGATTGCCGGCGCCATAAACGGTGTGCAGCGCCACACCAAACACCACGCCCAACACCAGGGCGAGCAGGACTTTTTTTGCCAGGCTCCAGGTGGTGTGGCGGGTTTGTGCCAGGCCAAAAAGCAGGGCAAGGAACACCAGCAGATTGAGGATCAGCGGCAGATTCATAAAAACTCCGATCAGACATGTGCCAGCTACCTTCCGGGGCAGCCGCGAACCGGAAAGCCTAACAGCTTGATATCTAATGAATTAATACCAAAATCAGAGGTGAACTGTCGTTTTTGGAATAAGCCGGTGTCGCTGTCGGGGATGCAGCTGGCGCGATGGGTACGGTAACGGTCGCTGACAGACGAGGACTGTCACACTTATTTGTTAGCGTCGATGTCTTTCACATTCAGGGAGAGTCGTCGATGAAATTCATACCAAAAATGCTGGCTGCAGCCATTTGCCTGGGCCTTGCGGGCCAGGCATTCGCCACCGATTTGAAACACTGGCCAGCCGATCAGGCCAAGGCGCTGGATGCAATGATTGCCGCCAACGCCAACAAAGGTAACTACGCGGTGTTCGACATGGACAACACCAGTTACCGCTACGACCTCGAAGAGTCGTTGCTGCCCTATATGGAGAACAAGGGCCTGATCACCCGCGACAAACTCGACCCTTCCCTGAAACTGATTCCGTTCAAGGACACTGCTGACCACAAGGAAAGCCTGTTCAGCTACTACTACCGCCTCTGCGAAATTGACGACATGGTGTGCTACCCATGGGTTGCGCAAGTGTTCTCCGGCTTCACCCTTAAAGAACTCAAAGGTTATGTCGACGAGCTGATGGCGTCCGGCAAACCGGTGCCGGCTACTTACTACGACGGTGATGTGGTCAAGAAACTCGACGTCAACCCGCCGAAAGTCTTCACCGGCCAGGCTGAGCTGTACAACAAGCTGATGGAGAACGGCATCGAGGTCTATGTGATGACCGCCGCCTCCGAAGAGCTGGTGCGCATGGTCGCTTCCGATCCGAAGTACGGCTACAACGTCAAACCGCAGAACGTCATCGGCGTGAGCCTGCTGCTGAAGGATCCGAAGTCTGGCGAGCTGACCACCGCGCGCAAGCAGATCACCGCCGGCAAGTATGACGAGAAGGCTAACCTTGGCCTTGAACTGACCCCGTACCTGTGGACCCCTGCGACCTGGATGGCGGGTAAGCAAGCAGCGATCCTGACTTACATCGATGAGTGGAAAAAACCGGTCCTGGTTGGCGGCGACACCCCGAGCAGCGATGGTTACATGCTGTTCCACAGCGTCGACGTGGCCAAGGGTGGCATTCACTTGTGGGTTAACCGCAAGGACAAATACATGACCCAGATTAACGGCATGATGGCCAAGAATGCGGCGGCCCAGGCCAAGGAAGGGCTTGAGGTTACGGCGGACAAGAACTGGGTGATCGTGAAACCGGAAGAGATCCAGTAAAGGTAAACGCACGGTCCATGTGGGAGCTGGCTTGCCTGCGATAGTCTCGACGCGGTTAGTCAGATAGACCGAGTTGTCCGCATCGCAGGCAAGCCAGTTCCCACCGTTGATCTCCAGTGTTTGGGGGGATCGTGGTCAAAAAAATGCCCCGCACTTGGCGGGGCATTTTTATTTCTGCGATTGACGCTTACAGCCCGTCGAGCATCGCCTTGTTACGTACAGCACCCTTGTCGGCGCTGGTCGCCAGCAGGGCGTAGGCTTTCAGTGCGGTGGTCACCTTGCGTGGACGTTTTTCCACAGGCTTCCAGCCTTTCTGATCTTGCTCGGCACGACGCCCGGCCATTTCTTCGTCGCTGATCAACAGGTTGATCGAGCGGTTTGGAATGTCGATCAGCACTTTGTCGCCGTCCTGCACCAGGCCAATCGCACCGCCCGCTGCTGCTTCTGGCGAAGCGTGGCCGATGGACAGGCCCGAGGTGCCGCCGGAGAAGCGGCCGTCGGTGAGCAGGGCGCAGGCTTTGCCCAGGCCTTTGGATTTCAGGTAAGACGTCGGGTACAGCATTTCCTGCATGCCCGGGCCGCCTTTCGGGCCTTCGTAACGAATGATCACGATGTCGCCGGCCTTCACTTCGTCAGCGAGGATGCCGCGTACGGCGCTGTCCTGGCTTTCGAAGATCTTCGCGTTGCCTTCGAAGACGTGGATCGACTCGTCGACGCCCGCGGTTTTCACTACGCAGCCATCCAATGCGATGTTGCCGTAGAGGACGGCCAGGCCGCCTTCTTTCGAGTAAGCGTGCTCGACGCTGCGGATGCAGCCGTTTTCACGGTCGTCGTCGAGGGTTTCCCAACGGGTCGACTGACTGAACGCGGTTTGCGTCGGAATGCCTGCCGGGCCGGCCTTGAAGAAGTGATGCACCGCTTCGTCGTCAGTCTGGGTGATGTCCCACTTGGCAATGCCTTCGGCCAGGGTCTTGCTGTGCACGGTCGGCAGGTCGGTGTGCAACAGGCCGCCACGGGCCAGGGAGCCGAGGATGCTGAAGATCCCGCCGGCACGGTGCACGTCTTCCATGTGGTACTTCTGGATGTTCGGCGCGACTTTGCACAGTTGCGGCACGTGACGGGACAGGCGGTCGATGTCGCGCAGGTCGAAATCGATCTCGGCTTCCTGGGCCGCGGCCAGCAAGTGCAGGATGGTGTTGGTGGAACCGCCCATGGCGATGTCCAGCGTCATGGCATTTTCGAACGCCTTGAAGTTGGCGATGTTGCGCGGCAGTACCGACTCGTCGTTCTCGGTGTAATAACGCTTGCACAGCTCGACGATGGTGCGCCCGGCCTGCAGGAACAATTGCTCACGGTCGCTGTGGGTGGCCAGGGTCGAACCGTTGCCCGGCAACGCCAGGCCCAGGGCTTCGACCAGGCAGTTCATTGAGTTGGCGGTGAACATGCCGGAGCACGAACCGCACGTTGGGCAGGCGCTGCGCTCGTACTCAGCGACTTTCTCGTCAGAAGCGCTGGAGTCGGCGGCGATCACCATGGCGTCGACGAGGTCGAGACCGTGGCTGGCCAGTTTGGTCTTGCCGGCTTCCATCGGGCCGCCGGACACGAAGATCACCGGGATGTTCAGGCGCAGGGACGCCATCAACATGCCAGGGGTGATCTTGTCGCAGTTGGAGATGCAGACGATGGCGTCGGCGCAGTGGGCGTTGACCATGTACTCGACGGAGTCGGCGATGATCTCCCGGCTCGGCAGCGAATACAGCATGCCGTCGTGGCCCATGGCGATGCCGTCATCCACGGCGATGGTGTTGAATTCTTTGGCTACACCGCCGGCGCGTTCGATTTCGCGGGCGACCAGTTGGCCCAGGTCCTTGAGGTGGACGTGGCCCGGTACGAACTGGGTGAAGGAGTTGGCAATGGCGATGATCGGCTTTTTGAAGTCGTCATCTTTCATCCCCGTGGCGCGCCACAGTGCGCGGGCGCCGGCCATGTTGCGACCGTGGGTGGATGTTTTCGAGCGGTAATCAGGCATGAAGCACTCCGGGCGGTTAATCAGTTATCAAAAGGGAAGTGAGCTTCTATTGACGTCTGGAACACTCAGAAATGGCCGTGTGTCCGGAAGTTGCCGATAACTTTGCGGGATCGCCGCGCGCTTCAGCTTGAGCTCATAAACCCGCCGGGGGATGACTGGCGATGAATGTCGCGATTCTACACGGCTGGCGTCAGGAGGGAATGGCTGCCGCTTTGGAGATAGTGCTGACAAGACGTGTGGACAGGGTTGTCGGCATGTTGCCCTGATGCGCAGTTAGCGGCGACTGATCAGGGCGTTCAGGCCGATACCCACCGCACTCAAAATCAAAAAGCACACGGCCAGGGCCGTGGTCAGGTAGGCGCTGGCCAGGTTGATCACGGCGCTGATCAAGCCGCCACACATGAAAATCAGCAGGCTGCCGGCCGAGGTCGCGGTACCCGCGTATTGGGGGTAGAGGCTCATCGCCCTGGAGTTGGCGATGGGGCGGCAAATGGTGGTGCCGGCAGTACAGATCAGCATGGGAATCAGCACCGTGGCGGCGGACAGGCCAAACTGCCAGACCAGCCATGGCATCACCAGGCCCGAGAGGGCAATCAGGCCCAAGCCGATATTGATTTGCCTGTCGCCCTCCATATGGCGATGCAGGAGGCTGGCGATAATTCCGCCGACCACATACGCGACGCCGTACAGCAACAGCGCCCAGGCGAACTGATAGGCGGAAAGCTTCAGGTGCTCCATGAACAGGAGTGGGGAAATGACAATGAACGAGAAATGGCAGGCGAAGGCGAGACCGGATATCAGCCAGTAACCCGTAAAGCGGATGTCGCCAAGCAGCAGCCAATAAGCGCCGAAGATTCGCCGGGGCGATGGAACACTGCTACGGCTTTCTTTCAGCAGGAAGCAGGACCTCAACCAGACAATAATGGCCAGGCCGATGAACACATAAAAACTGCCCTGCCAGCCCACATGCAACTGTAGCCAAGTGCCGATCAGCGGCGAACTGGAAATGAATATCCCGCCGGCGGTTGCCATCCAGATTCGCAGTCGTTCCAGTTCGCGGCCGAAGAACAGGTCCTGGACCAGTGCCTGTGACAAAGCAAACGACCCGCAGCCCATCGCCTGTATAACGCGAAAGAACAGAAACCAGGCGTAATCGCTGACGAGCAGACAACCTGTTGCACCCAGGGCAGCCAGAGCAATTCCCCCTAGCAGCAGTTTTTTGCGGCCGAACCTGTCGGACAGCGGTCCGATCAGCAGCAGTGAAAACGCCAGGCCGATGGCAAAGAGGCTGACGGACAACGCTATATCGACAGGCGTAGTGCGGAAGTGGTCGGAGAGCGCGGGAAAGGAAGGAAGCACGACGTCGAGGGGGAAAACAGCAAGCAGCGTCATGGCCATCAACAGAATGACCATGGCCCGGCTTTCTTTGACCTGGGTTGCGTCGATAACACTATTCATCAAGAAGCCCGGCTTTGGTGAAGAGTTTCCGGTTGTAAGGCAGGTCGAAGAACCCGGCGTTTTTCAGGGCGCTCAGGGTCGCGCTGGCGCCCGAACGGGTCCGTTGCAGAGTGGCATGCGCATCGGACAGTCCTTCAGTGATTTCCAGGCAGACTGTCTCCCTGAGGCCGACACCGCGAAAGCTTGCCCTCAGCCAATGCTCATCGATCTCAAAGAAAACCCGAATGAGCTCCGGGAGCAGACCCGCGCAGAACAGGCGTTGGGCGCTGGTCAGGTGCAGCCACAGATAATGGAACACTTCGCAGAAATAGCGACTGTGTCGCGCCTCGTCGGCGAGGTGGTCCCTGAGCATTTCCTGAACGCCGTCCACCAACGCATCGCGACAGATGTCGAGCAGATCCTTGGCGATGATTGTCTCGGAGACGAAACCGGTGAGGAACCAGGCCAGCGGCTTGTGCTTGTCAGGTGTGCGCTCGAGCAGGGCGTGCAGCCGGGTGATTCGCTGCGGCATGACGGGCCGATCGAACATGCCGTAGAACGCGGCAATCTGCTCGGCGAGGCCATTGGAAAAGAGGGCGTGATAGCCCTCGTCGGTGTAGAGCTGCAGCGCAGCGTTTTTCATCCGCGGGGGAATGCTCACACCGAGTTCTTCATGGACGATGGTTTCGACAGATCGATTAACGATACGGTGTTCGAGCAAGGTGGTGTAGTCGAGGAAATACACCAGATGATTGGCCGACAGTCGATGAGTGATCGCCCGGCCCTCGTCTTTGACGGCCGGGTGGTTCAAATACGGCAGGAAGGCGGGCGGGAACCAATGCCGGGTTTCCAGTTGCTGTTCAATATCGGGCGGCAATAAATAGGTGTGTTTGCTGGTTCGCACCGCGGCGCGGTTATCCCAGTCGCCGAGGGTAAAGCGATCGGCCCAGCCAGTGGGAAGTGTTGCCTGTTCAAGGCGGGTGTCGGTCATGATTGCGGGGCCTTTCGGTTCAGCAACGTTTTCAGTTCCTTGCACAGCACGTCCCCGTCGCTGTTGCCGCAACCGACAAAAAACAAAGGCTGTTCTGCGCTGTCATTGAGGCCGAGCAGCGTCTCGACCTGATCATCGGTCAGGGCGCCGGTCAGCCAGGTGTTAAAGCCGAGCGAGGTGGCCACCAACTGAAAGGTCTGGGAAATATGCCCGGCTTCAACGTAGGCCATTCGATAGGCGCGTGAGTGTTCATATTTCCACCACAGTTTGTCGAATCGACTGGTGATGAACAGGCCCACCGGCAGGTTATTGATGAAGTGTTGCCCGCACAGCAGTTGCCCCAGCGGTCGACCTGGCAGCGGGTTGACGAAGCTCAACGCATGTTCGCTTGGATGGTAGGCATAGAGCCCAGGTTTCAGGCCGCTGACGTTTTGTACGAGCAGGAAGCCTTCACAGGCGTTTAGCCCACCCCCGGAGGGGCTGGTGCGGCGGGCGCCAAGTCCTTCGGCGATGCTTTCGTCGACGTCGTCCTCACGTTCTCGCAAGTAACCGAGGGACAAGTAGAGCAACGTGCTGACCGCTTCGAGTGAGAGGGGCTCGCCGGTGAAGGTTCGGCAGGTTTTTCGGTCAATCAGGGTATTTGCCAGAGTGCTTTGCGGCAGGCATCCAGGTTTCGGCAATGAAATCTTTTCGTCTGCCAGACGTTCCGCCAGACGGGTGTCCGGGGGCGGTGTGGCCAGTACTTCGCTGCAATGGTTCAGATATTCTCTGGACCATTCATGAATATCTTGTGGGGTATGTTGGCAAGGGATGTTCTTGGTGCCGATATGGAATATTTTCGACAGATCATCCCAGCCCCATTCAATATGAGTGGGGGGTGATGTTGTGAGTATTCCTGCTTCGAGAAGTTGGGTGTCTATACTGTTGTTGTGATTGAACTTGTTCGGGTTGTTGGTCAGTTCTGCCAGTCGGGTTGAATAGTCAAGATCCAGTTCGTACTGTTTGTGATTTTTATAATCCCATACTATTTGATCGGGCGTACGCGGAAGTATGAAGAGATAAGGGTTTATCTGCATGATGGGCGGTTCACTCTGGGGTTTTTCTTAGAGAACGCTGGGTAGCCGGCACTCCCCAGCGCTTCATTTACTTAGCGGGCTTTCGGCGCAACCAGAAAAGCCAGGTTGGCGATGGTGTTTGCTTCCAGAGTAATTGCTTTCATGTTTGTAACTCCTTGTCATTGATAATGAGCGTCACTTCAATGTGACAACTCAATCATAGTTGGTAATGAATTCTTATCAAGGAGAGATTGAGTAGGAATGTTCTAGTTATTCTGTCGGATCAATCGAAATGACACCTGAATTTTGTAAGGCATATTCTCCAAAGTGCAAAGCACAGAGAAATGTCCTGCAAGTCGCAAGGATTGCAAGTGTAGGAAGTTGTAGAAATTAATATCGAGTAATAGAACGGGGAGCCGATGGGCTCCCCGTCAAACCGGCGTGATCAGCTGTTTGGCAGCAGGCGGCAGGTGATGCTCTTGATGTAGCGGGTTTCAGCGATGGCCGGGTGAACCGGATGATCCGGGCCCTGAGCGCCGCGCTCCAGCAACTGGATGTTGCGGTCCAGGTGACGCGCGCTGGTCAGCAGGATGTTTTGCAGGTCATCTTCGGGCAGGTGCATCGAGCACGAAGCGCTCACCAGGATGCCGTCTTTGCTGAGCAGGCGCATGGCTTGCTCGTTCAGGCGACGGTAGGCGCCTTCGCCGTTCTTCATGTCTTTCTTGCGTTTGATGAACGCCGGCGGGTCGGCCACGATCACGTCGAAACGTTCTTCGCTGGCTTTCAGCTCTTTGAGGGCTTCGAACACGTCGCCTTCAATGCAGGTCATTTTGTCGGCGAAACCGTTCAGCGCGGCGTTACGCTCGACGCCGTCGAGGGCGAAGGCCGACGCGTCGACGCAGAACACTTCACTGGCGCCGAAGGCGGCCGCTTGTACACCCCAGCCACCGATGTAGCTGTACAGGTCCAGTACGCGTTTGCCTTTGGCATACGGGGCCAGGCGTGCACGGTTCATGCGGTGGTCGTAGAACCAGCCGGTTTTCTGGCCTTGCATGACCGGTGCTTCGAATTTCACGCCGTTTTCTTCCAGCGCTACCCACTCCGGCACCAGGCCGAACACGGTTTCGACGTAGCGGTTGAGGCCTTCGGCATCACGGGCGGCGGAGTCGTTCTTGAACAGAATGCCGCTTGGCTTGAGCACTTGGGTCAACGCGGCGATCACGTCTTCTTTATGGGCTTCCATGGTCGCCGAGGCGATCTGCACCACGAGGATGTCGCCAAAACGGTCGACCACCAGGCCTGGCAGCAGGTCGGAATCGCCGTAGACCAGGCGATAGAACGGCTTGTCAAACAGGCGATCGCGCAGCGACAGGGCGACGTTGATACGGTGGACGAGCAACGACTTGTCCAGCGGCAACTTGATGTCGCGCGACAGCAGGCGGGCGCAGATCAGGTTGTTCGGGCTCATGGCAACAATGCCCAGCGGTTTGCCGCCGGCGGCTTCGAGGATCGCCTGATCACCGGCCTTGAAGCCGTGCAATGGGGTGGCGGCGACATCGATTTCGTTGCTGTAGACCCACAAGTGGCCGTTTCGCAGGCGACGGTCGGCGTTGGCTTTGAGGCGCAGGCTAGGCAGGGACATGACGTCGCTCCGGAAAAAAGAGCGGGAGTATAGCGTGTTGCGCAAGGCCACGGTTTGGTGGATGGACATGCGGTGAAGGTCGCGCCAAAGATGAAACTTCAGCAGATGCGCCCTCCAAGGTGTCGGATCCAACTTTTAGAAGCTAGAATCTGCGCCTGGCCCAGAGTGTGTACTTATGTCCCAAGAGCTGACTACCGAACAGATCCAACAGTCCCTGCAAGGCATCAGCGTGCCCGCCCAGCCGCAAATCATGGTGGATTTGCAGATGGAGCAGTACATGCCCGACCCGGACCTGGAAGTGATCGCGAAGCTGATCTCCCAAGACCCGGGCCTTTCTGGCGCCTTGCTGAAGATCGTCAACTCGCCGTATTACGGCTTGAGCAACAAGATTGCTTCGATCCAGCGGGCGGTGAACCTGCTGGGCAGCCGTTCAATCATCAACCTGATCAACGCCCAGTCGATCAAGGGCGAGATGAATGACGACACCATCGTCACCTTGAACCGCTTCTGGGACACGGCTCAGGATGTGGCAATGACCTGCCTGACGCTGGCCAAGCGCATTGGTGCCCAGGCCGGCGACGAAGCGTACGCGCTGGGCCTGTTCCACGATTGCGGTGTGCCGCTGATGCTGCAGCGTTTCCCCAACTACATGACGGTTCTGGAAGAGGCATATGCCAACGCCAGCGCCGAATGCCGGGTGGTGGACACCGAGAACCGCGTGTTCAACACCAACCACGCCGTGGTCGGTTATTACACCGCCAAATCCTGGCGCCTGCCGGACCACGTAACCGCCGCAATCGCCAATCACCACAACGCGTTGGCGATTTTCAGCGATGAGTCGTCGCGCAATGCCCAGCTGAAGAACCTGCTGGCGATCCTCAAGATGGCCGAACACATTTGTGCGTCCTATCGAGTGCTGGGCAACCAGAACGAAGACCACGAATGGAACAGCATCGGGCCTCTGGTGCTCGACTATGTCGGCCTCTCGGATTACGACTTCGAGACGCTCAAGCAAACCATTCGCGACCTTGGCGCTCATCGCTGAGAGCCGGATAGCCTGATTCGAGTGCACCATGCCTGAACTGCCGGAAGTCGAAACCACCCGCCGCGGAATTGCGCCGCACCTGGAAGGCCAACGGGTCAGCCGGGTGATCGTGCGTGACCGGCGGCTGCGCTGGCCGATTCCCGAAGACCTTGATGTGCGGTTGTCCGGGCAGCGCATCGTGCTGGTGGAACGGCGCGCCAAGTACCTGTTGATCAATGCCGAAGTCGGCACGTTGATCAGCCATTTGGGCATGTCGGGGAATTTGCGGCTGGTGGAAGCCGGCCTGCCGGCGGCCAAGCACGAGCATGTGGACATCGAGCTGGAATCCGGCCTGGCACTGCGTTACACCGATCCGCGACGGTTTGGTGCGATGCTCTGGAGCCTTGACCCGCTCAACCACGAATTACTGATTCGCCTCGGGCCTGAGCCATTGACCGACCTGTTCGATGGCGAGCGCCTGTTCCAGCAGTCTCGCGGACGCTCCATGGCGGTCAAGCCGTTCATCATGGATAACGCCGTGGTGGTGGGCGTTGGCAATATCTATGCGACCGAAGCGCTGTTCGCCGCCGGCATTGATCCGCGCCGCGAAGCCAAGAGCATTTCCCGGGCGCGTTATTTGAAACTGGCGATCGAGATCAAACGCATCCTCGCCGCCGCCATCGAGCGCGGCGGCACCACGTTGCGCGACTTTATCGGCGGTGACGGCCAGCCGGGTTACTTCCAGCAGGAACTGTTCGTGTATGGCCGGGGCCATGAGCCCTGCAAGGTCTGCGGCACGGAGCTGCGGGATGTGAAGCTCGGGCAGCGCGCCAGCGTCTTTTGCCCTCGCTGTCAGAGCTGAAAACTCGCGCGGTCTATAGTCAGTGTTCTCACTGCCTCGCATAAGGACCGTGCCATGAACCTGTTTCGAATCCTTGTCGTTGTCTGCCTGCTGGGCGCCAATGCCGGCGCGTTTGCGGCAGAGAGCGGCAGCGGCGACCCGCTCTACACCCTCCAGAATCCCCCGGCGTACGCCATGATCGGTGATTTGCTGATTGCCCGACCGTTGCTGGTCGTGGCGACGGTGATCGGTGCTGGCGTGTTTGTGGTGTCGTTGCCGTTTACCGCGCTGGGTGGCGGCGTTGGCGATGCGGGGCAGGCGTTGGTGGTTGACCCGGCGAAAGCGGCGTTTGTGCGGTGTCTGGGGTGTGTCGGCGAGGGGGTTGAGCAGCGGAAGTGAAGGTTACGTCTTTGGTGTGGCTGATGGCCTCATCGCGGGCAAGCCCGCTCCACATTGGTTTTGTGTACGACACGAAACACGGTGGGAGCAGGCTTGCCCGCGATGAGGCCCGAACAGGCTCTACAAAACTATCTGACTCAAGCCTTGCCGGTAATCTTCCGGTACTTCTCCATCAACTCGTCTTCAGTCTCCGGATGCGCTTCGTCCAGCGGAATGCAATCCACCGGGCACACTTGCTGGCACTGAGGTTCATCGTAGTGGCCGACACACTGCGTGCACAGGTTCGGGTCGATGACGTAGATCTCTTCGCCTTGGGAAATGGCGGCGTTCGGGCACTCGGGTTCGCAGACGTCGCAGTTGATGCAATCGTCGGTGATGATCAGGGACATGCTAACTCCAGCCAGGGCGACAGGCCCGGGCGCAATAAACCAATGCGCGCAATTGTGCCGCATTGGCGCCCGCAGTGCACGCGGGCGCCGCTTGAGCGGTCTTTACTTCTTGAAGCGCTCGGTGAGAGCGTCCGCCACCGCAGGGTGGACGAACTTGGTGATATCACCGCCCAGCGCCGCGATTTCACGGACCAGCGTTGAGGAAATGAACGAATAACGCTCGGAAGGCGTAAGAAACAGGCTCTCCACATCCGGCGCCAGCTGACGGTTCATGTTGGCCAGCTGGAATTCGTATTCGAAATCCGAGACCGCACGCAAACCACGCAGGAACACGTTGGCGTTCTTCTCTTTGGCGAAATGCGCGAGCAGCGTCGAGAAACCGACGACTTCAACGTTCGGCAGATGTTTAGTGACCTCGCGGGCCAGCTCCACACGCTGTTCCAGAGGAAACAACGGATTTTTCTTGGGGCTGGCGGCGACGGCAATGATCACATGATCGAACAGGCGCGCGGCGCGTTCGACCAAGTCGCCATGGCCCTTGGTAATAGGGTCGAAGGTACCTGGGTACAACACTCGGTTCATCGCGTCGTCCTGGCGGGAGTCCGTTGGGGAGTCGGATGGTATCGCAGCCTTCCCGGTCGGCCAAGTCGCCTGTTGGGTAAGAAAGCACTAAAGACGATACGAATATTCTCCCTTTTCATGGGTTTTTCAAACGTTCGGCCAGGGCAGTGGCCAGTTGTGCTGTCAGCCCGTACACCGACAATTGCGGGTTTGCGCCAATGCTGGTGGGAAACAGCGAGCCGTCATGGATCGACAGATTGCTCAGCTGGTGATGACGGCCGAGGCTGTCGGTCACGGCGTTTTTCGGGTCTTCGCCCATCGCACAACCACCCATCACGTGGGCGCTGCCCAGGCGTGTGCGATACAACTCAAGGCTCAAGCCATCAATCAGCGTGCGCGCTTCAGCCAGGGTTTTCACGTAGCGGGCATCGGCGTGCATCGGCATCACTGCATTGGCCCCCCCGGCAAACTGGATTTCGGCCATGCTGTGGAAGGCTCGGCGCAAACCGTCCCACGCGTAGGGCGAGACCTGATAGTCGAGCACCGGCGTATTGTCGCCGCGCAGTTCGACGCTGCCGCCGGGGCTGTCCGGGTGGAAACCGTCGCGCAACAACGCGAGCATGGCGTGGGTATGGGGCAGGTGCTCCATGTGCTGGGCGTTTTCCTTGCCGAAGCCGCCCAGCAGGGTCGTCGCCAGCGCCGGGTGCAGCGGCGGGACTTCGAGTTTGTAGGCCATCTTGCCGGTGGTGCCGTCTTGCCATTGGAAATGGTCGGAATAGATCGACTGTGGCGCGCCGTAGAACGGGTTGATCACCTCGTCGAACAGCCCGGCGGACATGTTCACCAAATGCAGGAACGTGCGCTTGCCCAGACGTTTGTGCGGATCCGGCGCATCAGAACGCAGGAGCAACGCGGGGCTGTTGATCCCGCCGCCGGCCAGTACGTAATGGCGCGCCTTGACCGTGATCGTGCGCCCGGTCGGCGCGACGCAACGGTCGTCCATCGCCACGCATTGCAGGCCAGTGACTTTGCCATCCTTGATCGACAGTTTTTCGGCGCGAGCCAGGTACAGAAGCTCGCCACCTTTCTCCAGCGTCGCCGGAATGGTCGTGACCAGCATCGATTGCTTGGCGTTGGTCGGACAGCCCATGCCGCAGTAGCCGAGGTTCCAGCAGCCGCGCACGTTGCGCGGGATGACGTGCCAGCTGTAGCCGAGTTTTTCACAGCCTTTGCGGATCACGTCGTTGTTGGCGTTGGGCGGCACCCTCCACGGCGCCACGCCGAGGCGTTGTTCCATTTTCTCGAACCACGGTGCCATGTCGGCAGGCGAGTGACCTTTAACATCGTGTTCGCTGGCCCAGTGTTCGAGTGTCGGAGTAGGCGTGCGAAAGCTCGAAGTCCAGTTGATCAGCGTGGTGCCGCCTACTGCGCGGCCCTGGAGGATGGTGATTGCGCCATCCTTGCTCATGCGCCCGATGCCTTCCTGATAGAGGCTGGTGTAAGCCTGGTCTTCGAGCATCTTGAAGTCGCTGCTGGTCTTGAGCGGGCCTTCTTCGATCAGCAGCACTTTGTAGCCGGCCGCGCTGAGGATTTCCGCCGTGGTGCCGCCGCCGGCACCGCTGCCGATGATCGCGACGTCCGCTTCGAGGGTCAGGTCTTGGGTCAATTGCGCGCCGTTGTAGGTTTTCCAGCCACGGGACAGGCCTTCTCGGAACGGGTCGGGTACAGGCATTCTCAGGTTCTCTTGTTGTTTTTATTGGCGGTGATGAGGCGGCTGACGCCTTCGCGGGTAAGCCCGGCTCCCACAAGGTTTTGGGTTGTTCACAAAAGGATGGCTCGCCTCAAGCCCTGTGGGAGCGTGGCTTGCCCGCGATGGCGTCGACTCGGTCTCAAACCGTAGGCGGCCCGGGATACCCACAATGCACCCAAGACTCCGCCCGGGTGTACCACGCCATCATCACCAGTTGCTGCAGCGAGCTATGGCCCATGCGCAACAGGCTCAACGAACTGTTTTCCCAGCGATCGAGAAAGTGCCGGATCTCATCAGCACTGGCATTTTCCCAACTGCCCCAGATCCCGGTCAGCGGTCCGCGCGTCACGGCCATCCCCAGCACATCGAACAGTTGCTGGGTCAGCTTGAGCATTTCCGGCGACAGGTGATTCAGGCTGTTATCCAGGCTGTGCAAGGTCTGGTCGACCGATGCCGGCATTTTCTCGGCAGCGACCGCACCCTCGAGCATCACCGGAGTCAGTGCGCGCAAAAACAGCAGGTCGCCGCTGCGCAGGATCACGAAGCCGTTCGCTGCGGTGCTCGACGAGCAGCCGCTGAGGCTTGCGCCCAACCCGGCGGTGGCC
The DNA here is from genome assembly GCF_000514395.1 of Pseudomonas sp. URMO17WK12:I12. NCBI lineage: Bacteria > Pseudomonadati > Pseudomonadota > Gammaproteobacteria > Pseudomonadales > Pseudomonadaceae > Pseudomonas > Pseudomonas sp. URMO17WK12:I12. The sequence goes on from NZ_KI911392.1 coordinate 538,763, forward strand.
AGGAAGGCGCTGGCGCCGAGGCTGAATTTCAGCAGGCCGCGCCGTGACAGCGCGGGTGTATCGGACAGGCTTGGGCTCATTATTGTTGTTACCCGGTGGTGGTGAGCGTTAGCGGATGAACAGCTTCTGGATCAGTTTCTGAATGGATTTTCCGTACGGCGGGTAGATCAGCTTCGCAGCATTGAAGCGCTGCTTGATCAACACCCCTTTGGCCTTGCTGAAGGTCAGGAAGCCTTCATGGCCGTGGTAATGGCCCATGCCCGACGCACCGATGCCACCGAATGGCATGTCGTCCTGAGCGACGTGCAGCAGCGTGTCGTTGAGGCAGACACCGCCGGAGTGGGTTTCGTGGAGCACGCGGTTCTGTTCGCGTTTGTCGTAGCCGAAGTAGTACAGCGCCAATGGGCGAGGGCGTTGGTTGATGTAGGCAAAGGCCTCATCCAGATGCTTGTACGGCACGATCGGCAGCAGCGGGCCGAAAATTTCGTCCTGCATCACGGTCATATCGTCGGTGACGTCAAGCAGCAGGCTGTGGCTCATGCGTCGGCCCTGACCCTGGTCGAACAGCGGAATCAACTGTGCCCCTTTGCTCGTGGCATCGCTGATGTAGCCGTTGAGACGCGCCAGTTGCCGCTCGTTGATGATGGCGGTGTAGTCAGGGTTGTCAGCCAGCGTCGGATAAAACCCGCGAACCACCTGACGATAGGCTTCGACGAAACCATCGATACGGTCTTCGGGCACCAACACGTAGTCCGGAGCCACGCAGGTTTGCCCGGCGTTCAGGGTTTTACCGAAGGCGATGCGTTCGGCGGCGTCTTTCAGCGGCACGTCATGGGACACGATGGCTGGGGACTTGCCGCCGAGTTCGAGGGTTACCGGGGTGAGGTTCTCGGCCGCCGCACGCATCACGTGTTTGCCGATGCTGGTGGCGCCGGTGAACAGCAAGTGATCGAAACGCAGGCGGGAGAACGCGACACCGACATCGGATTCGCCCAACACCACGCACACCAGGTCTTCAGGAAAGACCCGGGCGAGCAATTCCTTGAGCAGCAAACCGGTGGCCGGGGTCGATTCGCTGAGTTTGAGCATCACCCGATTGCCGGCCGACAGCGCGCCCACCAATGGACCGATGGCCAGGTACAGCGGGTAGTTCCAAGGCACGATCACGCCGACCACGCCCAACGGTTGGTAAACGACTTTGGCCGCCGCCGGTTGAAAAGCGATGCCCACCTTGCGCCGCGAGGCCTTCATCCAGCCTTTGAGGTGCTGGCTGGCGTAATGAATGCCGTGCAGGCTGGGCATCAGTTCGGCGAGCAGGGTTTCATCGGCGCTGCGGTGACTGAAGTCCTGGCTGATCGCCTCGATCAGTGCCTGGCGCTCGCTGCTCAATAGATCGCGCAAGGCTTTGAGCCATTGCTGGCGCTGGGCGGCCGGCGGCATCGGGTTGGCGGCGTAGGCGGCGCGTTGGGCGTCGAACAGGGCCTGCATTGCTTCCAGAGGCTGATTCAAGTTCTGAAGGTAGGCGATGTCAGCAGTCATTGTCGGCTCCGGATTTATTGTAATGAGTGACTTTTTAGAGTCTATGCTCTAGAAAGTCAAATGGCATCCTGGAACAGCTTTGTTTTATCCACTCGCGGATAGGTCGTAAGATGCCTGTCATCGCACTCTGAATTAAAGCTCAAGCCATGGCCCCTCGGATCAAAACCAGCGAGCGCATCGTGCAGAACAGCCTGGAGCTGTTCAATCAGCAGGGTGAGCGCAGCATCAGCACCAACCACATTGCTGCCCACATGGAAATTTCACCGGGCAACCTGTACTACCACTTCCCCAACAAGCAGGCGATCATCGCCGTGTTGTTCAGTGAGTACGAAAGCCTGGTGGACAGCTTCCTGCGCCCGCCTCAGGGGCGTGCGTCGACGGTGGACGACAAGCGCTTCTACCTTCAGGAGCTGCTGGCGGCGATGTGGCGCTACCGGTTTTTGCATCGCGATCTTGAGCACTTGCTCGACAGCGATCCGGAATTGGCTGCCCGTTACCGACGGTTTTCCCAGCGCTGCCTGATCCATGGCACGCACATCTACGCGGGTTTCGTCGAGGCCGGCATCCTGCAAATGGATAAGGTCCAGATCGAGTCCCTGACGCTGAACGCGTGGATCATCCTGACGTCCTGGGTGCGGTTCCTGTGCACCACGCGGGAAAACTCCAATCACCTGAGTGAACAAGCCATTAAACGAGGTGTGTATCAGGTGTTGGTGCTTGAAGCCGGTTTCGTCACGGATCAGGCGCGTGATGCGGTCAATGCGCTGTACGAAGAGTTTTACGTGCCGTTGGCCCAAGCCCTTGAAGAAGTGCAGTAGGATCGAACACCGACTTAGTCACAGGAGCCCGCTATGCCCATTGCGCAACTGATCAGCCCGCAAGCACTGGACCTGAAAAAGGACCAGCCGGGGTTGGTGATTCTCGATTGTCGTTTTGCCCTCGAAGACCCGGATTACGGCCAGCGTAGTTATGCCGAAGGGCACATCGCCGGTTCGAAGTTTGCCGATCTCGAGCGTGATTTGAGCGGGACGGTGGTCAAGGGCGTGACCGGGCGTCATCCGCTGCCTGAAGCGGATGACTTGATCGAGCGCTTGCAAGCCTGGGGCATCAACGCCGACAGCGAAGTGGTTTTGTACGATGACGGCCCCGGTGCTTTTGCGGCGCGGGCCTGGTGGTTGCTGGCATGGCTGGGCAAGCGTGACGGCGTGTTCATTCTGGATGGCGGGCTCAAGGCCTGGCATGCGGCGGGTTTGCCGCTGAGTCTGGATGCGTGCGACACCAAACGGGGCACCTTCAGCGGGACGCCGGATAACGCGTTGATCCTCAGTGCTGAACAGCTTCAGAAACGCCTCGGTCAACCCGCGCTGACGTTACTGGATGCTCGTGCCTTGCCGCGTTTCAAAGGTGAAGTGGAGCCGATTGATCCGATTGCCGGACACATTCCGGGGGCGCAATGTGCGGCGTTTACCGACAACCTCGGCGGCGATGGGCGATTTTTACCGGCTGATGAGCTCAAGCAGCGTTTTGCCGAGAAACTGGGGGATCGTTCGCCGACCGATCTGGTGGCGTACTGCGGTTCCGGGGTGACGGCTTGCCATAACCTGTTTGCACTGTGCCTGGCGGGTTATCCGTTGGGGGCGTTGTATGCCGGGTCGTGGAGCGAGTGGATCAACGATCCCGCACACGGCATCGCCATCGGCGAATAACCCCGAATCCCTGTGGGAGCAAGCTCGCTCCCACAGGGGTATCAGGCGATTCAAAACAGTCGGGCACTTCGATACGCCCCCGGTCCCACCCCGTAAACCTGCTTGAACTGCCGGCTCAGGTGACTCTGGTCGGCAAACCCCAATTGCGTGGCCACTTCCAGCGGCAAACAACCGTTCTGCAACAGCGCCCGGGCCTGGGCGATGCGTTGTTGCATCAGCCAGGTGTGCGGCGGCATGCCGGTGGCTCGGCGAAACACCCGGGCAAAGTGAAAAGGCGAAAGATTCACCGCCGCCGCCAGCTCTTCAAGAGACGGTGGCGCCGCCAATTGCGCATGCAGCAATTCCTTGGCCCGTGTCACGGCGCGGTGCTCCTTGCCGGGTTGGCCGGCAATCGGCACGGCCGCGTGTCGTTGCAGCAACGACAACATCATTTCCCGCCAGACCGTTTGCTGTTGCAGTGCCGTGGACGGACTTTCCAGCAAACGATGCAGTTGGCAAAAACCCTTCACCAGGTCCGGGTCGCGGTACAGCGTGGCGCCAAACATGGGCAAGTGATGGGTCGGCAATTCCAGTTCGGCCAGCAACGACAGTAACTGCCCGCTGTCGGGATAAAACGCCCGGTACAGCCAACCATCCTCGGTGCCTTTGTGGCCTGTATGCAGTTCATCCGGATTGATCAACACCAAGGTGCCGCTGCCAGCCAGGTGTTCGACGCCGCGATAGCGATAGCGCTGGGCACCGGCCATGATCATGCCGATCACATAACCATCGTGCACATGGGGTGCGAAGCGGTGTTCGATATAGCGCGCGGACAGTAACTCGACCCCGGCCAGCGGCGCGGTTTGCCAGAAGCGGATCGACTCGCCCTGATCGACGTCCATCGGCTACATGCGCCCCACGTCGGCCAGCCACTGCGGGATACGCCGTTCCAGGTAATAACCCGGTTGCCGGAACGAGCCATCGACGAAGCCGACATGCCCGCCCTTGGTTTGTAATTCCAGTTGCGTGCAGGCCGACAATTCGTCGGCCTGCGGCAGGCTGTGGGGGAAGACGAAGGGATCGTCGGCCGCCTGAATGATCAGGGTCGGTGTGCGAATCTCCCCAAGAAAATAACGGCTCGAGGCGCGACGGTAGTAATCCTCGGCATCGATAAAACCATTCAACGGCGCCGTGACCCGGCCATCGAAGTCCCAGAAGGTGCGCATGTTCTCCAGCGAACCCAGTGCCGCCAACGCCGCGAGGCCATCTTCGCGTCCGTCATGCTGGAACTGGCGTTGTTTGTTCTTGATGTAGGCGAGCATCTCGCGCATGAAATGCGCCTGATAGACCCTGGAAAAACCTTGGCCGATACGATCCGCGCACTGGTCGAGGCGAAACGGCACCGACACCGCCACCGCGCCGGTCACGCCGCTGTCACTGCCGGACTCGCCCAAGTGCTTGAGCAAGACGTTGCCGCCCAGGGAATAACCCACCACGTACAGCGGCGCCAACGGACGTTTGGCCCGTAGGTGCCGGATGGTTTCGGCGAGGTCTTCACTGGCGCCGGAATGGTAACTGCGCGCCAACAGATTCGGCTCGCCCGAACAGCCGCGCCAGTTCAACGCGACACTGGCCCAGCCTTGGGTGGCGAGGGCCTTTTGCACGCCGGCCACATACGGTGAATTCGACGAACCGGTCAGCCCGTGCAACACCAGCACCAGAGGCGCTGTCGCGCTGTGTGGGCCGTGCCAGTCGAGGTCGAGAAAGTCGCCGTCTTCGAGCCACAAGCGTTCGCGCTCGCGTTCGATGTGCGTGGTTTTGCGCCAAAGCGGTCCCCACAAGGTTTGCAAGTGCGGATTGCCCAGGCCCAAGGCGGGGGTGAAGCGGTCTGGCGGATGGGACACGATTGCTCTCGATGCAGCGGTGCGCAACGGGTGCGCATCTTTTCAGGCCGGTCGATTAACCGGCGATCTCTGCCATACGTTGCCACAACGCGTAGTAAACCCGCCCGGATTTCTGCTCACGGTGCAGGCGCCAGTTGCCTGGCAAACCAAGGGACGACGGCGCGTTTTCGCTTTCAGTGTAGATCCAGGCCTCGTCGGCCAGCCACTGACGCTCTTCCAGCAGCGTGCAGACGCCCGGCAGCAGGTTCTGGTTGAACGGTGGGTCGAGGAACACCAGGTCGTACGCCGTGGCGGTCTGAGTTTCCAGGTAGCGCAGGGCGTCGGCGGTCTGAATCTGGCCCGTGGTGCAACGCAGTGTGCCCAGATGCTCCTTGATGCTGGCGACCGCGATGTTGCTGGCATCCAGCGCTTGGCCCATGGCCGCGCCACGGGACAGGGCTTCGAGGAACAGTGCGCCGCTGCCGGCGAACGGGTCCAGCACCTTGGCGCCCGCGACATACGGCGCGAGCCAGTTGAACAGGGTTTCACGCACCCGGTCCGGGGTCGGGCGCAGGCCTGGGGCATCGGGGAAGCTCAGCTTTCGGCTGCCCCATTCGCCGCCGATGATGCGCAGTTGATTCACGCCGTTATGGACGTTGTGAACAGGTTTTTTAGGACGCGTGGCCATTAATGCTCCGGAACCCCGAGCGGCTGCTCGGCAGGTTTATCAGATGGGGCCGGTAACGGCTTTTGTGGCACGGTCGGGCCAGCGCTGACGATGACCATTTTGTCCGTGCTCAAGTGTTTGTTCAGTGCGGTCTTGACCTGGTCGACGGTCAGGCTCTGGGACTCACGCATGAAGTCATCCAGATAATTGAGCGGCAGGTTGTAAAAACCCATGGCGCCCAACTGGCCGACGATATCGGCGTTGCTGGCGGTGGACAGCGGGAAGCTGCCGGCCAGTTCACGCTTGGCGTCATCGAGTTCTTTCTGCGTTGGGCCGGTTTTAAGGTAGTCGGCCAGCACGTCCTGCACCAGTTTCAGCGTGCCTTCGCTCATCTCGGCGCGGGTCTGCAGGTTGATCATGAACGGGCCACGCGCCTGCATCGGGGTGAAGCCCGAGTACACGCCGTAGGCCAGGCCGCGTTTTTCCCGCACTTCGCTCATCAGACGGGTGCCGAAACCACCGCCGCCAAGGATCTGGTTGCCCATGGACAGTGCGGCGTAGTCCGGATCTTCACGGTCGATGCCCAGTTGGGCGAGCATCAGGTTGGTTTGCTTGGACGGAAACTCGATGTGGCCGACGCTGGCTTTCGGTTCCTGCGGCTGTGCAATTTTCGCCAGCGCCGGGCCTTTTGGCAGTGCACTGGAGACTTGCGCAGCAATCGCTTCGGCCTCGGCGCGGGACAAGTCGCCGACCAGCGCAATTACCACGTTGCCGGCGGCGTAGGCTTTCTCATGGAACGCTTTGAGCTGCGCCAAGGTGATCGCAGGAACGGTTTTCGCCGTGCCATCGCTGGAGTGCGCGTAAGGGTGATCGCCGTACAAACGGTTCATCAACTCCAGGCTCGCCAGTTTGCCGGGGTTCTGTTTCTGGTATTCGAAACCGGCGAGCATCTGGTTCTTGATGCGCGCGAAGGAGTCGGCGGGGAAGGTTGGTTTGCCGATCACTTCGGAAAACAGCTTCAGGGCGGGTTCGCGTTTGTCCTTGGCGCTGAGGCTGCGCAAGGAAGCCAGAGCCATGTCCTTGAACGCGCCGTTGCCGAAGTCAGCGCCCAGGCCTTCGAAGCCCTGAGCGATGGCGCCGACATCTTTGCCGGCCACGCCTTCGTTAAGCATCGCGTTGGTCAGCAAGGCCAGGCCCGGTGCATTGCCGTCCTGGCTGCTGCCGGCGGCGAAAATCAGGCGCATGTCGAACATCGGCAGCTCACGGGCTTCGACGAACATCACCTTGGCGCCTTCTGCGGTGTTCCAGGTCTGTACGTCGAGCGTGCGGTGGCTTGGCGCCTTGCCGTCGAGTTCAGTCAGCGATTGCAGTTTCTGGCTGGATTTGGCTTTGTCCAGAGCCTCGCTGGCGTTGGACTCATCGGTTCTGGACAAGTAGAAAGCCGCGGAGCCGATCAGGGCGACAGTGATCAGACCGATCAGGGCCAGGCGTGGTTTTTTACGCTCACTCATGAGTCGTCTCCAGTGGCAGGACATGGGCGACGCTGAGACGTTCGCGGGTGAAATACAGCTTGGCGGCGTTCTGGATGTCTTGCGGGGTCACGCTTTCCAGGTCGCTGAGTTCGGTGTCCATCAGCTTCCAGGACAGGCCGACGGTTTCGAGTTGGCCGATGGACGTGGCCTGGCTGGTGATCGAATCACGCTCAAAGACCAGACCGGCAATCACTTGAGCTCGCACGCGCTCCAGCTCTTCGGCCGACGGCGCAGTGGTTTTCAGTTGTTCAAGCAGCTTCCACAGGCCGGCTTCGGCCTGGGCCATGGTTTTCTTTTTCTGCGTGTTCGGTGTGGCCGACAAGGTGAACAGGCTGTCGCCGCGGGTATAGGCGTCGTAACTCGACGAACCGCCGGACACCAGCTCTTCGCCGCGTTCCAGCTGCGCCGGAATGCGACCGCTGTAGCCGCCGTCGAGCAGGGCCGAGATCAGGCGCAAGGCATTTACCGAGCGTTTGTCTTCGGCGGTCGCGATGCTGGGCACGTTGAAGCCCAGCATCAGACTCGGCAATTGGGTTTGCACGTGCAGGGTGATCTGGCGCTCGCCTGGCTCGGCCAGTTCCAGCGGGATTTTCGCCGGGGGCACGTCGCGCTTGGCGATAGGACCGAAGTAACGCTGGGCCAGGGCTTTGACCTCGTCCGGGGTTACGTCACCGACCACCACCAGCGTGGCATTGTTCGGCACGTACCAGGATTGGTACCAGTGACGCAGCTCTTCGACTTTCATGCGGTCCAGGTCGGCCATCCAGCCGATGGTCGGCGTGTGGTATCCGCTGGCCGGGTAAGCCATCGCCTTGAAGCGTTCGTAGGCCTTGGACATCGGTTTGTCGTCGGTGCGCAGGCGACGTTCTTCCTTGATGACTTCGATCTCGCGAGTGAACTCGTCAGCCGGCAGGCGCAGGCTGGCCATGCGGTCGGCTTCCAGTTCGAAGGCCACGCCCAGGCGGTCGCGGGCCAGCACCTGGTAGTAGGCGGTGAAATCGTCGCTGGTGAACGCGTTCTCTTCGGCGCCGAGGTCACGCAGGATCAGCGAGGCTTCGCCGGGGCCGACTTTCTCACTGCCCTTGAACATCATGTGTTCCAGCGCATGGGAAAGACCGGTCTGCCCCGGTGTTTCGTAGCTGGAGCCGACCTTGTACCAGACCTGGGACACCACCACCGGCGCACGATGGTCTTCGCGCACGATAACTTTCAAGCCGTTATCGAGGGTGAATTCGTGGGTGGGTTGTGGATCGGCAGCCAAGGCTGACAGTGGCAGACAAACTGTGCTGAGCAGCAGGCCTGCAGCGCGGCGGGCTAGAGCATTCATTCGTTTTTTAAACCTGTTGGGCTGCCCGCTTGGTCTTAGCGTCAGCGGGCGAGAGGGTGCTAGGATAACGGTCCGTTTTACTGGCGGCCACGCCTATCAGGCCTTTGATCGGTTTGCAGGTTGTTTGGGTTCGCGGCGCAAGCTATGAGTTTGACAGCTAAACTCTGCGTTTTCGCCGACGATGCCGTTCCAGTCCTTCGTATTAGTCGACCTTTGGGGTGCGGTTTGCACCTCGACAAAATGTTGCGCGTGAACAAGCTGGATCAATCGCAGTCTGTTCTGCATCGAATATTTATTTGCCGAGGCGCCCTTTGGCGCGTCGCTACCGTGAGATAGCCGTCCTCCATGTTTGGTTCCAACGACGACAAGAAAGCCCCAGCTGCGGCTGGCGAGAAGAAAAGCCTGTTCGGATGGCTGCGCAAAAAGCCGCAGGAACCCGCCGTCGAACAGCCACAGCCACTTTCTGAGCCCACGCCGGCGCCGGTAATAGAAGAAGAGCTCGCGCCGATTGTCTTGCCGATCGCCGAGCCGGTGTTGCAACCGGTGGTCGAGCCGGATCACGTTGCCGAAGCCGTTGCACAACCCACCCAGACCCCGATTGCCGAGCCCTGGCTGACGCTGCCGGTGGCCGAAGAGCCGGTTGCCCTCGTTGAAGACGAGTTGGCACCGCACGTTACGCCGCCGATTCCAGCCCCGACCGCGTTTGTGCCTGAGCCAGTTCAGGCTCCGGTGGTTGAACCGGTTGTGGCGCCAGTGGTTGTGGCCGAGCCTGAACCGGTGGTTGCAGAGCCTGTGGTTCCTGCTTTCGTTGCTCCGGTTGCTCCGGTTGCTCCGGTTGCTCCGGTTGCTCAAGCACCTGCACCCGTCGTCGCGCCCGTCGAAACGTCCGTCGAGCCGCCGCGTACTGAAGAATCCAAAGCCGGTTTCTTCGCCCGCCTCAAGCAAGGCCTGTCCAAGACCAGCGCCAGCATCGGCGAAGGGATGGCCAGCTTGTTTCTGGGCAGAAAGGCCATCGATGACGAACTGCTCGAAGACCTCGAAACCCGCCTGCTGACCGCCGACGTTGGCGTTGAGGCCACCTCGGTGATCATCCAGCGCCTGACCCAAAAGGTCGCGCGCAAGGAACTGGCCGATTCCGATGCCCTGTATAAATCTCTGCAAGCCGAACTGGCCGCCATGCTCAAGCCGGTCGAGCAACCGCTGAAAATCACCTCGCAGAACAAGCCGTTCGTGATTCTGGTGGTGGGCGTCAACGGCGCCGGCAAGACCACCACCATCGGCAAACTGGCGAAGAAACTGCAGCTCGAAGGCAAGAAAGTCATGCTCGCGGCCGGTGACACCTTCCGTGCTGCAGCGGTCGAGCAATTGCAGGTCTGGGGTGAGCGCAACAAGATTCCGGTCATCGCCCAGCACACGGGCGCCGACTCGGCTTCGGTTATCTTCGATGCCGTGCAAGCCGCCAAGGCCCGTGGCATTGATGTGCTGATCGCCGACACCGCCGGTCGTCTGCACACCAAAGACAATTTGATGGAAGAACTGAAGAAGGTTCGCCGGGTGATCAGCAAGCTCGACGCCGATGCGCCGCACGAAGTGCTGTTGGTGCTCGATGCCGGCACCGGCCAGAACGCGATCAGCCAGGCCAAGCAATTCAACCAGACCGTCGAACTGACCGGCCTGGCGCTGACCAAGCTCGACGGCACCGCCAAGGGTGGGGTGATTTTTGCCCTGGCCAAGCAGTTTGGCCTGCCGATTCGCTACATCGGCGTCGGGGAAGGCATCGACGATTTGCGTACTTTTGAAGCAGAACCCTTTGTCCAGGCACTGTTTGCCGAGCGGGAGCGTTCATGATTCGTTTCGAACAGGTCGGTAAACGCTACCCGAACGGTCACGTCGGCTTGCATGAGCTGAGCTTTCGAGTCCGTCGGGGCGAATTCTTGTTTGTGACCGGCCACTCTGGCGCCGGTAAAAGCACCTTGTTGCGCCTGCTGCTGGCGATGGAACGTCCGACCACCGGCAAATTGCTGCTGGCCGGCCAGGACCTCGCCACCATCAGCAACGCGCAGATTCCTTACCTGCGCCGGCAGATCGGCGTGGTGTTCCAGAATCACCAGCTGCTGTTCGATCGGACGGTGTTCAACAACGTCGCGCTGCCCTTGCAGATCCTGGGTCTGTCGAAGGCCGAGATCGTCAAGCGCGTGGATTCGGCCCTGGAGCGCGTGGCGCTCTCGGACAAAACCGATTTGTACCCGGGCGACTTGTCCACCGGTCAGCAACAGCGCGTCGGCATCGCCCGCGCCATCGTTCACCGCCCGGCCTTGCTGCTGGCGGACGAACCGACCGGTAACCTCGACCCGCGACTGGCCGCCGAAATCATGGGCGTGTTCGAAGACATCAATCGCTTGGGCACCAGTGTGCTGATCGCCAGTCACGACCTGGCGCTGATCGCCCGTATGCGTCACCGCATGTTGACGCTGCAGCGTGGCCGATTGATCGGCGACGGGGAGGCGGGCGAATGAGTGCGACACGCAGCCCCAAAGTTTCCGAACGGGTAGCCCCGAAGGCCGCCGATCCGCAACCGCAGAAGAAAAAACGCGACGATGACGACGGTCCGGACTTTGCAACGTTGTTCCGTGCCTGGGTTGAAAGTCACCGCGCGAGCCTGCTCGACAGTTTGCGTCGCTTGGGCAAACAGCCGATTGGCAGCTTTTTCACCTGCATGGTGATGGCCGTTGCGCTGAGTTTGCCGATGGGCCTGTCACTTTTGCTAAGTAACGTCGAGCGTCTGGGCGGATCCTGGCAGCGTGCTGCGCAGATTTCCCTGTACCTGCAACTGGAAGCCAGTCCAGAACAGGGTGAGGCGCTGCGTGACCAGATCAAAGGCATGCCGGGCGTAGCTGATGCTGAATATGTCGGTCGTGACCAGGCGCTGGAGGAGTTTCAGCAGCAGTCCGGTTTGGGCGAAGCGCTGAAGGAATTGCCGGAAAACCCGCTGCCGGGCGTGGTCCTGGTGACGCCGAACGAAGTCGACAAGCCCGCGCTTGAAGCATTAAGACAAAAACTATCCGAGCTGCCGAAGGTACAACAGGCGCAACTTGATCTAGTCTGGGTCGAGCGTCTGGCAGCGATCCTCAAGCTGGGCGACCGTTTTGTCTTCGGTCTGACCGTGCTTCTGGTTTCTGCATTACTTTTGGTGATAGGCAATACCATTCGTCTTCATATTGAAAACCGCCGCACAGAGATAGAAGTGATTAAACTCGTCGGTGGCACTGACAGCTATGTGCGCAGGCCCTTTCTCTATATGGGCGCGTTGTATGGCTTCGGTGCGGGGATGCTGTCTTGGGGCGTGCTGGCGTTTGGCCTGAACTGGCTGAACGACGCTGTGGTTGGACTGGCCGGTTTGTACGGCAGTGATTTCGCGCTGGCCGGAGTGCCAGTTGCCGACGGTCTGTCTCTCTTGCTTGGTGCAGTGCTGTTGGGGTATATCGGTGCATGGATTGCAGTCGCACGCCACCTGAGGGAGCTTGCGCCTAAGTAGTATCATTTTGCTCGTATTGACCTTTCAGCGTTTATGGGAACTTGTCTTTCGGTTTCCGGTCAATTTTCGCAGTGCTGAACTGCACGAGTTTGTAAGTCGGAGGTTTTGTCGTATGACCAATTCTTTGCAACCTGCATATGCTCTGGTCCCGGGTGCGAACCTGGAGGCCTATGTGCACACCGTGAACAGCATTCCATTGCTGACGCCGGAGCAGGAGCGTGAACTGGCCGAGAGTCTCTATTATGAGCAGGATTTGGGGGCGGCTCGGCAGATGGTGCTCGCCCACCTGCGTTTTGTCGTACATATCGCCCGTAGCTATTCCGGCTACGGTCTGGCTCAGGCTGACCTGATCCAGGAAGGCAACGTCGGCCTGATGAAGGCCGTGAAGCGCTTCAACCCGGAAATGGGTGTGCGTCTGGTGTCGTTCGCCGTGCACTGGATCAAGGCGGAAATCCACGAGTTCATCCTGCGCAACTGGCGTATTGTGAAAGTCGCGACCACCAAGGCCCAGCGCAAACTGTTCTTCAACCTGCGCAGCCAGAAGAAACGCCTGGCGTGGCTGAACAACGAGGAAGTCCACCGTGTGGCGGAAAGCCTTGGTGTAGAGCCTCGGGAAGTGCGCGAGATGGAAAGTCGCCTGACCGGCCACGACATGGCCTTCGACCCGGCCGCAGAAGCGGACGACGACAGTGCTTTCCAGTCGCCAGCCAACTATCTGGAAGACCACCGGTATGACCCGGCCCGTCAACTGGAAGACGCCGACTGGAGCGACAACTCCAACCACAACCTGCACGAAGCGCTGGAAGTGCTGGACGACCGCAGCCGTGACATCCTTTATCAGCGCTGGTTGGCTGAAGAGAAAGCCACGCTGCACGACCTGGCGCAGAAGTACAACGTGTCGGCCGAGCGCATCCGTCAGCTTGAGAAAAGCGCGATGAACAAGCTCAAGCTGTCGATCGCGGCATAACCTGCGAACCGGCAATAAAAAACGCCCCGATCATTGATCGGGGCGTTTTTGTTTGGGTCCGGTTTTCTGCTTCACCTCAGCCTCCTACAGAAGAGGGCTTTGAGTGTTCAGAAGAATGTGTTCGGCTACTGGGCCCAAGGCGCCCGCCGTGAATCATTGAGGCCCAACAGATAACTGTCACCCCCCAACTGACTCATCTGCTGCCGAATCCACCCGGCCCGTCGTGCGACGTAGTTGGTCGGATGGCTCGCACTCCACACTCTTGGGTTGGGCAACACGGCAGCCAACAAGCTCGATTGCTGGCGGCTCAGGCTTTTAGCGCTCACGCCAAAGTGATGCCGTGCCGCAGCCTCTGCTCCAAACACCCCGTCATCCCACTCGACGCTGTTGAGGTACACCTCAAGAATCCGCTGCTTGGGCCAGAACACCTCAATCAATCCGGTGAACCAGGCTTCCAGACCCTTACGCAGCCAACTGCGCCCCGACCATAAAAAAAGGTTCTTCGACACCTGCTGGCTCAGGGTGCTGGCGCCGCGAATCGAGCCGCCCAACTCGTTATGAGCCAGTGCCGCCTGAATCGCCCCGAAGTCAAAACCCCAGTGCTCCGGGAATTTCTGATCCTCACCAGCAATCACCGCGACTTTCAGGTCGTCGGAGATTTCATCCCACGGCTTCCAGGTCCGTTGCAGGTCGATCGGCTCGCCGTCGAACCAGGATTCGATCTTGCGTTCGACCATCAGCGCGGTTCCCGGCGGCGGCACCACGCGAAAGATCAGCACCAGCAAGACGCTGCCGCCCGCGAACCAGAGCACGGCCTTAGTGAATCGTCGTAAAAATATACGCAGCATAGAGATGGCTTGGCCGAACCCGTTGAGCGGGCCATTATACAGACCCTGTTGATCGAGTCTGACTGGAGTTCTTCATGCTGCGTGGCTTTTTGATGCTGGCCGCTTTCTTTGGCTTCACGGGCGTTGCCCTCGGCGCGTTCGCCGCGCATGGCCTGAAAAACCGTCTGACCCCCGAGTATCTGGCGATTTTCCATACCGGCGTCACCTATCAACTGGTGCACACCCTGGCGTTGCTGGGCGTAGCGCTGCTGGCCACGCAGATTCCCGGGCGTTTGGTTACGTGGGCCGGGGCCTCGTTTGTCATCGGCATCCTGCTGTTTTCCGGCAGCCTGTACCTGCTGACCCTGACCGGTATCAGCAAGCTCGGAATCATTACGCCGTTCGGCGGGCTCGCATTCCTGGTGGGCTGGGCGTGCCTGGGGCTTGCCGCCTGGCGGTTGAGCTGACCGGGTGGTCCATTTCATGACGAATGGCTTGGGTCGCCAAGACTGATCGGGCTAGAATGCCAGCCCCTAAAAATGATGGCGGCTTCCGGCATGCGCATTCAGTTGAACGGCGAATCCCTTGAACTGCCCGACGGTGAAACCGTTGCGGCCCTGCTGACCCGTCTGGAACTGACCGGACGTCGGGTGGCGGTCGAACTCAATCTGGATATCGTCCCGCGCAGTCAGCACGCTGAAACCACACTGAACGACGGCGATTCCGTCGAAGTGGTTCATGCCATCGGCGGCGGCTAGCCGCCCGGCCCGCAAGGGCACAGAATTCTGCAAGAACCTCACCCCAACAGAGGATTTCCCATGAGCATCGTTCGTAGCGACAAGCCCTTCGTCCTGGCCGGTCGTACTTACCAGTCGCGTTTGCTGGTAGGCACCGGCAAGTACCGCGACATGGAAGAAACCCGCCTGGCCATCGAAGCCTCGGGCGCCGAGATCGTCACCTTCGCCGTGCGCCGTACCAACCTCGGCCAGAACCCGGGCGAACCGAACCTGCTCGAAGTCCTGTCGCCGGATCGCTACACCTTCCTGCCGAACACTGCGGGTTGCTTCGACGCTACCGAGGCCGTGCGCACCTGTCGCCTGGCCCGTGAGTTGCTCGGCGGCCACAACCTGGTGAAGCTGGAAGTGCTGGCCGACCAGAAAACCCTGTTCCCCAACGTGATCGAAACCCTCAAGGCCGCCGAAGTGCTGGTCAAGGAAGGTTTCGACGTGATGGTCTACACCAGCGATGACCCGATCATTGCCCGTCAACTGGCGGAAATCGGCGTTATCGCAGTGATGCCGCTGGCCGGTCTGATCGGCACGGGCCTGGGGATCTGCAATCCGTACAACCTGCAGATCATCCTCGAAGAAGCCAAGATTCCTGTGCTGGTGGATGCGGGTGTCGGCACCGCGTCCGACGCCACCATCGCCATGGAACTGGGTTGCGAAGCGGTGCTGATGAACTCGGCCATCGCCCACGCCCAGCAACCGGTCATGATGGCTGAAGCCATGAAACACGCCATCGTTGCAGGTCGCCTGGCCTACCTCGCCGGCCGCATGCCGAAAAAACTCTATGCCAGCGCCTCCTCGCCGCTGGATGGTCTGATCAAGTAAGAGCCATTGATGACTGAATCAAACGAAACGCCTGTCCAGCCGGAAGAAGGCGAAGAGCGCCAACACCGCCGCATCAAGAGCTTTGTGATGCGCGCCGGGCGCATGACCGAAGGCCAGCAAAAAGGTCTGGAGCAGGGCACGCCACTGTTCGTCCTGCCTTTGGCTGACTCGCCGGTGGACTTCGATAAGGTGTTCGGCCGTTCGGCGCCGCGCTCGCTGGAAATCGGTTTTGGCATGGGCCATTCGCTGCTGGAAATGGCCGCGGCCTCGCCGGAACAGGATTTCATTGGTGTGGAAGTTCACCGTCCGGGTGTTGGCGCGCTGCTCAATGGCGTTCTGACGCAGGGCCTGACCAACCTGCGGGTCTACGATTGCGACGCGATTGAAGTGCTCAACCGTTGCATCGCCGACAACAGCCTCGACCGTCTGATGCTGTTTTTCCCAGACCCGTGGCACAAGAGCCGTCACCACAAGCGCCGTATCGTTCAGGCATCGTTCGCTGAACTGGTGCGCAGCAAGTTGAAGGTCGGCGGTGTGCTGCACATGGCCACCGACTGGGAACCGTACGCCGAGTACATGCTGGAAGTGATGAGCGTCGCGCCGGGTTATCGCAACCTCGCCGAAGACGGCAAGTGCGTACCGCGCCCGACCGAACGCCCAATCACCAAGTTCGAACGCCGCGGCGAACGGCTTGGACATGGCGTGTGGGACCTGAAGTTCGAAAAACAGTCCTGAACTGTAAAACTGTAGGAGCCAAGCTTGCTCGCGATGAGGCCCTGACATTCAACATTTATGCTGACTGTTAAACCGCCATCGCGAGCAAGCTCGGCTCCTACAGTTGTTTTGGGTGTGACCAAAGATCAGCGGCGGTCGGCGACTACACCGATCAGCACCAGCACCACCAACAACACCGGCGCCAGGCTGTAGTTGTTGAACTGGCTCAGGCCGCGCACGACCCACGGCGTGGCGTAGATCAGCGCGGCGCCGCTGCCGATCATGCACAACAGGGCCATCAGCGGGACGCGCAAGGCACCGGCGATGCTACCCAGGCGTTGCTCGACCCAGGTTTTGAAATCCGAACCGAACAGCACCAGCAAGCAGCCCACCAAGGCCAGGGCAATTTCCGACAGGTTACTGCGGCTCCAGCGGGACACGGTGGCGAGCAGGTCGAGTATCAAATCCATTCGTTTTCCCTTAAGGCTGAAATCAGCTCAGAAATGTCTGCAGCAAGTCATTGAGAAACAGCTGTCCGCGCTCGGTGGCCGCCAGACGTGACGGTTCGACCTGCAACAAGCCACTTTGTTCGGCGACCCGGCGGCCTTCGGCGAGGCTTTCCAGGGACATCCCGGTGCGCTCCGGATACAGCCGCGATTCGACGCCCTCGGTCAGGCGCAGCGCGTTCATCAGGAACTCGAACGGCATCTCATCATGGGTCAGCGCTTTCTCGCCGGCCTTGAAGCTTTTCGCCGGGTTGAGGTAATCCTTGGGCAGGCGGGTCTTCCAGGTGCGCACGATGCGCCCGTCCGGATGACTGAGCTTGCCGTGGGCGCCAGCGCCGATGCCGATGAAGTCGCCGAAACTCCAGTAATTGAGGTTATGCCGCGCCGGGCGACCCGGTTGCGCATAGGCCGAGACTTCGTATTGCGCGTAACCGTGTTCAGCAAGCAGCGCCTGACCCGCTTCCTGAATGTCCCACAACGTGTCGTCTTCGGGCAGCGTCGGCGGCTGATTCCAGAACACCGTGTTCGGCTCCAGCGTCAGCTGATACCAGGACAGATGAGTCGGTTTCAGGGCGATGGCTGTACGCAGGTCGTTCAGGGCATCTTCCAGCGACTGATCGGGCAAACCGTGCATCAAGTCCAGGTTGAAGTTATCAAACCCGGCCTGACGGGCCATGCCGGCGGCACGCACCGCTTCGTCACCGTTGTGAATCCGCCCCAGCGCCTTGAGTTTCTCTTCCTGAAAGCTCTGGATGCCGATCGACAGGCGATTGATGCCCAGTGCGCGGTAGGCGACGAATTTCTCTTGCTCGAACGTCCCCGGATTGGCTTCCAGGGTGATTTCGATGTCACTGGCAAACGGAATCCGTTGCTCGACGCCTTTGAGCAAGCGGCCCAAGGCCTCGGCGCTGAACAGGCTAGGCGTGCCACCGCCAAAGAAGATCGAGCTCAGCTCACGGCCGTATACCGCGTGCAGGTCCTGATCGAGGTCAGTGAGCAAGGCGTCGACGTACTCTTCTTCCGGCAGCACCGGGCTGGCGGTGTGGGAGTTGAAGTCGCAATAAGGGCATTTGCGCACACACCACGGGATGTGGATGTACAGCGCCAGAGGCGGCAGCACGGGCAGCGCTGCCCGTGGCGATTGGGCGTCGCCGCCGAAGATCAGCGGTGACGCGGATGAGTCGTGGGTCATTTCAGTCCCAGACGCTGGCGCAGCAGATCCATTGCACGGGCGCGGTGGCTGATCCGGTTCTTGTCGCTCGGGCTCAGTTCGGCGCTGGAGCAATCGCGCTCCGGGACCCAGAACAGCGGGTCGTAACCAAACCCGTGCTCGCCACTGGCGGCCGTCAGGATCCGCCCGTGCCACAGGCCTTCGCAGAGGATCGGCAATGGATCATCGGCGTGGCGAACCAGCGCGAGGACGCAGACGAACTGCGCGCCGCGTTCGGCTTGCGGCACGTCTTTCAAGGCGTCGAGCAGTTTGGCGTTGTTCGCCGCATCGCCCTTGCCGTCAGCATAACGAGCCGAATAGATACCCGGCGCACCGCCTAGGAAATCCACCGCCAGCCCGGAATCGTCAGCCAGCGCCGGCAAACCGGAAATGCGTGCGGCGTTGCGGGCCTTGAGAATGGCGTTCTCGACGAACGACAGGCCGGTTTCTTCAGGCTCGACGCTGCTGAACTCGCCGATCGAGCGCAATTGCACCGAGTCGCCGAGCATGGCCTGGAGTTCCTTGAGTTTGCCGGCGTTATGGCTGGCCAGTACGAGTTGCGTGAAATTGATCATTCGCCGGGGAAAAGCTCTTGGTTGAAATTGATGGTGTTGATTTTGTCGCCGTTCTGCACCTTGATCTCGAAGGTGCGGATTTCCTGCTGGTCCACCGGGTATTGGGCGATGTAGTAGATCGCGCCCTGTTCGGTGATCTGTTTGAAGTTCAACGGCACGCTCTGGCTGGTCAGGTCTTTGACCGAGCCGGTCACTGAAGCTACCAGCGGCTTGCCGTCCTTGATCACGGACACATTGATCACGCCCTGATTCTTGCTGCGAACCAGCTCCGCCGCTTTGGCGATGTCCGGGGTGAGGTACGTGGAGTTGAAGGTGTTGTAG
This sequence comes from Pseudomonas sp. URMO17WK12:I12, assembly GCF_000514395.1. Classification (NCBI taxonomy): domain Bacteria; kingdom Pseudomonadati; phylum Pseudomonadota; class Gammaproteobacteria; order Pseudomonadales; family Pseudomonadaceae; genus Pseudomonas; species Pseudomonas sp. URMO17WK12:I12. The sequence continues at coordinate 557,664 of NZ_KI911392.1, forward strand.
TGCACCGTCACGTCGCCGAAGGTTTCCTGGCGTTCGCCCTTGATGACGTCAGCGGCCATGGCAGTGATACTCAGGCAGGCAGTAAGTACAAACAGCGCTAGACGACCCATGTTCTTTCTCCTTGGAATGTCGTGGTTCAGACCGCGACCTTGTGATCCTGCAGCCCGGGGCTGCTGACGCGGTAAATACCGATCTCACCTAACAGATTAGGCCATAGCTTACTGGCCCACCCGTGCCGATGCTGTTGATCCACGGCAAGCCGATCAATGACCTTGGCTTCACGTTCGCGACACAACGCCTCAAAGTCTTCAAAAGTGCAGAAGTGGATGTTCGGCGTGTTGTACCAGGTGTACGGCAGAAACTCGGAAACCGGCATCCGGCCCTTGCTCGCCAGGTACCAGCGGCAGCGCCAGTGACCGAAGTTGGGGAAGGTGATGATGCACTGGCGGCCGACCCGCAGCATTTCGTCGAGGATCTTGTCCGGGTAATGCACAGCTTGCAGCGCCTGGGTCATGACCACGATGTCGAAGCTGTTGCTGGCAAAGTTGCCAAGGCCCTTGTCCAGGTCCTGCTCGATGACGTTGATGCCCTTGGCCACGCACTCGGCGATGTTGTCCGGGTCGTTTTCCAGGCCGTAACCGGTGACTTGCTTGTTGTCGCGCAGCCAGGTCAGCAGTTCGCCATCACCGCAGCCGAGGTCGAGCACGCGACTGCCAGCGGGGATCCATTCCTGGATGATTTCCAGATCAGCTCTCATGGCTTTCTCACAACTTGATTCGGTTCATGTAGTTGCTGAACGCCTGCAAATAACGCGGGATCGGAATCAGGAAGGCGTCGTGGCCTTGCGGAGCGTCGATCTCGAGGTAGCAGACGTCTTTCTTGGCCGCCATCAGCGCATCCACCAGTTCCCGCGAGCGGGCAGGGGAGAAGCGCCAGTCCGTGGTGAAGGACATCACGCAGAACTTGGCCTGGGCGTTGGCGAAAGTTTTCGCCAGGTCATCGTCGAAGTTCGCTGCCGGGTCGAAGTAGTCCAGCGCCTTGGTCATCAGCAGGTAGGTGTTGGCGTCGAAACGCCCGGAGAACTCTTCACCCTGATAACGCAGGTAGCTTTCGACCTGGAACTCGACGCTGTGGAAGTCATAGTTGAGCTTCTCACTCTTGAGGCCACGACCGAATTTTTCACCCATGGAATCGTCGGACAGGTAAGTGATGTGCCCGACCATCCGCGCCAGCATCAAGCCGCGCTTGGGGATCACGCCCGCTTCCTGAAACGAGCCGCCGTGGAAATCGGGGTCGGTGAGGATGGCCTGGCGTGCCACTTCATTGAAGGCGATGTTCTGCGCCGACAGCTTGGGTGCCGAGGCGATGGCCAGGCAGTGGCGAATGCGTTCCGGGTAGGTAATGCTCCATTGCATCGCCTGCATGCCGCCGAGGCTGCCGCCAATCACCGCCGCCCATTGGCTGATGCCGATACGGTCGGCCAGTCGCGCCTGGCTGTGCACCCAGTCTTCCACGGTCAGCACCGGGAAATCGGCGCCAAACGGCTTGCCGGTTTCCGGATTGATGCTGCTCGGGCCCGTGGAACCGTTGCAACCGCCGAGGTTGTTCAGGCTGACCACGAAGAATTTGGTGGTGTCGATCGGCTTGCCGGGACCGATGCAGCTGTCCCACCAACCGGGTTTACGGTCGTCGGCGCTGTGAAAACCGGCAGCGTGATGGTGACCGGACAACGCATGGCAAATCAGCACGGCGTTGCTCGCCGTGGCATTCAGCGTGCCGTAGGTTTCGTAGATCAGGTCATAGGCTGGAAGCGAACGCCCGCAGGCCAGGGCCAGGGGGTCGCTGAAGTGCGCCACTTGCGGCGTCACCAGACCAACAGAATCGGGGGGAAAGGCAGTTGGCATCGACCCTGCTCTCGTTGAAATGAGGCGTAAGTCTAAAGACCGGTGGGGTTAGCGGCAAGCAAAGGGCTGAGCTGATTTTCCCTGTCAGACCGAGGCACGGCCATCGCGGGCAAGCCACGCTCCCACAATGGAATGCGATCCCCTGTGGGAGCGTGGCTTGCCCGCGATGAACGATGACGCGGTCAGTCCGCCGGACGCACCAGATCAGGCAACTCCGGCAGTTTCTTCGGCGAACAAATCCGCACCCGTTTCTGCCGGTTCAACTCACCGCTGATCAAACTGACCTGGCTCTTGGACACACCAAACGCCTTGGCCAAAAACGCCATCAGATACGCATTGGCCTTGCCTTCAACCGGCGGCGCGGTCAGGCGGATCTTCAGGCGATCGCCGTGCAGCCCGCAGAAATCATCGCTGCGGGCCGCCGGTTGCAGGTGACACTCCAGAATCAGGTCGTCACCTTCCCAGCGAAAGTAGCTCATCAGATCAGGCCGAGCAGCCCCTGCGGCATGAAGGCAAAGTACGCCAGGCGCGGGATCAGCCAGCTTTGCAGCAGTTGGATCACGATGAAGGCGAAGATCGGCGAGATGTCGAGACCGCCCAGGTTCGGGATGATCCGGCGGAACGGCGCGAGCACCGGTTCAGTAATCTGCGCGACCAGCTCGGCGCCAGGGTTATGGCTGCCCGGGGCGACCCAGGACAGGATGACGCTGATGATCATGGCGTAGAACAGTATGTTCAAAAACAGCGAGAACAGCGCAATCAGGGCCCATGGCACCAACAGCAGCCAGTCGACCATGAAGCCTTTGAGCGCGAGGATGACGGCGATCAGCAGCATCTGGATGATCAGCGCCAGCACCAGCGACGACATATCGAGCCCGAACATGCTCGGGATCACCCGACGCAGCGGCTTGAGCAGCGGTTGCGTGGCCTTGACGATGAACTGGCAGAGCGGGTTGTAGAAGTTCGCCCGAACCAGTTGCAGGATGAAACGCATCAGTACGATCAGCAGGTACAGGCTGCCAAGGGTTTTAATGATGAAAATGGCAGCGTCATTGAGTCCGAGCATCGTTGATTCCTTTGTAAGAGCTGATTAGCGACCGAGCTGCTCAGCCATCTCGGCCGAGCGATGCGCGGCGGCGCCGAGTGCTGTTTCGACCAGGGCTTCAAAGCCACCGGCCTGGAACGACTTGATCGCAGCTTCCGTGGTGCCCGCAGGCGACGTGACACGACGACGCAGTTCGGCGGCATCGACATCGCTGGCAACCGCCATGTGCGCGGCGCCCAGCGCGGTTTGCAGGGTCAGTTGTGCGGCGATGTCTGCTGGCAGGCCAAGTTTCACGCCGGCGGCGGTCATGGCTTCGATCAGCAGGAAGAAGTACGCCGGGCCGGAACCGGACACCGCGGTGACTGCGTCCAGTTGCTGCTCTTCGTTCAGCCACAGGGCGATGCCCACGGCCGAGAGCAGTTCTTGAGCTTGCTGGCGTTGATCGGCGTTCACTTCGGCGGTGGCATACAAACCGCTCACGCCCTGACGCAGCAGCGCCGGGGTGTTGGGCATGCAGCGTACGATCGGCTGGGCGCCGAGCCAGTTGTTCATGCTGGCGCAGGTGATGCCTGCGGCAATCGATACCACCAGTTGATTCGGCTTGAGGCTCGGGCGAATCGCTTCGCACACGGCTTTCATCGCCTGAGGTTTGACCGCCAATACGACGACATCGGCGTCCTGGATGGCGTCAGCGTTGTCAGCGAAGACTTCGATGCCGTGTTCGGCGGCCACCTTGGCGCGGGTTTCTGCACCCGGATCGCTGGCGCGGATTTGCGAGGCGTCCAGACCTTTGGCGCGCAGGCCGCCGATCAGGCTGGCGGCCATGTTGCCGGCACCGATAAAGGCAATACGGGTTTTGCTCATGTCAGGTCCTTATAAATAGAAGAGTCGGCCATTGTTCATGGTTGACCGTAGTCGCGGGCGCCAAACAGGGCCGTACCGATGCGGACCCATGTGGCGCCCATGGCGATGGCCGACTCGAGGTCATGGCTCATGCCCATGGAAAGTGTGTCCAGCGGCAGATCCAGGCTGGCTTGCAGGCGTTGTACGGCAGCAAAAGCGGCATCCTGTTCGGCACGATCATCCGTCGGCTCGGGAATCGCCATCAGCCCGCGCAAATTGAGGCGCGGCAATTCGCTGATGGCCTTGGCCAGGGCCGGCAGGTCGGCCGGGGTGCAGCCGGATTTGCTGGCTTCACCGCTGACGTTGACCTGGATGCAGATGTTCAGGGGCGGCAGATCGGCAGGACGTTGTTCGGACAGGCGTTGTGCGATTTTCAATCGATCCACGGAATGCACCCAGGCGAAGTGCTCGGCGATAGCGCGAGTCTTGTTCGATTGAATGGGGCCGATGAAGTGCCAGATCAAGGGCAGGTCGGCCAGTTCGAGCTGTTTGCCCAAAGCCTCCTGCAGGTAGTTCTCGCCAAAGTCACGCAGGCCGGCGGCGTACGCTTCGCGCAGGGCTTGGGCGGGTTTGGTCTTGCTCACGGCCAGGAGCTGAACGCTGTGCTCATCGCGCTGGGCGGCCAGGGCGGCGGCACGGATGCGTGAACTAACCTGAGCAATGTTGTCTGCTATCGTGGACATTCAATGTGCGCCAGCGGTCTGAAGGTTCGCGGCATTCTACTGGAATTGAGGGGCGCTATGGATATCACTGAACTGCTGGCTTTCAGCGCTAAACAGGGCGCATCCGACCTGCACTTGTCCGCCGGCCTGCCACCGATGATCCGTGTCGATGGCGACGTGCGACGCATCAACCTGCCGGCCCTCGACCATAAACAGGTGCAGGCGCTGATCTACGACATCATGAACGACACCCAGCGGGTGGACTTCGAGAAACACCTGGAAACCGATTTTTCCTTTGAAGTGCCCGGCGTGGCGCGTTTTCGGGTTAACGCCTTTAACCAGAATCGTGGCGCAGGCGCAGTGTTCCGGACCATTCCGTCAAAAGTCCTGAGCATGGACGACCTCGGCATGGGTGAGGTATTTCGCAAAATCACCGACGCGCCACGCGGGCTGGTGCTGGTGACGGGGCCGACCGGCTCCGGCAAGTCCACTACGTTGGCGGCGATGATCGATTACCTGAACAACCATCGCCATCACCACATCCTCACCATCGAAGACCCGATCGAGTTCGTCCACGAATCGCGCAAATGCCTGATCAACCAGCGCGAAGTGCATCGCGATACGCGCAGTTTCGCCACGGCGCTACGCTCGGCGCTGCGGGAGGACCCGGACGTGATTCTGGTGGGGGAGATGCGGGACCTGGAGACCATTCGCCTGGCGCTGACCGCCGCCGAGACAGGGCATCTGGTGTTTGGCACGCTGCACACCACCTCAGCGGCGAAAACCATCGACCGGGTGGTGGATGTGTTTCCGGGGGATGAGAAATCGATGGTGCGCTCGATGCTGTCAGAGTCGTTGCTGGCGGTGGTGTCGCAGTCGCTGGTGAAGAAGATCGGCGGCGGGCGAATTGCGGCGCACGAGATCATGCTCGGCACGTCGGCGATTCGTAACCTTATCCGCGAAGACAAGGTTGCACAGATGTACTCGTCGATTCAGACCGGCGGGAACCTGGGGATGCAGACGCTGGATATGTGCTTGAAGGACTTGGTGACCAAAGGCTTGATCAGCCGCGAGCAGGCGCGGGAGAAGGCGCGGTCACCGGATAACTTTTGAGGGGTGAACGCGGACCTGTGGCGAGGGAGCTTGCTCCCGCTGGGCTGCGAAGCAGACCTAAAAACGGGGAGCGCTGCGCACTCCAGCGGGAGCAAGCTCCCTCGCCACAAAAGCCGCGAAGGCGTCAGCAGATCAGCGCTGAACAACCTGAAGTGTGTTCTTCTCTTTCGGCAGGACCCGCTTGGCAACCACGTAGTGGCTTTCCCAGTACGGTTTTTTCAGCGTGTCGATGGTCACCGACTTGCCACGGCGTGGCGCGTGGATGAAGCGGTCGTTGCCCAGGTAGATGGCAACGTGATTGACCCGACGACTCTTGATGTTGAAGAAAATCAGGTCGCCCGGCTTCAAATCGCTGCGATCGACTTTCTCGCCGTGACCACTGGCCATGGCGTTAGAGGTGCGCGGCAGGTCAAACGTGGCGTCGTTAAACGCGTATTTCACCAGGCCACTGCAGTCGAACCCTTTACTTGGGCTGCTGCCGCCCCAACGGTAAGGAGTACCTAGGACGTTTACAGCGCGGCTCAGCACGTTGCTGCTGGTCTTGCTCGCCATCGGCGGAACAAGCTTGCTGTTGTCGCTCAGCTGGGCCGAGTGTTTTGTATTTTGTTTGTTTTTGCTCGAAGGAGCAGAAACATGGGATTTTGGGGTGTAACCATTAACGTTTGGAAGACGTTGCTCACGATTGGTGGCGTGGGCGGCCAGTGGCATCAAAAGGCAAATGGTTAGCCATGTCTTGAAAAATGGACGCATTAGGCAGGGCTCGAATAGGTGAACGCGCAACTTTATAACAGCTTTTTTTGTCCTTCCGAGGCCGTTGGTCGATTCAACCTGGGGGTCAATGGAACCAAACAAGCGGCAAATAGACGCAATTGTCGGACAGAAGTCAGGTGCTATAAGGCTTTGACGGACATCACGGTACCATTTGCCATACGTCGGCAACCTGTAAAAAAGTCACAAAGATTTAAAGAATATTTATCTATCGTGTGAATCGAGGTGCTCCATGAACAGCTATCAACAGTCCGCCGCGCATCAAGATACGCACAGCAAAGTGATCGGATATCTGCTGTGGATTTTCGGTTTTACCGGCGCTCACCGCTTCTATTACGGCAAGCCGGTGACCGGGACGATCTGGTTCTTCACCCTTGGCTTGCTGGGAATTGGCTGGCTGATCGACGTTTTTCTGATTCCGGCAATGGACCGTGAAGCAGACCTTCGGTTCACCGCGGGACCGATCGAATACAACGTGGCGTGGATTCTGCTGACGTTTCTCGGGGTGTTCGGCGTACACCGGATGTATCAGGGGAAGTGGATCAGCGGGTTGCTGTACCTGGTGACGGGCGGGTTGTTCTTTGTCGGGGTGCTGTATGACTTCTGGACGCTCAATGACCAGGTTTCGGTGCGTAACGCCCAGAACAGAGGCGCTTTCCAGTAAGCCATCGCTGGCAAGCCATGCTCCTACAGGGTGTTCATACACAATCCCGTAGGAGCAAAGCCTGCTCACGATTGCAGCGACGCGGTATTACGCCTGGTGGCTAATCCGCCCATCCACCAAGGTGTAACGCACCACACCCGGCAGGCTATGCCCAATGAACGGGCAGTTCTCACCCTTGGACAGCCAGGTTTCACCCGCCACGGTCGACGCTGCAGGGTCGAACAGCACGATATCCGCCGGCCCACCCACTGCCAGCTTACCGGCCGGCAAACGTAGCGCTTCGGCAGGCCCGGCACTCAACCGCGCCAGCAACGTCGGCAGGTCCAGCAAACCATCCTCCACCAGCGTCATTGCCAGCGGCAGCAGCAACTCAACACTGCTGATGCCCGGCTCTGTCGCGCCGAACGGCGCCAGTTTGGCGTCGCGCTCATGCGGTTGGTGGTGGCTGGAGATGGCCGAGATCACCCCCGATTTCACCGCCGCACGCAGGCCGTCGCGGTCGGCGCGGGTGCGCAGCGGCGGCTGGACGTGGTAGAGGCTGCTGAAGTCGATCAAGGCTTCATCGGTCAGGATCAGCTGATACAGCGCCACGTCGGCGGTCACCGGCAGCCCACGGGCCTGGGCCTGGGCGATCAGGGCCACACCGCGAGCGCTGGTGAGCTGGCTGAAGTGCGCACGTACGCCGCTTTGCTCGACCAGCAACAGGTCACGGGCCAGGGCCACGGTTTCAGCGGTTTCCGGAATGCCCGGCAAACCGAGGAAACTCGCGGTCGGACCTTCATGGGCCAGGCCACCTTCGGCCAGGTCGTGGTCCTGCGAGTTGAAAATCACCGTCAGGTCGAACGTCGCTGCGTATTCCAGCGCCCGGCACAGGGTGCGGGTGTTGCGGAAACTGTCCAGGCCGTTGCCGAAGGCCACGCAACCGGCATCGCGCAGGGCAACGAGCTCGGCCAGTTGCTCGCCGTCCAGGCCTTTGCTCAGGGCGCCAATCGGGAAGACTTTGGTGTTGCCGGCTTCACGGGCGCGGTCGAGGATCAGTTCGGCTACGGCCGAGGTGTCCAGCACCGGTTTGGTTTTCGGCGGGCAGCACAGGCTGGTCACGCCACCCGCGGCCGCGGCGCGGGTTTCGCTGATGATCGAGCCTTTGCGGCTGTAGCCCGGCTCGCGCAGGGCGACGTTCAGGTCAACCAGCCCGGGGGCGGCCACCAGGCCTTGGGCGTCAAGGGTGTCGACCGCGACAAAACCGGCTGGCGCGGCGCCCAGGCCGACGATCTTGCAGGCTTCAATGTGGATGTCAGTCACTTTATCCAGGCCAGAGGCTGGATCAATCACGCGTGCGCCGAGAATGCTGAGCTTCACTGGGCGTTCTCCTGCTCGAATTGGCCTTGCTCGAATTGACGTTGCGCAGTCTGCCCGCTCATGGCCATCGACAGCACGGCCATACGAATCGCAATACCGTAGGTGACCTGGTTGAGGATCACCGAGTGCGGACCGTCGGCCACCGCCGACTCAATTTCCACGCCACGGTTGATCGGCCCCGGGTGCATGACGATGCAATCCGGCTTGGCCCCGGCCAGGCGTGCGGTGGTCAGGCCGAACAGGCGGTAGAACTCGCCTTCGCTCGGCAACAGGCCGCCGGCCATGCGCTCGCGTTGCAGGCGCAGCATGATCACCACGTCGACGTCTTTCAGGCCTTCGGTCATGTCGGTGTAGACCTTCACGCCGTATTGCTCGATACCGATCGGCAGCAGGGTTTTCGGCGCGATCACGCGAATGTCCGGGCAACCGAGGGTTTTCAGCGCGAGCATGTTCGAACGTGCCACCCGCGAATGCAGGATGTCGCCGACGATGGCCACCGAGAGGTTTTCGAAGCCGCCCTTGTGGCGACGGATGGTCAGCATGTCGAGCATGCCCTGCGTCGGGTGCGCGTGCCGGCCGTCGCCGCCGTTGATGATCGCCACTTGCGGGCAGACGTGCTCGGCGATGAAGTGCGCCGCGCCGGAGTCACCGTGACGCACGACAAACATGTCGGCGGCCATGGCTTCCAGGTTGCGCAGGGTGTCGAGCAGGGTTTCGCCCTTGCTGGCTGACGAGGTCGACACGTTCAGGGTGATCACGTCCGCCGACAGCCGCTGGGCCGCCAGTTCGAAGGTGGTGCGGGTGCGGGTGGAGTTTTCGAAGAACACGTTGCACACGGTCTTGCCGCGCAGCAACGGGACTTTCTTCACCGCCCGGGCACCGACTTCAAGGAACGAGTCGGCGGTGTCGAGGATTTCCGTCAGCAACTCGCGGCGCAAACCGTCGAGCGAGAGGAAGTGGCGCAGCTGGCCCTGATCATTGAGCTGCAGCGGGCGCTTGGTATCTAGAGGCGTCATCGCGAGGGGGACTCTCAATAGGGCGGATTAAAGGGCGAGGTCTTGCAGTTCAAGCTTGAGCTCGGGACCGGACAGCTTGACCCGTTCGTGAGCGGCCAGCGAAAGCGTCGCGCCAACCACATCCGGACTGATCGGCAACTCGCCGGCGTCGAGGTCCAGCAGGCAAACCAGCGTTACGCTGGCCGGGCGGCCGTAGTCGAACAGTTCGTTCATGGCGGCGCGGATGGTCCGGCCGCTCATGAGCACGTCGTCGATCAGCACCAGGTGCTGGCCTTCGATCTCGAACGGCAGCGCCGACGGGCGAACTTGTGGGTGCAGGCCGTTCTGGCTGAAGTCGTCACGGTAGAAGGACACGTCCAGGGTGCCGAGCGGCGAGTCGCTGCCCAGTTCTTCGAGCAACGCCTGGGCGACCCAGACGCCGCCGGTACGGATACCGATGTAACGCGGTTCGCTGATGCCACGGTGTTCCAGGTGGGCCTTGAGACGGATCGCCATCTGGCTGATCAGTTCGGCGGGATTGGGCAGGCTCATGGTTGCTCCTTCTTGGGCCCGAGCCGGGTGCTGCTTGATGGGTGGCTCGGGGTGTCGCTATAGAGAGTCGCCTGCGGCGGCTCTTGAGGATTCATTGCTTCAGGATTCGAACAGCGCGCTGTTCTCGTCGAGCCAGCCTTGCAGCAGCAGGGCGGCGGCGATGGCGTCGACCGGGTTGTCGCGGTAACTGCCTTTTTGCCCGCCGCGATCACGTCGCTCGCCTTTGGCTTCAAACGTGGTCAGGCGTTCATCGTGGGTATAGAAGGGCAGGTTGTAGCGGCCATTCAGGCGGCGGGCGAATTTTTCCGCGCGCAGGCACATGTCGCTCGGGGTGCCGTCCATGTTCAAAGGCAGGCCGACCACCACTGCGTCGGGTTTCCACTCCTTGATCAGGGCTTCGACCTGATTCCAGTCGGGAACGCCGTTCTGCGCCTTCAAGGTGCACAGCTCGCGGGCCTGGCCGGTAATCACCTGGCCGACCGCGACGCCGATCTGTTTGGTGCCGTAGTCAAAACCCAAGATCAGGCGCAGGGCCATCAGGCGTGCCCCGCCTGACTGGTCAGCAGGCTGAGATTGACGCCCAAATGTTTGGCCGCCGCTTCCAGGCGCAGTTCGCTGCTGGTGTTGAACAGGATGTCGGCGTCGTACGGGCAGGTCAGCCAGGCGTTCTGCGCCAGTTCGGCATCCAGTTGCCCGGCTTCCCAGCCGGCGTAACCGAGGGCGATCAGGCTTTTCGCCGGACCCACGCCGTCGGCAATGGCGAACAGCACGTCCTGGGAAGTGGACAGGGACAGATCGTCTTCCAGATCAACGGTCGCCTGATAGCCCTGCCCCTTGGGATGCAGGACAAAACCACGATCGGTCTGCACCGGTCCGCCGATGAAAATCGGCACATGCCGGCACAGCGCTGGCGGCTCGATGTCCGGGCGCAGTTGCTCGAGGATCTCGGCCAGGTTCAGGTCTTGCGGGCGGTTGATCACCAACCCCATGGCACCATTGGCGGTGTGCTCGACGATGTAGGTCAAGGTGTGCGCAAAGTTCGGGTCGGCCATGTGAGGCATGGCGATCAGGAAGTGATGCTTGAGGTAGCTGGGGCTGACGTTCTTCATGAGCGCTAGTGTGGCGTTGGAGGGGCAAACTGACAAGCTGGGGATGCATAGGAAATGCCGCAAAAAACCGCTAACAACACAGATTCCTGTGGGAGCGGGCGTGTCAGTTACTGGACAGTCTGTCCCCACGCGCAAACTTCCACGTGCGGATGATTTCCAGGCGGTCGATGTCCGAAAGGTCCCCGGTAAACGGCGCAAACGGCGCGGCGAGCCTGACGATCCGCTGCGCCGCCTGATCCAGCAACGGCTGCCCGGACGACTCCAGCACCAACACTTCATACAGCGAGCCATCGCGGTTGATCGAGACCATTAAGCGCAAATTGCCGTAAATCTGTTGGCGGCGAGCTTCATCGGGGTAGTTGAGGTTGCCGATGCGCTCGACCTTCTTGCGCCATTCATCCTTATACCAGGCACCTTTGTCGCGCATGGTCGAGGCCGCGCTCAAGCGGTGGATGCGCGGGCGTTTGGCATACAGCTGTTGTTCGTTGGCCAGTTCCGCTTCGAGGCTGGCGATGTCGCTGGACAGCTGGGAACTGTCAAACGTCGGCGCGGCCACTTCCGCTTTGGTCTGAGGTTTGACCTCTTCGTTCTTGGCCGGGGCTTTTTTCGGCTTCGGTGCGATGGTCGTCACGGCAGCCTTGGGCGGCGCTTCCTGCACTTCAGGCTTGGCGGCGGGCGGTGGCGTGACTTTTTGTACCTTGTTGTCCTGGAACGGCGCGACCTCGGTGGTCTTGGGGATGGCCTTTTTATCCAGGGTGCCGCTGCCTTGCTGATTTTCCTGGGCGAGGAAATCAGCTTTCTCGGGCTTTTTTTCGCTTTTGAAGGTGGCGAGGGTGATTTCCAGGGTTTTGCTGATCTGTTTGGGCTCGACCATCGTAAAGCCGACGCCCAACAGCAAGGCCAGGTGAATCAACGCTGCAAGAAACAGGGTAAAACCGAGGCGATCGGCCGGGCGCACGCCACGATGGGCGAGTTCAGCGGGCAGATCGGACGGGAGTGTCATGGCAGAAAAACCAACATCGCGTTTTTACGGGCTCGGCATGATAACGCAATGTTGGTTTTTAGCTTCAAGCTTCAAGCAGTAAGCGACAAGCTGCCGGCGTGCGTTTCAAACTTGAGGCTTGCGGCTCGCAACTTGAAGCTGCTTCTGTATCGCATCCATCAGCAGACCACCAATGTCGGTGCCGAACGCATTATCAATCTCGCGAATGCACGTCGGGCTGGTGACGTTGATTTCGGTCAAATGTTCGCCGATCACGTCCAGACCCACGAACAGCAGGCCTTTCTCGCGCAGGGTCGGGCCCACTTGTGCGGCGATCCAGCGGTCCTTGTCGGTCAATGGGCGAGCTTCGCCACGACCGCCGGCCGCCAGGTTGCCACGGGTTTCGCCAGCGGCAGGAATGCGCGCCAGGCAATAATCCACGGGCTCGCCGTCGATCATCAGGATGCGCTTGTCGCCATCGACGATGGCCGGCAGATAACCCTGGATCATGATTTGCTGCTTGCCATGCAGGGTCAGGGTTTCGAGGATCACCGACAGGTTCGGGTGGCCGGCGGTGTGACGGAAAATCGAGGAACCGCCCATGCCGTCCAGCGGTTTGAGAATCACATCGCCATGATGGTCGGCGAATTCGCGCAGCACATCAGGGCGACGGCTGACGATGGTCGGCGGCGTGCACTGCGGGAACAGCGTGGCGAACAGCTTTTCGTTGCAGTCACGCAGGCTCTGCGGTTTGTTGACCACCAGCACGCCATCGCGCTCGGCCTGCTCCAGCAGGTAGGTGGAGTACACAAACTCCATGTCGAACGGCGGATCCTTGCGCATGAGGATCACGTCCAGATCGCTCAGCAGCGCATCGGTCTCGGCTTCCAGTTCGAACCACTTTTGCGGGTTGGCGAAGACTTTCAGCGGTCGCATCCGCGCTCGCGCCTGGCCTTCAGCCTGGTACAAATCACCCTGTTCCATATAGAACAGTTCCCAGCCGCGCTTCTGCGCGGCCAGCAGCATGGCCAGCGAGCTATCCTTTTTATAGGAAATGCTGGCAATAGGATCCATGACAATCCCGACGCGAACGCTCATGGGTTTTTCCTCGAAAATGGATGGTCCGAACGGACATGAAAAAGTGGCGTCAGAGTGGCGCTGAGTGTGTTCCCGGTCAAGGAAAAACCACCGCAAAGACCGGCCGATAGATTGCATTTGGAGACTGTGCTAAAAAGGCTGCCATGCCGTGCTGGCCCTTGAGCATCAAGGGTTTCCAGCCACCAAACGGACAATTTGTTTCGCAAAGGCGACGGTAGAGCATTTATGGATCAGCATTCCAGCGCCTTGAAGGTCATGGTGATCGACGATTCGAAGACGATTCGTCGCACCGCCGAAACGCTGTTGAAGAATGTGGGTTGTGAAGTCATTACGGCCATCGACGGTTTCGATGCGCTGGCCAAGATTGCCGATAATCATCCCGGCATCATCTTTGTCGACATCATGATGCCGCGTCTGGATGGCTATCAGACCTGCGCTTTAATCAAGAACAACAGTGCGTTCAAGTCCACGCCAGTGATTATGCTGTCGTCCAAGGACGGGCTGTTCGACAAGGCCAAGGGGCGCATCGTCGGCTCCGACCAGTTTTTGACCAAGCCTTTCAGCAAGGAAGAACTGCTGAACGCGATCCAGGCCCATGTTCCGGGCTTCGCCGCCGTTTTGCCGCAGTAGGACACGCACAGTGACGCTCGGCCAGCGGGCCCGGCGTCGACAAGAATGGGGAAGACCATGGCACGTATTCTGATCGTCGATGATTCGCCGACCGAAATGTACAAACTGACCGGCATGCTGGAAAAGCACGGTCACGAAGTGTTGAAAGCCGAGAACGGCGCCGACGGCGTGGCCCTGGCCCGTCAGGAAAAACCTGACGCCGTGCTGATGGACATCGTCATGCCTGGCCTCAACGGTTTCCAGGCGACCCGCCAGCTGACCAAAGACCCGGACACAGGGCACATCCCGGTGATTATCATCACCACCAAGGATCAGGAAACCGACAAGGTCTGGGGCACGCGCCAGGGCGCCAAGGACTACCTGACCAAACCCGTCGACGAAGAGACCCTGATCAAAACCCTCAACAACGTACTGGCCGGTTGATCGTCCGGCCATGACCGAGTCGCTGACGGCTTTCGAACTGCTGCTGCAGATCGACCAGCGCTGTCGTCTGCTGGCGGCGGACCTGCCGTCGCAACCGACCCGCCAGGACAGTTGGAGCGGCATCGGTTTTCGCATGGGCGAGGATTGGTACGTCGCGCCGATGGGCGAAGTCAGCGAAGTCCTGCATGAACCGCGTTTCACTCAGTTGCCGGGCGTCAAATCCTGGGTCAAAGGGGTCGCCAACCTGCGTGGGCGATTGCTGCCGGTCATGGATTTGTGCGGTTTCTTTGGCCACGAAGTCTCGGCGCCGCGCAAGCAGCGGCGGGTACTGGTGGTGGACCATAACGAGGTGTTTGCCGGGTTGCTGGTCGACGAAGTCTTCGGCTTGCAACACTTTGCCCAGGACAGCCTGGAGCCGGCAGATCAGGCGAGCGGGCCGATGTCGGCGTTCGTCAAAGGCCGGTTCCAGCGCGAGCAGGCCTGGCAAGTGTTCAGTCCGTTTGCGCTGGCGCAGTCGCCAGGTTTTATGCATGTGGCGCTGTAAACCCCATCCCCTGCTCCTACAGGGTTTTCGGCAAGCATTAAAGGGTGTTGGTTAACAGGCGAGGACTGATGATAAAAACAAAAACAGGCAAGCCAGAAGGATCGCGCAGTCGCTCGCAGATCATCGTGCTGTTTATCGCGCTGATCGTGTTCATCATGCTGCTGTTCGCCAATTTCGCTTACCTCAACACCCAGGCCACGTACGACAAACAGTACATCGGCCACGCCGGTGAACTGCGCGTGCTGTCCCAGCGCATCGCCAAAAATGCAACCGAAGCCGCCGCCGGCAAAGCGGCGGCGTTCAAGCTGCTCAGCGATGCGCGCAACGACTTCGCCCAGCGCTGGGGCTACCTGAAGAAGGGCGACCCGGCCACCGGCCTGCCACCCGCGCCGTCCACCGTGCGCCCGGAAATGCGCGCCGTGCAGCTCGATTGGGAACGCCTGCTGAAAAACACCGACGCCATTCTCTCCAGCGAGCAGACCGTGCTGTCCCTGCATCAAGTCGCCGCAACCCTGGCCGAAACCGTGCCGCAGTTGCAGGTCGAGTACGAGAAAGTCGTCGAGATCCTCCTGCAACGTGGCGCCCCGGCAGCGCAGGTAGCGATGGCCCAGCGTCAATCGCTGCTGGCCGAGCGCATTTTGGGCGCGGTGAACACTGTGCTGTCCGGCGACGAAAACTCGCAGCAAGCCGCGGATGCCTTCGGTCGCGACGCCGCGCGTTTTGGCCAGGTGCTCAACGGCATGCTTCAGGGCAACGTGGCGCTGCGCATCAGCCAGGTCGAGGACCGCGATGCGCGCGCCCGTTTGACCGAGATCTCCGAACTGTTCGAATTCGTCTCCGGTTCGGTGGATGAAATCCTCGAAACCTCGCCGGAACTGTTCAAGGTCCGCGAGTCGGCCTCCAACATTTTTACCCTGTCGCAAACCCTGCTCGACGAAGCCTCGCACCTGGCCACCGGTTTCGAAAACCTCGCCGGCGGGCGCAATACCGACACCATCGGCGGCTACGTGCTGGGGTTGCTGGCGCTGACGTCGATCATCCTGATCGGCCTGGTGATGGTTCGCGAAACCAACCGCCAGCTTCAGGAAACCGCCGAGAAGAACGAACGCAACCAGAACGCGATCATGCGCCTGCTGGACGAAATCGAAGACCTGGCCGACGGCGACTTGACCGTCACGGCCTCGGTGACCGAAGACTTCACCGGGACCATCGCCGATTCGATCAACTATTCCGTCGACCAATTGCGTGACCTGGTGGCGACCATCAACCTCACCGCCGGCCAGGTCGCCGCCGCCGTGCAGGAAACCCAGGCCACCGCCATGCACCTGGCGCAGGCCTCGGAGCATCAGGCGCAGCAGATTTCCGAAGCCTCCACGGCTATTAATGACATGGCCCAGTCCATCGATCAGGTCTCGGCCAACGCCGCCGAATCGTCGGCGGTGGCCGAGCGCTCCGTGGAAATTGCCAACAAGGGCAACGAGGTGGTGCACAACACCATCCACGGCATGGACAACATTCGCGAACAGATTCAGGACACCGCCAAACGCATCAAGCGTCTGGGGGAGTCTTCCCAGGAAATTGGCGACATCGTCAGCCTGATCGATGACATTGCCGACCAGACCAACATCCTCGCGCTCAACGCGGCGATTCAGGCGTCGATGGCCGGTGACGCCGGGCGTGGTTTTGCGGTGGTCGCCGATGAGGTGCAGCGCCTGGCCGAGCGCTCGTCCGCCGCCACCCGACAAATTGAAACCCTGGTGCGGGCGATCCAGACGGACACCAACGAAGCGGTGATTTCCATGGAGCAGACCACCACCGAAGTGGTGCGTGGCGCGCGGCTGGCGCAGGATGCCGGTGTGGCCCTGGAAGAAATCGAAGGGGTATCGAAGACCCTCGCCGCGTTGATCCAGAGTATTTCCAACGCGGCGCAGCAACAAACCTCTTCGGCCGGGCAGATTTCCCTGACGATGAACGTGATTCAACAGATCACTTCGCAGACCTCGTCCGGCTCCACCGCCACCGCCGAGAGCATCGGCAACCTGGCGAAAATGGCGAGTCAGCTGCGGCGTTCGGTGTCCGGCTTCACCTTGCCGGCCGCCAAGGCGCAGGCGGCAGACAAAGCGTGAACCGTCCACAGGCGTATGATTTTTGATTGGCGTAGGGACTGGAGTGGTTATGGGTGATCGGCACGACTATGTGGCCCTTGAGTGGGTCAAAGGCGAGATTGCCGAAACGCTGAAGCTGGCTCATCAAGCCATCGAAACCCTGCTTGATGACCCACAGGCGTTGTACGCCTTGAACGATTGCCTGGCGTATATCCATCAGGTTCACGGCAGTTTGCAGATGGTCGAATTCTACGGCGCAGCGTTACTCGCCGAAGAGATGGAACAGTTGACCAGCGCCTTGCAGCAGGACCGCGTCAGCCATCGTGACGAGGCGCTGCACCTGTTGCTGCAAGCCCTCGGGCAACTGCCGATTTACCTCGACCGGGTGCAAAGTGCGCGCCGGGACTTGCCCTTGGTGGTGTTGCCACTGCTCAACGATTTGCGCAGTGCCCGAGGTGAAACCCTGCTCTCGGAAACCAGCCTGTTCAGCCCGCAACTGGCGGATCTGCCGCCGTTGGACGAAGCTTCACTGACACGGCTGGAACCCGCGGACTTCGCCAACGTGTTGCGTAAATTACGGCAGATGCTGCAGGTGGCGCTGGTCGGGTTGCTGCGCGAACAGGATGACCAGACCCACCTCGATTATCTGGCGAGGGTTTTTTCGCGCCTCGAAGGGCTGTGCGCAGGGGCGCCCCTGAGCCCGCTGTGGCAAGTCGCCTCGGCGCTGGTCGAAGGCATGCGCGCCGGTGTGATCGCCAACAGTCCGGCGTTGCGCAGCCTGTTCAAGGAAGCCGACCATGAGCTCAAGCGTCTGCTGGAGCAAGGCTTCCACGGCATCAATCAACCGGCACCGCCGGAGCTGCTCAAGAGTTTGCTGTTCTACATTGCCAAGGCCGACCATCCCACCGGGCAGATGCTGACCATGAAAGATCGCTACTCACTGGACGATGCGTTGCCCGACAGCGCGATGGTCGATGAAGAACGGGCACGGCTGGCCGGCCCCGACCGCGATGCCATGCGTTCGGTGCTGGCTGCGCTTTGTGAAGAACTGGTGCGGGTCAAGGAGCGCCTCGACCTGTTCGTGCGCAGCGACCGCCAGCACACCTCGGACCTCGACAGCCTGCTGGCGCCGCTGCGGCAGATCGCCGACACCCTGGCGGTGCTGGGGTTTGGTCAGCCGCGCAAAGTCATCATCGATCAGCTGGCAGTGGTGCTGAGCCTGGTTCAGGGCCAGCGCGAACCCAACGACGCGATCCTCATGGACGTTGCGGGCGCCTTGCTCTATGTCGAAGCCACCCTGGCCGGCATGGTCGGCACCGTGGAGCCCGAGAGCCGGGAAGAAAGCCGCCTGCCGACCACCGACCTGACGCAGATTCACCAGATCGTCATCCGCGAAGCGCGCATCTGCCTGCAAGAAGCCAAGGACATGATCGTCGACTACATCGACGCCGACTGGGATCGTCAGCATCTGCAGGCATTGCCGGCCTTGCTGACGCAGGTGCGCGGCGCGTTGGCGATGATCCCGTTGAGCCGGGCGGCGAGCCTGATCGAAACCTGCAATCACTTTATCCGCGAGCATCTGCTGCTGGAGCCGGACCAGCCCGGTTGGCAGGAACTGGACAGCCTCGCCGACGTGATTTCCAGCATCGAGTATTACCTGGAACGCCTGAGTGACGACCCCGAATCCCCGGGCGAAAAGCTCCTTGATGTCGCCGAAAAAAGCCTGGCATCGCTCGGGTTTTTCCCCAGCGAAACGCATGTGCCGATGCTCGATGAGGTGCTCAGCCCAAGTGAAGCGCAGGTCATGCAGGACCAGCAGGGGCTCGATGACCCCGAGACCGTGCAGTCGCTGGCCGATGTGCTGGCCAGTCCCGTGTCTTCGGTCAATCCGCCGGCCCTGACCACGCCAGGCAGCCTGTTACCGCCCCCCGTCGGTGAAGAGCCGGTCGACGATGAGCTGCGCGAAGTCTTTCTCGAAGAGACCGATGAGGTCCTCGATATCCTCCAGGAATTCTTGCCGCGCTGGGCCGCCAACCCCGACGACAAGCCTGCCCTGAGTGAGCTGCGCCGCGCCTTTCACACGTTGAAAGGCAGTGGCCGGATGGTTCGGGCGCTGGTCTTGGGCGAGCTGGCATGGGCGGTGGAAAACCTGCTCAACCGCGTGCTGGAAGACAGTGTCGCGCCAGGTGCCGCCGTGCAACAACTGCTCACCGATGTACTGAATTTACTGCCGGAGCTGGTGGCCGAGTTCGCCGGAAATACCCAGCGGCAACGCAACGATGTCGACCAATTGGCGGTGCGAGCGCACGCCCTCGCCAAGGGCGATGCGCCGGCCAGCGATGAAGACACGCAGGACGTCGCGGCCCTCGATCCGCTGTTGCTGGAGATCTTCCGCAAAGAAGCCGAAACCCATCTGGCCAGCCTCAACCGCTTTCTCGATCAGGCCGCCGAGCATGTGCCGCT
This sequence comes from Pseudomonas sp. URMO17WK12:I12, assembly GCF_000514395.1. Classification (NCBI taxonomy): domain Bacteria; kingdom Pseudomonadati; phylum Pseudomonadota; class Gammaproteobacteria; order Pseudomonadales; family Pseudomonadaceae; genus Pseudomonas; species Pseudomonas sp. URMO17WK12:I12. The sequence goes on from NZ_KI911392.1 coordinate 576,983, forward strand.
GCAGGCCAGCGATGAGTTGCAGCGCGCCTTGCACACGCTCAAGGGCAGCGCCTCGATGGCCGGTGTGTTGCCGATTGCCGAACTGGCGACGCCGCTGGATCAACTGGCTCGCGAATACAAGGCGCACCTGATTGCGCTGGACCTCGACGAAGTTGAGCTGTTGCTGGAAGCCGAAGGGCTGTTTCGGCTCGGCTTGCGCCAGCTCAAGACCGATCCGCTGGCCGGGATTCGCGGTGCCCGCTCATTGATCGAACGCACTCAGGCGTTGCTCGCTGAACGTCTGCAATCGCTGTTGAGCACACCCAATACCGCACTGCGAACCAAGCGTGATCCGCAGTTGATCAACAACTTCCTGGCCCAGGGCATGGACATCCTGCTGGACGCCGAAAGCCTGTTGCAGCGCTGGCAGCAGCACCCCGGCGAACGTCAGGAACTGACCGCGCTGCTTGATGAACTGACCACCCTCGGCGAAGGCGCGCACCTCGCCGACTTGCATCCGGTGGACGCGCTCTGCGAAGCCTTGCTCGACCTGTACGGCGCAGTGGAAGAGAGCAGCCTGGCGGTCAGCGAACGGTTTTTCCATGAGGCGCAAAGTGCTCACGAAGCGCTGATCAACATGCTCGACGAACTGGCCGCCGGCCAGGAGGTCAGCCCGCAGCCGGAACGCATCCGGGCCTTGCGCGGGTTGCTCGATGAAAGTCTGGATCCGTCCTCCATGGGCCTGATCCGCAGTGATGGCAGCCGGACCCTGAGCATTCGGGAACTGAGCAGCGCCACCGCCGAACTGGAGCAGGCCGCAACCCAGGTGGATCTGGACGATGAAATCGTTTCGATCTTCCTCGAAGAAGCCGTGGATATTCTCGAAAGCGCCGGCCAGGCCCTGCAACGCTGGTTGAGTGACCCGGACAACGCCGCGCCGCTGTCGTCCTTGCAGCGCGATTTGCACACGCTCAAGGGCGGGGCGCGGATGGCTGAAGTCGAGCCGGTCGGCGACCTCGCACATGAATTGGAAAGCCTGTACGAAGGCTTGGTGGACCGCCGTTACACCTACAGCGAAACCCTGGCGCAGTTACTGCAAAAGAGCCATGACCGGCTCGCGGTGCTGCTGGAGCAGTTGCAGAATCAGCAATCGCTGGGCAACCCGGGCGAGCTGATCGAGGCGATTCGCGCGTTTCGTCAGGGCAATACGAACACCGCCGAAGTGCCGGAGCCAGCGCCAGCGCCAGCCAAGGATTCGCCGGGGCATGATCCAGAGTTGCTGGAAATCTTCCTTGAGGAAGGTTTCGACATCATCGAAAACTCCGGCGCTGCGCTTGTGCGCTGGCAAGCCGAACCGTCGAACCGGCAGGAAGTAGAAACCCTGCTGCGTGATCTGCACACGCTCAAGGGCGGTGCACGCATGGTCGAAATCGCCCCGATTGGCGATCTGGCCCATGAGCTGGAATTTCTCTACGAAAGCCTCTCGGCGGGCACCCTGCAACCGAGCGCGGCGTTGTTCACCTTGTTGCAAAGCAGTCACGACCGCTTGGCGCAGATGCTCGATGCGACCCGCGCCGACCAGCCATTGCCGCCGGCCGACCGACTGATCGATGCGATCAGGAATTTCAGCCACCCGGCCGTGCTTCAGCCGGCCGCTGTAACGCCTGTTGTCGCCAAGCCCGAGGCGCCCGCGCTGCAAGCCGACGCGGGCGCCGACATGGTCAAGGTCTCGGCGGAGCTGCTCGACGATCTGGTCAATCTGGCCGGTGAAACCTCGATCTTCCGCGGCCGTATCGAACAACAGGTCAACGATGCGCGGGTCACCCTGAGCGAGATGGAAACCACCATCGAGCGGATGCGCGACCAATTGCGCCGGCTCGATACCGAAACCCAGGGGCGGATTCTCAGCCGCCAGCAAGTCGACGCCGAACGCCTGGGCTACGAAGAATTCGACCCGCTGGAAATGGACCGCCACTCGCAATTGCAGCAACTGTCGCGGGCGCTGTTCGAGTCGGCCTCTGACTTGCTCGACCTCAAGGAAACCCTCGACCGGCGCAACCAGGATGCGGAGAACCTGTTGCAACAGCAGGGCCGCATCAATACCGAGTTGCAAGAAGGCCTGATGCGTACGCGCATGGTGCCGTTCGAACGGATGCTGCCGCGCTTGAAACGCATCGTTCGCCAGGTCTCCAGCGAGTTGGGCAAGGACGTGGAATTCATTGTCGGCAACGCCGAAGGCGAGATGGACCGCAACGTCCTCGAGCGCATGGCACCGCCGCTGGAGCACATGCTGCGCAACGCCGTGGACCATGGGCTGGAATCGGCCGAGGTGCGCATCGCTGCCGGCAAACCGGCCAAGGGACGGATCACCCTCGATCTGTCCCGGGAGGGCGGCGACATGATTTTCGACATCCGCGACGACGGTGCCGGCGTGCCGCTGGACGCAGTGCGGCGCAAGGCAATCAAGCGCGGTTTGCTGGCTGCGGACGCTGAGATCAGCGACCGCGACGTGTTGCAGTTCATCCTGCAACCGGGGTTCTCCACGGCCGAGAAGATCACCCAGATTTCCGGACGTGGCGTGGGCATGGACGTGGTTCATGAAGAAGTTCGCCAGCTCGGCGGCACGATGGTCATCGACTCGGTGCCGGGGCAGGGCGTGCATTTTCGCATTCGCCTGCCGTTCACCGTGTCGGTCAACCGCGCGCTGATGGTGCAGTGTTTTGATGATCAATACGCGATCCCGTTGAACACCATCGACGGCATCGTCCGCGTGCTGCCCAACGAGCTGGAAGGGCATTACCGCCTCGATCCTCCGCGGTACAAATACGCCGGGCAGGATTACGAACTTTGCTACCTCGGCGAGCTGCTGAAAACCAGCACCCGCCCGAAACTGTTGGGCCAAAGCCTGCCGTTGCCGGTGTTGCTGGTGCAATGCAACGAGCGGCACATTGCAGTTCAAGTCGACTCCATGGCCGGTACCCGCGAGATCGTGGTGAAAAGCCTCGGCCCGCAGTTCGCCGCGGTGCAGGGATTGTCCGGGGCGACGATTCTGGGCGATGGCCGGGTGGTGCTGATTCTTGATTTGCTGGCGCCGATCCGCGCCATGCAGGTGCCTGCGCCGCAACAGGTGCAGACCCAGGACACCGAAGTCGAGCCACACAAGCCCTTGCTGGTGCTGGTGGTCGATGACTCGGTGACCGTGCGCAAGGTCACCAGTCGTTTGCTCGAACGCCACGGCATGAACGTGCTGACCGCCAAGGACGGAGTCGACGCCATGTTGCTGCTCGCAGAACACATGCCGGACGTGATGCTGCTGGACATCGAAATGCCGCGCATGGACGGCTTCGAAGTCGCGACCCAGGTGCGCGCAGACGAGCGTTTGCAGCACCTGCCGATCATCATGATCACCTCACGCACGGGCCAGAAACACCGCGACCGCGCGATGGCCATCGGCGTCAACGACTACCTCGGCAAGCCGTACCAGGAATCGGTGCTGCTCGAAAGCATCGCCCTGTGGAGCAAATCCCATGCTTGAGCATCGCGCCAGCAACCTCACGGGCCTGTTGCTGCCCTTGGCCGACCGCAACCTGATCGTGCCCAATGTCGCGGTGGCGGAGCTGATCGACTATCAACCGGGGGCGTTCGACCTCGATACACCGCCGTGGTATCTGGGCTTGGTGAAGTGGCGGGACCGGCAGATTCCGTTGCTGAGTTTTGAGTCAGCGTGCGGCCAGAAAATCGTCATCGGCGAGCGGGCGCGGATCGTGATTCTCAATGCCCTCGGTGGACGACCGGAGCTGAAATTCATCGCGCTGCTGGTGCAGGGGATTCCACGCTCCTACAAACTCGACAGCCAGTTGAGCTATGTGGATGTGCCGTTGTGTCCGCTGGAACAGGCGGCGGTGCAGGTGGGGGAGCAAGTGGCCAAGGTGCCGGACTTGCTGGCGCTGGAGGAGTTGCTTGTGAGTGCAGGGTTGATCAATTGATCCTGGATTACTGATCGTTCCCACGCTCTGCGTGGGAATGCCTCTACGGACGCTCTGCGTTCGGCTCTGGATGGGACGCAGAGCGTCCCGGGCTGCATTCCCACGCAGAGCGTGGGAACGATCATGACAAAAAACCCGATCGGCCGGCGAAAGTTGGAGAGTCCCAAAAAGGGACCGATCGGTCCTTTTTTGGGACTGATCGAACATTGCACTCTGGCATTGAACATTGCGGTGATTGTTAGGGCCTCATCGCGGGCAAGCCCGCTCCCACAGGTAGTGTGGATGCCTCAGACAGTGGGCTCAGCACGGACACTGTGGGAGCGAGCTTGCCCGCGATGACGTCAGCCCAGTCAACCATTACTCCAAGCGTAACGATCCGTCTCTGTGCTTGATTGATGCCGCCGACCCAACACTCCTAAGGTGACTCCCACGACAGCGAACCCGTGGAGTGGTCATGACAACAACAATATCCCCCGACTCGCGATGGACGCGGCGGCGCAGCGAAAAGCAGCGGCGTCTGGCGTTGGTCAAGGATCTTGCCGACGGTGTGGTACTGCCCACCGACAACATCGTCGCGGCGCTGGAAGCCTTGATCCTGCCCGGCGACCGTGTGGTGCTGGAGGGCAATAACCAGAAGCAGGCGGATTTCCTCTCCCGCTCCCTGGTCAAGGCCGATCCCGCCAAGCTCCACGACTTGCACATGATCATGCCCAGTGTCGGCCGCGCCGAGCATCTGGACCTGTTCGAACGCGGCATCGCCCGTAAGCTCGACTTCTCCTTCGCGGGTACGCAAAGCCTGCGCATCAGCCAGTTGCTGGAAGACGGTTTGCTGGAAATCGGCGCAATCCACACCTACATCGAGCTCTATGCGCGGCTGGTGGTCGACCTGATTCCCAACGTGGTGCTCTCGGCCGGTTTCATGGCCGACCGCGCCGGCAACATTTACACCGGGCCGAGCACCGAAGACACCCCTGCATTGATCGAACCGGCGGCGTTCAGCGATGGCATCGTCATCGTTCAGGTCAACCAGTTGGTCGACGATGTCAGCGACTTGCCCCGCGTCGACATCCCCGCCTCGTGGGTCGATTTCGTGGTGGTGGCCGACAAGCCGTTCTACATCGAACCGCTGTTCACCCGCGACCCACGGCACATCAAGCCTGTGCACATCTTGATGGCGATGATGGCGATCCGTGGCATCTACGAAAAACACAACGTGCAGTCGCTCAATCACGGCATCGGTTTCAACACCGCGGCCATCGAATTGATCCTGCCGACCTACGGCGAATCCCTCGGCCTCAAAGGCAAGATCTGCCGCAACTGGACGCTCAATCCGCACCCGACCTTGATCCCGGCCATCGAAAGCGGCTGGGTCGAAAGCGTGCATTGCTTCGGCACCGAACTGGGCATGGAAAACTATATTGCCGCACGGCCGGACGTGTTCTTCACCGGGCGAGACGGCTCGCTACGTTCCAACCGGATGTTCAGCCAGCTCGCCGGGCAATACGCGGTGGACCTGTTCATCGGCGCGACCCTGCAAGTCGATGGCGACGGTCATTCCTCCACCGTGACCCGCGGACGCCTCGCCGGTTTTGGCGGTGCGCCGAACATGGGCCACGACCCGCGCGGTCGCCGTCACGGCACGCCCGCCTGGCTCGACATGCGCCACACCGACGTGGCCGAACCGATGCTCGAGCGCGGCAAAAAACTCGTGGTGCAAATGGTCGAGACCTTCCAGGAGGGCGGCAAACCGACCTTCGTCGAAACCCTCGACGCGATTGATGTGGCGAAGAAAAGCGGCATGCCGTTGGCGCCGATCATGGTCTACGGCGACGACGTCACCCACCTGCTGACCGAAGAAGGCATCGCCTATTTGTACAAGGCGCGTTCGCTGGAAGAACGCCAGGCGATGATCGCCGCCGTCGCCGGGGTGACCGCCATCGGCCTGCGCCACAACCCGAAAGACACCGCACGCATGCGCCGCGAAGGTCTGATTGCCTTGCCCGAAGACCTCGGCATTCGCCGCACCGACGCCACCCGCGAACTGCTCGCCGCGAAAAGCGTGGCCGATCTGGTCGAGTGGTCCGGTGGCCTCTACAACCCGCCCGCCAAGTTCAGGAGCTGGTAATGCACGCACTCAACCTGCAACCGAAAACCCTGACCCTCGCGGAACGGCTGGCCGATTGGGCGGTGGACGCGCTGATCGACGAAGCCGACCTGTCGCCGAAACCGGCACTGGTCGACCGCCGCGGCAACGGCGCGCACACCGACTTGCACCTGGGGCTGATGCACGCTTCGGCGTTGTCACTCTGGTCTGCGTTCAAGGAAATGGCCGAGGCCGCTATCGAGCTTGGCGAAATCGGCTTGCCGCTGCGCGAAGCGGTGGGGCGGATTGGCCGGGAAGGGGAGCAAGCGATGCTCGCTACCACGGAAGGGGTGAATACCCATCGCGGGGCGATCTGGGCCTTGGGCCTGTTGGTCACGGCTGCCGCGCTTGAGCCCGAGTCCAGCGCCGCCGGTTCCATCACTCTGCGCGCCGCACGCCTGGCGTTGCTCGACGACCGTTATGCACCACGACCTTTCAGCCACGGCGCCCAAGTCGCCCAGCGTTTCGGCGCCCGTGGTGCCCGTGAAGAAGCGCAGCTGGGTTTTCCTTCAGTGGTGCAACGGGCATTGCCGCAACTCAAACACAGCCGCGCCGCCGGCCACGGTGAACAGAACGCCCGGCTCGATGCCTTGCTGGCGATCATGACCCGACTGGCCGACACCTGCGTGCTCTACCGCGCTGGCGAAGCAGGCCTGCAGACCATGCAACTCGGCGCACAAGCCGTGCTCGACGCGGGCGGCAGCGCCAGCCTTGCCGGTCGCCGCCGTTTGCATGAGTTGGATGAACAATTAATCGCGTTGAATGCCTCGCCCGGCGGCGCCGCCGACTTGCTCGCCGCCTGCCTGTTTATCGACCGCCTCGAGTCCGGAGCTTTCTGATGGAAACCTTATCCTTTGAATTCCCCGCCGGGCAGCCGCCACGCGGTCGCACGCTGGTGGGTTGTGTCGGCTCGGGCGATCTGGAAGTGCTGATCGAACCGGGTCAGGCCGGCAAGCTGACCATCAACGTACAGACCTCGGTCAATGGCGCGCAGCAGCGCTGGCAGCATTTGTTCTCGCGGATGTTCGACGGTCAGACACCGCCGGCGATGGACATCGCCATCCACGATTTCGGCGCGACACCGGGCGTGGTGCGCTTGCGTCTGGAACAAGGCTTTGAGGAGATCGGTCATGACTGATAACGCAGAACTCCTCCACAAACACAGCTTCATCGAACTCGGTGCCCGGCAACGCGCGAAAGCCTTGCTCGACCCCGGCACCTTCCGCGAATTGCTCGACCCGTTTCAACGCATCATGTCGCCATGGCTTGAGCGCCAGGGCGTGGTGCCGCAAGCCGATGACGGCGTGGTGATCGCCAAGGGCAGCCTCGGTGGTTTGCCGGTGGTGATCGCGGCCATCGAAGGGGCCTTCCAGGGCGGCAGCCTTGGTGAAGTCGGCGGGGCGAAGATGGCGGGTGCGCTGGAACTGGCCGCCGAGGACAACCGCAACGGCATTCCAACCCGCGCCGTGCTGCTGTTGGAAACCGGCGGCGTGCGCTTGCAGGAAGCCAACCTCGGGTTGGCGGCGATTGCCGATATTCACGCAGCGATTGTCGACCTGCGCCAATACCAGCCGGTGATTGGTGTGGTGGCCGGCAGCGTCGGCTGCTTTGGCGGGATGTCGATTGCGGCTGGGTTGTGCAGTTATTTAGTGGTCACCCAGGAAGCGCGTCTGGGCCTGAACGGCCCGCAAGTCATCGAACAGGAAGCCGGGCTTGAGGAATACGACTCCCGTGACCGTCCTTTCATCTGGAGCCTGACCGGTGGCGAGCAGCGTTTTGCCAGCGGTCTGGTGGATCGTTATGCCGCCGATGATGTGGCGCAGATTCAACAAAAAGTCAGTGAATTGCTGCAGCAAGGTTTGCCAGCGCACCAACGCAGTTGCCAGGCCGATCTGTACCTGCAACGGCTGGCCCGTCTGGACGCCGCGCCGCAAATCGAAGCGGCGACGGTTCGTGATCTGTATCAAGGAGCGCGCTCATGAACAGCTATTCGCTGAGAGGTTTGAACTGGTTCAACGCGTTGAGCGCCGGGGCGAAACCGGTCGAAGGCTTGCCGGCATCATTGAAGGTGGCCGATGGCGTGCTGGGTGATCAGCCTGTCCGTTTTATCGCGGTGGTGGCGGATCCAGGCAACCGTTTTGTCCGTGCGCGCAACGGTGAAGTCGGTTTGCTGGAAGGTTGGGGGTTGGCCAAGGCGGTGGATGAAGTGATCGCCGCGGATGTGGATAAACCGCACAAGCGCGCCGTGATCGCCCTCGTCGATGTGCCGAGCCAGGCCTATGGTCGACGCGAAGAAGCCCTCGGCATCCATCAGGCATTGGCCGGCGCGGCGGACAGTTATGCCCGCGCCCGGTTGGCGGGCCACGCGGTGATTGGTTTGCTGGTGGGCAAGGCGATGTCCGGCGCGTTTCTGGCCCACGGGTATCAGGCCAATCGGCTGATTGCCCTGCGTGATCCGGGAGTGATGGTGCATGCGATGGGCAAGGCGTCGGCGGCGCGGGTGACCTTGCGTAGCGTTGAAGAACTTGAGGCGTTGGCCGCCAGCGTGCCGCCGATGGCCTATGACATCGACAGCTACGCCAGCCTCGGTTTGCTGTGGGAAACCCTGTCGGTGGAACAGATTGAACAGCCGACGGCGGCCGATCTGACGCGGGTGACTGAATGCCTGAATCAGGCGATTGGCGATGTGGCGGCCAGCGGTCGCGACCTGAGCAGCCGCTTGGGTGCGAGCAACCGTGCCGCCTCGAGCAAGGTTCGCCAACTGCTGAGAGCGCAGTGGTGAATACGTTTATGGCCCACGATCTGCTCTGGGGCATGACCCCGGAGCTGTTGCCTGCGGACGCGCCTGCGTGGGTGACCGAATCCTTGAGCGCGGGCCAGCCCGTGGTGGTTCGGCGTGCGGTGAGTGCGCCGGGTCTGGTCGCGGTTGGTGTGCGTGGACGTTTGCGTGAACAGCGTTTTGCGACGGTGATGCCGGTCGATGGCATTCAGCGTCGGGTCAAGCCGGAAGACCTTTGCCAAGTCTCGATTGGTCGGAATTTGCCGGCCGTGCGTGCCCTCAATCAACTGCGGCCGCTACTCGATGACTGTGGTTGGGTGTGGGGTGTCAGCGGCAGTGCCGGGTTTGAATTGGCCAGCGGGTTTGCAGCGTTGCACGAGAGCAGTGATCTCGACTTGATCCTGCGTACCCCGCATGCGCTGGGCCGTTCTCAAGCGCAGGATCTGGTGAAGATTCTGGAGGCTGCCGAATGCTTGGTGGACATGCAGTTGCAGACACCGTTCGGCGCTGTGGCCCTGCGCGAATGGGCCGGTTCGGCTCGTCGTGTGTTGCTGAAAAATGCCCGTGAAGCCTGTCTGGTGATCGATCCTTGGAACCCACAGGAGCAAGCTGCGTGAGCAGTCTGTTGGTGTTTCCGGGCCAGGGCGCGCAGCAGCCGGGCATGCTCCAGCGTTTGCCTCGCGAAACGCTGAACGAGGCGAGTGAAGTGCTGGGTGAAGTCGTTTTACGGCTCGATTCGGCAGAGGCGTTGAAGTCGACTCGTGCGGTTCAGCTTTGCCTGTTGATCGCCGGAGTCGCGGCTTCTCGTCAATTAACCCTGGCGCCGGATTACGTGGCCGGATTGTCCATCGGCGCTTACCCGGCGGCGGTGGTCGCCGGTGCCTTGAGCTTTAGCGATGCGCTGCATCTGGTCAGCCTGCGCGGTGAGTTGATGCAGCAGGCTTATCCACAGGGCTACGGCATGACCGCGATCATCGGTCTGGAGTTGTCCACAGTGGAAAGTTTGTTGGCGCAGGTCCACAGCCTCGATGCGCCGGTTTACCTGGCCAACATCAACGCCGATAACCAGGTGGTGATTGCCGGCAGCGACGAGGCCATGAAAGCGGTGGCGGCGATGGCGAAAGGTCACGGTGCAGGCTTGGCCAAACGGCTGGCGGTCAGCGTGCCTTCGCACTGCCCGTTGCTGGAGGGTCCGGCAAAAATTCTGGCGGAAGCATTCGCCAAGGTGTCACTGAAAACGCCGACTTTGGGTTACCTGAGCGGCAGCCGCGCCCGCCTTATCATCAATGCCGACGCCTTGCGCGATGACCTCGCGTTCAACATGTGCCGCATCGTTGACTGGCGCGGCACGGTGCAAAGCGCTTATGAGCGCGGCGTAAGACTTCAGATTGAACTGCCGCCCGGTGCGGTGTTGACCGGGCTGGCGCGCCGGGTATTCGAGCAGGGCACCGTGATTGCATTCGACGGTGCGCGGCTCGACACCTTGCAGGCGCTGTTGCGTGAGGAGGGAAGCCGCCAACTCTAGACCCGGACTCAGGCCTTCGAACAACAAAAACAACATTCGACGATGCACTTTGAGGACTACAACAATGATTATTTACGGTGTGGCGCTGTTGGCGATCTGTACGCTGGCAGGGGTGATCATGGGCGATGCGCTTGGCGTGTTGCTGGGCGTCAAATCCAACGTCGGCGGGGTCGGGATCGCGATGATCCTGCTGATTTGCGCGCGGTTGTGGATGCAAAAACGCGGCGGCATGACCAAGGATTGCGAGATGGGCGTCGGCTTCTGGGGCGCCATGTACATTCCGGTGGTGGTCGCAATGGCCGCGCAACAGAACGTCGTCACCGCACTGCACGGCGGCCCGGTGGCGGTGCTCGCGGCGATTGGTTCAGTGGTGATCTGCGGCTGCACGATTGCCTTGATCAGCCGGACCCACAAAGGCGAACCCTTGCCCGATGAACCGGTGGAAGTCACCCCGGTCGGCACACCGGTAGGAGGTCGCTGATATGTGGGAACTCATTGATAAAGGCTTGACCGCTAATGGCCTGGTCACCGCGTTCGCGTTCGTTGGCGTGATCATGTGGGTGTCGGTGGTGTTGTCCAAGCGCCTGACCTACGGGCGGATTCACGGCTCGGCGATTGCCATCGTCATTGGCCTGGTATTGGCTTGGGTCGGCGGCACCATGACTGGCGGGCAGAAAGGCCTGGCGGACCTGACATTATTCTCGGGCATCGGGTTGATGGGCGGCGCGATGCTGCGGGACTTTGCCATCGTTGCCACGGCATTCGAAGTGCAAGCCACGGAAGCGAAAAAGGCCGGGCTGATTGGCGTGATCGCGTTGCTGCTGGGCACGATCCTGCCGTTCATTGTCGGCGCGAGCATGGCCTGGGCGTTTGGTTACCGCGATGCGATCAGCATGACCACGATTGGCGCGGGCGCGGTGACGTACATCGTCGGGCCGGTGACCGGGGCGGCGATTGGTGCCAGTTCCGATGTGGTGGCGCTGTCGATTGCCACCGGGTTGATCAAGGCGATTCTGGTGATGGTCGGCACGCCGATGGCGGCGCGCTGGATGGGCCTGGATAACCCGCGTTCGGCGATGGTGTTCGGCGGGTTGGCCGGGACGGTCAGCGGCGTGACTGCCGGGCTGGCGGCGACGGATCGGCGATTGGTGCCTTATGGCGCGTTGACGGCGACGTTTCACACCGGGCTTGGGTGCTTGCTGGGGCCTTCGCTGCTGTACTTCATTGTTCGCGGGATTGTGGGCTAGACCGCGGGATCCTGGCTGACTGTACCGACGTCATCGCGGGCAAGCCACGCTCCCACAGGGACAGCGCAGTTCCTGTGGGAGCGTGGCTTGCCCGCGATGCAGGCGACGCGGTCTTAAGCCTGGCGATTGGCGTACATCCGGCACTCAGCCAGCAGCGCCAGCAAATTCGGATCACGCTCTTTGGCCTTCAGGAACACCACGCCAATGTGCTGCTGCAACCGATAGCGCTCCTGCAACGGAATCAGCTTCACCCGGTTCTCATACACCGCCGCAATCCTTCCTGGCAGCAAGGCATAACCCACCCCTGAGCTGACCATGCTCAGCAGGGTGAAGATGTCGTTGACTTGCATCGCCACCTTCGGCTCGAACCCCGCCTGCTTGAACACCCGATTACCGTCCTGGTGCGTGGCAAAGCCTTGGGTCAGGGTAATGAACGTCTCGTCGCGCACTTCAGCCAGGTCGACCTCCGTGCGTTGGGCAAACTTCGAATCCGCTGGCGTCGCAAGAAAGATGTCGTCGGAAAACAGCGGGATCTGCTCGCAGTCCGGGTCGTTGACGCTCTCGTCCAGCGACACCAGGATCGCGTCGACTTCCATGTTCTTGAGCTTGTACAGCAAGTCGAAATTGGAACCGAGGATCAAATCGATATTGAGTTCGCTGCGGCGGATCTTCAGGCCCATGATCAACTGCGGCACGGTCTTCACCGTCAGTGAATACAGTGAGCCCAGCTTGAAGCGTTCCGCAGAAAAACCGGCGGCTTCGCGGGTCAGACGCACGGTTTCGACCACGTCCTGAATCAGCTTCTGCGCCCGTTCTTCAAGTACGTAAGCGCTCTCCAGCGGTGTGAGGTTGCGGCCCTCATGTTTGAACAACGGGCAACGCAAGGCGCTTTCCAGGGAGTGGATGGCGCGGTGCACGCTGACGTTGCTGGTCTGCAACTCGGCGGCGGCGCGGGCCAGGTTGCCGGTGCGCATGAAGGCCAGGAACACCTCGAGTTTTTTCAGGGTCAATTCTTCGTCGATCAGCATGGCCCGGACTCTTATTCGAATGGCTCGATTGTGCACGCATGCGACCTTTTGTAGCAGCCGCCGAGTGAAACGAGGCTGCGTTTTTTTTTAGATCAAAAGGTCACTGAGGTAGTCTTGCGCGATGTTGCAACGAATGTTGAGGTGAGCGACGCATGTATCACGGGGAACGATTGAACGCCTGGACGCATTTGGTCGGGGCGGTGGCGGCAATGGTCGGGGTGGTGTGGATGCTGGTGATCGCCAGCATGGACGGCAGCCCATGGAAGATCGTCAGCGTAGCGATTTACGGTTTCACCTTGATGGTGTTGTACAGCGCCTCGACCGTTTACCACAGCGTGCGCGGGCGCAAGAAAGCGATCATGCAGAAGGTGGATCACTTTTCGATCTATCTGCTGATTGCCGGCAGCTACACGCCGTTCTGCCTGGTGACCCTGCGCGGGCCGTGGGGCTGGACGCTGTTCGGGATTGTCTGGGGACTGGCACTGATCGGCATCCTGCAAGAGATCAAGCCGCGTTCGGAAGCGCGGATTCTGTCGATTGTGATTTACGCGGTGATGGGCTGGATCGTGCTGGTCGCGGTCAAACCGCTACTGGCGGCGTTGGGCACTGCGGGGTTTGCGTGGCTGGCGGCGGGCGGGATTTTGTACACCGTGGGGATTATCTTTTTCGCCCTCGATCATCGGCTGCGCCATGCCCACGGAATCTGGCATTTGTTCGTGATTGCCGGGAGCTTGCTGCACTTCGTGGCAATTTTCTTCTACGTCCTTTAAACCACCCCAATCCCCTGTAGGAGTGAGCGGGCTCACTCCTACATTTAAGGTTGCGCAGGGATCAAGCGATCCAGTTGTTCCTGGGCCCTGCGACTGAACACCTGCAACAAGTCATTCAACGTGTGGGGCGGCGGTTCGGTGGCGCGGGTTACCGCGTACAGCGTGATGGGCAGCGGCGGGGTCAACGGGCGAATCGCCGTCGCGGCGGGGGAGGCGCCGAGGGCCGTGAACGGGTCGATCACCGCCAGCCCAGCGCCGGATTCCACCATCGCCCGGGCCAGTGAATAGGTCTGCACCGCGATGCGCACCCGAGGCGGAGGCTCCACCGCTTCGAGGTAACTGTCGAGTCGGGCGGCCAACGGGTCGGCGCTGGACAAACCAATCAGCGGGGCATCTGCCAGCGCCATCAACGGCAACGGTGTGCCAACCTCTGCCGCCGACCAGTAACCGGTAGGCGCCAGCGCCACCAGCACGCCGGACGCCAGCGCCTGGGCCTTGAGCCCAGGATGATCCGGGCGTTGCAGGGTCAGGGCGACATCCACTTCACGCATCAGCAGGTTCTGCACCAGTTCGCGGCTATGGGCGCTGGACAGTTCGCAAGCGATGTCCGGGTAGCGCTCGGTCCACTCGTGAATGGCCGGCGGCAGCAATGACAGGGCTAGCGCCGGAGTGGCGCCAATGCGCAGGCTATGGCCGGGCTCGCGCCGCAAGCTCTGGGCCAGGCGCCGCACCCCTTGCAGGCTTTCGGTGACCTTGTCGACTTCACGCTCCAGTTCCAGCGCTTCCGGCGTTGCCTGCAATTTGCCGCGCACTCGCAGGAACAATGGAAAACCCAATTGCTGTTCGGCGTGCTGTAACACCTTGGTCACCGCCGGCTGGGAGACGTGGAGCAATTGCGCGGCCGCACTGATCGAACCGGTCTGGCGAATGGCCTGGAATATCTCGATATGACGAAGACGCATGGCAAGTCCATAACCTTTGTTTATGGGTTCGGCATCTTTATTCATTGTTCGCCGCCTGTCACCTGGCTCTAACCTCGGCCTCGCCTTCACAACGGTTTTAGGGACGGACATGGTTCAGCGTGTGTGCATCATCGGCGGTGGCGTGATTGGCCTGGCAACGGCGTATGCGCTGGTGCGCGACGGCATTGAGGTGACGGTGGTCGAGGCCCGGAATTCGCTGGGCAGCGAAACCAGTTTCGCCAACGGCGGCCAGTTGTCCTATCGCTACGTGGCGCCACTGGCGGACGCCGGTGTGCCGTTGCAGGCCATTGGCTGGATGTTGCGCGGCGACTCGCCGTTGAAGCTGCGTCCGCGTCTCGATCCGGTGCAATGGCGCTGGATGGCGTCGTTCCTCGCCGCGTGCCGCCGCTCGGTCAACCGTGAAAACGCCGCGCACCTGCTGCGCCTGGCGCTGTTCAGCCAGAGCACACTGAAAGCCTGGCGCGAAGTCGATGGGCTGAACGATTTCCAATGGCGGCGCAATGGCAAACTGGTGACCTTCCGCAACCCGGCCAGCTTCGGGAAAGCGCGCCAAGGCCTGGCCGATCCGCAGCAACAGCAGGTGTTGTCTGCCGCCGAGTGCATGCGGCTGGAACCAGCGCTGGCGGGTGCGCCTTTTGTCGGCGCGATCTATACGCCGGACGAAGAGGTCGGCGATTGCCATGGTTTTTGCCAGCAACTGGTGGCGCGACTGAAGGCGTCCGGCCGTTGTGAATTTCGCCTCGGCCACGCGGTAACCGCGATTCAACACAGCAATGGCACAGTCACCGGCATTGAATTGGGCGCAGAGGCATTGCCCGTCGAGCAACTGGTGATCGCCGCCGGCCATCGCAGTCCGTTGCTGGCGCTGCCCCGTCTGCGGCTGCCGCTCTATCCCCTGAAGGGTTACAGCCTGACGCTGCCGATTGGTGTCGAACACCGGGCGCCTGAGCTGAGCATCACCGACTACGACCGCAAGATCGTGTACGCGCGCATCGGCGAGCAATTGCGCGTGGCGGCGATGGTCGACATTGTCGGCTTCGACCCGGCCGTCGATCCAGAACGCTTGAACCTGATCAAGCGCCAGGCCCGCGACACGTTTCCGAATGCCGGCGATTACGACGCCGCCGTGGAGTGGGCCGGCATGCGTCCGGCGACCCCCAGCGGTGTGCCGCTGCTGGGCGCTACGGCCTACCGCAATCTGTGGCTGAACCTCGGTCATGGTGCGCTGGGTTTTACCCTGGCCTGTGGCAGTGGCCAGTTGCTCAGTGAGTTGATCAGTCAGCGCCAGACGTCCATTGACCTGCTGGGTTTCAGCCACCCTGGCGCTTGAATTTCCCTCTTGGAAAAGGACCCCGTCATGACCATTAAACGTTTTCACAGCAACCCACGCCTGTCAGGCGCCGTGACCTTCGGCGATCTGGTGTTTCTCTCCGGTCAGGTGCCGGGCGATGCCCTGGATGCGGGCGGTCAGACCCGGGAAGTGCTGGCGAAAATCGACGCTCTGCTGGCCGAGGCCGGCAGCGACAAAGATCATGTGCTCAGCGCGACGATTTATCTGAAAGACATCAATGCCGATTTCGCGGCAATGAATGAAGTCTGGTCAGCCTGGCTGTCACCGGGGCCAGCGCCGAGCCGCACCACGGTGCAGGCCGATCTGGCGCGGCCGCAGGTGCTGGTGGAAATCACCGTCACCGCCGCCCGCATCTGAATCCATCAGGACCCAATACCCACAACGGAGAATAACAATGCAAAAAATCACGTTGCTCGGCTGCACCCTCGGGCTGTTACTGGGCGGTCAGGTTCACGCCAATGAAGCGCAGCTGACCGGCACACTGGACAAGGTTGCCAATGCCAAGAGCATCACGCTGGGCTACCGCGATGCGTCGGTGCCGTTTTCCTACGTGGGTGATCACACGGGTCAGCCGATGGGTTATTCCGTGGATCTGGCGAGCAAGATAGTCGAGCGCATCCGTCAGCAATTGAAGCTGCCTGAGCTGAAAGTGAAATACACCCTGGTGACCTCGCAGACGCGGATTCCACTGGTGCAGAACGGCACCGTCGACCTCGAATGCGGCTCCACTGGAGTAACCGCCGAACGACAGAAGCAAGTGGCGTTTTCCTACGGCTTCATCTACGTCAAAGGCCAGTTGCTGACCGCCAGGGACAGCGGGATCAAGAGCTTCGCCGATCTGCGTGGCAAGAACGTGGTGACCACCGCCGGCACCACCAACGAACGCTTTCTGAAGAGCTACAACGTCGACAACAAGATCGACATGTTCGTGATCAGCGCCAAGGACCACGGCGAAGCGTTCCAGATGCTGCAGTCAGGTCGGGCGGCGGCGTTCTACATGGATGACGCACTGCTCTATGGCGAACGCGCCAAGGCGCATGACCCGCATAAATGGGTGGTGGTCGGGGAGGAGCAATCGCGGGAAATCTACAGCTGCATGGTGCGCAAGGATGATCCGCAATTCCTTGCCCTGGTGAATGGCGCGTTGGCCGATCTGTACAGCTCGGGCGAGATCAACGGCATCTACCAGCGCTGGTTTGAACAGCCGATCCCGCCGAAAGGGTTGAACCTTGAGTTCCCGATGACCAGCGAACTCAAGGCCATCATCGCCCACCCGGTGAGCGATCCAGTTCAGTAGCCGCCAGATCGGTCGCTAGACTGTGTCGCGGCCATTCGCGAGCAGGCTCGCTCCCACCTTGGAATGCATTTCCTGTGGGAGCGAGCCTGCTCGCGAAAGGGCCCTAGAAGTCACCCCATAATTGCTGGGCAACCGCCAACGCCACCACCGGCGCAGTCTCTGTGCGCAGCACGCGCGGGCCGAGGCGGGCGGCGTGGAAACCGGCGGCTTTGGCCTGCTCGACTTCAGCGTCGCAGAGCCCGCCCTCCGGGCCGATCAGGAATGCCAGGCTTGAAGGTTTGGCGTGACTGACCAACGGCTCGGCCACCGGGTGCAGCACCAACTTCAGCTCGGCTTCAGTCTGCTTCAACCAATCCGCCAATAGCAGCGGCGGATGAATCACCGGTACCCGCGAACGCCCGCATTGTTCACAGGCGCTGATCGCCACTTGGCGCCAATGCATCAGGCGTTTGTCGGCGCGCTCGTCCTTGAGGCGGACTTCGCAACGGTCGCTGAAGATCGGGGTGATTTCGGTGACGCCCAGTTCGGTGGCTTTCTGAATCGCCCAATCCATGCGCTCGCCACGGGACAGGCCCTGACCGAGATGGATCGCCAGCGGCGACTCGACTTGCCCGGCAAAGCTTTCATCGATCTGCACCACGACGCGCTTCTTCCCAACCTCCACCAGCGTGGCGCGAAACTCGTGGCCCGAGCCGTCGAACAGCTGCAACGCATCGCCCTCGGCCATGCGCAGCACGCGGCTGATGTAATGGGCCTGGGCTTCGGGCAACTCGTGTTCGCCGGTGCTCAGGGGGGCGTCGATAAAGAAGCGGGACAGTCTCATGCGGGTTCTCTTTAATTTGATCGTTCCCACGCTCTGCGTGGGAATGCCTCATCGGACGCTCCGCGTCCGCTTTTGGGACGCGGAGCGTCCCCGGCTGCATTCCCACGCAGAGCGTGGGGACGAGCAGTGCTAGCCCGGATCACGGAAACCGGGGTGGAAGTCCTTCGGCACCGCCACGCTGACGCTGTTACGCGTCGCGATGTCGATCCCTTCGCTGGCCACTTCGGCCAGAAAGTCGATCTGCTCCGGCGTGATCACGTACGGCGGCAGGAAATACACCACGCTGCCCAACGGACGAAGTAAAGCACCCCGGTCCAGTGCGTGCTGGAACACCTTCAAGCCGCGACGTTCCTGCCACGGATAGGCTTCCTTGCTGGCCTTGTCCTTGACCATCTCGATGGCCAGCACCATGCCGGTCTGGCGTACTTCCGAGACGTTCGGATGGTCAGCCAGGTGCGCAGTAGAGGACGCCATGCGCTCGGCCAGGGCCTTGTTGTTCTCGATGACGTTGTCTTCTTCGAAGATATCCAGTGTTGCCAATGCCGCCGCGCACGCCAGCGGGTTGCCGGTGTAGCTGTGCGAATGCAGGAAGGCGCGCAGGGTCGGGTAGTCGTCGTAGAAGGCGCTGTAGACGTCTTCGGTCGTCACACAAGCCGCCAGCGGCAGGTAACCGCCGGTCAGGGCCTTGGACAGGCAGAGGAAGTCCGGGCGGATGCCGGCCTGTTCGCAGGCGAACATCGTGCCGGTGCGGCCGAAGCCGACGGCGATTTCGTCGTGGATAAGGTGCACGCCATAACGGTCGCAGGCATCGCGCAGCAGTTTGAGGTACACCGGGTGGTACATGCGCATGCCGCCAGCACCCTGGATCAGCGGCTCGACGATGACTGCCGCGACAGTGTCATGATGCTCTGCCAGGGTCTGTTCCATGGCCGCGAACATGTTGCGCGAATGTTCTTCCCAGCTCATGCCATCCGGGCGCAGGTAGCAATCCGGGCTCGGCACCTTGATGGTGTCCAGCAGCAGGGCCTTGTAGGTTTCGGTGAACAGCGGCACGTCGCCGACCGACATCGCCGCCATGGTTTCGCCGTGGTAGCTGTTGGTCAGGGTGACAAAGCGCTTCTTGTTCGGCTGGCCGCGGTTGAGCCAGTAGTGAAAGCTCATTTTCAGCGCGACTTCGATGCAGGATGAACCGTTATCGGCGTAGAAGCACCGGGTCAAGCCTTCCGGGGTCATCTTCACCAGGCGCTCGGACAGCTCGATCACCGGCTGGTGGCTGAAACCGGCGAGGATCACGTGCTCCAGCTGATCGACCTGGTCCTTGATGCGCTGGTTGATGCGCGGGTTGGCATGGCCAAACACGTTGACCCACCAGGAGCTGACAGCGTCGAGGTAGCGCTTGCCTTCGAAGTCTTCCAGCCACACGCCTTCACCACGCTTGATCGGGATCAGCGGCAGTTGTTCGTGATCTTTCATCTGGGTGCAGGGATGCCATAACACCGCGAGATCGCGTTCCATCCACTGTTTATTCAGGCCCATTTTATGTCTCCTCGAGGCTACCCGTGACGTAGGCGGGTAAACAATCGCGCAAGCCTATGCAATGCGTCGCGCCGGGACAACCCATTGTGACGATTGAGCTACTTTGTATGGGGCGATAGACGTTGCTGGCGGGCGTCTGAAGCCTGACGTATCCTTCGCGGTTCCTGGAGTCGCCTGACTCGTAAAAACTGCTATTTCCTCATGTATTTCCGGAGTTCGCTGAATGTCTGTCGGTTGGCTGCGCGCCTGTGCGCTGGTGATGTTGGGGCTGTTCAGCGTGTCTGCGCTGGCCAAGGATAAAACCGCGATCGTGATCGGCGGCGGGCTGTCTGGCCTGACGGCGGCTTACGAGCTGCAGAACAAAGGCTGGCAGGTCACCCTGCTGGAAGCCAAACCGAGCCTGGGCGGTCGCTCCGGCATGGCCACCAGTGAGTGGATCGGCAACGACAAGACCCAGCCGGTGCTGAACAAATACGTATCGACCTTCAAGCTGAGCACTGCGCCGGCCCCGGAATTCGTGCGTACCCCAAGTTATCTGATCGACGGTGAGTACTTCTCCGCGGCAGATCTGGCGACCAAGCAACCGGCCACCGCCGACGCGCTCAAGCGCTTCGAAAAAACCCAGGATGATCTGGCGCGCTCGATTGACGATCCGCAGAACCCGCTCGCCACCAGCACTTTGCAAACGCTGGATCAGATCAACGTATCCAACTGGCTCGACAAGCAGAACCTGCCTGCCACTGCGCGTCAGCTGATCAACCAGCAGATTCGTACCCGCTACGACGAACCTTCGCGCCTGTCGCTGCTGTATTACGCGCAGCAAAGCCGTGTTTACCGTGGCACATCCGATCGTGACCTGCGTGCTTCGCGACTGGTGGGCGGCAGTACAGTGCTGGCCCAGGCGTTTGTTAAACAGCTGAAAACCATCAAGACCAACTCCCCGGTCTCGTCGATTACCCAGGACAAGGACGGCGTGACCGTCAAAGTCGGCTCGGTCGGTTATCAGGCAGACTACGTAGTGTTGGCGGTGCCGCTGCGCGCACTGAACAAGATCCAGATGATCCCGTCGCTGGATGCCCAGCACATGGGCGCTATCAAAGGCACCAACTACGGTTGGCGCGACCAGATCATGCTGAAGTTCAAGACGCCGGTATGGGAACCCAAGGCGCGCATGTCCGGCGAGATTTTCAGCAACACCGGCCTCGGCATGTTGTGGATCGAGCCGGCGTTGAAGGGTGGCGCCAATGTGGTGATCAACCTGTCCGGCGACAATGCTCGTGTGATGCAGGCGTTCGGCGACAAGCAGATGGTCGATCAGGTGCTGATTCGCCTGCACGCCTTTTATCCACAGGCGCGCGGTTCGTTCACCGGTTATGAAATCCGCCGCTATAGCACCGATCCTTCGATGGGCGGCGCCTACCTGGCCTTCGGCCCGGGCCAGATCAGCAAGTACTGGCGCCTGTGGGAACGCCCGATCCAGCGCGTAGCCTTTGCTGGCGAACACACCGACACCTTGTACCCAGGCACCCTGGAAGGCGCATTGCGCACCGGCCAGCGTGCGGCCAGTCAGGTAGAAGACCTGGCGGCGGGCAAGTCGTTTGAACCGGCGAAAGTGGTGCCGGCAGCAGCGGCCGGTGCAGTGGCGGCGAAGAAAGGTAACTTCTTCAGCAACCTGTTCGGTGGTTCGGATGACGACAAGAAGGCAGAGCCGGTCAAGGCTCCTGCGCCTTACACGCCACCGGCGCCGGATCCAGCCCCGGTTGTTGCACCAGCGCCGGTCGAAGCACCGAAGCCTGCAACACCAGTGAAAGCCGAGCCTGCCAAAAAGGCACCGGCTAAAAAGCCTGCCGCCAAAACCGATACCAAAAAGGCTCCAGCCAAGGCCCCGGTGAAGAAAACCGAACCGGCGAAAAAACCAGCCGCCAAACCGGCTGCAACCCCGGCAACGGAGACCAAGGCGCAGTAAGCGTCTGGACTAAAAAACGCGGCAGAGATGCCGCGTTTTTTTATGCCTGAAGAAAAGCCGGTACTAAGAATCGAATAAAACCAGGGGCGAGGGTGTTCTTTAGTTGGGCTTCATCTTTTCTTACGCATGGGTCTTTAATCTTTCCTTAACACGCCTATTTCAAGCTCTTGATCGTATTTCTCGATATTTCAAAGCGAAATTTTCCGCTTTAATTCGATAGATAACTCGATAGTCTTGGGCCAGCACTTACAGGGACTCGGCAATGCAACTACGAAACTCTACCTCTCGCTACGGCTGGGTCAGCATCTTCATGCACTGGGGCGTAGCGCTGGCAGTGTTCGGTTTGTTCGGTCTGGGTCTGTGGATGGTCGGTCTCGGCTACTACGACCCTTGGCGCAAGGCAGGACCTGACCTGCACAAGAGCATCGGTCTGATCCTGCTGGCTGTCATGGTGTTACGCGTGGTGTGGCGCTTCATCAGCCCACCGCCGCCAACGCTGACCAGCTACAGCCGCATGACGCGTCTTGGCGCCAAGTTCGGGCATGCTTTTCTGTATCTCTGTTTGTTCGCTGTGATGATTGCCGGTTACCTGATTTCCACCGCAGAGGGTGTCGGGATTCCGGTGTTTGACTGGTTTGAAGTGCCTGCACTGGTTTCCGGGCTACCGGACCAGGCAGATAACGCAGGTGCGATTCATCTCTACCTGGCATGGGCATTGGTAATTTTTTCCGGTCTCCATGCGTTGGCAGCATTGAAGCACCACTTTATCGACCGTGATGTGACCCTGAAACGAATGCTGGGTCGCAAAGCCTGACGTTCAACTTAGCCCTCAAGGAATACAAGACATGTTGAAAAAGACTCTCGCCGCTCTGGCAATCGGTTCTGCCCTGTTGTCCGCCAACGTAATGGCTGCTGACTACGTCGTCGACAAAACTGGCCAGCACGCCTTCGTCGACTTCAAGATCAGCCACCTGGGTTACAGCTACATCACCGGCACTTTCAAGGACATCGACGGCAAGTTCAGCTTTGATGCTGCCAAGCCAGAAGACAGCAAGATCGAGTTCAACGTGAACACGGCGAGCGTTTTCACCAACAACGCTGAGCGTGACAAGCACATCTCCAGCAAAGACTTCCTGAAAGTGGCTGATTTCCCTAAAGCCACCTTCGTGTCCACCAGCGTTAAAACCACCGGCAAAAACGCCGACGGTAAAGTCACTGCCGACGTGGCCGGCGACCTGACCATTGCGGGTGTCACCAAACCAGTTGTGGTCAAGGCCACTTTCCTGGGTGAAGGCAAGGATCCATGGGGCGGCTACCGTGCCGGCTTCGAAGGCACCACCAGCATCAAGCGTTCTGATTTCGGCAAGATGATGGACCTGGGTCCACAGTCCGACGCGGTTGATCTGTACGTCACCTTTGAAGGTGTGAAAGCGAAGTAATTTTCGCCGCAGACACAAGAACGCCCCCGGCCTCACGGTCGGGGGCGTTTTTTATTGCCCACCAAAACCTGTTCAGACAATGCGAAACATTGTGGGAGCGGGCTTGCCCGCGATTACGGTGGATCAGGCAACATAGGTGTTGGCTGGACTGACGCCATCGCGGGCAAGCCCGCTCTCACAGGGTTTTTCATCAGGCTAAAAAAATGCCCCGGATCGTGAGATCAGGGGCATTTTTCATTGCGGCGATAACTTAGCGATTGCGGGTCAGCAACGCTGGTTTTTCGCCACGCGGACGGCCTGGCAGTTGATCAAGTTGCTCGGGAGTCGGGAAACGATCAGTTTTCGACTCTTTGTGAATGATCTTCGGCGCTGGACCGCGCGGGTTTTGCACGGCCGGTTCCGAACGCGGCTGATCGTCACGGGCCGGGCGACGGTTGCGGCCTTCTTCGCGACGGGCCTGACCGTCACGTGGAGCGCCACTGCGTGGACCGCTGCGCTTGGCCGGCGGCGTGCCGGTGGTGGCGCCGTCGCTGCTGCGCGGACCGCTTTGGCGACCCTGAGGCTTGCCGCCGGTGCGCGGAGCACCTGCACCAGCCGTCGTGCCTTGTGCCGGAGCACCCGGACGGCGACCACGGCCCTGAGCCGGTTTGGCTTGAGGGACGTAATCAACGCGGTTACCGAAGTTATCGATATCGTCGTCCAGGAACTCGTCTGGAGCACGGTCAGCCGCGGCAGCGCGTGGCGCCGGACGCTGTTGCTCGCGCGCCGGAGTGCCTTCGCGTGGCTTGTGTTCACGGGCCGGGCGATCGCCACGGCCAGTGGCGGCAGGTTTTTCCTTGCCGCCCTTGTCCTTGCCTTTGTCCTTGCGACCGCCACCACCACCGGTGCCGTTCGGGCCGTCGCCACGCGGGCCACGTGGGTTGCGCGGGTTACGCACATCCGGACGCTCGCGAACTTCAGGTTTCTCGGCTTCTACGGCGCTGGAGTCGAAGCCCATCAGGTTGCCGTCGGCAATCTTCTGCTTGGTCATGCGTTCGATGCTTTTCAGCAGCTTCTCTTCGTCCGGAGCGACCAGCGAGATCGCCTCGCCCGAACGACCGGCACGGCCAGTACGGCCGATACGGTGCACGTAGTCTTCGTCGACGTTCGGCAGTTCGAAGTTGACCACGTGTGGCAACTGGTCGATGTCCAGGCCGCGAGCGGCGATGTCGGTGGCGACCAGGATGCGCACTTCACCGGCCTTGAAGTCGGCCAGGGCTTTGGTGCGGGCGTTCTGGCTCTTGTTGCCGTGGATCGCAACGGCGCTGAGGCCATGTTTGTCCAGGTACTCGGCCAGGCGGTTGGCGCCGTGCTTGGTGCGGGTGAACACCAGCACCTGTTCCCAGGCGCCTGCGGTGATCAGGTGGGCCAGCAGCGAACGCTTGTGGTTGGCTGGCAGGCGGAATACGCGCTGTTCGATACGCTCGACCGTGGTGTTCGGCGGCGTGACTTCGATGCGTTCCGGGTTGTGCAGCAGCTTGCCGGCGAGGTCGGTGATGTCCTTGGAGAACGTCGCCGAGAACAGCAGGTTCTGCCGTTTGGCCGGCAGGCGGGCCAGGACCTTTTTCACGTCATGGACAAAGCCCATGTCGAGCATGCGGTCGGCTTCGTCCAGCACGAGGATTTCCACGTGGGACAAATCGACGCTGCCTTGGCCGGCGAGGTCGAGCAGGCGGCCAGGGCAGGCCACCAGCACGTCAACACCACGGGACATGGCCTGAACCTGCGGGTTCATGCCGACGCCGCCGAAGATGCAGGCGCTGACGAACTTCAGGTCACGGGCATAGACCTTGAAGCTCTCGTGGACTTGAGCCGCGAGTTCGCGAGTAGGGGTCAGGACCAGGACGCGCGGTTGGCGCGGGCCGTGACGCTGGGATTTGTCCGGGTGACCGTTAGGGAACAGCCGTTCCAGGATCGGAAGGGCGAAGCCACCGGTTTTACCAGTACCTGTCTGAGCCGCAACCATCAGGTCGCGACCTTGCAACACGGCGGGAATGGCCCGCTGTTGCACCGGAGTAGGCTCGGTATAGCCCGCTGCCTCGATGGCGCGGACTAAAGCCTCGGAGAGACCGAGGGAAGCAAAGGACATGAGTAATCCTGTTTTAGTTAGGGCTTGGCCCAATGGGAGTCTTGCCTGGCGCGAATGGCGTTTAAGAGGAACGCAATCCCGTCCGGTCCTGCTGGGCCTTGAAAGCTCGTCTGGAGCGCTCGCGCGGGCTGAAAAGCTGCGCTGTAGCGGGATCGAGATGCCTTGAACAAGTCCGAGCGTCCGGGCGTGAGCCTGGCGGGAAGGCCGGAGTATAACAGAGCAATCACTGCGCGCCGCTTTCCTGCTGCTCAACGGTTTTTATGGTGGCCGAAGTGGCGGTGGTGGCTTTCACATCGGGGCCAGGATCGGTGCCATAACGGGCGCTCAACTCCGCGTAGGCGGGCTCGCGTTTGAAACGCTTGAGTTCGGCACCGAAACGCTGCACCAGCAGGTCCATGCCGGCATTTTTGCGTACTGCCAGAAACTGGCTCTGGTGGCTGATAACGGTCGGGTTTTCAGTGATGCTGCCGCGGATACCCAATTCATCGAGCAAATGCTGGCCAACCCGGCGATCAGTGATTAACAGGTCGATCCGTCCACGTACCAGCTTGCCGAAGTTGGCTTCATGGGTCGGCGCCGGCTCGCGGATGAACAGCGTTGAGTCGCTGAAATCCTTGCTATAGAGATAGCCCGGCGAGGTGCCGATGGTCAGGCCTTTCAGGTCGTCGAGGGTACGAAACGGATGGGGCCGGTCATTGGCGTAGAACATCACGAATTCGACTTCCGAGAGCGGTTCCCCGGGGTAGAGCAGCGTCGCGTCACGCTCATCGCTGTGGAAAATGTCCAGCGCGCCGTCTGCCTGACCGGTTTCGAGCATCGACAGGCAGCGTTTCCACGGCAGGAACTGCCAGTCCACTTCGATCCCCAGGCGTTTAAAGACGATGGCGGTGGTTTCGTAATCCAGTCCCAGGGCTTTGCCGTCTTCCTCGTAGACGTAAGGCGCCCACGGTTCGGTGACAATGCGCAGCTTCTCGCCCCGGGCGGCGAAGCTCAGGCAAGTAAAAAGCAGCACGGTCAGACATCGCGAAATCAGGGGCATGGCTTGAGATTACGACGAGAAATCATAAAGAGCCAGAAACTGGATCCAGAAGCTCTGGCGCAAGGCATCTTCCATAAAAAAGGCCCTGGATTTCGCCAGAGCCTTTTCGGGGTTTTGCACTGTTTCAGCGCGGCAACTTCAGGTTGTTCCACACCGCCAGACTCGCTTCAGCCTGATTCAGTGTGTAGAAGTGCAGGCCCGGTGCGCCACCCTGCAGCAGGCGTTCGCACATTTCGGTGATGACTTGCTCACCAAAGCCTTGAATGCTTTGGGTGTCGTCGCCGTAGGCTTCCAGCTGTTTACGGATCCAGCGCGGGATTTCTGCGCCACAGGCGTCAGAGAAGCGCGCCAGTTTGCTGTAGTTGGTGATCGGCATGATCCCCGGCACGATCGGGATGTTCACGCCCGCTGCCCGTACACGCTCGACGAAGTAGAAGTAGCTGTCGGCGTTGAAGAAGTACTGGGTGATCGCGCTGTTCGCGCCAGCGTTGGCCTTGCGCACGAAGTTGGCGATATCGTCTTCGAAATTGCGCGCTTGCGGGTGCATTTCCGGGTAAGCGGCGACTTCGATGTGGAAATGATCGCCGGTCTCTTCACGAATGAATTCGACCAGGTCATTGGCGTGGCGCATTTCGCCGCTGGCCATGCCCATGCCCGAAGGCAGGTCACCGCGCAGGGCAACGATACGCTTGATGCCGGCTGCTTTGTATTGAGCCAGCAGGCCGCGCAAGTCGTCCTTGCTGTCGCCGACGCAAGACAGGTGCGGTGCGGCAGGGACTTTGACTTCGCTTTCGAGCTGCAACACGGTGTTGAGGGTGCGATCACGGGTCGAACCGCCAGCGCCATAGGTGCAGGAGAAGAAATCGGGGTTATACGTGGCCAGCTGACGAGCAGTGGCAAGCAGCTTTTCATGCCCAGCGTCGGTCTTCGTAGGGAAGAACTCGAAGCTGTAGCGACGGTCTTGGGACATGGAGGGCACCTCCAGCTACAAGCTGCAAGCTGTGAGCTGCAAGAGAAGCGGAGGTGCGCTGATCTCTTGTGCCTGGAGCCTGCTGCCTGAAACTGTTTTGGAATAGGGGCAGAGCTCTCGAGCTTCGCGCGGCAAGTTCGGCTTTTGACCTTGCTTGCCGCTTGAAGCTTAAAGCTCGCAGCTGCTGTGTCTTAGTAGCGGTAAGCGTGCGGCTTGAACGGACCTTCGACGGTCACGCCGATGTAGTCGGCCTGGGTCTTGGTCAGTTGAGTCACAACGCCGCCGAAACCGCGGACCATTTCCAGGGCCACTTCTTCGTCGAGTTTCTTCGGCAGTACTTCAACCGTCAGGCGCTCGGCTTTCTGGGCTGGCGACAGGTCGGCGTACTTCTGGCCGAACAGGAAGATCTGCGCCAGCACCTGGTTGGCGAACGAACCGTCCATGATGCGGCTTGGGTGACCGGTAGCGTTACCCAGGTTAACCAGACGGCCTTCGGCCAGCAGGATCAGGTAGTCATCGTTCTGAGCGTCGAAAGCGCCCGGGCCGGTGCGGTGGATTTTGTGAACCTGTGGCTTCACTTCTTCCCACGCCCAGTTTTTGCGCATGAAAGCGGTGTCGATTTCGTTGTCGAAGTGACCGATGTTGCAGACAACAGCACGCTTCTTCAGGGCTTTGAGCATGTTCGAGTCGCAAACATTGACGTTACCGGTGGTGGTCACGATCAGGTCGATCTTGCCCAGCAGCGCTTTGTCGATGCTTGCTTCGGTGCCGTCGTTGATGCCGTCGATGAACGGCGAAACCAGCTCGTAGCCATCCATGCAGGCTTGCATGGCGCAGATCGGGTCAACTTCGGAGACTTTAACGATCATGCCTTCCTGACGCAGGGACTGAGCGGAGCCCTTGCCCACGTCACCGTAACCGATGACCAGAGCTTGCTTGCCGGATAGCAGGTGGTCGGTACCGCGCTTGATCGCGTCGTTCAGGCTGTGACGGCAGCCGTACTTGTTGTCGTTCTTGGACTTGGTTACCGAGTCGTTGACGTTGATGGCCGGGATTTTCAGCTCGCCCTTGGCCAGCATGTCCAGCAGGCGGTGAACGCCGGTGGTGGTTTCTTCGGTCACGCCGTGGACGCGGTCCAGAACCTGTGGGTACTTGTCGTGCAGCAGTTGAGTCAGGTCGCCGCCGTCGTCGAGGATCATGTTGGCATCCCAAGGCGCGCCATCTTTGAGGATGGTTTGCTCCAGGCACCACTCGTACTCTTCTTCAGTCTCGCCTTTCCAGGCGAAAACCGGGATACCGGCAGCAGCGATAGCGGCAGCGGCCTGGTCTTGAGTCGAGAAAATGTTGCAGGACGACCAACGTACTTCGGCACCCAGGGCAACCAGAGTTTCGATCAGCACGGCAGTCTGAATGGTCATGTGGATGCAGCCGAGGATTTTCGCGCCTTTGAGTGGCTGCTCACCGACGTATTTACGGCGCAGACCCATCAGGGCAGGCATTTCGGATTCGGCGATGATGGTTTCGCGACGGCCCCAGGCAGCCAGGGACATGTCGGCCACTTTGTAATCGTTAAAATCTGCAGGCGTGATAACAGCGCTCATGATGAGCCTCCATTCGTAATGTATGCGAATGGGCGCCGTTGTGCGTTTAGTGTCTGGTCGATAACGACCAAGCAACGCCCCATCCGAGCCTGACAGGTCGAACCTGCTGCAGCGCCCCTCGGACAGGTGGCGGGAAAACGGCAGTAGCCGTTCTAAATCGGTGGCGATTATAGCTTTCTTTGTCCGGCTAGTGGCAAGTGACAAGCTACAAGCGGCAAGTAACAGCGAATCTGCTTTTACTTGCAGCTTGTCGCTTAAAACTTGAAGCTGGGGGCAGAACCCTAGCGCTCAAACGCCTCGAACCCGGAGCCCCCTATGAATTTCCACACCCGCAAATGGGTTAAACCTGAAGACCTCAACCCCAACGGCACGCTGTTTGGCGGCAGCCTGTTGCGCTGGATCGACGAAGAAGCGGCGATCTATGCCATCGTTCAGCTGGGCAACCAGCGCGTCGTCACCAAGTACATTTCCGAAATCAATTTTGTCAGCGCCTCTCGCCAGGGCGACATCATCGAGCTGGGCATTACCGCCACCGAGTTCGGTCGCACCTCCATCACGCTGACCTGCGAAGTGCGCAACAAAATCACTCGCAAAAGCATCCTGACAGTAGAGAGGATGGTGTTCGTCAATCTGGGCGAAGACGGCTTGCCTGCACCGCACGGGCGTACCGAGATCAAGTACGTCAAAGATCAGTTTCAGGATGATGTGGCGAGCGAGTAATGCGAGCCCTGTAGGAGCCGAGCTTGCTCGCGATCGATTCACGTCGGTTTCGGCGGTGATGCGAATGACGCCATCGCGAGCAAGCTCGGCTCCTGCGGAAATGGCTTCGTTTATTCGAACACTGAACAGCGCCGAATCGCGCGTGTCGTACCTACATGACACGCCACCGGTTCAGGAACGCTATGGACACCCCAAAAGACGGCAAGACCCCGAACCTCTCGGCTGAAGAACAGCACGACGTCGACAAAAACCAGCCGCCCCGTGCGGCGGTACTGCACGAAATCATTCGGACACAGGGTGACCAGGAACTCGAGCGCAGCATCGCTGCGTTGTGGTGGTCGGCGCTGGCCGCCGGCCTGACCATGGGCCTGTCGCTGATGGCCATGGGATTGCTCAACTCGCGGCTGCCGGACGGCGAGCACTTCAAGGTGATCGCCAGTTTTGGCTACTGCGCCGGTTTTCTTGCGGTGATCCTCGCCCGCCAGCAGTTATTCACCGAAAACACCCTGACCGCCGTGTTGCCGGTCATGACCCAACCCACACTGAACAACTTCGGCCGATTACTGCGCCTGTGGACGGTAGTGCTGGGAGGCAACCTGTGCGGCACGTTGCTGGTGGCCTACGTGATGCTGAACCTGCCGATTTTCGACAGCAAAACCGACCTGGCCTTCCTCGAAATCGGCCGCAAAGTCATGGAAAACCACGCCAGCCAGATGTTCGCCAAGGGCATCGTTTCGGGCTGGATGATCGCCACCATGGTCTGGATGATTCCGTCCATGGAGAGCGCGAAAATGTGGATCATCATCCTCATCACCTACCTTATGGCGCTGGGTGACTTCACTCACATCGTGGTCGGTTCGGCCGAGGTGTCGTACCTGGTGTTTGCCGGCGAGTTGCCGTGGAAGGATTTCTGGCTGGTGTTCGCCGGGCCGACGCTGGCGGGGAATATCATCGGCGGCAGCTGCATCTTTGCGCTGATCAGTCATGCGCAGATTCGCAGCGAGAGTGGGCCGCCAAAGAAGGGTGCCGATCAGGCGCCGGATTCACGCGGACGCGAAGAGAAGTAAAGACAGGTGTACCGCGTCAACTTCATCGCGAGCAGGCTCACTTCTAAAGGGAAGGACGCGGTCCCTGTAGGCGTGAGCCTGCTCGCGATAGCCGTGTGCGAAACGATGCAGCTATTCAGCCGGACACATTCACCGCAGCCGCACTCCGACGCTGCAGGTAAATAAAGAACAACGCCGTCAGCACCGTCAAACCGCTGACCAGCGCGCCGGTCCACGGCAAGTCCGCCAGGTCGGCGCCACTGGCAACTACCAGCCCACCAATCCACGCGCCCGCTGCATTACCGAGGTTGAACGCGCTCTGATTCAGCGTCGAGCCGAGGTTGGGCGCTTCGTGTGCCTGATCGATGATCAGCAGCTGCAGAATCGGGCACAGGGCGAACGCAAAAATGCCCCACAGCACCAGCGTGATCGCCGCAGGAATCACCGAATGGCTGGTCTGCGTGAATGCCGCCAGCACCACCAGCACAGCGAGCGCCATGCCCACCAGCGAAGGCAGTAAGCGACTGTCCGCCAGTCGACCGCCGAGCATGCTGCCAGCGGTCAGGCCGACGCCAAACAACAGCAACATGATGGTCACGCCATGCGGGCTGACGCCCGTGATGTCTTGCAGGATTGGCGCGATGTAAGTGAACACGCTGAACAGACTGGTCGACGCCAGCACGCTCATGCCCAGCGCCAGCAACACATTGACCTTGCCCAGCACCTTGAACTCGCTGGCCAGATTGGCCTTGTCCATGGCGATGTGTTTCGGCAGCCAGAGCCATTGTGCGATGGCGGCAATCACACCAATCACCGAGACCGCCCAGAAGGTCGAGCGCCAGCCGGCGTACTGCCCAAGCGCGGTGCCCAAGGGCACGCCCAGCACATTGGCCAGCGTCAGGCCGGTGAACATCATCGCAATGGCTTGCGCCCGTTTGTTCGGTGCGACCAGACCGGCCGCGACCACCGAACCGATGCCGAAGAACGCACCGTGGCACAACGCAGTGACCACGCGAGCCGCCATCAAGGTGGCGTAGTTCGGCGCCAGGGCACACAGGACGTTGCCGAGGATGAACATCAGCGTCATCCCCAGCAATGTTGCCTTGCGCGGCATGTTGGCCGTGCCGACCGCAAGGATCGGCGCGCCGAACACTACGCCCAGGGCGTAGCCGGTGATCAGCAGGCCGGCGTGTGGAATGCTGACGGCGAGGTCGCGAGCGACGTCGGGCAGCAGGCCCATGATGACGAATTCAGTGGTGCCGATGCCGAATGCGGCAACAGCGAGGGCAAGCAAGGCGAGTGGCATGCGCAAGGTCTCTGTCGGTAGTCTTGACGCTTTGATCAGGCATACGCATGCCGATGACCGTTCTCGGTGAGAGCGGGCATGGGCAGAAATTTTTGGAATTAGTCTGTGCGCAACTGAGTGCGGCGTGGTCGCTTGCAGTATAAACAGCTGCTGACATATCGCGAATCAATTATCCGGGCGCGTCCCGCCGGAAATAAAAACAAATGAAGGAGTAGGCCGTGCTTGCAACAGCACTGGTGTTAGTCGCGGCACTGTTGCATGCGGCGTGGAATACCCTGATCAAATTCAGTGCCGAACGTTTGTTGGTGGTGGCCTGCATGGACAGCGTGGCAATGTTGTTTGTCGCCGTGATGCTGCCGTTTGTGAACGTGCCGCCCATCGACATCTGGCCGTGGATTCTAGCCTCGGCGGCGTTCGAATTGCTGTATCGCTATCTGCTGATTCAGGCCTATCGGGTCGGTGATCTGGGGCTGGTCTATCCTTTGATGCGCGGGCTGTCGCCGTTGGTGGTGCTGGCCTTGACACTGATCTTTGCCGGGGAAGTGCTGACGAATCAGCAGATCTTCGGAATCCTGCTGATCCCGTTCGGCATGCTGTGCCTGCTGTGGCAGGGCGGTGGCGGCGCACGTTTGCCGTGGTCGATGCTGCCGGTGGTGGCGCTGATCGGTCTGTGCATCGGCTGCTACACGTTCATTGACGGCCAGGCGTTGCGGCGCTGGTCACACCCGCTGGATTACCTGGTCTGGGTCACGTTGCTGAGTGCCTGGCCATTTCCGTTGCTGGCGCTGGTGCGCAAGCGGCCGGCGTTCATGCTGTTCTGGCGGGAGCAATGGCGGCTGGGGCTGGCGGTCGGGTTTTGCGTGTTGTTCAGTTACGCTTTGGTGTTGTGGGCCATGCAGCTGGGCTCGATTGCCGAAGCGGCGGCGTTGCGTGAGATCAGCGTAATACTGGTGGTGCTGTTCGGCATGCGCTACCTGAAAGAACCTTTCGGCCGGCCACGGCTCTTAGCCTGTGGGCTGGTGCTGATCGGCATCCTGGTGATGAAGTTTTAACCGAAACCCGAATTTCCAAACTGAAGAAAGGACTGCTTTATGACGGTTGCGCTGTGGTGCATTTTGATCGCGATTTTCCTGCCTTATGTCTGCACGGCGATTGCCAAGGCCGGTGGTC
The DNA here is from genome assembly GCF_000514395.1 of Pseudomonas sp. URMO17WK12:I12. Lineage (NCBI taxonomy): Bacteria > Pseudomonadati > Pseudomonadota > Gammaproteobacteria > Pseudomonadales > Pseudomonadaceae > Pseudomonas > Pseudomonas sp. URMO17WK12:I12. The sequence goes on from NZ_KI911392.1 coordinate 609,815, forward strand.
GGTATGGGCTGAGAGATAACCATGATCCCCGGGACTTTCTCGAGTCACTCAATGGTTTGGCTCGACGCGCGCATGCTGCGCAACTGAACAGTTTTGAAGTGACCCCGGCGTTCGCGGCAGCGGTGATCGTGGCGCACCTGGCTGGCAATGCCGAGCTGGTGACGATCAATGTGCTGTCGGTGTTGTTCATCACCAGCCGGTTGCTGTACATCATTTGCTACCTGGCGGACTGGGCGGTATTGCGGTCGTTGGTGTGGTTTGTGGGGATGGGGTTGATTGTGAGTTTCTTTGTGGTGTCTGTTTAAAAGTCGGTGATTTTGCTGGCCTCATCGCGAGCAGGCTCACGCCTACAAGGTTTGTGATCACTGAAGATCAATTGTAGGAGTGAGCCTGCTCGCGATAGCTATCTAATTGCCCATGCACATCTCAGGGTTTGGTGTTCGCCGCATCAGCTACCTGAGGCACCTGTGGCAACGCCGCACCTTTAGGCCACAACATCCAGATCTGCCCCTGCTGCTTCATGTCCCCGGCCAATTGCCCGGCCGCCTCGCCTGTGCCCCAGAACAGATCCGCACGTACTTCGCCGGCAATCGCGCCGCCGGTATCCTGAGCCGCCACCGGGCGAACCAGTGCAGTGCCATCCGGTTTGGTGGTGGATAACCACAACAGACTGCCCAGCGGAATGACCTTGCGGTCCACCGCCGCGCTAAAGCCGGCAGTGAGCGGCACATTCAACGAGCCGCGCGGTCCTTCGTTACTGTCCGGGTTGCGGGTGAAAAACACATAGCTGGGGTTGCTGCCGAGCAGTTCGGGAATGCGCGTCGGGTTGGCCTTGGCCCAATGGCTGATCGCGCCCATGGTCACGTCTTCTTTCTTCAGCTCGCCTTGCTCCACCAGCCAGCGGCCGATGGGACGGTACGGATGGCCGTTCTGGTCGGCGTAAGCGATGCGCAGCTGGCGACCGTCATCGAGCTGAATACGCCCCGAGCCCTGGATTTGCAGGAATTGCAGGTTCATCGGATCGGTCAGCCAGGCCACCACCGGGGCCTTGACCCCTTTGCTCTCAATAGTTGCCGCATCGTCATAAGGCTTGAGCACTCGCCCTTCCAGTCGACCGCGCAGGCGCTTGCCCTTGAGTTCCGGGTAGAGGCTGTCCAACGAGACAATGATCATGTCTTCGGGTACGCCATACACCGGGATATTTGCTGCTGCGGTTTGGGTCAAGCTGCCGGGGTAGACCGGTTCGTAGTAGCCGGTGATCAAGCCGTTGGGGTTGTCATTGGCGGCACGCAGGCCATAGACGTCCAGATTCTGTTTGAGGAAATCGCGAATATCGGTGGCGGTTTGCGGCACGTTGGCGGAGGCGGTGCAGGTTGCACCCCAGACCGGGTCGGCCTTGAGCCGGGTGCACGCGCTGCGCCACGAACCGAAGCCGGCGACCAGATCGCTGTCGGACACCGCCGGCAGCGCTTCCCAGGTGGCACTGGAATAGGTAGCGAGTGCATGGGTTTTTGGCTTGTTGTTATCGCCGCCGGTGCAGCCAGCGAGGACGGCCACCATTGGAAGAGTCCACGCGAGGTGGTGACGCCATGCCTTGAAACGGCTGTTCATGGAGTAATTCCTTTGCCGGTTGCCTGAGTGCTCCATGCGCTCAAACAACCCGTATTGATAATAGGGCTATTGGTCTTTGTCGATGACGCGAGGATACTGGCGGCCGTTCCCGTGACCTGAAGCCACCATGACTCTTAAAAGACTTTCTGTTGTATTGCTGGCCTGCCTGACGTTGTCCGCTTGCGGCGGTGTCGATCCGAATTCGCCGCTGGGTCAGCGCAAGGCGATTTTCAAGCAGATGCTCAAGACCGGCGAAGACCTGGGCGGCATGTTGCGTGGCCGCATTCCGTTTGATGGTCAGAAATTCGCCGACGGCGCCGTGAAACTTGATGCGCTGTCCCATGAGCCGTGGAAACATTTTCCACAGGTGCGCGAAGAAGATCACACCAGCGCCAAGGACAACGTCTGGCAACAGCAGGCTCGTTTTCAGGAAATGTCCCGCAACCTTGAAGCCGCCACCGGTGAATTGGTGATCGCCAGCCAGGTTCAACCTTACAAGGCCAGCAACCTGGGGCCGGCGGTGCAGAAAGTCGAAGATGCCTGCAGTGCTTGCCATAAACAGTTTCGGGATCATTGATTCTCGCTGGCTAATTGATCGATCCCCACGCTCTGCGTGGGAACGATCACTACCGAGCTACTTATCCAGTTCGTCGAGTGCGTCCTGCAATTCCTTGCGGGACTCGGCGAGTTTGTCTTTGCGTTTGTTGATCTTGTCGGGGTCGCCTTTTTTCATGGCGCTGTCGAGGTCGGCCTGACGTTTGCTGACTTCATGCTTGGCGTCGAGGACTTTGTTTTCCCGTTCTTTCTTCAGCGAGGCGTCGGTGCAATGCGCCGTGACTTCGCTCAAGGCGGTTTCCAGGCCAGCTTGCTGATCGGCGTTGCCGTGTGACTTGGCCAGTTCGATCTGGTTGATGATGCCCTGTTTCTTGGCTGCGCAGCCGGTCAGTTCCGGCGCTTCTTCGGCCGCCATCAGTGGAGCGGCCAGCACGCTGCAGAGGGTCAACAGGGCTAGCGGTGAAAGAAATTTCATAAAAGCTCCATGCGCAAAGGCAAGCGGGTCGGTGTGGCAATGGGCGTTGGAGCGCATCGGCCCCTGGGGGTTCCCGGCTGCCGTGGATTGTAGGTCTCTAGAAACCGTCAATCCCGGCAACCCTTAATGTTTCACTCAAGGCCAGGACCTGCGGGTCGCGGAAAAACGCGCTCAATTGCGCCGCACGTCCCGGGCCGATACCGGCTTCAGCCTGCCATCGTTCGGTGTTTCGGTTCGCCATTGCCTGCCATGAATCGGCAAGCTGCGCCTGCCCCATCGGTGGTAAACCCAAGGCTTTCAGCCAACGACTGAAGGGACGCTGTCGAGCACTGTTGAAACTGTTCAAAAGACGAGCGCTGCTGCGTTCGCCGAAGCCGTTAATGGTAGCAAGCTCTTGAGCATCGAAGGTCAACCAATCCAGAAGGCTATTCAGACGGCCTGTTTCTAAAAGTTTCTCCCAGGTGCCGGGGCCGACATGGGGCAAAGCCAGCCCCTGCTTGCCGCTGAGCCAGGTTAGTCGTGCGAGGAATTGGCTTTCACACCCCGGCGTCGGCTGCCAGCAACTCAAATGATGGAAGTCGGCTGCCAGCGGGACGTTTACCTCAGCCCGTTCGGTACTGCGCAGTACAACGCTGTCGAGTCTGGGAATGGTCAGTCCGGCCAGGCTGATGGACACCTGATCGCCGGGGCGGATGTCCAGTTTCTCCCAGCGCTGCAAGGAGCTGACGCTCACGCGTTTGATCTGTCGGTCATCGAGCGTCACCGGTTTCAGGTTCAGTACCGGTGTGATTCGTCCGGTGCGCCCAACCTTGAAGTCGACTGTTCGCACCTCGGCCAGTACCTGCGCGAAAGGGTATTTCCAGGCGACGGCCCAAAAGGGTGATTTCGCCTGCCAGCGTTCGGCCGAGGGGCGCAGGCTTTGGCGCAGGACGACACCGTCGCTGGCAAACGGCAGCGGCGAGCGATACCAGTGATCGCGCCAGCGTTGCGCATCAGCCATTGTCCTGACCGGTTGGCTATAGGGCAAAGTGCCTGGGAACCCCAACCCATCCAGAGCCGCTATTCGTTCAGGCAAATGGGTCGGACCTTGTGGCCAGTCCCAGACAAACAATCCGATACCGGCGGCTTGTTCAGGCGCGAGTACCTTGCGTGCCATCAGACCGGCTACGGTGGAGCGGGCATTTTGGCTGCCGGCCTTGACTTGTATGTGGTCGGTCAGCTGCCAATAGAGTTCGCCTTGCACCAGTATGTCCACGGGTTGTGCGAGTTGCCGGGGGATACCGGGGATCAGGCGAGCCGAGGCCGTCCAGTCCTGGCCATTGATGCCATCGCCACGGCTGATCGCCTGATGCAGCAAGCCGTTGCGATAGGTCAGTGTCACGGCCACGCCATCGACTTTGGGTTGTACCCAGATGTCTTCGCGACCGCGCAGCCAGTTTTCCACAGTCTGGCCATCGCGGAGTTTGTCGAGGCCGGTGTGGGCGATGGGGTGGGCGATCTTGCCAGCGGCAGTGCGCAAGGGTTCGGGTGCGAGACCCAAGTCAAAGCACTCACGCCATTCAATCAATTGTGCGCGGGACTGATCGTAGATTTCATCGGCGACCAGCGAGCGTCCTCCCCGGTGGTAGTGGTCGTCCCAGAAATCGATTTGTTTTTGCAGGGCGGTGATTTCGTCCAGGGCGCGTGCGGGTGGCCAGTCGGGGCAGTCGGCAGCGTTTGAGCTCAGGCAAAACACGGTCAGGAAGACAGCGGGCATCAGGCGTAGAAGCATCGTGAGCATCCTTGCTCAAGTGGGATGCTGGAAGGCTAGTCAATATTTTCGGGCGGGAAGGGTGGGTGTTTTGCCTGGTGTTTCAGGGGTGACCGGGCGGGCCTGCTCGCGATGGCAGCGACTCGGTGCAAAGCGAAAGACAATAAAAAGCCCCGCACGGCGAACCGTGCAGGGCTTTGGGTACCGCCGGGGAAGTCTTACAGACCGGCAGCCGAACGCAGGTCGTCGGCGCGGTCGGTTTTTTCCCAGGTGAACGTGGTGAAGGTGTCTTCGCCCACGGTCTTGCTCGCCGGGGTGCGACCGAAGTGGCCGTACGCAGCGGTTTCCTGGTACATCGGGTGCAGCAGGTCGAGCATGGTGGTGATTGCGTATGGACGCAGGTCGAACACTTCGCGAACCAGTTTGACGATTTTGTCGTCGCTGATTTTGCCGGTGCCGAAGGTGTTCAACGAGATCGACGTAGGCTGGGCAACACCAATCGCGTAGGAAACCTGAATCTCGCAGCGCTCGGCCAGGCCGGCAGCCACGATGTTCTTGGCCACATAACGACCGGCGTAGGCGGCCGAACGGTCAACCTTCGATGGGTCTTTACCGGAGAACGCGCCGCCACCATGGCGAGCCATGCCGCCGTAGCTGTCGACGATGATCTTGCGACCGGTCAGGCCGCAGTCGCCAACCGGGCCACCGATGATGAACTGGCCAGTCGGGTTGATGTGGAACTGGGTGTCTTTGGTCAGCAGTTCGGCAGGCAGTACGTGCTTGACGATCAGCTCCATCACGCCTTCGCGCAGGTCTTTGTACGACACTTCAGGGTTGTGCTGGGTCGACAGAACAACGGCGTCGATACCGACAACCTTGCCGCCTTCGTAACGGCAAGTCACTTGCGACTTGGCGTCCGGGCGCAGCCAAGGCAGCAGGCCGGATTTACGGGCTTCGGCTTGGCGTTGAACGAGCTGGTGCGAGAAGGTGATCGGTGCTGGCATCAGCACGTCGGTTTCGTTGCTCGCGTAGCCGAACATCAGGCCCTGGTCGCCGGCACCCTGATCTTCAGGCTTGGCACGGTCAACACCCTGGTTGATGTCTGGGGACTGCTTGCCGATGATGTTCATCACACCGCAAGTGGCGCCGTCGAAGCCGACATCGGAGCTGTTGTAGCCGATGTCCAGAATGACGTTACGCACGATTTCTTCCAGATCGACCCAGGCCGACGTGGTCACTTCACCGGCGATGATTGCAACGCCGGTCTTTACCAGAGTCTCGCACGCCACACGGGCGAACTTGTCTTCAGCAATGATGGCGTCCAGCACCGCATCGGAAATCTGGTCGGCGATTTTGTCCGGATGTCCTTCAGACACGGACTCGGAGGTGAAGAGGGAGTATTCGCTCATCTCGATGTTTTCCTGAATTTACCGATGGTGAGTGTCGCCAGCCGGTCGCTGAAAATGGCGGACCTGGATCTGGAAACCATTACGTAAGCCTACATAGAGGCTTTCCCCGGGAACGAGTCCCGCAGCGGTGGCCCAACGGGCCAAATCGTCCTGTTCAAACCCCAACCAGAGATCACCGCAGGCCTCCCTGGCCCAACTCTGGTTGTGGCTACATAACTCTGTCACGAGCAGGCTACCGCCCGGTTGCAGCAAGTCGGCCATGTGCTTGAGCGCTTCGGCCGGCGCGGCGAAATGGTGCAATACCATGTTCAGTACAACGCAATCGGCCTGAAGACTGACACCGTTCAATGCATCGGCCAATTGCAGGCTGACGTTAGCCAGCTTTTCACGTTCGCAGACCTGGCGCGCCAGTTCGAGCATCGCCGGGCTGTTGTCCAGCGCAGTGACTTCAGCGAAACGGCGCGCCAGTTCCGGCAGAAATTCGCCGTCACCGGGGCCGACTTCAATGGCCGTGGCGCCTTTGCCGAAACCCAGCTTGTCGAGCAAGGCCACCACGCTTTCGCGGTATTGCGGCAGGCCGGCGATCAAGTCTTGCTGGGCGCGAAATTTCTCCGCAACCCGTGAGAAAAAGTCCTGGCTGGCCGCCGCTCGTTGCCCGTGCACCTGACCAATCCGCGACTGCACATCAGTCGGCAGGGTCAGGTTGTCCACTTCTTCCAGCAGGGCGGCGTGCAGCTTGCCGCCCAGCAGATCGGTGTGGGGCAGCGCACGACGGTAGAAAATCGCGTTGCCTTCACGGCGGGTCGCCACCAGGTCGGCCTGGGCCAAGACCTTGAGGTGATGACTCATGCCGGATTGGCCGATGCCGAAGATCTGCGCCAGTTCCAGCACACCGAACGAATCGTTGGCCAGGGCGCGCAATACATTCAGACGCAGAGGGTCGCCGCCGGCCTTGCAGAGGGCCGCCAGCTCGTCGCAATCGTCATGTTGAATGGAAGGCACGCGTAAATTCATAAGGCCAGCAGTCTAGTGACGGGTCGAAATCACTGCAAGAGCAATATCAAAAAGTTTTGATATTGCTCGATAGATGGCACTTCTCGACGTTAGGTTCTGTCAACAAACGGACAGCGGAAAGGTTTCACCCGTCGAAACCGCCGTTATCACATGGAAAAACGCCTCCAGATGACTATCTGTCATTGCCCCGAGGCGGCCCGGTGAGGGAAAATGCTCGCCTTTTTTCCGATTCGTTTTATTCACTCTCGATTCAATATCCGCAGGAGAACAGCGATGCCCAGCCGTCGTGAGCGTGCCAACGCCATTCGTGCCCTCAGCATGGATGCCGTGCAAAAAGCCAACAGCGGCCATCCCGGTGCCCCTATGGGTATGGCGGATATCGCCGAAGTACTTTGGCGTGACTACCTGAAGCACAACCCGAGCAATCCATCGTTCGCCGACCGTGACCGCTTCGTGCTGTCCAACGGCCACGGTTCGATGTTGATCTACTCGCTGCTGCACCTGACCGGCTACGACCTGTCGATCGATGACCTGAAAAACTTCCGCCAGCTGCACAGCCGCACCCCGGGTCACCCGGAATTCGGCTACACGCCAGGCGTTGAAACCACCACCGGTCCACTGGGCCAAGGCCTGGCGAACGCCGTCGGTTTTGCCCTGGCAGAAAAAGTCCTGGCGGCGCAGTTCAACCGTCCGGGCCACAACGTTGTCGACCATCACACCTACGTGTTCCTGGGTGATGGTTGCATGATGGAAGGCATTTCCCACGAAGTCGGCTCCCTGGCCGGTACTTTGGGCCTGGGCAAGCTGATCGCTTTCTACGATGACAACGGCATCTCCATCGACGGCGAAGTCGAAGGCTGGTTCACCGACGACACGCCGAAGCGATTCGAAGCCTACAACTGGCAAGTGATCCGCAACGTCGACGGTCATGACCCGGAAGAGATCAAGACCGCGATTGAAACCGCGCGCAAAAGCGATCAGCCAACCCTGATCTGCTGCAAGACCACCATCGGTTTCGGTTCGCCGAACAAGCAAGGCAAAGAAGACTGCCACGGCGCCCCGTTGGGTGACGCGGAAATCGCCCTGACCCGCAAGGCACTGAACTGGAACTACGCACCTTTCGAAATTCCAGCTGACATCTACGCCGAGTGGGACGCCAAGGAAGCCGGTCGCGCGACTGAAGCCGAGTGGGATCAGCGTTTCGCTGCTTACTCCGCTGAATTCCCTGAACTGGCCAACGAACTGGTGCGTCGCCTGAGCGGCGAGCTGCCGGCTGACTTCGCTGAAAACGCCTCGGCTTATATCGCTGAAGTCGCGGCCAAGGGCGAAACCATCGCCAGCCGTAAAGCCAGCCAGAACGCACTGAATGCCTACGGCCCGCTGTTGCCTGAACTGCTGGGCGGCTCCGCTGACCTGGCCGGTTCCAACCTGACCCTGTGGAAAGGTTGCAAAGGTGTTACGGCTGAAGACGCCAGCGGCAACTACATGTACTACGGCGTTCGCGAATTCGGCATGAGCGCGATCATGAACGGCGTGGCGCTGCACGGCGGTCTGGTGCCTTACGGCGCGACCTTCCTGATGTTCATGGAATACGCGCGCAACGCAGTACGCATGGCTTCGCTGATGAAGAAGCGCGTGGTGTTCGTCTACACCCACGACTCCATCGGTCTGGGCGAAGACGGCCCGACTCACCAGCCAATCGAGCAACTGACCAGCCTGCGCAGCACGCCGAACCTCGACACCTGGCGCCCGGCCGACGCCGTTGAATCGGCCGTGTGCTGGAAGCTGGCACTGGAACGCAAGGACGGCCCTTCGGCGCTGATCTTCTCGCGTCAGAACCTGCAGCACCAGGATCGCAACGCCCTGCAAATCGCCGACATCGCCCGTGGCGGTTACGTGTTGAAGGACTGCGACGGCGAGCCTGAGCTGATCCTGATCTCCACCGGTTCCGAAGTCGGCCTGGCGGTTCAGGCTTACGACAAGCTGACCGAACAGGGTCGCAAAGTGCGCGTTGTCTCGATGCCTTGCACCAGCGTGTTCGATGCTCAGGACGCCGACTACAAGCAAGCGGTTCTGCCGTTGCAAGTCAGCGCCCGTATCGCCATCGAAGCCGCTCACGCGGACTACTGGTACAAGTACGTGGGCCTGGAAGGTCGCGTGATCGGCATGACCACCTACGGCGAGTCGGCGCCTGCGCCTGCCTTGTTCGAAGAGTTCGGTTTCACCCTGGAAAACATCCTGGGTCAGGCTGAAGAGCTGCTGGAAGACTGATCCAGATCAGGTGTCGCCTGAGCGACGCCTTCGCGGGCAAGCCCGCTCCCACAGTGTTTTCGGTTGCTCACACATGTTGTGTACACCAACGAACCTGTGGGAGCGGGCTTGCCCGCGAAAGCGGTGGTTCGGGCAACACCACGCTAACGGTTTCACCACGGTAATCGAGAACCCCATGCCTCAACCGCGTCCTTACAAAGTTGCACTCAACGGCTACGGCCGGATTGGTCGTTGCGTCTTGCGTGCGTTGTTTGAGCGAGGCGAAAAGGCCGGGTTTGAAATTGTCGCGATCAACGATCTGGCTGACATGGCCAGCATCGAATACCTGACACGCTTCGACTCCACTCACGGGCGTTTTCCCGGCGAAGTGCGGGTTGAGGGCGATTGTCTGCATATTAATGGCGACTGCGTGAAGGTCCTGCGCAGTGCTACCCCCGAAGGCATCGATTGGGCGTCGTTGGACGTCGATCTGGTGCTGGAGTGCTCCGGCGCTTATCACACCCGTGAAGACGGCCAGCGGTTCCTCGACGCCGGCGCGCCGCGCGTGCTGTTTTCCCAGCCGATGGCCAGCGAGGCGGATGTCGACGCCACCATTGTCTACGGCGTGAACCAGGATTGCCTGACCGGCGACGAACTGCTGGTGTCCAACGCGTCCTGCACCACCAACTGCGGCGTGCCGCTGTTGCGTCTGCTGGATCAGGCCATCGGCCTGGAATACGTGTCGATCACCACCATTCACTCGGCGATGAACGATCAGCCGGTGATTGACGCCTACCATCACGAAGACCTGCGCCGTACCCGTTCGGCGTTCCAGTCGGTGATCCCGGTGTCCACCGGTCTGGCGCGCGGCATCGAACGCCTGCTGCCGGAACTTGCCGGGCGAATTCAGGCCAAAGCCGTACGAGTGCCGACGGTTAACGTGTCTTGCCTCGACATTACGATGCAGACCGTCAGCGACACCGACGCCACCGAGGTCAACCGGATTCTGCGCGAGGCCGCCACCAGTGGCCCGCTCAAAGGCTTGCTGGCCTATACCGAGTTGCCTCACGCCAGTTGTGATTTTAACCATGACCCACATTCGGCGATCGTCGATGCCAGTCAGACTCGAGTTTCCGGCCCGCGGCTGGTGAACATCCTGGCCTGGTTCGACAACGAATGGGGGTTTGCCAACCGAATGCTGGACGTTGCAGAACACTATCTGCAAACAGCTACTCCAACAGCTTCTCCAAAACAGTAACTCAGGAATTGCGACCCATGACCGTGTTGAAGATGTCCGACCTCGATCTGCAAGGTAAGCGCGTACTGATCCGCGAAGACCTCAACGTCCCAGTCAAGGACGGTGTTGTCACCAGCGATGCGCGAATCCTGGCCTCGCTGCCGACCATCAAGCTGGCCCTGGAGAAAGGCGCGGCCGTGATGGTCTGCTCGCACCTTGGCCGTCCGACCGAAGGCGAATTCTCGGCCGAGAACAGTCTCAAGCCAGTCGCTGACTACCTGAGCAAGGCCCTGGGCCGCGAAGTGCCGCTGGTCGCTGATTATCTGGGCGGCGTCGACGTGAAAGCCGGCGACATCGTGCTGTTCGAAAACGTGCGCTTCAACAAAGGCGAGAAAAAGAACGCTGACGAACTGGCCCAGCAATACGCGGCCCTGTGCGACGTGTTCGTGATGGACGCCTTCGGCACCGCGCACCGTGCCGAGGGTTCGACCCACGGCGTGGCCAAGTTCGCCAAAGTCGCTGCCGCTGGCCCGTTGCTGGCCGCCGAGCTGGACGCACTGGGCAAAGCCCTCGGCGCCCCGGCCCAGCCAATGGCTGCCATCGTTGCCGGCTCCAAGGTCTCGACCAAACTCGACGTGTTGAACAGCCTGAGCCAGATCTGCAACCAGTTGATCGTTGGCGGCGGCATTGCCAACACCTTCCTGGCCGCTGCCGGTCACCCGGTCGGCAAGTCTCTGTATGAACCGGACCTGCTGGACACCGCTCGCGAAATCGCTGCCAAAGTCAGCGTGCCATTGCCGGTGGACGTTGTGGTTGCCAAGGAATTCGCTGAAAGCGCGACCGCTACCGTCAAGCTGATCGCTGATGTGGCTGCCGACGACATGATCCTGGACATCGGCCCGCAGACCGCAGCGAATTTCGCCGAGCTGCTGAAGTCGTCCAAGACCATTCTGTGGAACGGCCCGGTTGGCGTGTTTGAATTCGACCAGTTCGGCAACGGCACCAAAGTGCTGGCCCAGGCCATCGCCGAAAGCTCGGCGTTCTCCATCGCTGGCGGCGGCGACACCCTGGCGGCCATTGATAAATATGGCGTTGCGGATCAGATCTCCTACATTTCTACCGGCGGCGGCGCTTTCCTCGAGTTCGTCGAAGGCAAAGTGCTGCCAGCCGTTGAAGTCCTGGAAAGCCGGGCGAAGGCCTGAGGCCGCCCATTTGACCAGGCAAAGGAGTGTTTACATGGTCAAGACGTTAACGCTGTTGATCGCAGCGGGCATGCTGGCGGCTTGCGGGAGTAACCCGAAAGCCACGCCGGAGCCTGCGCCGCAGTCGCAGGAAAAAGGCTGCTACCAGGCCGACTGGCAAGCGGAAACCAATCCTGTGCTAAACAAGCGTTCCGGTCCCGATGGCCTGGATAAATACGAGACACAGACACCCGCCAAGGAACATGGTTGTCCTTGACGGGTCTGACTCATTACTCAGGGCTGGCGGCGTGCGCCGTCAGTCGAGGAACATGGATGAAAGGTTTTATCGCCGTTACGGCGTTGGCGTTGCTGGCCGGTTGCGCTCAGTTGAACCTGTTCCAGTCGTCCGCCCCCGTGGATAACTGGACCACCTGGACCTGTGACAGCCAGGCCAAAGTGCTGTGGCGCTACACCGACGACAGCCGCAAGGAAGTCGACGTGCGCCTCGGCGGGGCCGATCAGGTGTACCGCTTGAAGCAGGAGCCGGGCGCCGAAGGTTCGCTGTACAGCAATGACATGCTGGCGTTTCACGTAAAAGGTGAGGAAGGCCTGGTTTACTGGGTCGCCACCAATGATTTGATTGGCCGCGGTTGTAAAGCGCAGTAATTGACAGATTCAGGCAACACCCGAATTCGCAGCCCGGGCTTTACCCCCGATCTGCAATAACTTGAATAGCCGCCGCCGCTACGGCAGGCTGGCACGATTAACGACCCAAACCGGGAGAGACACACACAATGGCACTTATCAGCATGCGCCAGATGCTGGACCACGCAGCCGAGTTCGGCTACGGCGTTCCAGCTTTCAACGTCAACAACCTTGAGCAGATGCGCGCCATCATGGAAGCCGCTGACAAGACTGACTCTCCGGTGATCGTCCAGGCCTCGGCCGGTGCTCGCAAATACGCCGGCGCCCCGTTCCTGCGCCACCTGATCCTGGCGGCGATCGAAGAATTCCCGCACATCCCGGTGTGCATGCACCAGGACCACGGCACCAGCCCTGACGTCTGCCAGCGCTCCATCCAACTGGGCTTCAGCTCGGTGATGATGGACGGTTCCCTGGGCGAAGACGGCAAGACTCCGACCGACTACGACTACAACGTCCGTGTTACCCAACAAACCGTGGCCATGGCTCACGCCTGCGGCGTTTCGGTAGAAGGCGAGCTGGGCTGCCTGGGTTCGCTGGAAACCGGCATGGCCGGTGAAGAAGACGGCATCGGCGCCGAAGGCGTTCTGGATCACAGCCAAATGCTGACCGACCCGGAAGAAGCCGCTGACTTCGTCAAACGCACTCAGGTTGATGCCCTGGCCATCGCCATCGGCACCAGCCACGGCGCGTACAAATTCACCAAGCCACCTACCGGCGACGTGCTGGCCATCGACCGCATCAAAGAAATCCACAAGCGCATCCCGAACACCCACCTGGTGATGCACGGTTCCTCTTCGGTTCCGCAAGAGTGGCTGGCGATCATCAACCAGTACGGCGGCGACATCAAAGAAACCTACGGCGTGCCGGTTGAAGAGATCGTCGAAGGCATCAAGCACGGCGTGCGTAAGGTCAACATTGATACTGACCTGCGTTTGGCGTCGACCGGTGCGATGCGTCGCCTGATGGCCACCAACCCGAGTGAATTCGATCCACGTAAATTCTTCGGCGCGACTGTGACTGCGATGCGTGATGTTTGTATTGCTCGTTATGAAGCGTTTGGTACTGCGGGGAATGCTTCGAAGATCAAGCCGATCTCGTTGGAAGCGATGTATCAGCGGTATTTGAAGGGTGAGTTGAACGCTAAGGTGAACTAATTCTTCCGTGTTTCAGTAGTAAAAAAAACCCGCCGATCGGCGGGGTTTTAATGGAGTTACTCTTGGTTTCAAAGAAACAATAGAATGTTTTGTATTTAGTTATATAAGTCAAATTTAATTTGGCACCCAGTCAATACGGGCCCCTTCGCGTCGAAAATCCTCATACGCTGCGTTGAATCCTTCATATTCACCGCTTGCCTTTATTCGCTGTAGAATTTTACCTGCATCTTCTATCTCTGATTCGGTGGGTTGGTTTATATCAAGTCCAAATTGTGCGTTCTTTGCTCTAATGTAATCTATTTGGGAAGCCCCTGTGTTGCGTCCGGATAGTTTTTTATGATGAGTTTTCATCATTTCTTCCGCAGCTTTTTTAGTAGCTTCATTTTCCGCGGATGCAAGTTGCTTAAATGTCTGAAATTGGTTGATATTAGAGAGGGGGGGTAATTTTTTCAATAAGTCGTAAATATGGAGGTGCTGATGGTCATCCTCTTTGGGTAAGCAAAAGTCTAGTTGTTCCTCTGATTGTTCCTCTGATTGTTCCATAGAGCGTAGTTCTTTCTCGGAGATTAATGTTTGTATATCGCCGCGTTCGAGCTGGGACTTGATAAGTGAGGCAACATAAGATTCGTGGTAATACGGCAAGCTGGCCATGGAAGTGTTCCCTCACTAATTAAGTTAGAAAATCAGAAGCTAAGAAAGAGTTGGGTTGGCTTTTTTATTCGTTTTTCTTTAGCAGTGCTGCATGGAAGAGAATAGGTGTCGGTCTCTCTATCCGCACCTGTAAAATCTGACAGTTTTTAATATCCTTTTGCTATAAATAAACCAGCTTGGAAAAGGGGACGGATTTATTTAATGACTAAAAGGGGACAGATTTATTTAATAATCGTCCCCGGCGTTATTTTATTCGAGTTGCTTCGCAGGTCTGCCTTGCGCTCGATGAGATATTCGCAGGCCAGTAATTTTTTCAATCTCGTCTGTGAATCGTGGATTGCCCGTCAATTGTCCGCGCTGAAGGGCTCCTCGGATCAACTGCAACTCCGAGGAGGGAATCCTCTGCTCCATAAAGGAGGTATAGCGAGCAAGTCGCTCGGCGTGAGTATTACCCAATTCGGCAAAGCAAAGATTTTCATCCAGCCAATGATGTCCGGCCGCTTCGTTGAGGCGCAGGTGCAAGCTCGACCAGGGGTAATCCTGTGCACGCTGTACCATTTGCGCTCGTACCGGATTTAGCTCGATGTATCGACTACAAGCCAGCAAATAGGTGTCGGATTGAACCACGCTGGATTTGTATCGACTCTCCCACAAGGTACCGGAGCGTCCCTCCAGCTTGTTGCGATAGCGCGTCATACGGCCCGCCAGGCCTTTCATCAATTGCCCGAGACTCGCGTCTCCTGGTGCGAGGAGTAAGTGGACATGATTGGTCATTAAACAGAAGGCATAGACTTTAACGTCATATAGCGTTTTGAGCTCTCGCAGATCTTCGAGATAGCGCTGGAAGTCGCCCGCTCGGATTTGTTTTCAGTCTCGTCTGCTTTTCAGTTATCTCTGCTATCGCAAAAACGTATGAAAAACTGTCATTTATTACAGGTGATTTAATGCTGGTTGCTGCCTATTGTTTGATATGTAAGTCGAGAGGAAAGGGGAAGAGGTGGATTAAATAATCTGCTCCATTTTTCTTATTGGTCCTTTATTTGTTGTGTGTGAGGTGAGTTATGAAAAAAACTACTGCAATTATGTTTCTAGTTATGAGTCTTTCCGCCGTGTGTGGATTGGCTGTTGCTAAAGATACAACTCAGGGCGCGTCTTATGACGAAACAGGACATTCTTCAAAAAACGTCTTTGCTGCTGAGTGTACCAAGGAGAATTATGATCCTAAAAGTGAAAACTGTAAAAAGAAGTAGAGGGCTAAATGGATCTCTCCCTGAGAGATTCCCGCAAATTTACTCTAGATTCTGCGCCTGTTGATGTACTTCGTTTCTTGACGATAATTAAATAAATGTGTCCCCATTGTTCTCATCTTCATATTTTAAGTAAGGGAGTTGCAATATGTATCTGCCAAGAAAAATACTTGTTTTATTCGTCACGTTTTCTTTAATGCTGTTTCTATCTCTCAGCTTGAGAGCTGAAGACTCAGAGTATACGTGTAGTTATAGGTCTCATAATGGGGAGGTTTCTAAAACCTTTAAAGCTGGCTCAGTTGATGAGGCAAGAGATAAGGCGCATGCGGAATGGGAAACACGAACGAGCCCTTATCTCCTTAAGCGAGAGATTTATTGTGGTAAGAAATAGAGTGTTAAACAGGTCTGTCTGTGGAGCACGTGTAGCAGACTATCACTGTCTATGAGCAGGACGGGGCAGTCGGTGGTGTAATTAAATAAATCTGTCCCCATTGTTGTTCCAGTTGATCCTCCGTTGAGTAAGCGTTGTTTGAGTGTCGTTGGCGAACTTCGAGTTTTAAGTATTAAGATTTGGTGTTTGTGCCTTTAATAAAAACCCGCTATGCGCGGGTTTTTATTGCGTGAATATTTGCTAGCGAACTTTAGGTAATTCGAACCCTCGCTGCTCGATTACCCCAAACACGTCAGCGATATCCTGGACCAGGATTCGCGCAATGTTGGTGACGGTGTTGATACCGTTTTCGGCGTAATCGGGGAGGCTGGTGCAGGCCATCAGGTTCAGGTACTTGAGGACGGCGTTGAGACGTTCGCTGACGCAGTTGTGGAGTTCGCGTAGCGGGGCGTCGCTGTCGATGAGAAGGACGGGATAGTCGGTGGACAGCTGGGACATTGGGGTAAAGCGGCGTGGCGGTTGCTGATTGCTCATGGAAAATCCTTAACTCAAAAAAAGAATTTGCCACCGTCTGCTGCGAAACAAATTGGGTGGCAACTGCGCGCGGGTTCGCAGACCGAGGAGTTAAGACCCGGCAGACCAGATGGTCTCCCACGCACAGCCGCCATAAAAAGAGCACAGGCAAAGTTGCCGCGCCGTATTTTGACGGTTGTGGATCTAACTCGCTAGGGCTGCGAAACCCTATCGCCAACAATGGTCAGCGACAGGCCAACTTTAGGCAGCAATTTCGGCATTCACAACCGGGCTGTAGGACGTGCATGCGGTCATTGTGGCGAGGGAGCTTGCTCCCGTTCGGCGGGGCAGCTTCCGTAAACCGGGCGGTGTGGCGTGTCTGTGGGAAAGGAGTGGCAGGGTTTGGGGCTGCTTCGCCGCCCAGCGGGAGCAAGCTCCCTCGCCACAGTCGGAGGTGTCCTACGCGTTTTTCGGGCGCCGTAGCAGCTGTCGAGCAGCGCGAGGCTGCGTTCGGCTCCGCAGCAGTCGTAAAGGGGATTGTGAGGACTTCGTCCTCGGACGCAGCCTCGCAGGCTCGGCAGCTGCTACAGGGGATGCGGTGTTTTTACTTGTCGTGATCAATATCCAGCTTGCTGAACGTCACTTTCCCGCCTTCGCTGGTGTACCCGGTGTGGTCTTGCACATAGACCCCGGCCTTGAAATACAGCGGCTTGTCGCGCCACGTCGCGCTGATGTTGGTGTCCCACTGGTAGCCTGCCGCGCTGATGCCCAATGCACCGCCGGGGCTCAGGTGGATGAGGTAGGAAAACTCCTGATCAAGTTTCACCCCGGTGGCGATGGTGATCACCCGACCTTCATCGTCATCCGGATGCATGCGCACTTTGGCAACGATGTTGCCGGTGGCGGTGCTGGTCTTGTACTGATACTCGACCTTCACCATCGGTCTTTGGCTTTCATACGCATGGATCTGGCCAATAACGATCTTTCCTGAACTCGGTACCTGATTCACCGCCAGCGTCGCCCGCAGGGAGTTGTCGGCGTCCGGGTAGAGCCAGTTTTTCAGGGTGCCGTTGCTGTAGGTTTCTCGAAGTTCAGTGCGGGGATACTTTGCATTGGCTGTTTTAGAGCCGGTGACGGGTGCCCAGAAAAACAAGGTGCCGGTGTCTGAGTGGAAGTATTGGTCCTTGAAGCCGTCCACCAGTTTGGCGGTTTCAACGGTATACGGCGGATTGCCAACGGGAACGCTGAGGTTCCAGGTTGCGAGATCGATCATAGACAAAGCTTCCACAAATTTTTGCTGCACGCGCGTGCCAGAAGCTCTAGCCCGCGCATCGGGGGGCGGTCTTTATAAGCGTACGAGGCCACTTTGTTAATGCCCATCCGGCAGAGATTTGGCGTCAACGTCCTGTCGAAATGCCATCTTTCCCGGTTTTCGGGGCTTTCAGGACCGACCGTTAGTCGGCAAATGAACGCGTTAGTTAAATGATGGCGCTCTGATGGCTTCTGCTTTTGTGGATCCCGGTCTAGAGTGAAGGCCTAGTATTTGTCCGGTTTTCACGAGAAACCGGCCTGACGTCCCCGAACAAGAGAAGCAGCATGGAATGCGCGCAACCCACGCCAGCCGAAGGCAACTCGGTCCTTTTAATCGTCGATGATTACCCTGAAAACCTGATCAGCATGCGCGCGTTGCTCCAGCGCCAGGACTGGCAGGTGATGACCGCGGCCTCCGGCTTTGAAGCGCTAAACCTTTTGCTCGAACACGATGTCGACCTGGTGCTGCTCGATGTGCAAATGCCGGGCATGGACGGTTTTGAAGTCGCGCGCCTGATGCGCGGCAGCCAGCGAACCCGCCTTACACCAATCATCTTCCTCACCGCCAACGAACAATCCCCGGACGCGGTGATCAAGGGCTACGCCAGCGGCGCGGTGGATTACCTGTTCAAACCGTTCGATCCGCAAATCCTCAAGCCTAAAGTCCAGGCCCTGCTGGAACACCAGCGCAATCGCCGTGCCTTGCAGCGCTTGAGCCACGACCTGGAAGTCGCACGCGCGTTTAATGCCTCGGTGCTGGAGAACGCGGCCGAAGGCATTCTGGTGGTGAGTGAGGACGGGGTTATCCAATTTGCCAACCCGGCGATGTCGCGGCTGCTGAACGCAACGGTGCAGGAGCTGCAAGGCAGGGATTTTCTGGACTTCCTGCAAAAACCGCACATCCCGGTCTGGCTGGAATCCGAAATTTATACCGGTTACCGGCGCGGCGAGACTTTGCGCCTGCATGATGCGCTGTTGCGTACTGCGCCCGGCCAACAGGTGCCGGTGGCGCTGTCATGCGCGCCATTGCCTGCGGAGCAGCACGCGATGGTGGTGACGGTGCTGGACATGTCGGTGGTGCGCCACCTGCATCAGCAGCTGGAGTTCCAGGCCGTGACCGATCCATTGACCGGCCTGCTCAATCGTCGGGGTTTCTACCAGACCGTGGAAAACCTGTTGCTGCGCGGTGAACGCACCGACAGCGCCTGGGTGCTGCTGTACCTGGACCTCGACGGCTTCAAACGGGTCAATGACTCCCTCGGCCACGATGCCGGCGACCGCGTGCTGCGCTGGGTGTCCGAGCAGTTGAAGGCCTGCTTGCGGCCGTTCGACATTCTGGCGCGGATGGGCGGCGATGAATTTACGGCGCTGCTGGACCTGGAGTTTCCCGAGCAGGCGGCGAAGATTGCGGAAAAACTCATCGAGCGGGTATCCATCTGTCAGCAGATTGATGGACTGGAAATCACTTTGGGCGCCAGCATCGGGATTGCGACGTTTCCGGATTGCGGGGCGAACCTCGACGGTTTGTTGCGGGCCTCGGACATTGCCATGTACGAAGCCAAGCGCGCGGGCCGTCAGCAGTACCGTTTCTACGATCACGAGATGAACGGCCGGGCGCGTTCGCGGCTGATGCTCGAAGAGAGCGTGCGCACGGCCATCGAAAACCGTGATTTCAATTTGGTGTACCAACCTCAAGTGTCCATTGCCAATGGACAGGTTCGCGGGTTCGAGGCGTTGCTGCGCTGGCAGCACCCGAGTGTCGGCGATGTGCCGCCGGGGCTGTTTTTGCCGTTGCTGGAAGAGGCGCGACTGATCAGTCGACTGGGCAGCTGGATTTACCAGCGTGGAGCCGGGCAGCGAAAGGCTTGGGAAACCCTGTTTGCCGAAGATCTGGTGCTCGGCGTCAGTCTGAGCAGCACTCAGTTCGGCATGCCCAATCTGGTCACCGAGTTGCGCCAGGTGCTGGAGCGCCATGGCCTGCAACCGCGTCATCTGGAAGTCGAAGTAACGGAAGAAGCGCTGATGCAAAACCCGGAAGAAACCCATAAGACCCTGCGTCTGCTGCGCAATCTTGGGGTGCGGGTGGCTCTCGATGACTTTGGTTCCGGGCCCTGCTCGCTGGCGCATCTGCGGGACCTGGAACTGGACACGCTCAAGCTCGACCGGCATTTGATCTCCCGGCTGCCCGAGTCCTCAAGGGATGCCGCCCTGGTGCGCACTGTGATCGACCTGTGCAAGCAATATGGAATGCTGGTGATCGCCGAAGGGGTGGAAACCGTTGCGCAGTACCAATGGCTGCAAGCGAATGGCTGTGAGTACGTGCAAGGTTTTCTGGTGGCGCGACCGATGATGGCCGAGGACGTCGGCGACTTTGTGCAGCCGTTCGACTGGAGCGCACTGAACAGTTGAATTCGCTACACTGGCGACCTTTTCGTGATTCGTGTTGCCGCCCCAATGACCGCGTTGAAATACCTCCAGGCCTATCCTGCTGCATTGCAGGATCAAGTGCGCCAGTTGATCGCCGACGATCGGCTGGGCGATTACCTGACCAAGCGCTACCCGGAAAAGCACGGTGTGCAGAGCGACAAGGCGCTGTACACCTACGCGCTGGATCTCAAGCAGGAATACCTGCGCAATGCTCCAGCCATCGACAAAGTGTTGTTCGATAACCGTCTAGACCTCACGCATCGCGCCCTTGGCTTGCACACCACGATCTCGCGGGTGCAGGGCGGCAAGCTCAAGGCCAAGAAAGAAATCCGTGTGGCCTCGCTGTTCAAGGAAGCGCCTTCGGAGTTTCTGAAAATGATCGTGGTGCATGAGCTGGCGCACTTTAAAGAGTCGGATCACAACAAAGCGTTCTACAAACTCTGCGAACACATGCTGCCGGGCTATCACCAGGTGGAGTTTGACCTGCGGGTGTACCTGACCTGGCGGGACATGCAATAACGGATCAACGGCCGGGAGTGTTTGAATGGAAGTCAGCAAGACCAAGAGCAGTTTTTACCGCCGGTTGTACGTGGCGTACTTGATCGACAGCGGGCTGGCGAGCAGCGTCCCGGCCTTGACCGAAGTCACCGGCATGCCCCGGCGCACGGCGCAGGACACGATTGCGGCGTTGGCGGACCTGGACATCATTTGCGAGTTCGAACAGGAAGAAGGTGCGCGCAATCATGCGGGGCGTTATCGGATTCGTGAGTGGGGGGCGATTGATCGGGGGTGGATCGAGCGGAATTTGCGGCAGATCAAAGAGGTGCTTGAGTACCCCTAGCTTTTGCGGTGTTGCAGCTGATGCCATCGCGAGCAAGCTCGGCTCCTACAGGATTGAGGTGATCCCTGTGGGAGCGAGCTTGCTCGCGATGGGGCCCTTAAGGCCGACGCATCCCAATGTGCGGAATGCCATCCTCGACATACTCCTCACCCGCCACCACAAACCCGTACTTCCCGTAATACCCCTGCAAATGCGCCTGGGCCGACAGGTAAACCGGCATGTCCGGCCAATGTTTCTCAGCCTGCTTCAACGCCTGCGCCATCAGCTCATGCCCAATCCCGGTGCCACGGGCCGTCGGGGCAACGATCACCCGGCCAATCACCACATCTCCTCCTTGTAGCTGCGGATCGAGCAATCGCAGGTAACCCACCAGCCGATTCTCTTCCCATGCCATCAAATGGCAGGTGTCACCTTCCAGGTCCTGGCCATCGATGTCTTGATAGACGCATTTCTGCTCGACGACGAACACCTCTGAGCGCAGTTGCAGAATGGCGTACAGCTGTTCCTTGCCCAAATCGCTGTGGTGTTTGCAGATCCAGTCAATTGTCATATTCACTTTCCTTGAGCATCGTCGCTCGATACTAAGCGTCCTGAGGATCATTGTCTTTATGGCGGGGAAATCTGTGACAAAGGCCAAAATGCCATCATTCATTTCGCGCGGCGCCGTCTTCTTTGTGTAATCTTCGATGACGCGCTGTGCAATGGCTTCAATGAGCTAATGTTGAGTACCTGGCTGCCGGTACACGGGTCTTGGAGTTTGGGCTGAAAAACACGTCGGGCTACCCGCTCGCTAAGGATTTTCTAGCATGCCGCGATTGCATCGAGCTTCTGCTTTGATCGTATTGCTGTGGCTGACACAAGGCGCGGCAGCGGAAAAGCTGCGACTGGTCGCCGACGCCTGGCCGCCCTTTACCGACGCGACGCTGGTCAACGGCGGTTTGGCGACGGACATCGTCACGACCGCGCTGGCACGCGCAGGCTATGCCAGTGATTTCGAGCAGGTGCCCTGGGCCCGAGCGTTATTGGGTGTAGGCGAGGGGCGTTATGACGTGCTGGTCAACGCCTGGTACACCGCTGATCGCACCAAGCTGGGCCAGTTCTCCGGCGAATATCTGGTGAATCGTGTGCGCTTCCTGAAACGCAAAGATTCGCCGATCGAATACAACAACTTGCAGCAACTGCACACCTATCCGATTGCGATCGTGCGCGGCTACGCCTATTCGCCAGAGTTCGATGACGACGCATCACTGCAGAAAGTCCCGGTGCATAACTTTTCCATGGCCGTGCGCATGGTCGCGGCGGACCGGGTCAAGTTGACGCTGGAAGATGAGTACGTCGCCCGTTATTACCTGGCGCGTGAATCATCCAAAGTGCGTAATGCGGTGGAGTTTCTGCCCAAGCCGTTGAGTGAGAACAGCCTGCATATTTTGGTCAGTCTGAAGAACCCGCAGCATGAGCAGATCGTTGCCGGGTTTGACCGTGAGATTGCCGAGATGAAGGCGGATGGCAGTTATCAGCGGTTGATGAAACAGCATGGGATGTGAGGCTGATCCGATGCCTCCGCAAGTCTCAAGCCTCACTGGTGTCTTTGATCAAATGCGCCGCCAATGTTCGCAGCGGCCCCAGTTGCCGACAAATCAACGCCAACTGCGTCTGCACCAACCGTTGCCCTTCATCGATTTCATCGGGCATCTGCTCAAGCGAATTGGCCAGGGCCTCTTCTTCATCACTCTGAATCGCCACCGGCGTTTTGCTCGCCAGGCCTTGGGCGATCTCATCGATGCTCGCTGCCAGGCTCACGCCGGCACCCTCAATCAACTGCTCGCGAACATCCGCCGGTAGCGCCGTTTCACGGTGCGCGCCCAGCCCGGACAAATAGCTGAGCAAGGTGTGCGACAGCACCAGGAAACGAAACCCGACATCCGCTTCTTTTCGGAAGTGCCCAGGCTCCATGAGCATGTTGGCCAGCGTCGTCGACAATGCTGCGTCGGCGTTGTGCGCGTTGCGTCGAGCCAGGCGATACGCCAGGTCGTCACTTTTGCCGGCGGCGTATTGCTGCATGATCTGGCGCAGGTAAATGCTGTTGCAGGTCAGGGTGTTGGCCAGAACTTTGTTCAGGCGTCGGCCCTGCCAGTCCGGCAGGAACAGGAACACCGCCAGCCCGGCGATCAGGCTGCCGAGCAACGTATCGAGCAGTCGTGGCAGGAACAGTCCGTACCCGTCGCCGACCTGATTGAAGCAGAACAGCACCATCAAGGTAATCGCGGCCGTGGCCAAGGTGTAGCGGGTGGTGCGGTTGATAAAGAACACGACGCCAGCGGCGATGGCGAAGCACGACTGAATCAGCGGATTCGGGAACAGATCGAACAGTGCCCAGGCCAAGGTCAGGCCGATCGCCGTGCCGATGATCCGCTGGCCGAGCTTGCGTCGGGTAGCGCCGTAGTTCGGCTGGCACACGAACAGCGTGGTGAGGATGATCCAGTAGCCTTGCGAGGGGTGAATCAAATGCACCATGCCGTAGCCGATGCTCAGCGCCAGGGGCAAACGCAGTGCATGGCGGAACAGCAGCGACGTTGGCGTCAGTTGTGTGCGCAAGCGTATCCACACATCTTTGAGGCTGCGCGGCGAACGGTCGAGCAGGCTGCTGTCGGTGGCATCGGCCAGGGCGTCCGGGTTGCTCGCGTCGCTGAGCAAGCGGTCGAGTGTCGAGAGGTTGGCCGTGAGCGCCCGCAGCGAGCGCAACAGGCCGCGCCAGGCCGGGTTGCTCTGGATGCGCAGGTGTTCGATGGAGGCGTTCAGGTCGCCCAGGGCTTCGGCGAAGCTTGCGTCGTAGACGAACGGCTGACGCATCTGGATCGATTCGGCCAAGGCGCGGCACGCCTTGCCTTGTTGACGCAGCAGGCGCTGACAGCGGAACAGCACGTCGCTGTGGAAAAACGCCTCGGCGAGTGCGTTGTAGGGGTAGTGTGACGAACTGGCGCGCTCGTGGATGTCCTGGGCGAGGAAGTACAGCTTCAGGTAGCGGCTGACTTTCGAGCCCGGCCGTCCGTTGCCGACCCGGTGCAAAATGATTTCCTTGGCGGCGTTCAACGCTGCCACCACCCGACCGTTCTGCTGGGCCAGTTCCAGGCGCCGGGCTTCCACGTCCATCTGCCGGATCGGCTCGAACAGCGACGATTTCAGCTTCAGGTAGAAACCCAGCTCACGGAACAACCGCGCCAGGCTCTGCTGCACTGGCTGGTTGGAAAACATTGCCTGCCACAGCACTGACAGCAAACCGTACCAGGCCGCACCGGCCACTAGCAGCACCGGTTCATGCCAGAAGTCGGTGACGGCGCCACCGCGCTGGTCCACGCCGATCATCGTGTAGACCGACAGAATCAGCGTCGCCGAGGCAATGGCGCCATAGCGTTCGCCGAGGGCGCCAAGCATGGTCAGGCCGAAACTGGCGAGGGCCAGGGCGATGATGAAGAGGTAGGGGTAGGGGAACAGCAGTTCGACGGAGAACGCGGCGACGCTGAAGCACACCAGTGTCACGGCGAGCGCATTGAGGCGGCCCTGCCAACTGTCGTCGGTTTCGGCCAGGGCGCTGGCGATGATCCCCAGGAACAACGGGATCAGCAGGCCCATTTCATCCTGATACCAACAGACCGCCATGCTGCCGGTCAGGGCGATGAACACCCGCACGCTGTAGCTGAATTTATCCAGCGCCCAGAGGCGACGCAGAGACTGACTGAGAGGAGTCGATGACATGAAGTGCGAAGGCCTTCCGAGGCAATGACGCTAAATTGAGCCAGTAATGACGCCGACGCAATGGCGTCGATCACATCTGACAGCAAAATCTGTTCCTTGATATCACACAGGGTCAATGTAGGAGTGAGCCTGCTCGCGATGAGGACGCTACATTCAACATCTCTGTCGACTGTTACACCGCTAGCGCGAGCAGGCTCACTCTTACATGGATTTTGTGTTGCTTCAGGCGTACTGCGCGGCAGCGTAGCCAGAGGCCCAGGCCCACTGGAAGTTGAAGCCGCCCAGATGCCCGGTCACGTCGAGCACTTCGCCGATGAAGTACAGGCCGGGGCTTTTCAGCGATTCCATGGTTTTGGACGACACTTCGTGAGTGTCGACGCCGCCCAGGGTCACTTCCGCCGTGCGATAGCCTTCGGTACCGGCCGGCACCACTTTCCAGCTCGCCAGTTTTTCGGCGATGTCGGCGATTTCCGCGTGGGTGTACTGCTTCATCGGTTTGGACACGAACCAGTTGTCCGCCAGCAGATTGGCCATCTTCTTGGTGAAGATTTCCCCCAGAAGGGTTTTCAGTTCGCTGTTCGGGCGTTCGGCTTGCTGCTGTTGCAGCCACTCATGCGCGTTGTGGTCCGGCATCAGGTTGATCTCGACCGTGTCGCCAGATTCCCAGAACGAAGAAATCTGCAAAATCGCCGGGCCGCTGAGGCCGCGGTGAGTGAACAGGATGTTCTCGCGGAAACTCTGCTCGTTGCAGCTCACCAGGCAATCCACCGACGTGCCTGACAGCTCGGTGCAAAGCTCTTTCAACTGATCGGTGATGGTGAACGGCACAAGGCCGGCACGGGTTGGCAGCAGTTGGTGGCCGAATTGTTTGGCAACCTGATAACCGAAACCGGTCGCGCCCAGCGTCGGGATCGACAGTCCGCCTGTGGCGATGACCAAAGACTCACAAGTGATCTGGCCCATCGTGGTGTCCAGCAGGTAACCGCTTTCGAGCTTTTCGATGGTCTGGATCGAGGTGTCCAGGTGCAGGCTGACGCCCACCTGATCGCACTCGTTGAGCAGCATCTCGAGGATGTCGCTGGATTTGTTATCGCAAAACAACTGCCCGAGCTTTTTCTCGTGATACGGCACGCCATGT
The DNA here is from genome assembly GCF_000514395.1 of Pseudomonas sp. URMO17WK12:I12. Classification (NCBI taxonomy): domain Bacteria; kingdom Pseudomonadati; phylum Pseudomonadota; class Gammaproteobacteria; order Pseudomonadales; family Pseudomonadaceae; genus Pseudomonas; species Pseudomonas sp. URMO17WK12:I12. The sequence continues at coordinate 635,428 of NZ_KI911392.1, forward strand.
TTGGCGACCATGCCGATGAAATCCCACTGGGTGTAGCGCGCCAGTGCGGATTTGCAGAAGTGTTCGTTCTGCGAGAGGAAATTGCCAGGTTCGGTGTACATGTTGGTGAAATTGCAGCGGCCACCGCCCGACATCAGGATTTTCTTGCCAGCCTTGTTCGCATGGTCGAGCAACATCACCTTGCGCCCGCGCCCGGCGGCGGTCAGCGCACACATCAACCCTGCGGCGCCAGCGCCAATGATCACGACTTCGGTAGAGCGCAAAACGGTGTCCTCTTGGTGTGTCACCACAAAACAAACTGTGGGAGCCGGCGTTGCGCCGGCTCCCACAGGGGAAGTGCGTTGTTCTTACAGGATACGAACGCGCAGCGAACGGCCTTTGATCTTGCCGTCATTCAGGCGTTGCAAGGCCTGCTTGGCGATCCCGCGCTCCACGGCCACATAGGCCTGGAAGTCGAAAATCGCGATCTTGCCAACCTGGGCGCCCGGAATGCCGGCATCGCCAGTCAGTGCGCCCAGGATGTCACCCGGACGAACCTTGTCTTTACGGCCAGCGCCGATGCACAGCGTGCTCATGACCGGCAGCAGTGGACCGCCGCCCTGGGACGTGAGGTTGTCCACCAGATCCCAGTTCAACGGCGCCTTCTGCAGTTGCTCGATGGCTTGGGCGCGGTGCGCTTCAGACGGTGCAACCAGGCTGATCGCAATGCCTTTCTCGCCAGCGCGGCCGGTACGGCCGACACGGTGAATGTGAATTTCCGAGTCCCGGGCCAGCTCGACGTTGATCACCATGTCCAGCGCATCGATGTCCAGACCGCGCGCGGCGACGTCGGTGGCGACCAGTACCGAGGTGCTGCGGTTGGAGAACATGGCCAGCACTTGATCGCGATCACGCTGTTCCAGATCGCCATGCAGGCCGACGGCCGAGATGCCTTTGGACGTCAGGTGATCAACGGTTTCCTGAACCTGCTGCTTGGTGAAGCAGAACGCCACGCAGGACGCCGGGCGGAAGTGGCCAAGGACTTTGGTCACCGCGCTCATGCGGTCATCCGGGGAGATCTCGTAGAAACGCTGCTCGATCTGCGTGTCGTCATGGAACGCCTCGGCCTTCACGATCTGAGGGTTGCGCATGAATTTCGCGGCGAGTTGCTTGATGCCCGACGGGTACGTGGCCGAGAACAACAGGGTCTGGCGACGTTCCGGGGTCTGGGCAATGATTTCTTCGATGGAATCGTAGAAACCCATGTCGAGCATGCGGTCAGCTTCGTCGAGGATCAGCGTGTTCAGGCCATGCAGAACCAGCGAACCTTTGCGCAAATGCTGCTGGATACGGCCCGGGGTGCCGACGATGATGTGCGCGCCGTGTTCCAGCGAGCCGATCTGCGGGCCGAAGGACACGCCGCCGCACAAGGTCAGGATCTTGATGTTGTCTTCGGCGCGGGCCAGACGACGGAGTTCCTTGGCGACCTGGTCCGCCAGCTCGCGCGTCGGGCAGATGACCAGTGCCTGGCAACCGAAGAAGCGCGGATTGATCGGGTTCAGCAGGCCGATACCGAAGGCGGCGGTCTTGCCGCTGCCGGTCTTGGCCTGGGCGATCAGGTCCATCCCCTTGAGGATCACCGGCAAGCTTTGCGCCTGGATCGGCGTCATCTGGGCATAACCGAGGGAGTCGAGGTTAGCCAGCATGGCGGCGGACAGCGGCAAAGTATTAAAAGCGGTGGCGATGGTGGTCACGGGACTGGCCTGCAAAACAAAATGTCGCGCAGTGTACCAGTCTCGCTCTATCTACCTGCAAATTCTGGACGAATAGCCGTAGCCGCTGTCGAGGCTACAGGTCAGTGTTCTATATCGTGCTCGCGGGTGACCATCCGTCGGCCGTCCGTTGGTGAGAGCTGGGAAAAGATCGTGGCCGCCAGCATGGCCATGATTCCGACCGTGACAAACGTCAGCTGGAACGCGCCCAACACCGTTTCCACGCCATCGTTTCCGATCTCGGCGGTAAAGCCGCCGAGCAACGCACCGGCGCAGGCAACGCCCAGGCTCAGGGACAATTGCGCGACGACCGACAACAGGCTGTTGCCGCTACTGGCGCTGGCATCGTCGAGGTCGATCAGGGTGACGGTGTTCATCGCGGTGAATTGCAGCGAGTTGATCGCCCCGAGAATCGCCAGCAGGCACAGCAGCAGCCAGTACGGTGTCTGTTCGCTGACCAGGCCCATGCTCGCGAGCATGATGCCCAGCGCCAGGGTGTTGCCGGTCAGCACGATGCGATAGCCCAACCGCTCGATCAGCGGACGTGCGACCCACTTGGCAACCATCGCCGCCGCCGCCAGCGGCAGCATGCTCATCCCCGCCTGTGACGGCGAATACCCCAGCGCCACTTGCAGCAGCAAGGGCACGAGGAAGGGCAGGGCGCCGCTGCCGAGGCGGGCAAACAGGTTGCCGAGGATGCCCACGGCGAAGGTCCGGGTCTTGAACAGTGACGGCGCGAACAGCGGGTTTTCAGTATGCCCGGCGCGTAACCAGTACGCCGCCAGACAGGCCATGCCAGCGAACAACAACAGCATCACGCGCAGGTGGGGCAGGTGCAGCTCGCCCAGACCTTCCATGGCGACGGTGATCAGAATCATCGCCGCGCCGAACAGCACGAACCCAAGGCTATCGAAACGGGTGCGCTCGGTGCCGCGTAGGTCCGGGATGAATTTCCACACGGCGTAGCAACCGACCAACCCGACGGGCAGGTTGATCAGGAAGATCCAGTGCCAGGTCAGGTACTCCACCATCCAGCCGCCCATGGTTGGGCCGATCAAGGGGCCGAGCAAGCCGGGAATGGTGATGAACCCCATGATCCGCACCAGTTCCGAACGCGGGTAAGCGCGCAGCACCACAAGGCGCCCGACCGGCAACATCAATGCACCGCCCAGGCCCTGAATGATCCGGGCACCGATCAGCAGGCTCAGGCTCGTCGAAAAGGCGCAAAGCAACGAACCGAGGCTGAACAGAAGGATCGCGCCGAAGAATATTTTCTTGGTGCCGAAACGGTCGGCGATCCAGCCGGAAGCGGGGATCAGCAAGGCGACGGTGAGCATGTAGGCGATGATCACGCCCTGCATCCGCAACGGATCTTCCGCCAGGTCGCGGGCCATGGCGGGCAGTGCGGTGTTGAGGATGGTGCCGTCGAGGGACTGCATGAAAAACGCGATGGCGACGACCCACGGCACCCAGCGGGCGGTGACAGCGTCGAGAGGCGGGCGGTTGGGCATGGGACCTCTTGCGGGTTGGAGTTGTTAATGCAAGGTCATTGCAAGCCACAATCTCTGTGGGAGCGGGCTTGCCCGCGAAGGCGGTGTGTCAGTCAACATTAATGCTGAGGCTGATGGCCTCTTCGCAGGCAAGCCCGCTCCCACAGGGGTTTTGTGTTTACAGGGTCAAGGTGAGTTTACTGATGAGTGCGCCCGGCAATAACGCCGAAGCTGTGGCCCGCTGACTGTAGGTACTCGCCGACAGCAACAACTCGCGCTCCTCGGTCAACGCCTCCAACTGCGAACCCAGCAAGCTGTAGGCGCTGTCATCAAAACGCATGGTGCTCACCGGCGACTGAATCTCGCCGTTCTCGACCCAGAACGTCGCAAACCGGGTCATCCCGGTCATGCGTGCCCCCGGTTGGTCGGAGTAGTTCAGGTACCAGAGGTTGCTGATGTACAACCCCGTGCCCAGTTGCTTGAGGATTTCGGCTTCAGGCAACGTCCCGGCCGCCATGTTCAATGCACTGGGCATCTCCCCACCGCCCGCCCCGTTGGCAGTCAAGCCGTATTCCGCCGCGCTGCGGGAACTGACCATTTGCGCGCCGGCCTTGCCTTCGACGATCAACCCCAGATCACTGCGGGGATAACCTTCGCCGGAGAATGCCGGGCTCAACGAGCCACTGACTTTTTCATCAATGGACACCTGCGGGCTGAACGAACTGTCCCCCGCATACAGCTTTTGCAGTGGGCTGGTTTTGCTGGCAATCGACTGCGCTGAAAAACCACCCCAGCCGAGCATGCCCATGATTTCTTCAAGGGCTGCCGGTGCGAGGTAGGCGCGGTACTGACCCGGTGCCAGCGTGCGCAACGGCCGACCGAGAAACGCCAGTTGCTCGCGCGCCAGAGCGAAGCGCTTGGCAAACCCTTCGCTGCTCCAGTCATGTCCGGCATAGCTGGCTTTCACGGCCTGACCATTTTCATGAAACAGGCTGAAGTCGAAGTTGAAACTGTTGGCCTGATGCCAGCCAAACGCACCCGAAGAGCTGGCGAAACCGCGACTGATCGGGCCCGCCGCATAGAAGCCCACCAGGTCCAGCCCTTCCGCGGCCTGAGTGATTTCAGCGACCACCTGCCCGGTGTCCGGCAGTGGATGTTCCTGCACATTCTTGCTCTGCCAGCTGTTGTGGTTGATCAGCAGGTACGGATCCTGCGGCAGCAACGGCAGAATTTCGCGCAACTGTTGCAGACCTTCGGCCAGACGCTGCAGGTCCACTTCCGGGTCGCCAGCCAAGGTGATGTCGAGGTCGGCATGCCGGCCATCGTTGATCAGCTTGAGGCCGATGCTCGCTTGCTGCACCTGCCCGGCCTGGCGCACCTTGGCGTGGTTGAAACGCACGAAGGCCGATGACTCGGCGGCGTAGCTGAGGGTGAATTGTTCCGGCTCGCCAATGGCGTCGCGTAGCCAGTTGACCAAGGCCTTGAAGCCATCGGCCTGATTTTTCGACGTACTCATCAGGCGTCTCCCCCAAACACATCCACGTTGCTGAACACACAGGCTGGCGACGCGTGGCCGACGCGGATCACCTGGTTCGGTTCGCCCTTGCCACAGTTCGGCGTGCCCAGGACCTTGACGGTGTTGGCGTCGCCGACGGCGCTGAGGCTTTTCCAGAACTGCGCGGAAATCGCCCGGTAGTTCGGGTTTTTCACCACGCCCTTGAGTTCGCCGTTTTCGATCAACTGCGCCCATTCGCAGCCGAACTGGAACTTGTTGCGCGCATCGTCGATGGACCAGGAACGGTTGGTGGACATCATGATGCCGTGCTCGATGTTGCCGATCAGTTGCGCCAGCGGTTGATCGCCGGGCTCGATGTTGAGGTTGGCCATGCGGTCGATCGGTGGACGGTTCCAGCCACAGGCGCGGCTGTTGGCGACACCGTTCATGCCCGCGCGAAATTGCGAGAGCGCGCCGCCCAATGGGCGCAGCAACACACCTTCCTTGATCAGGAATTGCTTGCTCGCGGCCGTGCCGTCGTCGTCATGACCGTAGCTGGCGAGCTGCTCGGGGATGTCCGGGTCGAACGTCACGTTGAGCAGTTTCGAGCCGTATTGCAGATGACCGAAGTCTTGTGCCTTGACGAAACTGGTGCCGGCGTAATTGCGCTCATCGCCGAGGATGCGGTCCAGCTCCAGCGGGTGGCCGATGGATTCGTGGATCTGCAGCATCATCTGATCGGGCATCAGCAGCAGGTCGCGCGGGCCTTGCGGGGTGTTCGGCGCCAGCAGCAATTGCAGCGCCTGATCGGCGACTTGCGGGCCGGCGCCGATCAAGCCGCACCGGCTGATCACATCCGCGCCGCCCTGCTGGCCGAAGTTCTCGCGGCCAAGGCTGCGGGTCTGGCTGTCGCTGCCGTCATAGGCCGTGACGTCGAGGCCCGGGTAGACGAAACGTTGGGCCTGGCGCAGTTCGGCACCGGCGCTGTTGAGGTAGATCTGCTCGACGTGGGTGATGCCGATGCTGACCTGCCAGTTCACCAGCCGCTCGTCCTTGGGCACGGACGCAGATTCGGCGCCGAGCAATTGGTAGCAATCACTCAGGGACGGGAAAGGCTGGTCGAGGTTAGGCGAAAAATAGTCGGCGCGGTCGCTGGAGACGGTTTGGTCGCGCAGGTCGAGCAACGCATGGGGCTTGAGTCGGCGGGCTTGTTGTTCGGCGCGGTCGAGGGCCGATTGCAGGCCGTGTTGCGACAGGTCGTTGGTCGCGGCGTAGGCTTCGACGCCGTTGATGCGCACGGTCAGCATCGCGCCTTCATCACGGCTCAGGCTGGGAGGTTCGGCGACATTCTTGCGCACCGACAGGTATTGGCCGGACTCGCGCACATAACGCAGCGAAAAGAATTCAGCGCCCGTGCGCAAGGCAGCGAAGCGCTGCTTGAGCTGGGGGTGGAAATCGAACATTCGGGAACCTCCTTGGTATGGAGTGGCGGTGTTGCGGTGTTGCGAAGGGGGAGGTGAAACGTTTGCGTGGCGCTAGATTAGGCCTGTGCGGGGAGCGATATCAAGGGTGGAGCGGTGTAGGAAAGGATTACGTCGGTGTGTCAGCCAGGGATGTGTTGTCTGGTAGGACCCATCGCGGGCGAGCCCGCTCCCACAGGTTTTCGGTTTGATCACATATCTGCAATCCAACCGAAAACCTGTGGGAGCGGGCTTGCCCGCGATTGGCCGCGACGCGGTGTAACGGTCTTACTGCGCCGTAGGACTCACATCACGCATCGGCTTGCCACGCACCGGTGCATCACCGGCCACGAAGTAGGCAGCCTTGCTGCGCGGCAGCGGCTGGCGGCCACGGATCTTGTCGGCGATTTTCTCGGCGATCATGATCGTCGGCGCGTTCAGGTTGCCGGTGGTGATGATCGGCATGATCGAGGCATCGACCACACGCAGACCTTGCATGCCATGCACACGGCCTTCGCCATCAACCACGGCCATTTCGTCGGTACCCATCTTGCACGAGCAGGACGGGTGGAACGCGGTTTCGGCGTGTTCGCGGATGAACTTGTCGAGCTGCTCATCGGTTTGCACGTCGATGCCCGGGCTGATTTCGCGGCCACGGAAAGCATCCAGCGCAGGTTGCTGCATGATTTCACGGGTCAGGCGGATGCCGTCGCGGAATTCCTGCCAGTCCTGCTCGGTGGCCATGTAGTTGAAGAGGATGCTCGGGTATTCGCGCGGGTCTTTCGACTTCGCTTGAATACGGCCACGGCTCGGCGAACGCATGGAACCCATGTGCGCCTGGAAGCCGTGCTCTTTCACACCGTTGCTGCCGTTGTAGTTAATCGCGACCGGCAGGAAGTGGTACTGGATGTTCGGCCAATCGAATTCCGGACGGGTACGAATGAAACCGCCGGCTTCGAACTGGTTGCTGGCGCCGATGCCGGTGCCGTTGAACAGCCACTCTGCACCGATGGCCGGCTGGTTGTACCAGAGCAGTGACGGGTACAGCGAGACCGGTTGGGTGCAAGCGTATTGCAGGTACAGCTCTAGGTGATCCTGCAGGTTTTCGCCGACGCCTGGCAGGTCATGGACCACCGGGATGTCGAGCTTGTTCAGCAGTTCGGCCGGGCCGACACCGGAGCGTTGCAGGATCTGCGGCGACGCGATGGCGCCGGAGCACAGCAGCACTTCTTTGCGGGCACGGGCTTCAACGCGCTCTTCGGCGGCGCCGATCAGGTAACGCACGCCGACCGCACGCTTGCCTTCGAACAGGATCTTGTCGGTCAGGGCGTGGGTGACGATGGTCAGGGTCGAACGCTTCTTGGCGACGTCCAGATAACCGCGAGCGGTGCTGGCGCGACGGCCGTTCGGCGTCACGGTACGGTCCATCGGGCCGAAGCCTTCCTGCTGGTAACCGTTGAGGTCTTCGGTGCGCGGGTAACCGGCTTGCACGCCGGCTTCAACCATGGCGTGGAACAGCGGATTGTTGCCGGCTTTCGGCGTGGTCACGCTGACCGGGCCGTCGCCACCGTGGTAGTCGTTCGGGCCGATGTCGCGGGTTTCGGCTTTGCGGAAATACGGCAGGCAGTTCAGGTAATCCCAGTCTTCCAGGCCTGGCAACTTGGCCCAGTTGTCGTAGTCCATCGCGTTGCCGCGGATGTAGCACATGCCGTTGATCAGCGAGGAACCACCGAGGCCCTTGCCGCGACCGCATTCCATCCGGCGACCGTCCATGTGTGGCTCTGGATCGGTTTCGTATGCCCAGTTGTAGCGACGGCCTTGCAGCGGGAACGCCAGGGCGGCCGGCATCTGCGTGCGGAAGTCGAAACGGTAGTCCGGTCCGCCGGCTTCGAGCAGCAGGACGGTGACGCCTTCGTCTTCAGTCAGACGGGTCGCCAGGGTGTTACCGGCCGAACCGGCACCGATGATGATGTAATCGAATTCTTGGGACATTGAATGCACCCTCTTTGAAGTTGGTCAGGTCAGCGAGTGCTTCGCACTCGATCGCGGGCAAGCCACGCTCCCATAGGGATCGGGGGGCACCGCAGATTTGGCGAACGACGCCAAACCTGTGGGAGCTGGTTTGCCTGCGATAGCGATCTCGCAGGCGAAGCAAATACCGCCTTAGAAAACCGAGGCGTAATCGCCCAGTTCGACCTGTACCGATTTGATGCGGGTGAAGTTGTTCAGCGAGCTGATGCCGTTCTCACGGCCAACACCCGACTGCTTGTAACCGCCAACTGGCATTTTCGCGTCGGACTCGCCCCAGGCGTTGATCCAGCAGATACCGGCTTCCAGTTGATGAATCACGCGGTGAGCGCGGTTCAGGTCCTTGGTGACGACGCCAGCGGCCAGGCCGAAGTCGGTGTCGTTGGCACGACGGATCACTTCTTCTTCGGTTTCGTAGGTCAGGATGCTCATCACCGGGCCGAAGATTTCTTCGCGCACGATGGTCATCTCGTCGGTGCAGTCGGTGAACACGGTCGGGGCCACGAATGCGCCTTTGGCGAATTCGCCGTCGGTCAGACGAGCGCCGCCGCACAGCACGCGAGCGCCTTCTTCCTTACCTTTGGCGATGTAGCCCAGCACGCTTTCCATGTGGGCGAAGCTGACCAGAGGACCGAAGTTGGTGTTCTCGTCTTCCGGGTTGCCGACGCGGATGCGCGCTACGCGTTCAACGATCTTGGCTTCGAAAGCGGCTTTCAGGTGGCTCGGTACGAACACGCGAGTGCCGTTGGTGCAGACCTGGCCGGAGCTGTAGAAGTTGGCCATCATCGCGGTGTCGGCGGCGCGATCAAGGTCGGCGTCGTCGAAAATGATCAGCGGGGATTTGCCACCCAGTTCCATGGTCACGTCTTTCAGCGACGAGGCAGAAGCGCTGGCCATGACTTTCTTGCCGGTGTCGGTGCCGCCGGTGAAAGAGATTTTTTCGATGCGTGGGTGTTCGGTCAACCAGGTGCCGACTTCACGGCCGCTGCCGGTCAGTACGTTGAACACACCGGCTGGCAAGCCTGCTTCGGTGTAGATCTCGGCCAGTTTCAGGGTCGTCAGGGACGTGACTTCGCTTGGCTTGAAGATCATCGCGTTACCGGCCGCCAGGGCCGGTGCGGATTTCCACAGGGCGATCTGGATCGGGTAGTTCCACGCGCCGATACCGGCCACGACGCCCAGCGGCTCGCGACGGGTGTAGACGAACGAGGTGGTGCGCAGCGGAATCTGCTCGCCTTCGATGGCCGGGACCAGACCTGCGTAGTACTCCAGCACGTCCGCGCCGGTGACGATGTCGACGTACTTGGTTTCGGAGAACGACTTGCCGGTGTCCAGGGTTTCCAGGGCGGCCAGTTCATCGTTGCGCTCGCGCAGGATGTCGACGGCGCGACGCAGGATGCGCGAACGCTCCATGGCGGTCATCGCGGCCCAGATTTTCTGGCCCTTTTCGGCGCTGACCACAGCACGCTCAACGTCTTCCTTGGTCGCGCGTTGTACTGTTGCGAGGACTTCACCGTTAGCCGGGTTGATGGCTTCGAAAGTGGCGTCGCTGCTGGCGTCGGAGTAACCGCCATCGATGTAGAGTTTTTGCAGTTCGAAACGGGCCATAAAGTCCTCGCAAGTGCATAAGTTAGTTGGCGTTAACCACTGGGCGTGCCGTGTTGCGCTGGCACGCGGGTCAGTGGCGGTTCGGGGGTTGAGCGTTTTGTGTGTGCTCTAACTCACCCGCTTGGCCAGTTGGAAATCCATGTATTCGTAAGCGATCCGGTGCGCCTGCTCGGTGTCGAAAGCATCTCCCGACAGCGCGCCGCGCAACCACAAACCGTCAATCAACGCTGCCAGGCCACGGGCTGCACTGCGCGCATCATCGAGCGGCAATACGCGGCGGAACTGGCAGCACAGGTTGGAATACAGACGGTGATCGTTGATCCGCTGCAACCTGTGCAAAGACGGGTGGTGCATGCTGGTGGCCCAGAAGGCCAGCCAGGTTTTCATTGCCGGGCCATTGACCTGGCTGGCGTCGAAGTTGCCTTCGATGATCACCTGCAGATGCGCCCGCGGGCTGTCATCTGTCAGCGCCTGACGGCGTGCGGTGACGTTCTCGCTGAGTACACTCATCAGGTACTGCGCCGTGGCAGCGATCAGGCCGTTCTTGTCCTGAAAATAGTGACTGATGATGCCATTCGAGACACCGGCCAAACGGGCGATCAGCGCAATGCTGGCGTCCCCCATACCGACCTGATCGACGGCCAGCAAGGTGGCTTCGATCAATTGCTGGCGGCGGATGGGTTGCATACCGACCTTGGGCATCTTGCACATCTCCTTAGGCCTTCCGGCGGACGTAAGACGTCCATCGGTTTGAGGGCCAGTCTATTTTGTTTTGATTGAACGTTCAATCAACAAAGAATAAGATCTGCGACAATTCGTCGCTGCTTACAGATTTTTCCTACGTGTAAATGACGATAAACCGACATCCAAAACGGCTCGAAACCCCTACGCCTTGGCGTTCCGGGCTTCGGGCTTTTTTCGGGGTGTCTTTATATCACCCGTCGGTCGGCTGCCCACTAACCGATTAGTCGGGTACCGCGTTGCCTTGTGTTCTTCTCTCGCACTGCCTGGAGCATCTGTGCCATGAGTTCTGCCTCTCTTATAAAGACCCCACCCGATAAGGTGACGGTCAACGGTTGGGTGTTCTACACCTCTACCGCGCTGATCCTGTTGTTGACCGCCATTCTGATCATCGCCCCGCAAGAGGCCGGCAGAGTGCTCGGTATTGCCCAGGCCTGGTTGTCCCGCAGCTTCGGCTGGTACTACATGGTGGTGATCGCCGCTTACCTGGTGTTTGTGGTGGGCCTGGCGTTTTCGTCCTATGGCAAACTGAAACTGGGCAGCAAGGACGATACCCCGGACTTCAGCTACGGCGCCTGGGCGGGGATGCTGTTCTCGTCGGGTATCGGCATTTCGCTCCTGTACTTCGGTGCCTCCGAGCCGCTGGACCACTACTTCAACCCGCCCGAAGGCGTGGCCGCGAGCAACATGGCCGCCCGTCAGGCGGTTCAGCTGACGTTCCTGCACTGGGGCCTGCATGGCTGGGCGATCTACGCACTGGTCGGTCTGGCCGTGGCTTACTTTGCCTACCGTCATAACCAGCCGCTGGCGCTGCGTTCGGCGTTGTATCCGCTGGTGGGCGAGCGTTGGGTCAAAGGCGCGGCCGGTCATGCGGTGGACGGCTTTGGCATGTTCGTGACCTTGCTGGGGCTGGTGACGAACCTGGGGATTGGTTCGCTGCAAGTGTCTTCCGGGTTGGAAAACCTGTTCGGCATGGAGCACAGCAACACCAACCTGCTGATCGTGATCATTGTGATGAGCACCGTGGCGACCATCGCCGCCGTGTCCGGTGTGGAAAACGGTATCCGCCGTTTGTCCAACCTGAACATCGTGCTGTTCAGCGGTTTGCTGATTTTCGTCCTGTTGTTCGGCCCGACCCTGCACCTGCTCAACGGCTTCGTGCAGAACATTGGCGACTACCTGAACGGCGTGGTCCTGAAGACCTTCGACCTCTATGTGTACGAAGGCGACAGTGAGAAGTCCGACCGCTGGTTGGGCCTGTGGACCCTGTTCTACTGGGCCTGGTGGATTTCCTGGGCGCCATTTGTGGGCATGTTCATCGCGCGTATTTCCCGTGGTCGCACGGTGCGTGAACTGGTGGCCGGCGTGCTGCTGATTCCGCTGGGCTTCACCCTGGCGTGGCTGTCGATCTTCGGTAACTCGGCCCTCGACCTGGTGATGAACCATGGGGCGGTGGAGCTGGGGAAGACGGCGCTCGAACAGCCGTCCATGGCGATCTACCAGTTGCTTGAGCATTACCCGGCGTCGAAGGTTGTGATCGGCGTGTCGATTTTTGTCGGTTTTGTGCTGTTCCTGACCCCGGCGGATTCCGGCGCGGTGATGATGGCCAACCTTTCGTGCAAGGGCGGTAATGTCGACGAAGATGCGCCGCACTGGCTGCGGATTTTCTGGTCGGCGGTGATTACCCTGGTGACCATCGGCCTGCTGTTTGCCGGTAACTTCGAAGCCATGCAAACCATGGTGGTGCTGGCCGGTTTGCCGTTCTCGGTGGTGCTGGTGTTCTTCATGTTCGGCTTGCACAAGGCCATGCGCCAGGATGTGCAGATCGAGCAGGAGCAAGCGGAGTTGGCTGCGCGCGGTCGTCGTGGTTTCAGCGAGCGTTTGACTCAGTTGGACCTGCAACCGAACCAGTCGATTGTTCAGCGTTTCATGGACAAACAAGTCAGCCCGGCGCTGGAAGATGCGGCGGTGCAATTGCGCGGTCAGGGTCTGGATGTGCAGACGTTGCTGGGCAAGTCGAAACGCTGCATGGGCGTGCGGATCGAGATGGAAGAGGGCAACCCTTTTGTCTACGAAGTGAGCCTGGACGGCTATCTGGCGGCGGCGAGTGACACGGCGTCGGCTGAAAGCGCTGATGAACCGCGCGCACGCTACTACCGCGCCGAGGTGTACCTGCACAACGGCAGCCAGGATTACGACTTGATGGGCTTCACCCAGGATCAGATCACCCGTGACGTGCTCGATCAGTTTGAAAGCCATCGGCAGCTCCTTGGCCGTGTCTATAGCTAAACCTTGATAGGGCGCGGTGTTTCAGTCTGAAACACCGCGTCCTATCCATCGCGGGCAAGCCCGCTCCCACAGGATTGCCACCGTCCTTGTGGGAGCGGGCTTGCCCGCGAAGGGGCCATCACTAGCAAAGCAGCTTGACCCGATGTCCCGATAAACAAAAACGCCGCGATCCTCTCGCGGCGTTTTTGTGTCTGCTGCCTTACCCCAGGTTCTTGCCGAGCAGCGCGTGATACAGCTCGCTGTCGCCGAGAATCCCGACCACTTTGTTGTTGTCGTGAAGCACCAGTTTGTTGCCGGTCTGATAACGAATCTGCAACGCATCGCGCATGCCGATGTTCGAGTCCACCAGCGTCGGCCGACGGCCCAGACCTTCCACCGCTTGCCCTGGAATCCAGTTCTGCAGGTCCAGGCTCGCGCCGTTCTGGCGGGCGCCCTTGATGGTGTTGCCTTCAGCCAGGTCCAGCCACGAATCTCCGCCCGGATCGAGGCACACCGAACCGTTGATGCGCTTGCAGTTGTCCAGCGTGCGCATCAGGCTGCGGCCGCACAACACGTTCAGCGGGTTGGTGTGCGCGACGAAGGTCCGCACGTAGTCGTCCGCCGGGTTCAGCACGATCTCTTCCGGCTTGCTGTACTGAATGATCCGGCCGTCTTTCATGATCGCAATGCGGCTGCCGAGCTTCAGGGCCTCATCGAGGTCGTGACTCACGAACACGATGGTCTTGCTCAGCTTGCGTTGCAGTTCCAGCAATTCGTCTTGCAGGCCCTGGCGGATCAGCGGGTCGAGTGCCGAGAACGGTTCGTCCATCAGCAGAATGTCGGCGTCCATCGCCAGTGCGCGGGCCAGGCCCACACGTTGCTGCATACCGCCGGAAAGCTCGTTGGGTTTCTTGTTGCGCCATTGGGTCAGGCCCACCAGCTCAAGCTTGTCGTCCACCAATGTGCGGCGTTCCTTCTCGGGACGACCCTGCATTTCCAGGCCGAAACTGATGTTTTCACGAACGGTCAACCAAGGCATCAGGGCGAACTTCTGGAACACCATCGCAATGCGCTTGGTGCGCATCATTTTCAGTTCTGCCGGGGTGCAGGAGGCGATGTCGATCTGCTTGCCTTCGTGCTCGACAAACAGCTTGCCGCGGCTGACGGTGTTGAGGCCGTTGATGCAGCGCAGCAGGCTGGACTTGCCGGAGCCGGACAGGCCCATCAGTACGCAGATTTCACCTTTTTCGACGTCCAGGCTGGCCTTTTCCACACCAACGATCTGCCCGGTCTTTTTCAGGATCTCGTTACGGGTCATGCCTTGATCCAGCAGTTTGAGTGCCTCGCGTGGATCTTTGGAGAAGATTACGTCGACGTTATCGAAGCGAATAATGCTCATGCGTCACCCCCTACTTTGGCGTCGGGTTGTTTGCAGATACGGTCGAGCATGATCGCCAGCAATACGATCGCCAGGCCCGCTTCGAAGCCCAGGGCGATATCAGCAGTGTTCAGTGCGTTGACCACGGGTTTGCCCAGGCCGTCGGCGCCTACCAGTGCCGCGATCACCACCATCGACAGCGACAGCATGATGCACTGGGTAATGCCGGCCGCGATGCTTGGCATGGCGTGGGGCAATTCAATCCGTGAGAGCAGTTGACGTCGCGAGCAGCCAAAGGCCTTGCCAGCGTCCATCAATTCTTCCGGTACATCGCGAATGCCCAGGTAAGTCAGGCGGATAGGCGCGGCAATCGCGAACACTACCGTCGAGATCAAGCCCGGGACCACACCCAGACCGAAGAGGGTCAGGGTAGGAATGAGGTACACGAAGGTCGGTACGGTCTGCATCAGATCGAGCACCGGACGCATCAATGTGTAGAACATCGGTTTGTGCGCGGCGACGATGCCCAACGGCACGCCGATGACCACGCAGACCAGGGTGGCGAACAGCACCTGGGCGAGGGTTTCCATGGTTTCCTGCCAGTACCCCAGGTTGAGGATCAGCAGGAAGGAGGCGATGACGAAAACCGTCAGTCCCCACTTGCGTTGAATGAAGTGTGCCAGTAGTGCGATGAGGCCGATCAATGCCAGCGGGTTGAACCAGGTCAGCGCAAAAGTCACGCCGTGGATCATCGTTTCCAGTGTCACGGCGATTGCGTCGAAGGTGTTGGCGCCGTGTTGCGTCAACCATTCAACGAAGCCCGCGATGTACTGGCCTAAAGGGATTTTCTGATCAATCAGCATGGTAGTGAACGTCCGCATGCAAGGAAATAAACAGCCCGGACGGCCGAAGCCGTCCGGCGTAAGCGATTACTGCGCGAGCTTGGCTTTCACGGCCTCCAGGCCTGGTTTACCGTCAATGGTGGTCACGCCAGCGAGCCAGGTATCGAGGACCTGTGGATTCTTTTTGAGCCAGGCCTTGGCGGCCGCGTCAGGCTTCATCTTGTCGTCCAGGATGTTGCCCATCAGAGAGCTTTCCATGTCGACGGTGAATTCCAGGTTCTTCAGCAGTTGGCCGACGTTGCTGCATTCCTGGGTGTAACCCTTGCGGGTGTTGGTTGCCACGGTGGCGGCGCCGAAGTCGGGGCCGAAGAAGTCGTCACCACCGGTGAGGTACTGGATCTTGAAGCGCTTGTTCATCGGGTGCGGCGCCCAGCCGAGGAAGACCACGGCGGTGTCGCGCTTCTGCGCGCGATCGACCTGCGACAACATGCCGGCTTCGCTGGACTCGACCACTTTGAAACCAGCGTCTTTAAGGCCGAAGGCGTTCTTGTCGATCATACTCTGGATCAGGCGGTTACCGTCGTTACCTGGCTCGATGCCGTAGATCTTGCCGTCGAGCTCTTTCTTGAATTTGGCGATGTCGGCGAAGTCATGCAGCCCTTTGTCGTACAACGCTTGCGGCACGGCGAGGGTGTACTTGGCGCCGGTCAGGTTGGTGCGCACCACATCGACGGTGCCGGCATCGCGGTAGGCCTTGATGTCGTTTTCCATGGTCGGCATCCAGTTACCCAGGAAGACGTCCATGTTCTTGCCGTCGGCCAGGGACTTGTAGGTCACCGGCACGGAAATCATCGTGGTTTTGGTCTTGTAGCCGAGGGCGTCGAGCACGACGCTGGTGGTAGCGGTTGTCGCGGTAATGTCGGTCCAGCCGACATCGGAGAAGTTTACGGTACTGCACTGAGCGGGTTCTGCAGCGTGAGCCAGTAACGGCAGACTCAGCATGGCGGCCAACAACAACGACGGGGAACCTTTCATGGATGGACTCCTTGGTGTTTTTTTTGGCAGTGTTCCGACTGGACCACCGCACTTATAGGTTGCGGTTGGATGGCGTTTTGGAGACAGCTCTACCACGGCGCCTTGCAATCGAGTCGATACGATCATGTACCAGTGAAAATCTGACGCCTACAGGGTGCGTCGTAACCAGTACAGGGAGGGTCGCATCCAGTGTCGGTGACGTCGTTTACAGCTTTTTTCAGCCCTCTTTTCCCCTCTGATCCGCTAAAAAACGGCGAAAACATTGCGTCGCCGCCCTGCGGCGTTGGTGGGCATGAGTGCGTCGGTGTGAGACGTCGAACGACATGACAAAAGCCTGATGATGCGGCCATCTCGGCGGATTGCAGCTTGAGCGTAGCAGCTCCGCCACTGGGCGCCTTTGCGTCTGGAGTCGGCACATCCAGGAGTTCGGCAGTAATGGCTATCAGTGTTTTCGACCTGTTCAAAATCGGCATCGGTCCTTCCAGTTCGCACACCGTGGGGCCTATGCGGGCCGCCGCGCTGTTTGTCGAGTCGCTTCGGGACAAGCATCTACTGGAGCAGGTGCGACGGGTCGAAGTTCAACTTTATGGTTCGCTGTCGGCCACCGGCATCGGTCACGGCAGCGACAATGCCGTCATCATGGGCCTGATGGGCGAATGGCCGGATGCGATCGATCCGTCGCAAATCGGCATTCGCATCGAAACCCTGCGTGAAACCCACATGTTGCTGCTCGACGGTCGCTTGTCGGTGCCGTTCATTTGGGCGCGGGACATGCGCCTGATCGACGAAAACCTGCCGTTCCACCCCAATGCCATGACCCTGATCGTCGAAGGCGATCACGGTGAGCTGCATCGCGACACCTACTATTCCGTCGGCGGTGGTTTTGTCGTGGATGAGGCCCAGGCGTCCAGCGGCGTGGTCGATCTGGACCGCACCGTGTTGCCGTACGATTTCTCCAGCGCCGTCGAACTGTTGAGCCTGTGCCAGACGCACAACCTGCGCGTGGCTGAATTGATGATGGCGAACGAGAAGGTCTGGCGCAGTGAAGAGGAAATCCGCGCCGGTCTGATGAAGTTGTGGCGTGCCATGCAGGATTGCGTCGACCAGGGCCTCAAGCACGAAGGCATCCTGCCCGGCGGCCTGAATGTGCGCCGTCGCGCGGCGAAGTTGCACCGTAGCCTGCAGGAACTGGGCAAGCCCAATGTGATCGGCTCGACCTTGAGCGCCATGGAGTGGGTCAACCTGTTTGCGCTGGCGGTCAACGAAGAGAACGCCGCGGGTGGGCGCATGGTCACGGCGCCGACCAACGGCGCGGCGGGGATCATTCCGGCGGTGTTGCACTACTTTATGAAGTTCAGC
The DNA here is from genome assembly GCF_000514395.1 of Pseudomonas sp. URMO17WK12:I12. Classification (NCBI taxonomy): domain Bacteria; kingdom Pseudomonadati; phylum Pseudomonadota; class Gammaproteobacteria; order Pseudomonadales; family Pseudomonadaceae; genus Pseudomonas; species Pseudomonas sp. URMO17WK12:I12. The sequence goes on from NZ_KI911392.1 coordinate 652,883, forward strand.
GAGGCGGTGACGGACGCCAACGTGGTCGACTATTTCCTCAGTGCTGCGGCGGTGGGCATTCTGTGCAAGAAGAACGCCTCGATCTCCGGCGCCGAAGTCGGTTGCCAGGGCGAAGTGGGTTCGGCTTGCGCGATGGCGGCAGCGGGGCTGGCGGAGATTCTCGGTGCCACGCCGGAGCAGTTGTGCAATGCGGCGGAAATCGGCCTGGAACACAACCTCGGCCTGACATGCGACCCGGTGGGTGGACTGGTGCAAGTGCCGTGCATCGAGCGCAACGCGATTGCCGCGGTGAAAGCGATCAACGCGGCGCAGATGGCGCTGCGTGGGGATGGTCAGCACTTTATCTCGCTGGACCGGGTGATCCGCACCATGCGTGATACCGGCGCGGATATGCATGACAAATATAAAGAGACATCGCGGGGTGGGTTGGCGGTGAGCGCGGTGGAGTGTTGAGACCGAGTTGACGCCATCGCGGGCAAGCCCGCTCCCACAGGATTTGTTGTGTATTCAAAAACTGATGCGCACCACAAATCCCTGTGGGAGCGAACTTGCTCGCGATGGCGTCAGACCAGTCAAAACTGCGCGCTAAATGAACACCCGATTCAAAACACGCCACCTTTTAGCGCGTCGCTTACAGATAAGCCCCTTTCCGAATCACAGGGATCCAAACCGGCCCTGACCACTCGTCACCCGTGCTTGCGGTGACACTCTGTCCCGGCACCTCGCAGCCCTGTTCCCACAAGTGCTACCGATTTGCTCACGCCCCGCAAGGCAGGGCGTCTATCGCCGATAATGGCACTTATATCCACCCGTCGCCGCGCGGCTTATATAGACATGTCGCGACGTCGTTTTCAGGAGTTATTGAACGCGCATTCAATTTTAGGCATGGCATTTGCTCTGTCATTACAAAGCCCGTCTCCCACGCGAGAACGATGGCAATAACAAGAGCCTCCGCCTGAGGCCATCACCCGCTTTGTGTGAGGAGATACCGCGATGACGACGTCCAACTCCGGGGCTCAACCCCAGAACCGTGCGCCTCAATCCATCGGCTTTCTGCTGTTGGACAATTTCACGCTTATTTCTCTGGCCTCCGCAGTTGAACCCCTGCGCATGGCCAACCAATTGTCCGGCCGCGAGCTGTATCGCTGGTCCACACTCACCGTCGATGGCGGCCAGGTCTGGGCCAGTGACGGTCTGCAGATCACCCCCGACTGCTCCATGCACAAAGCCCCACCCCTGGACACCATCATCGTCTGCGGCGGTATCGGCATCCAGCGCACCGTTACCCGTGAACACGTGTCGTGGCTGCAAAGCCAGGCGCGTCAGTCCCGTCGCCTCGGCGCGGTCTGCACCGGCAGCTGGGCCCTGGCCTGCGCCGGCCTGCTGGACGGTTTCGATTGCAGCGTGCACTGGGAATGCCTGGCCTCGATGCAGGAAGCTTTCCCGCGTGTGGCCATGAGTACCCGCTTGTTCACCCTCGACCGTAACCGTTTCACCAGCTCCGGCGGCACCGCGCCACTGGACATGATGCTGCACCTGATCAGCCGCGATCACGGCCGTGAACTGTCCGCCGCGATCTCGGAAATGTTTGTCTACGAACGCATCCGCAACGAGCAGGACCATCAGCGTGTGCCACTCAAGCACATGCTCGGGACCAACCAGCCGAAATTGCAGGAAATCGTTGCGCTGATGGAAGCCAATCTGGAAGAGCCGATCGACCTCGACGAACTGGCGGTGTACGTCGCCGTTTCGCGTCGACAGCTTGAGCGCCTGTTCCAGAAATACCTGCACTGCTCGCCGTCGCGCTACTACCTGAAGCTGCGCCTGATCCGCGCCCGGCAGTTGCTCAAGCAAACGCCGATGTCGATCATCGAAGTGGCATCGGTGTGCGGTTTCGTGTCGACGCCGCACTTCTCCAAGTGCTACCGCGAATACTTCGGCATTCCGCCGCGTGACGAGCGCGTAGGTTCCAACACCACGCAACAGGTGGCGATGATGCCGCTGCCGCAAGCACTGGTGCTGTCGCCATTGTCGGGGCCGTTGTCGGCGTTGAGTCAGGCGCGTAACGAGTCGACTTTCGCTAGCGTACGGCTCTAGACCGCGCTGGCTTCATCGCGGGCAAGCCCGGCTTCTACAGGATCACGCTGTACTGTAGGAGCCGGGCTTGCCCGCGATGGCGGTTTATCAGGTTCTAGGGCTCTGTTGATACTCCGCCAACGCTGGCAGCAATTGCCTGTCGATCGCCTGACGCACTGCCGGCAGGATGGTCGCGCTGCTGGTGTACATATTCTTGACCATCTTGCGCAGTTCATATGCCCGGGCATCGTCCAATCCCCTTACCGCACACTCGCAAGCCTGTTCGGCTGTGGCACCGCTTGGCACTTGAAAACCCAACGATTTCAGCTGGCCCAACAGGTCTTCCTGGTCGATCAAATCGGCGTACATCATGACGCAATCCTTCTTCAGGGAACGGTGTCTTGGCTCGATTCTGGTAGGGGGACGAAGTGGCGGCAAGGGCGATTTGTCGCAATGGCCGCAATACCTATGAGCATGTCGTTTTCGGCTAACTTGTGAATCAAGGGAGTGGGCACACTGGACTCAGCTGGCAACACGAAGGTTTGGTCACCCTCGCGCAACGGCTCCTCAACAGTACCCTCCTCAGCTCCGATCCTGTCACGGCTTGATCGGGGTTTTTTTTGCCTGTGAATCAGGGCGGGATGGGGTGTCTGGATTTAAGCCATCGCGAGCAGGCTCACGCCTACACTCAACCGTATTCCTCTGAAAGAACCCGGTCAACGGCAGGAGTGAGCCTGCTCGCGATGAACGATGACGCGGTCTAGCGTTGCAACACCAGGATCCGCGACAACAACTCATCACGGTCGACATAGCACCCCTGAAAATGCCGGGCGCCACTGGCGGGATCAAACGCATTGCGCGCATGCAGCGTACGACGGTTATCAAAACACCACAGCTCGCCCGGATTCAGCCGCGTCATCACCCGAAACCGTGCTTCCCGAGTCATCGCGATGAACCGCCGGTAAGCGTGATACAGCCCGGGCATCTGCTCCACCGACGCATCAAACGGTCCGCGCAGGAAGTTCGCCATGCGGATTTCCGACACCTGCCCCCGTGCATCCAGCGCGATGATCGGCGCCAGGCAACGGTAGTCGCTGTGACGGTCCTTATTGCGGAACTCCACAGGGATTTCACAGAGACTTTTAAACGCCTCGGGGTCCTCATTGCGCAAGGCATCGGCGATGGCAAAACCGTCGACAAAAATACTCTCGCCACCGTCGGCATCATTGACCAGGCAATGCAGGAATTGCAGCCCTGGTTGCAGCTCCCGGGTCGGCAGATCGCTGTGCAACGGCAGGTTGAAAGCGGTGTAGGCATTGCTGTCGGCATCGGCCTTGGATTGCACGTTGAACAGCACGCCGAAATTGCTCTCGCGGATGAAGGAAATCCGCTGGGCGATCAGCTTCAGCGAGCCCGGTTCAGTGGGGACGCCGCGCACTTGAGTCAGGCCGATATCGCGCACTGCCAGTAGCCATTGCAGCAGGGCGTCGTTGTCATTCATCAATGCCTGGTAATCGAACACCGGCAGCTGCAAATCCTGCTGCCACAGCCTGGCCTTGGGTTTACGCGCCTCCCGTTCGGCGCGGGATTCATCGTCATAGGCATGGGCGCGCAGCCAGCCGGGGTCGAAGCGGCTGAGATGGCCGTCCTGCCAATCGACGCAGAGACAACCTTCAGCATCGACGCGAGAGTCGGAAGGCAACAGGGTTTCGGCGACATCGACGATTTCCAGCACTTGCTCGCGGGTCACGGTATAGACGCATTGCGGGCAGGGGCAGTTGTCGCGCAACCACTGATGATGAAAGGGGCTGACGCGACCGTCCGCCCAGCTCACTTGAATTCGGTCCGCCAGGGTGTGCACGGCGGTCAACGCGCTGATCAACGGGTAGGTACGGAAGTCGGCAAAAGCGGCGGCGGTGTTCAATGGCGATCTCCTTGTTATTTTTTTTGGGGTAAAGCGATCACTCGACCAATGTACTCGGGGGTGGGCAAGTCAGTCTGCTCGGCGACGATGGCTTGCAGCTTGCTCAGCGACAGTTCACTGAAGGGCGCGGATCGCGGCCCGGCAAGGTCGACGTGCAGCAACATTTGCTCGTTGCCGGCCAGCTCCTTGTCGTCACCGACCCGATGCAGGCTGTGGTAGAGGTGCAGGCGTTTGCTGTCGTGACCGATGATTTGCGTGTGCACTTCGACGTCGGCGTCGAGCTTCACTTCGTGCAGGTAATTGAGGTGCAGTTCGAGGGTGAACAGCGAGTGGCCGCTGGCTTCGCGGTTGTTGCTGTCGAGCCCTAAGCGATCCATCAGCGCGTCGGTGGCGTAGCTGAAGATCAGCAAGTAGAAAGCGTCGCGCAGGTGGCCGTTGTAGTCGACCCAGTCGGGGATGATGCGTGTTTGGTAGGTGGTGAGGGTGGGCATGATGAGGATCCAGAATATAGGGTGATCGGGCTGCCGCTATCGCGAGCAAGCTCGCTCCCACAAGGACTGCGCAAAACCTGTGGGAGCGAGCTTGCTCGCGATGGGGCCAGTCCTGCCAGTTCATTACTCGCTGAAGGCCATCCCATGCTTTTCTTTGGTGGTCTTCACCGCTTCGAGCACCGCCAGCAGGCAATCATCACGATAGCGCTCCAGCGCCGAAATGCTGTGCGTGCCCAACTGATCAGTGGTGCCATCCACCACATCATCGATCAATTTGTCGGTCAGCTCCGGCGCTGGCAAATAGGTCCACGGCAACTGCAACGCCGGACCGAACTGCGCCATGAAGTGGCGCATCCCGGCGTCACCGCCGGCCAGCGTGTAGGTCAGGAACGTGCCCATGAATGACCAGCGCAACCCCGCGCCAAACCGAATCGCGTCGTCGATTTCACCGGTGGTTGCCACGCCATCGTTCACCAGGTGCAGCGCCTCACGCCAGAGCGCTTCGAGCAAGCGGTCGGCGATAAAGCCGGGCACTTCCTTGCGCACATGCAGTGGACGCATGCCTAGGGATTCATACACTTTCATCGCCGCTTGAACGGCTTCGGGCGCAGTGTTTTTGCCACCGACCACTTCCACCAGCGGCAGCAGGTAGACCGGGTTGAACGGGTGGCCGACCACACAGCGTTCCGGGTGGGTTGCGCTCTCGTAGAACTCGCTTGGCAACAGGCCAGAAGTACTCGAGCCGATCAAGGCATTGGGCTTGGCGGCGGCGCTGATTTTGCTGTGCAGTTCCAGTTTAAGATCGAGGCGCTCGGGGGCGCTTTCCTGGATGAAATCGGCGTCGCGTACGCATTCTTCAATCGTCGCGACAAAGCGCAGGCGATCCTGAGAAGCACCAGGCGCCAAGCCTTGTTTCTCCAGTGCGCCCCACGCGTTGGCGACGCGTTTGCGCAGGGCGGCTTCGGCACCGGGCGCCGGGTCCCAGGCGATCACGTCAAGGCCATGGGCGAGGGCGCGGGACACCCAGCCGCTGCCGATGACACCGCTGCCCAGGGCTGCGAAGGTTTTGATTTCGGTGATAAAAGTCATGGCGACGTCCTGAAAGAATTCGGTGGTCCCGTAGGAGCCGAGCTTGCTCGCGATGGCGTCGGTAAATCCGGCACATTTTTGCGGCCGGGATACCGCAATCGCGAGCAAGCTCGGCTCCTACAGAGAGAGGGTTCGTGTTAACCGCGCTTGGTCAGGCCCATTTTTTCCCGGCCTTGCGCCGGCGTCAGAACCCGGGCGCCGAGGCGGCTGAGGATTTCGCCGGCGCGTTCGACCAGTTGGCCGTTGGTCGCCAGTACACCCTTGTCCAGCCAGATGTTGTCTTCCAGACCCACCCGAACGTTGCCGCCGAGCAGCACCGCTTGCGCTGCCATCGGCATCTGCATGCGACCGATACCAAAGCCTGCCCACACGGCATTGGCCGGCAGGTTGTCGACCATGGCTTTCATGGTGGTGGTGTCGGCCGGTGCGCCCCACGGGATGCCCAGGCACAGCTGGAACAACGGGTCGTCGAGCAGGCCTTCCTTGATCAACTGCTTGGCGAACCACAGGTGACCGGTGTCGAAGATTTCCAGCTCGGCTTTCACGCCCAGCTCTTGAATGCGTTTGGCGCCGGCACGTAGCTGGGCCGGGGTGGACACGTAAATGGTGTCGCCATCGCCGAAGTTCAGGGTGCCGCAATCGAGGGTGCAGATTTCCGGCAGCAGTTCTTCGACGTGGGCCAGGCGGGTCAGCGGCCCGACCAGGTCGGTGTTCGGGCCGAACTCCATCGGGTTCTCGCCGGCACCGATTTCCAGGTCGCCGCCCATGCCGGCGGTGAGGTTGACGATGATGTCAACGTCGGCCTCGCGAATGCGCTCCATCACTTCACGGTACAACGCCACGTCACGGCTGAACTTGCCGGTTTCGGGGTTGCGCACGTGGCAGTGGACCACGGTGGCACCGGCCTTGGCGGCTTCCACGGCGGCGGCGGCGATTTGTTTCGGGGTGACCGGCACGTGTGGGCTCTTGCTGGTCGTGTCGCCAGCACCGGTGAGTGCGCAGGTGATGATGACGTCGTGGTTCATGAGGCGGTTCCTTACAGGCGAGTGTTTTTCAGGAGAAAAGCCGGACGTAATAGTCCCGTTCGCAGCCCGCTCGGGCTGCGAATCGGTGGTTCGGTTCCAGGATTTATTTACTGGTCAGTTGCAGGTTTTCAGCCGCTGGTTTGCCATCGAAGGTGGTCACGCCTTCGAGCCAGCGCTGCTTGTCTTGCGGGTGATCTTTCAGCCATTGCTTGGCCGACTCGAAGGCGTCCTTGTGATCCAGCAGCGGCTGCATCATCCGGCTCTCGTCTTCGGCGGTGTAGGTCAGGTTGCTCAGCAAGCGACCGATGTTCGGGCACTGCTCGGCGTATTTCGGCGCGGTGACGGTCCAGACCGTGGCCATGCCTTCGTTTGGACCGAGGGCGTCGTCACTGCCGGTGAGGTAGGTCATCTTCACGTTGACGTTCATCGGGTGCGGCGCCCAGCCGAAGAACACCACGGCCTCGTTGCGGCGCACGGCGCGATCCACGGCGGCCAGCATGCCGGCTTCGCTGGACTCGACCAGCTGGAATTTGCCGAGGCCGAACTGGTTCTTGGCGATCATCGCCTTGATCTGGGTGTTGGCGCCCGAGCCAGGCTCGATGCCGTAAATCTTGCCGCCCAGTTCCTTCTCGAACTTGGCGATGTCGGCGAAGGTTTTCAGGCCCTTGTCGGCGAGGTACGTCGGTACGGCGAGGGTCGCGCGAGCGTCTTTCAGGCTCGGGGCTTGCAGCACTTTGACCTGGTTGCCATCGACGAACGGGGTGATGGTCTGGGTCATCAGCGGGTTCCAGTAGCCGAGGAACAAGTCCAGGCGCTGGTCGCGGATCCCGGCGAAGATGATTTGCTGGGACGCGCTGGTTTGTTTGGTGTTGTAGCCGAGGCCATCGAGCAGGACCTGGGTCATGGCGCTGGTGGCGATTACATCGGTCCAGTTCACTACGCCCATGCGTACGTTCTGGCACGATGCGGGTTCGGCGGCCATGACGCTGGCGCTCAGCAAAGCGGTACCACTGAGTGCAAGAACACAGCTGCTGATCAGTCGTTTCATCTCAGGTTCCTCGGCAGTTCGTTTATTGTGAGTTCCGGTGTCTGATGCGCCGGTGATGCCAAGTTACGCAGCTAAGCCCCCATGAAAGCGCACCACGGCGACCAGCTCTTGCACTGCAGCGACCTGTCCTCTTGAATGCCGCTTGCAAGTGGCGTATCAACGTCAAACGCTACCCGCCCTGACGTTACCCGCCTATCGAGTGCGCTCCATGTCCCAGGATTTCTACTTCTTGTTGATGCCGGGTTTCTCGGCGATTGGATTTATCTCGGCCATCGAGCCGCTGCGGGTCGCCAATCGCTTTCGCGGCGAGCTGTATCGCTGGCATGTATTGAGCGCCGACGGCGGGGCGGTGCTGGCCAGCAATGGCATGTCGGTCAACGCCGACGCGGCGCTGGAGCCGCTGAAGAAAGGTGCAACCCTGTTGGTGGTCGCCGGTTTCGAACCGCTGAAATTCGCTACCCCGGCGCTGGAACACTGGTTGCGCCGGCTGGACAACGAAGGCGTGACCCTCGGCGCCATCGACACCGGCAGCTTCATTCTCGCCGAGGCCGGCCTGCTCGACGGCCATCGCCTGACGCTGCACTGGGAAGCCATCGACGCGTTCAAGGAATCGTATCCACAGCTGAGCGTCACCCAGGAGCTGTTCGAAATCGACCGCCGCCGCATCACCTCGGCCGGCGGCACCGCCTCCATCGACCTGATGCTCGACCTGATCGCCCAGGCCCATGGCCCGGAACTGGCGATCCAGGTCAGCGAACAATTCGTACTCGGCCGCATTCGCCCGCGCAAAGACCACCAGCGTATGGAAGTCGCCACGCGGTATGGCATCAGCAACAAGAAGCTGGTTCACGTGATTGGAGAGATGGAGCAACACAGCGAGCCGCCGCTGAGTACGCTTGAGTTAGCCGAATCGATCAAGGTGACGCGGCGCCAGTTGGAGCGCCTGTTTCGGTTGCACCTGAACGACACGCCGAGCAATTTCTACCTGCGCTTGCGGCTGGAGAAGGCCCGGCAGTTGCTGCGACAGACGGACATGAGTGTGCTGGAGGTGAGCATTGCGTGCGGTTTTGAATCGCCGTCGTATTTCACCCGCAGCTATCGGGCGAAGTTTGCGCGGTGCCCGCGCGAGGATCGCCGACGGCTAGGGGATGGGCGAGAGCTGGTCTGAGCACAGATTCCAACAACAAGAAAACCTGTGGGAGCGAGGCTGCTCGCGAATGCAATCTGTCAGCCGCCATTGATGTCGACTGACCCACCGCTTTCGCGAGCAGGCTCGCTCCCACAGTTATGATTTGGTGTGGATCTTATTTCTTCATTAAAGCCGAGCAGGCTGCTTTGTAGGCTTCATGCTGATACTTGTTCAGCGTCGCCGGCAGTTCCACGTTGTGCTTCTTGCTCTGCGCATTGATCGTCTGCGGCGACAGCAGCGTCACCTCGCAATTTTCCAGCAGCTGAAACACACCCTCGATCTTGAACGTGGTCGGTCCACCGGCGAACTCGCCTTTCTTGCTGCGCTTCTTGATCGCGATCCGGTCGATGGAGTTCTCGCGTACAAACGACGCCACCTGAGCGGCGAAGACTTTGACGTTCGCGGCTTCGTCGTCATCGTCGAGGGCGATTTTCTTGGTGGGCAGGGCTACGTGACTCAGCGTCTGACCGTCTAGGGACGCGACGGCAATGATCGCTTCGCTGCCTTTGATTTCGATGCCGCAGATTTTCATTTCGATCCCTTTCACAAATGGTTGTGTGCAGCCTACAGCTCAAGTTGATTAGCCGTGATGCCAAACGCCGCGGCAATTTTCTCGCGGGTGGCCTTGCGAGGCTTCGCTACAGTCTCTTGCTGGGCAAAAGCAGGTTGAGAAATGCCCATGCGTTTGGCCACCTCATCCTGTGTAAGGTTCAGGTGCTCACGCCAGGCGCGAATCGGCGTCGCGCCATCGACGATGCGGCTGACCACTTCATGGGGAATCAGATCGGGCTCAATCTTCTGCGCCACATATTGCGCATAGGGAATGACCACAAACGCAGGATTCCCCTCTGCGTCATTGATGATTTGAACGTCAGTAGGTGCGTTCATCGCGTTTTTTGACCTCTTGAATACTGACCACTTTGATTGCGCCATCCCAGTCGAACATGACTCGATAGTTACCCACTCGAAGTCGATAGGCGTAGTCATGACCGACCAGTGCTTTGACATTGCCTATATCAGGCATGTCAGTCAGCACCGTGACGGCATCACGAACCTGGATCTGGTGAACGGAATGCAATTTCAGAAGCTGCTTAACGGCCTTTCGAGTCCAGTGAATGCTGTTCATGGGAGAATATAAGTCTTTTATAAGATTTTCCAATCGTTACTTATATTTCTCTCTCGGCCAATTAACGAAGCATGTCGGGATGTTACCCAGGCAATAGGGTCTGCTGCGAGGTGTAGGGAGTGCTGTAGGTTCAGTCAGCAAGGTTTGTAGGAAACAGCATCTCTTGAGAATCGAAAGCCGGCGAAGGTGCCAGCTTCTGACGGAAATACAGCGTCACTCCTGCCCAATCGACTCCAAAAACTCCGATCGCTCATCACTCATCCGCGCCACGCAATCATTCTGCGCAATGGTGAATGCCTTGCTACCACTGGTCGCTGGAAACGCTTCAACCGCGCAATCCGCATCCCGGGTCTTCAGCCATTGCTGTTGGGCGGCTTTGAGTTTGGCGGTGATGTCGGCCAGTTGTGCCGGGTTCTTGCCGTAGGCCGTTTGCATGCGTTCGGCCAGGCCCTGGTAGTTTTCTTTGAGCAGGTCTTCGGCGGTGGTTCGGCTAAAGGCCGAGCATTCGAGGGTCTGGACGTCGTTTTCGACTTTGTCGCAGGGGTTGTCGTCGGACTCTTCTGCCGCGTGTACGCCGGTCGCTATCAGTGCCAGAGCCAGGAAGATCGATTTCATTGCGTCGCCGCCTCAATCCAATAGTGCATTCAGTAATGCCGCGAATTCTGGCCCATGCGCAGGCCCTTGAACAGGTGGGCAATCGTGCCCCGCGGCGACCCTTTGTCGCGGATTGACGCTTTCGGCAAACCCCCTGTCGTTTTTGCACCCGGCTGCCCCGTCCCTCAGGCATATGCTGGCCCCAAAGCGCCGGCACACGATTCGGCGCATGAATTGCCAATAGGGGACAGCCTGATGAGCCCAGCCGAATTGCACGCCGACAGTATCGTTATCGACGGGCTGATTATCGCCAAGTGGAACCGTGAACTGTTCGAAGACATGCGCAAGGGCGGTCTGACCGCAGCCAACTGCACCGTGTCGGTGTGGGAGGGCTTCCAGGCCACCGTCAATAATATCGCCGCCAGTCAGAAGCTGATCCGCGAGAACAGCGACCTGGTGATTCCGGTGCGCACCACCGCCGACATCCGTAAGGCCAAGGAGCAGGGCAAGACCGGCATCCTGTTCGGCTTCCAGAATGCTCACGCGTTTGAAGACCAGATCGGCTATGTCGAGGTGTTCAAGCAGCTCGGCGTCGGCATTGTGCAGATGTGCTACAACACCCAGAACCTGGTGGGCACCGGTTGCTACGAGCGCGATGGCGGCCTGTCGGGTTTCGGCCGTGAAATCGTCGCCGAGATGAACCGTGTGGGCGTCATGTGCGACCTGTCCCACGTCGGCTCGAAAACCTCCGAAGAAGTCATTCTCGAATCGAAGAAGCCAGTGTGCTACTCGCACTGCCTGCCGTCGGGTCTGAAAATCCACCCGCGCAACAAGTCCGATGAAGAACTGAAGTTCATCGCCGATCACGGCGGTTTCGTCGGCGTGACCATGTTTGCGCCGTTCCTGGCCAAGGGCATCGATTCGACCATCGACGACTACGCCGAAGCCATCGAATACACCATGAACATCGTCGGCGAAGATGCCATCGGCATCGGCACCGACTTCACCCAGGGCCATGGCCAGGACTTCTTCGAATACCTGACCCATGACAAGGGCTACGCCCGCCGCCTGACCAGCTTCGGCAAGATCATCAACCCGCTGGGCATCCGCACCGTCGGCGAGTTCCCGAACCTGACCGAAACCTTGCTCAAGCGCGGTCATTCCGAGCGCGTGGTGCGCAAGATCATGGGCGAGAACTGGGTCAACGTCCTCAAGGATGTCTGGGGCGAGTAAACCCCTTTCAAACAACGATTCCTGTAGCAGCTGCCGAGGTACGAGGCTGCGTTGCGGTCCGCAGGACCGCCCTCGGGGGCCGCTTCGCAGCCCAACGCAGCCTCGCAGGCTCGACAGCTGCTACGGGACAACAGCACAACGAATTTTTCTGGAGTTAAGTTTCCATGGCCAAGATCGCCCCGCAATTACCAATCGAAGTCGACAGCGAAACCGGTGTCTGGACCTCCGACGCCCTGCCAATGCTGTACGTACCGCGTCACTTCTTCGTCAACAACCATATGGGCATCGAGGAAGTGCTGGGCGCCGAAGCCTACGCCGAAATCCTTTACAAGGCCGGCTACAAATCCGCCTGGCACTGGTGTGAAAAAGAAGCCGAATGCCACGGCCTGGAAGGCGTCGCGGTGTTCGAGCACTACATGAAGCGCCTGTCGCAACGCGGCTGGGGCCTGTTCAAGATCCAGGACATCGACCTCGACAAAGGCACTGCCAGCGTCAAGCTCGAACACTCGGCGTTCGTCTACGTCTATGGCAAGGTCGGGCGCAAGGTCGACTACATGTTCACTGGCTGGTTTGCCGGTGCCATGGACCAGATTCTGCAAGCCCGCGGCAGCAAGATCCGTACGGTTGCCGAGCAAGTCTACGGTGGCTCCGAAGAAGGCCACGACGACGGTTTGTTCACCGTCAAGCCGTTGTAAGTCGAGGACCCTGCCATGGCTTTCGAAGCAATGTTCCAGCCGATCCAGATCGGCAAACTGACCATCCGTAACCGCGTGCTCAGCACCGCGCACGCCGAGGTCTATGCCACCGACGGCGGCATGACCACCGACCGGTACGTCAAGTATTACGAAGAGAAAGCCAAGGGCGGGATCGGCCTGGCGATTTGCGGCGGTTCCTCCAGTGTGGCCATCGACAGCCCGCAAGGCTGGTGGAAGTCGGTCAACCTGGCCGACGACCGGATCATTCCGCATTTCCAGAACCTGGCCGATGCCATGCACAAGCATGGCGCCAAGATCATGATCCAGATTACCCACATGGGCCGTCGTTCGCGCTGGGACGGCGAGCACTGGCCAACCCTGCTGTCGCCGTCGGGCATCCGTGAACCGGTGCACCGCGCGACCTGCAAAACCATCGAGCCGGAAGAAATCTGGCGGGTGATCGGCAACTACGCCAGCGCCGCAGCGCGGGCCAAGGCCGGTGGCCTGGATGGCGTCGAACTGTCCGCCGTGCACCAGCACATGATCGACCAGTTCTGGAGCCCACGCGTCAACAAACGTACCGACGAATGGGGCGGCAGCTTCGAGAACCGCATGCGTTTCGGCCTGGAAGTCCTTAAAGCGGTACGCAAGGAAGTCGGTCCGGACTTCTGCGTCGGCATCCGTCTGTGCGGTGATGAATTCCACCCGGACGGCTTGTCCCACGAGGACATGAAACAGATTGCCAAGTACTACGACGACACCGGCATGATCGACTTCATCGGTGTCGTGGGCTCGGGTTGCGACACCCACAACACCTTGGCCAACGTTATCCCCAACATGAGTTATCCACCGGAGCCGTTCCTGCATTTGGCGGCCGGTATCAAGGAAGTGGTCAAGGCCCCGGTCCTGCACGCGCAGAACATCAAGGACCCGAACCAGGCGACCCGTATTCTGGAAGGCGGTTACGTCGACATGGTCGGCATGACCCGTGCCCACATTGCCGACCCGCACTTGATCGCCAAGATCAAAATGGGCCAGGTCGACCAGATCAAACAATGCGTCGGCGCCAACTACTGCATCGACCGTCAGTACCAGGGCCTGGACGTGCTGTGCATCCAGAACGCCGCGACCTCCCGTGAATACATGGGCGTGCCGCACATCATCGAGAAGTCGACCGGTGTGAAGCGCAAAGTCGTGGTGGTCGGTGCCGGTCCTGCCGGGATGGAAGCGGCGCGCGTGTCGGCGGAACGTGGCCACGACGTGACCCTGTTCGAGAAGAAAGAATTCATTGGCGGCCAGATCACCACCGCTTCGAAAGCCCCGCAACGGGACCAGATCGCCGGTATCACCCGCTGGTTCCAGCTGGAGCTGGCACGTTTGAAAGTCGACCTGCGCCTCGGCGTGGCGGCGGATGCGGCGACCATTCTCGACCTGCGTCCGGACGTGGTGGTACTCGCTGTCGGCGGTCATCCGTTCCTGGAGCAGAACGAGCATTGGGGCGCGGCTGAAGGCCTGGTGGTCAGCAGCTGGGACATCCTCGACGGCAAAGTGGCGCCGGGCAAGAACGTGCTGGTCTACGACACCATTTGCGAGTTCACCGGGATGTCGACCGCCGACTTCCTCGCCGACAAGGGCAGCCAGGTTGAGATTGTCACTGACGACATCAAGCCGGGCGTGGCGATTGGCGGCACCTCGTTCCCGACGTACTACCGCAGCATGTACCCCAAAGAAGTGATCATGACCGGGGACATGATGCTGGAGAAGGTCTACCGCGAAGGCGACAAGTTGGTGGCGGTGCTGGAAAACGAATACACCGGCGCCAAAGAGGAGCGGGTGGTGGACCAGGTCGTCGTCGAAAACGGCGTGCGTCCGGACGAAGAAATCTACTACGCCCTGAAGGAAGGCTCGCGCAACAAAGGCCAGATGGACATCGAAGCCCTGTTCGCGATCAAGCCGCAACCTTCGTTGAGCGAGGCGGGCGATGGCTACTTGCTGTTCCGCATCGGCGACTGCGTGGCGCAACGCAACACCCATGCGGCGATCTACGACGCGCTGCGGTTGTGCAAGGATTTCTAACGGCTTGCACATGACCCTGTGGGAGCGGGATTACCCGCGATAGCGGTGGGTCAGTCAATGCAGATGTGACTGACAAAATGCAATCGCGGGCAAGCCCGCTCCCACAGGAACCGAGTCAGGCATCTCGACCTGCAAGACCCCGAGGTCTTTGGGAGCTCCACCATGTTGAACACCCTTCTTCCAATCCTGTTGTTCGCCGCCCTGGGCCTTGCGGTCCTGGGCGCGTTGCGGCGGGTGGCCATGTGGCGCCGGGGCCGAGCCTCGAAAGTCGACCTGATCGGCGGCCTGTTCGCCATGCCCAAGCGCTACATGGTCGATTTGCACCATGTCGTCGCGCGGGACAAATACATCGCCAACACCCACGTCGCCACGGCCGGTGGTGCGGTGGCGTCCATTGTGCTGGCGATTCTGGTGCACGGTTTCGGCCTGCATAACCGCATCCTCGGTTACGCGCTGCTGTTGATGACGGCCGTGATGTTCGTCGGCGCGATCTTCGTTTACCTGCGTCGACGCAACCCGCCGGCGCGCTTGTCCAAAGGCCCGTGGATGCGCCTGCCGAAAAGCCTGTTGGCGTTCTCGGCATCGTTTTTCCTGTTGACCCTGCCGGTCGCCGGCATCCTTCCGGAAAACTTCGGTGGCTGGCTGGTGGCGGCGATCCTCGGTGTCGGCGTGCTGTGGGGCGTTAGCGAACTGTTCTTCGGCATGACCTGGGGCGGGCCGATGAAGCACGCCTTCGCCGGTGCCTTGCACCTGGCCTGGCACCGTCGCGCCGAGCGTTTTAACGGCGGCCGTTCCACCGGTTTGAAACCGCTGGACCTGAACGATCCGACTGCGCCACTGGGCGTGGAAAAACCCAAGGATTTCACCTGGAACCAACTGCTCGGCTTCGACGCCTGCGTGCAGTGCGGTAAATGCGAAGCCGCGTGCCCGGCCTATGCCGCCGGCCAGCCGCTGAACCCGAAAAAACTGATTCAGGACATGGTCGTCGGCCTGGCCGGTGGCACCGATGCGAAATTCGCCGGTAGCCCGTATCCAGGCAAAGCCATTGGTGAGCACGCGGGCAATCCGCATCAACCGATCGTCAACGGTCTGGTGGACGCTGAAACCCTGTGGTCCTGCACCACTTGCCGTGCCTGCGTCGAGGAATGCCCGATGATGATCGAGCACGTCGACGCCATCGTCGACATGCGCCGCCATCTGACTCTGGAAAAAGGCGCGACCCCGAACAAGGGCGCCGAAGTCCTGGAAAACCTGATCGCCACCGACAACCCGGGCGGCTTTGCGCCGGGCGGGCGGATGAACTGGGCGGCGGACCTGAACCTGACGTTGATGAGTGAGAAGACATCCGTCGATGTGCTGTTCTGGGTCGGCGACGGCGCCTTCGACATGCGCAACCAGCGCACCCTGCGCGCCTTCGTCAAAGTGCTGAAAGCGGCCAAGGTCGACTTCGCGGTGCTCGGCCTGGAAGAGCGCGACAGCGGTGACGTGGCCCGGCGTCTGGGCGACGAAGCAACGTTCCAGCTGTTGGCCAAACGCAACATCCAGACCCTGGCCAAATACAGCTTCAACCGCATCGTCACCTGCGACCCGCACAGTTTCCACGTGCTGAAAAACGAGTACGGTGCCTTCGACGGTAACTACCTCGTGCAACACCACAGCACTTACATGGCCGAAATCATCGGTGCTGGCGCCCTGAACCTTGGTCAGCACAAAGGCAGCAGCGTGACCTATCACGACCCGTGCTACCTCGGCCGCTACAACGGCGAATACGAGGCACCGCGTGAAGTGCTGCGTGCCCTCGGCATCGAAGTGAAAGAAATGCAACGCTCCGGTTTCCGCTCGCGCTGCTGCGGCGGCGGTGGCGGCGCGCCGATCACCGACATTCCGGGCAAGCAACGGATCCCCGACATGCGCATGGAAGACATCCGCGAAACCGGCGCCGAGCTGGTGGCCGTGGGTTGCCCACAATGCACCGCGATGCTCGAAGGCGTGGTCGAACCGCGTCCGCTGATCAAGGACATCGCCGAACTGGTGGCCGACGCGTTGCTCGAAGATGCCGCACCAAGCAAACCGGCTGCACCGGCCCAACGTGAACCTGCGGAGGCCCACTGATGAGCGACATTATCCGCCGCGACCCCCGCGCCGAATGGATTGCCCGTAACCGCTTGCACCCGCTGCACGCGGCCATGCAACCGGCGCAACACAGCTGGATGGGGCCCAACGGCGTCATCCGCAAGAATCTGCACGGCATCGGTTTTATCGGTCCCAACGGGATCAAGCGCATTGACCGCAGTGGCGCTCAGCAGGGCGGCGCGACCAAGCGCACGGCTGCTGTTGAAGTGCAATTGCCGCTGCATCAAGTGCCGGCCCCGGCGTTCTACATCAGCGTGGTGCCGGACATGGTCGGCGGCCGCCTGAGCAGCCACGACCGCGACTTGCTCGGCCTGGCTCATCAGTTGGCCGGCACGGACGGTGCGGTGTTGGCCGTGGTCTTCGGCGAACACAAGGAAAACGCCTTTGCGACGGCGGGCGTTGATCGCTTGCTGGTGCTGGAAGGCGAAGAATTCAGCGGTTATGCACCGGAACAACGAGTCCAGGGCCTGCGGGCTGTGGATAACCAGTTCAACCCACGTCATTGGTTGTTGCCGGACAGTCGTAGCGGTGGCGGTGAACTCGGTCGGCGCTTTGCCGCCGCACTGGGCGAACGCCCGGCCACGCGGGTCTGGCAGGTCAAGGACGAGGAATGCATCGGCCGCGCCGGTGCGGGGTTGCAAGACCTTGCGCGCCCGGTTGCACGCTTGATTCTGGCGGCGGCCGAATGCGCCGAACCGGTCAGCGAAACCCGTCACGAAGCACTGCCGGTGGAGTTATCCACAGCCGTGGCACGTAGCCTGTCGCGCATCGAAGACTTGGGCGCGGTAGCGGTGGACCCGGCGGCCATTCCCATGGCCGAAGCCGAGTTCATCTTCTCCGGCGGCAACGGGGTCAAGGACTGGGGACTTTTCCACAGGACCGCCGAGGCGCTGGGCGCCACCGAAGGCGCGTCCCGTGTGGCGGTGGACGATGGGTTCATGGCGCGCGACCGTCAGGTCGGCGCGTCCGGCACCTGGGTCACCGCACGGGTTTATGTGGCGGTGGGCATTTCCGGGGCAATCCAGCACCTGCAAGGCATCGGTGCCTGCGACAAGGTGGTGGCGATCAACCTCGACCCTGGCTGCGACATGATCAAACGGGCCGACCTGTCGGTGATCGGCGAGAGCGCCGAGATTCTTCAAGCCTTGATCGATGCGGTAGCGGCTTACCGCAACGACGCCAAGCGCGATGCGGCTTAAGGGAAGGAAAGGGTTATGAGCACGAAAATCATCAGCCTGGTGTCCATCGGCGCCCACCCGACCTCCGGCCGGCCACGTCGCGCGGAGCAGGATGCGCGAGCGGTGGAACTGGGCCTGCAACTGGCTGGGGATAACCTGCAAGTGCTGCATGCCGGCGACGTCGCGGAACCGGCGCTGCGCGCTTATCTGGGCATGGGCCTGGAGCAGTTGCAGGTGCTGGAACAACCGTCAGGCGCCGATGCCTTGCCGGCGTTGACCGCTTATTTGCGCGATGCCGGGGCGCAAGTCGTGCTGACCGGCAGTCAGGCGGAAACCGGTGAAGGCTCGGGCATGTTGCCGTTCCTGCTGGCGGAAAGTCTCGGCTGGCCGCTGGTGGTCGGTTTGGCGCAGGTGGAATCCATCGACGGCAATTCGGCGCTGGTGCTTCAAGCCTTGCCGCGGGGTCAACGTCGTCGCTTGAAAGTGCGCCTGCCGTTTCTCGCGACGGTGGATAACGCTGCACCGAAGCCTCGGCAAAGCGCTTACGGCCCGGCCCGGCGTGGCGTGTTGCAAGCCGATGATGTCGAAGTGATCGACGATGAACTGTTGGCGGTCGCCACGTTGCAACCGGCCAAACCCCGGCCTAAACGCCTCAAGGTGATCAAGGCCAAGAGCGGCGCCGACCGGATGAAAGCGGCGACAGCCAAGGCCAGTGGCGGCGGCGGGCAGGTGCTCAAAGGCGTTACGGCGCAAGCGGGGGCCGAGGCCATTCTCAAATTGCTGATCGAAGAAGGCGTGGTCCGCTAACCGATCACCCCCACACCTCTAAAACTGTAGGAGTGAGCCTGCTCGCGATCGCGGTGGTTCAGTCGACATTTATCTTGAATGTCCGTCCGCCTTCGCGAGCAGGCTCGCTCCCACAAGGAAAAACAATGACTGTTGAATTTCGTTCGGCCCTGCGCGCGGATGCGCGGGAGATTGCTCGCTTGTTCCAGATTTCATCAGAGGGCGCTTCGGATTACATCTGGAGCCAGATGGCAGAGCCCGGCCAGGACCTGTTGGACGTTGGTGCCCTGCGCTATGCCCGCGACGATGTGGACTTCTCCTGGCAAAATTGCCTGATCGCCGAGGCAAACGGGGAGGTCATCGGGATGATGCACAGCTACGTGATGCGCCATGACCCGATGGCGGCGCCCGTCACCGACCCGGTACTGGCGCCGTACGCCACCCTGGAAATCCCCGACACCCTCTACATTTCCAGCCTGGCGCTGCATGAGGGCTGGCGGAACCAGGGCCTGGGCAAACAATTCCTCGCTTACGCCTACGACCGCGCCAACCAGTTGGGCCTCAATGGCCTGAGCCTGATCGACTATGCGGCCAATACCGGCGCCCGGCGGTTTTACGAGCGGCATGGCTTCCGTATCGTCGACACCTGCCAGATCACGCCCCACCCGATGATCCGGGTCACAGGCGAAGCCTATCTGATGTACCGGCCGTAGGGCTGCTTTCCGCCCTACCGCTCGGTGAACTACAGTTTTGCTGTGCGCTGGTTAAGGGTGCAGCACGGTTCACGGAGCTTTCAGACGTTCAGCGCTGAGTCGTAAAACCCGTTTTCAGGCGTGGGTTGAACATGAAGGCGTTGCGTTGGCGTGCGGCCTGGTTGCTCTGTGGGGTGATGTGCGTGCCGGCCGGGTTGATGGCGGCTGCCAACACTGAAGCCGATCAGGATTTTTATCAGTGGCTGGAGTCGGACCAAGGGCAAACAGCCTCCTTGGCCCAACTGCGCCAGCGCTGCGACAAGGTCGTGGACGCTACAAACAATCTCAACTGTTCAGTGTCCGTGTTCGCCCGCATGTTCGAGGCCAAAGCCGCCAATCAATTGCCTGATTACTATCTGGCAATCAAGCGCCGCCATGCTCAGGCCATTGCGAGTGACCCCGAGCTCAACGTCCTGTTCTCCATGTTTGGCCGTCAATCGATCGCGACCCTGCGCGCGGTCGGCGATTTTTCGGTGTCCAGCACCAAACGGCATGAAGTCCTTACGGTTTATCCGCTCCCCAGTGACGGTTACGTCACGGACGAAGTGCTGCCGTACATCGACGTCAAAGCTGCCAATGGCGTCTCTTCACGCTTTATTGTCGATACCGGCGCACCGCAAACCCGGGTCAACGCCGAAACTGCGAAGCGCATGGGCATCACGCTGTTAACCGACTCCCATTACGGCTACAGCACGTTTTATGGCGAACATGACCTGTCGGCCAAGCTCGGGGTTTTTCATTCGTTGACGGTCGGCGGGAGCGAGTTCCGCAACGTCCTGGTGTTTGTCAGTGACCGGGATAACTTGTTAGGACTGGATCTGGTCGGCAAGCTGGGGCGTTTGAAGCTCACGAAAAAAACCCTGGAACTCAACGCGCAACCTCCCGCGCGGTGCGATTCGCCGGTGACCTATTCGCGCGCAGACATCAATCAACGACTGACCATTGCTGCACGGCTGGATCGTCGGGCGACGCTGGCGATTCTTGATACAGGTAATGTGGATTACTTGACGTCGGCCTCCCCCGGTGACTTGCCTGTTCACGTCGCCGAAAACTCGCGACACCAGACGTTCAAAGGCGAGTTGGATTTGTCTGGCGACGTCCGGGCAATCACCTACAAATACTATCCAGGCTTCACCATTCCTCCGTCTTTGGTGTTCGGGCAGTACGTGCCTTCGATTTTGCTCGGGTGGCGGGCATTCAATGACTATGAATTGAACCTGGACCCGCTTTCGGGTCGCTCGTGCCTGAATAAAATCTGATTTACCCACAAAGCCTGTTAGCGCTTCTGTGGATAACGTGTTCGCCCCTCGCTACGACCTATGCAAATCAAGGCCTGTAAGCCTTCGTACAAAAAACAACCAACCTAACGTGCGGTTTTTACAGGCTTTTTGCGGTGGATAAGGTTTCTCACTGTTCAATACTTGCCCCCAATCTCTGTTGGCGCTTCTGTGGATAAGATGTTTGCTAACCGCTACAGGCTATATAAACCGGGCTATTCGGGTGCTTGGTTAAAAAATGATCAAATCATGGGTTTGGACCGCTAAACATGCCGAATACCCCTATTTATCGCGGCTTTCAGCGGTTTTCCACAGATGTGCAGAAGTTGCCCCCAAAGTCTGTTGGCGCTTCTGTGGATAAGGTGTTTGCCATCCTCTGCAGGCCACGTAGAACGTGCCCCACAAGCTTTCGATCAAAAAATAACCAGCGACTGTTAAAAACCAGGCTTCTGGATAAGTCACGGATTTTCTTCGGTTTATGTGGAGAAAGTTTTGTGTAAAACCACACTTGTCCCCAATAGCTGTGGGTGGAGGTGTGGATAACTTGTTTGTGGAAGGCTGGGAGGTGCGTAGGGCATAGCGCTGAACGGAATAGATCATATTTCGTACAGTTCTGAATCGGGGAAAGGGTATCGGGGGCGGGGAAGGATGGGTTGTTGGGGAGGGCGCCATCGCGAGCAGGCTCGCGCCTACATTTGATCTGTGTCGGTCACAAATCCCTGTAGGAGTGAGCCTGCTCGCGATGCTTTTAGCTCTGTCAGCCTTGAACAGGAACGCCTTTGAGGTACGGTGCCGGCTCGGCCCCGAGGTTGTTCAGCAAACGCTCGCTGTACCAATCCACAAAGTTCACCACGCCAAACTCATAGGTCTTGGAGTAAGGCCCAGGCTGGTACGCCGTGGAGTTGATGCCGCGCTGGTTTTCTTCCGCCAGACGACGGTCCTGGTTGTTGGTTTCATCCCACACTTTGCGCATGCGTTCTACGTCGTAGTCCACGCCTTCGACTGCGTCTTTGTGCACGATCCACTTGGTGGTGACCATGGTTTCCTGAGCGCTGATCGGCCACACGGTGAAGACGATGATGTGATCGCCCATGCAGTGGTTCCACGAGTGCGGCAGGTGCAGGATGCGCATCGAGCCCAGGTCGGGGTTCTTGATGCGGCCCATGAGCTTGGCGCAGCCCTGTTTGCCGTCCATGGTCATCGACACGGTGCCTTTGAGCAGCGGCATGCGCACGATACGGTTACGCAGGCCGAAACTGGCGTGGGCGTACGGGATCTTCTCGGCTTCCCAGGCAGCGGCGGAGGCGGCGACGTGGTCCTTGAAGGCCTGGTCGGCGCGCGGGTCGGTGACGTCGTCCCATTCCAGCAGGGTTTTCAACAGTTCCGGGTGCGATGCGTTGCAGTGGTAGCACTCGCGGTTGTTTTCCAGCACCAGTTTCCAGTTGGCTTTTTCGTACAGGTTGGTCTGGATCGCCACCTTGGTGTTTTCCATGTCGTACGGTTCCATGTAATGGCTCAACGTCGACAGGAAGTCATCAATGGCCGGCGGGTTCTCCGACAGGCTGATGAAGATGTAACCACCGGCGGTCTTCACGTTCACCGGTTTGAGGCCGTACTGCTTCATGTCGAAGTCGGCGCCCATTTCGGTGCCGGCGAACAGCAGGCGGCCGTCCAGTTCATACGTCCACTGGTGGTAATGGCAGACCAGTTTGGCGACCTTGCCTTTTTCACTGGTGCACAGACGCGAACCGCGGTGGCGGCAGACGTTATGGAACGCATGCACCACGCCGTCGGCGCCGCGAATCACGATGATCGGGTTCTTGCCGACTTGCAGGGTCAGGTAGTTGCCCTTGGTCGGGATCTCGCAGGTCATGCCGGCGATCAACCATTCTTTCTGGAAGATTTCCTGCATGTCGATATCAAACAGCCGCTCGTCAGAGTAAAACGGCTGCGGCAGCGAGAAAGTCCGCTCGCGCTCTTGCAGCATCTGCGCGGTGGCCTTGCGTGCGGGTTCCAGTGGATCGCCCAGGCTCAGGGTAGTGGTGACGTCCATCGTGTATTTCCTCAAGGCCATCTGCGTGGCCGCGAAAGTGGCTGATCAGGTTTGCTACGCAAGGTGTAAAGGATGTGTCTTGGTATGGGGCGAGTGTGGGGCCGGCGTTGCCCGGAACCTTATCTACGAGCGACATGGCCCACTCTGTTCCCGACGCGCAACCCCCGGTAGTTGGGGCTTGGTCGCGATAAGTATGTGAATGTCGCAGATAGGTAAATGGGTGGTTCGCACGTTACGCAGAATCGCCAACATAAGGCCGAGCATCGGCGGTGGAGAACAGCATGTCCAACAGCTTCCTGAATCCGGTAACGACCCAGACCTGGGCCAATGGTCGTCACATCGTCCGTTGCGTCAAAGTCATCCAGGAAACCTGGGATGTGCGCACCTTCTGTTTTATGGCTGACCAGCCGATCCTGTTCTTTTTCAAGCCGGGGCAGTTTGTCACCCTGGAGCTGGAAATCGACGGCGTGCCGATCATGCGCTCCTACACCATTTCCAGCTCGCCATCGGTGCCTTACAGCTTCTCGGTGACGATCAAGCGCGTGCCCGGCGGCAAGGTCTCGAACTGGCTGCACGACACTCTGCATGAAGGTCAGGAGCTGGCGGTGCATGGCCCGGTCGGGCTGTTCAACGCCATGGACTTCACCGCGCCGAAGGTGCTCTACCTCAGCGGTGGTGTCGGCATCACGCCGGTCATGTCCATGACGCGCTGGTTCTATGACACCAACGGCAACGTCGACATGGTGTTTATCCACAGCGCCCGCTCGCCCAAAGACATCATTTACCACCGCGAGCTGGAACACATGGCGTCGCGGATCGACAACTTCAGCCTGCACCTGATCTGCGAGAAGCATGGTCTTGGTGAACCGTGGGCCGGTTATCGCGGTTACCTGAACCACAAGATGCTCGAATTGATGGCGCCGGACTTCCTCGAACGCGAAGTCTTCTGCTGCGGCCCGACGCCCTACATGAATGCGGTGAAGCGCATGCTCGAGACCGCCGGTTTCGACATGTCGCGTTACCACGAGGAATCGTTCGGTGCGACGCCACCGGAAGCCCGCGCAGACGCCGTGGAGCAAGCCGAGCAAGCAGCGGATGCACCGGAAATCGACGTGGCAGACCTGCATCAGGTGGAATTCACCGCCTCCGGCAAAAGCATTCGTGTGGCGCCGGGCGAAACGGTGCACGCGGCTGCGGCCAAGCTTGGGCTGTTGATACCGAAAGCGTGCGGGATGGGGATTTGCGGTACGTGCAAGGTGATGAAGCTGGGTGGCGAGGTCGAGATGGACCACAACGGCGGGATTACCGAGGAAGACGAAGCCGAAGGGTTCATCCTGTCGTGCTGCAGCGTGCCGAAGGGCGACGTGCGTATCGAGTTCTAAACCTGTGGGAGCGAGCTGGCTCGCGATAGCGTTGGATCAGTCAATATCAATGTTGAATGTTCCGGCGTCATCGCGAGCAAGCTCGCTCCCACAGTGGTTTGTGTTTCAGTCCACGAATAAGTCGGGCATCAGCTTGTCGTTGGTGCCGGGCTCAAAGCGGTAGTGATCGAATTCGGTCACGCCATGCTCCCGTAGAATCTCCTCATCAATCAGCAATCGCCCGGTGATGCTGCGACCGCTGCTGTCCAGAATGACGTGGGCGGCATCGGCCATGATTTCGGGCGTTCGCGCATGCTTGAACGATTCCCGTGAGCCAAGCTGAAACTCAATAGCGGCGGTGGCGATCATGGTCTGTGGCCACAGCGAATTGACGCTGATGCCGTAATTTTTGAATTCCTCGCTCATGCCAATCGTCAGCATGCTCATGCCGTATTTGGTCACGGTGTAGGGGCTGTACTGGGCGAACCACTGGGTCGCCAGGTTCAGCGGCGGCGACAGGTTGAGAATGTGCCCACCGGTTTTTTTCAGATAGGGCAGGGCAGCCTGGCTGCACAGCAACACGGCGCGGGTGTTGATCTGGTGCATCAGGTCGAAGCGCTTGAGTTCGATGTGTTGAACCCCGGTCAGCTTGATCGCCCCGGCGTTGTTGATCAGCGCATCGATGCCGCCGAAATGTTCGTTGGCCTGGGCGAGCGCGTTGCGCACGGCATCTTCGTCACGCACATCCACCTGCAAGGCCAGCGCCTTGCCTCCCGCTGCCTCAACTTCCTGCGCCACGCTGAAAATCGTGCCCGGCAACTTCGGGTGCGGCTCGGCGCTTTTGGCCGCAATCACAATGTTGGCCCCATCCCGCGCAGCTCGCAGCGCGATCTCACGACCAATCCCACGGCTGGCACCGGTAATGAACAGGGTTTTGCCTTGTAAGGACATGCGTACGCTCCTGATTATTATTGTCTGAGCGGATAGAGATGGCTCGCCAATCAATGTAGACCAAGAGTTTCAGGGTGAGTGATCAGGGGAGGGGGAAAGGGGGTTTGTGGCGAGGGAGCTTGCTCCCGCTGGGCTGCGAAGCGGCCCCGAATACTGAGAATGCGGTCTGTCTGGCAGACCGCATTGGCTGGTTCTACGACGGCTGCGCCGCCGAGCGGGAGCAAGCTCCCTCGCCACAGGGGATCGGGTTGCTGTTTGAAGGAATCAGCGGGACATGACTTCGCGGATGTCGGCGGCCAGTTCGCGTACGCGTTCTTCTTCGGTGTCCCACGAGCACATGAAGCGTGCGCCGCCGTTGCCGATGAAGGTGTAGAAGCGCCAGCCCTTGGCGGTCAGTGCGGCGATGGCCGGTTCCGAGAGTTGCAGGAACACGCCGTTGGCCTGCACCGGGAACATCAGTTCCACGCCCGGGATGTCGCTCACCAGTTCGGCCAGCAACTGTGCGCAGCGGTTGGCGTGGTGGGCGTATTTGAGCCAGGCGTCGTTTTCCAGAATCCCGACCCACGGGGCCGAGAGGAAGCGCATCTTCGAGGCCAGTTGACCGGCCTGTTTGCAGCGGTAGTCGAAGTCTTCAGCCAGTTTGTGGTTGAAGAACAGAATCGCCTCGCCGACCGCCATGCCGTTTTTCGTACCGCCGAAGCACAATACGTCTACGCCGGCCTTCCAGGTCAGGTCTGCCGGGGAGCAGCCGAGGAACGCACACGCATTGGAGAACCGCGCGCCGTCCATGTGCAGGTTCAGGCCCAGCTCTTTGCAGGTGGCGCTGATGGCGCGAATTTCTTCCGGGGTGTAGACGCTGCCGACTTCGGTGGCCTGGGTCAGGGTCACGACGCGCGGTTTCGGGTAGTGAATGTCCTGGCGCTTGAGAGCGACTTCGCGGATCGATTCCGGGGTCAGCTTGCCGTTTTCAGTGCGGGCGATCAGCAGTTTGGAGCCGTTGGAGAAGAATTCCGGTGCGCCGCATTCGTCGGTTTCGACGTGGGCGGTTTCCGAGCAGATCACGCTGTGGTAACTCTGGCACAGCGACGACAGGGCCAGCGAGTTGGCGGCGGTGCCGTTGAAGGCGAAGAACACTTCGCAGTCGGTTTCGAACAGTTTGCGGAAATCGTCGGACGCGCGAGCGGTCCATTCATCGTCGCCGTATGCGCGCTGGTGGCCGTGGTTGGCCTGTTCCATGGCCGCCCAGGCTTCAGGGCAGATACCGGAATAGTTGTCGCTGGCGAATTGTTGGCTCTTATCGGTCATGGCCCTGCTTTCCGTGGTCGAGACGCCTATGGTGAAGCGACTCGTGGTCAATGATGGTGCGCACTTTACCGAAGATCATCCGGGGAGCACACGCGATGCGTCTGACAGAAAAATACAAAGACGACGGGCAATTATGCACATGACTCAACGGGATGGGGCACTGGATCTGCTCAAGTGGCTGGCGCTATTGAGCATGGTGCTCGATCACCTGCGATATGTCGGTTATTCCGTCGATCTGCTGTATGTGCCGGGGCGGCTGGCGTTTCCGTGGTTCTGTCTGGCGATGGCGGTGAAT
Source organism: Pseudomonas sp. URMO17WK12:I12 (assembly GCF_000514395.1). Lineage (NCBI taxonomy): Bacteria > Pseudomonadati > Pseudomonadota > Gammaproteobacteria > Pseudomonadales > Pseudomonadaceae > Pseudomonas > Pseudomonas sp. URMO17WK12:I12. The sequence continues at coordinate 679,540 of NZ_KI911392.1, forward strand.
GTTTCCCGTGCACGGGAAGTGCCCCATCAGTGGCGTTATCTGGGCTGGTTGCTGCTGTTCAGTGCCATCAGTGAGATCCCTTACAGGTTGTACATTCCTGATCCCGACACCTTGAACGTGTTGCCCACGTTGGCGCTTGGGCTGTTGGTCGCGCGGGGCTGGCAGCACCCGACGCTGCAATCGCGACTGTTGGCGGTCGCCGCTTTGACGCTGGCGGCAGTGTTCCCGGAGCGACTGATGTTTGGTTTCTTCGGGGTGTTGTTGCCGCTGGCGATGTTGCTGGTGATCCGGCGTCCCTGGTATTTCGCGCTGCTGCCGGGGCTGGTGTGCCTGGCGGCCAATGAATGGCGGGTGCTGATTCAAGCCGCGAAGCTGGGCAATAGTGCTGCGGTGCCAGGCATCGCCGCTTGTCTGATTGCGCCACTGTTGGGGACGCTGCTTTTGCGACATGCCAAAGGCATTCATCCACTGCCGATGCGGCGTTGGGCCTATGCCCTCTATCCGCTGCATTTTTTCCTGCTGCTACTCGTCCGCCAAATCGTCACCTGACCGCTGTGGGAGCGGGTTTGCTCGCGATATCGGTTTGTCATTCAACAGGGATATTGACTGACCCGCCGCCATCGCGAGCAAGCTCGCTCGCACAGGGATCTCTGGTGGTTCGGGGACCGTGTCCGGTCAGGCATTTCGGCTCATGTCGTAAACGCACCTTTGCGTGGCGTCCGTAGGCATTTGGCCTGTCTGCGCCGGTCATACCATCGCATCCAAAGGGCACTGTCGAAACACCAGTGCCTTACCGAGACGAATGGCGCATAGATGCCGCTGGGAGAGACGCGATGTTCAGCAAGCAAGACCAGATCCAGGGTTACGACGATGCACTGCTGGCGGCGATGAATGCCGAAGAGCAACGTCAGGAAGATCACATCGAGCTGATCGCGTCAGAGAACTACACCAGCAAACGCGTCATGGAAGCGCAAGGCAGTGGCCTGACCAACAAATACGCCGAAGGCTATCCGGGTAAGCGCTACTACGGTGGCTGCGAGCACGTCGACAAGGTTGAAGCCCTGGCCATCGAACGCGCCAAGCAACTGTTCGGTGCCGACTACGCCAACGTCCAGCCGCACTCCGGCTCTTCGGCCAACAGTGCTGTGTATCTGGCGCTGATCCAGCCAGGCGACACCATCCTCGGCATGAGCCTGGCCCACGGTGGTCACCTGACCCACGGCGCCAAAGTGTCGTCCTCGGGCAAGCTGTACAACGCCGTGCAGTACGGCATCGACACTAAAACCGGGTTGATCGATTACGACGAAGTCGAGCGCCTGGCCGTCGAATGCAAGCCAAAAATGATCGTTGCCGGCTTCTCGGCTTACTCCAAGACTCTGGACTTCCCACGTTTCCGTCAGATCGCCGACAAGGTCGGTGCCCTGCTGTTCGTCGACATGGCGCACGTTGCCGGTCTGGTGGCTGCTGGTCTGTACCCGAATCCGCTGCCGTACGCTGATGTGGTGACTACCACCACTCACAAGACCCTGCGCGGTCCACGTGGCGGCCTGATCCTGGCCAAGGCCAACGAAGAAATCGAGAAGAAGCTCAACGCCGCCGTTTTCCCGGGTGCCCAGGGCGGCCCGCTGATGCACGTGATCGCTGGTAAAGCGGTGTGCTTCAAGGAAGCGCTGGAGCCGAGCTTCAAGGCTTACCAACAACAAGTGATCGACAACGCCCAGGCCATGGCCGGCGTGTTTATCAAACGCGGCTACGATGTAGTGTCCGGCGGTACCGATAACCATCTGTTCCTGGTCAGCCTGATCCGTCAGGGCCTCACCGGCAAAGACGCGGATGCAGCACTCGGTCGCGCCCACATCACTGTGAACAAGAACGCTGTCCCGAATGATCCACAGTCGCCGTTCGTCACCTCCGGCCTGCGCATCGGCACCCCGGCGGTGACCACGCGCGGCTTCAAGGTGACCCAGTGCGTCACGTTGGCCGGCTGGATCTGCGACATCCTCGACAACCTCGGCGATGCCGATGTCGAGGCCAATGTTGCGCAGCAAGTATCGGCCCTGTGCGCGGACTTCCCGGTTTATCGCTGAGCGCGGTTTTGGAGTAAATGACTATGCAACGCTACTCGGGCTTCGGCCTCTTCAAACACTCCCTCAGCCATCACGAAAACTGGCAGAAAATGTGGCGCACGCCGACCCCGAAAAAGGTCTATGACGTAGTCATCGTCGGCGGTGGCGGGCATGGTCTGGCGACCGCCTACTACCTCGCCAAGGAACACGGCATCACCAACGTGGCCGTGGTCGAGAAAGGCTGGCTGGGAGGCGGTAACACCGCGCGCAACACCACCATCGTTCGCTCCAACTACCTGTGGGACGAGTCGGCGCACCTGTACGAACACGCGATGAAACTGTGGGAAGGCCTGTCCCAGGACCTGAACTACAACGTGATGTTCTCCCAGCGCGGCGTTTACAACCTGTGCCACACCCTGCAGGACATTCGTGATTCCGAGCGTCGGGTCAGTGCCAACCGCCTCAACGGCGTGGACGGTGAACTGCTCGATGCCAAACAAGTAGCCGACGAGATTCCGTACCTCGACTGCTCGAAAAACACCCGCTACCCGGTGATGGGCGCGACCGTCCAGCGTCGCGGCGGCGTGGCCCGTCACGATGCCGTGGCCTGGGGCTTTGCCCGTGCCGCCGACGCCTTGGGCGTGGACCTGATCCAGCAGACCGAAGTGATCGGTTTCCGCAAGGAAAACGGCGTGTGCATCGGTGTTGAAACCAATAAGGGCTTCATCGGCGCCAAGCGCGTCGGTGTGGTCACTGCCGGTAACTCCGGGCACATGGCCAAACTCGCCGGTTTCCGTCTGCCGATCGAATCGCACCCGCTGCAAGCGCTGGTGTCCGAGCCGATCAAGCCGATTATCGACAGCGTGATCATGTCCAACGCCGTACACGGTTACATCAGTCAGTCCGACAAGGGCGACCTGGTGATCGGCGCCGGTATCGACGGCTACAACGGCTACGGCCAGCGCGGTTCGTACCCGGTGATCGAACACACGATTCAAGCCATCGTCGAGATGTTCCCGGTACTGTCCCGCGTCCGCATGAACCGGCAGTGGGGCGGCATCGTCGACACCACGCCGGATGCCTGCCCGATCATTTCGAAAACGCCGGTACCGAACATGTTCTTCAACTGCGGTTGGGGTACCGGTGGCTTCAAGGCGACACCTGGCTCGGGCAACGTGTTTGCCGCGAGTCTGGCCAAGGGTGAAATGCACCCATTGGCTGCACCTTTCTCCATCGACCGTTTCCACAACGGTGCGTTGATCGATGAACACGGCGCTGCTGCGGTTGCCCACTAACAGGAGAAATCCCCATGTTGCATATCTTCTGTCCTCACTGCGGCGAACTGCGCTCCGAAGAGGAATTCCATGCATCCGGCCAGGCGCACATCCCGCGCCCACTGGACCCGACCGCCTGCACCGACGAGGAGTGGGGCGACTACATGTTCTTCCGCGATAACCCTCGCGGCCTGCACCACGAGTTGTGGGACCACGTTGCCGGTTGCCGTCAGTACTTCAACGTCACCCGCGACACCGTGACCTACGAGATTCTCGAGACCTACAAGATCGGCACCAAGCCGCAGTTCACCGACAAGACTGAAAGTCCGAAAGCGGCCGCGCAGGCTCTGGGAGCTAAGGTATGAGCCAGATCAATCGCCTGTCCAACGGTGGACGGATCGACCGCAACAAAGTGCTGAACTTCACCTTCAACGGCCAGAGCTACAAAGGCTTTGAAGGCGACTCGCTGGCCGCTGCACTGCTGGCCAACGGCGTCGACATCATCGGTCGCAGCTTCAAGTATTCCCGTCCGCGCGGCATCTTCGCGGCGGGCGCTGAAGAGCCAAACGCCGTGCTGCAGATCGGCGCGACTGAAGCCACGCAGATTCCAAACGTACGCGCCACGCAACAAGCGCTGTATCAAGGCCTGGTCGCCACCAGCACCAACGGCTGGCCAAGCGTGAACAACGACATGATGGGGATTCTCGGCAAGGTCGGCGGCAAGCTGATGCCACCGGGCTTCTACTACAAAACCTTCATGTACCCGCAATCGTTCTGGATGACTTACGAGAAGTACATTCGTAAAGCCGCCGGTCTTGGCCGCTCGCCAACCGAGAACGATCCGGACACCTACGACTACATGAACCAGCACTGCGACGTGCTGATCGTCGGCGCTGGCCCTGCTGGCCTGGCGGCTGCACTGGCTGCTGCGCGCAGCGGTGCCCGAGTGATTCTCGCCGATGAGCAGGAAGAGTTCGGCGGCAGCCTGCTCGACTCCCGCGAAAGCCTCGACGGCAAGCCTGCTGCCGAATGGATCGCCAGCGTCATCGCCGAACTGAAAGACACCCCGGACGTGCTGCTGTTGCCGCGCGCCACGGTCAACGGTTACCACGACCACAACTTCCTGACCATCCACGAGCGCCTGACCGATCACCTCGGCGACCGTGCTCCGATTGGCCAGGTGCGTCAGCGCATCCACCGCGTTCGCGCCAAACGTGTCGTGCTGGCGACCGGCGCTCACGAGCGTCCGCTGGTCTACGGCAACAACGACGTGCCGGGCAACATGCTTGCTGGTGCTGTGTCGACTTACGTGCGCCGCTACGGCGTGGCACCGGGCAAAAAACTGGTGCTGTCGACCAACAACGATCACGCCTACCGCGTTGCTCTGGACTGGCTCGACGCCAGCCTGCAAGTCGTCGCTATCGCCGACGCCCGCAGCAATCCTCGTGGCGCTTTGGTTGAAGAAGCACGTGCCAAAGGCATCCGCATCCTGACCGGCAGCGCCGTGATCGAAGCCCGTGGCAGCAAGCACGTGACGGCGGCTCGTGTGGCGGCGATTGATGTCAAAGCACACGCCGTGACCAGTCCTGGCGAGTGGCTCGAATGCGACTTGGTTGCCAGCTCCGGTGGTTACAGCCCGGTGGTTCACTTGGCGTCGCACTTGGGTGGCAAGCCGATCTGGCGCGAAGACATCCTCGGTTTCGTACCGGGCGAAGCACCGCAAAAACGCGTGTGCGTCGGTGGTATCAACGGTGTCTACGGCCTCGGCGATTCCCTGGCCGACGGTTTTGAAGGGGGCGCTCGCGCCGCTGCCGAAGCCGGGTTCCAAACGGTCGAAGGCGTACTGCCAAAAGCCTTGAGCCGTCTGGAAGAGCCAACGCTGGCGCTGTTCCAGGTGCCCCACGAAAAAGCCACCGCACGGGCGCCGAAGCAATTCGTCGACCTGCAAAACGACGTCACCGCTGCCGCCATCGAGCTGGCGACCCGCGAAGGCTTCGAGTCGGTCGAGCACGTCAAACGCTACACCGCACTGGGCTTCGGTACCGACCAGGGCAAGCTCGGCAACGTCAACGGCCTGGCCATCGCTGCCCGTTCGCTGAACGTGACCATCCCGCAGATGGGCACCACCATGTTCCGCCCGAACTACACGCCGGTGACGTTCGGCGCCGTGGCCGGTCGTCACTGTGGGCACATCTTCGAGCCGGTCCGTCACACCGCACTGCATCACTGGCACGTGAAAAACGGCGCTGAGTTTGAAGATGTCGGTCAGTGGAAACGTCCGTGGTACTTCCCGAAAAGCGGTGAAGACATTCATGCCGCGGTGAAACGCGAATGCAAAGCCGTGCGCGACAGTGTTGGTCTGCTGGATGCGTCGACCCTGGGCAAGATCGATATCCAGGGCCCGGATTGCCGTGAGTTCCTCAACCGCATCTACACCAACGCCTGGACCAAGCTCGACGTGGGCAAGGCGCGCTACGGCCTGATGTGCAAAGAAGACGGCATGGTCTTCGACGACGGCGTCACCGCTTGCCTCGCCGACAACCATTTCGTGATGACCACCACCACCGGCGGCGCTGCACGCGTGCTGCAATGGCTGGAAATCTACCACCAGACCGAATGGCCGGAGCTGAAGGTGTACTTCACCTCCGTGACAGATCACTGGGCAACCATGACCCTGTCCGGGCCGAACAGCCGCAAGCTGCTCAGCCACGTCACCGACATCGACCTGAGCAACGAAGCCTTCCCGTTCATGACCTGGAAAGAAGGTCTGGTCGGTGGTGTGCCGGCGCGGGTGTTCCGGATTTCGTTTACCGGTGAGCTGTCGTACGAAGTCAACGTGCAAGCCGACTACGCCATGGGCGTGCTCGAGAAAATCGTCGAGGCCGGCAAGCCATACAACCTGACGCCGTACGGCACCGAGACCATGCACATCCTGCGGGCCGAGAAGGGTTTCATCATTGTCGGCCAGGACACTGACGGCTCGATGACGCCGGATGACTTGAACATGGGCTGGTGCGTCGGTCGCACCAAACCGTTCTCGTGGATCGGTCAGCGTGGCATGAACCGCGAAGACTGCGTGCGTGATCAACGCAAGCAACTGGTGGGCCTGAAGCCGATCGATCCGACCAAATGGCTGCCGGAAGGTGCGCAACTGGTGTTCAACACCAAGCAAGCGATCCCGATGACCATGGTTGGCCACGTGACCTCCAGCTACTTGCACAACTCCCTGGGCTATTCATTTGCCATGGGCGTGGTGAAAGGCGGGTTGAAGCGTATCGGTGAGCGTGTGTTCGCACCGCTGGCGGATGGCAGCGTGATCGAGGCGGAAATTGTTTCTTCGGTGTTCTTCGATCCTAAGGGTGATCGCCAGAACATCTGACACCACAGAACCTGTGGGAGCGTGGCTTGCCCGCGATGAACGATAGCGCGGTGCCTCAGGCAGACCGAGTTGCTCCCATCGCGGGCAAGCCCGCTCCCACAGGGAAACGAATTCAGGAAAGGTGCTTTATGACCGCAGCCAATGTTTACCAACAACGCCCAACCACCGGGGCCAAGGCCGAGTCGTCGCTGCATCATGCCGACCTCGCCAGCCTGGCGGGCAAGGGCCGCAAAAACGCCGGCGTGACCGTGCGTGAGAAGAAACTCCTCGGCCACCTGACCATCCGTGGCGATGGCCACGATGCTGCGTTTGCCGCCGGCGTACACAAGGCGCTTGGCATCGAATTGCCGGGTGCGCTGACCGTCGTCATCAAAGGCGAAACCAGCCTGCAATGGATGGGGCCGGATGAATGGCTGCTGATCGTGCCGACCGGTGAAGAATTTGCCGCCGAGCAAAAACTGCGTGAAGCGCTGGGCGACCTGCACATTGCAATCACCAATGTCAGCGGCGGCCAGCAGATCCTCGAACTGAGCGGCCCGAACGTGCGCCAGGTGCTGATGAAATCCACCAGCTACGACGTGCACCCCAACAGCTTCCCGGTGGGCAAGGCCGTGGGCACGGTGTTCGCCAAGTCGCAACTGGTGATTCGCCATACCGCCGAAGACACTTGGGAACTGCTGATCCGCCGCAGCTTCTCGGATTACTGGTGGTTGTGGTTGCAGGATGCGGCCGCTGAATACGGCCTGAGCGTCCAGGCTTAATGATCGTTCCCCTGTGGCGAGGGAGCTTGCTCCCGCTCGGCTGCGCAGCAGTCGTAAAACCTGAGCCCGCATTCCTCCTGAGTGAATGCGGTCGCTGATTTTGGGGTCGCTTCGCAACCCAGCGGGAGCAAGCTCCCTCGCCACAGGTCTTCGCAGCCGTGTAGGTATTTTCGAACAGGAGTCACCGCACTATGAGCCGCGCCCCAGACACATGGATTCTGACCGCCGACTGCCCCAGCGTCCTCGGCACCGTGGACGCGGTGACCCGCTTTCTGTTCGAGCAGGGCTGCTACGTCACCGAGCACCACTCCTTCGATGACCGGCTCTCGGGCCGCTTCTTCATTCGCGTGGAATTCCGTCAGCCCGAAGGCTTCGACGAGCAAGCCTTCCGCGCCGGACTGGAAGAACGTGGCAAAGCCTTCGGCATGGTCTTCGAACTGACACCACCGAACTACCGGCCAAAAGTGGTGATCATGGTCTCCAAGGCCGATCACTGCCTCAACGACTTGCTCTATCGCCAGCGCATCGGCCAGTTGTCGATGGACGTGGCCGCCGTGGTTTCCAACCACCCCGACCTCAAGCCGCTGGCCGACTGGCACCAGATTCCGTACTACCACTTCCCGCTGGACCCCAACGACAAGCCGTCGCAGGAGCGTCAGGTATGGCAGGTGATCGAAGAGTCCGGCGCCGAACTGGTGATTCTTGCGCGCTACATGCAAGTCCTGTCGCCAGAGCTGTGCCGCAAACTCGACGGCAAGGCGATCAACATCCATCACTCCCTGCTGCCCGGTTTCAAGGGCGCCAAGCCGTATCACCAGGCCTACAACAAGGGCGTGAAACTGGTTGGCGCGACGGCGCATTACATCAACAACGACCTGGACGAGGGGCCGATTATTGCCCAGGGCGTGGAGGCGGTGGACCACAGTCATTACCCGGAAGACCTGATCGCCAAGGGGCGGGATATCGAAGGGCTGACCCTGGCGCGGGCGGTGGGTTATCACATTGAACGACGAGTATTTTTGAACGCCAATCGCACCGTCGTTCTCTAGATTGCTATCGCGAGCAAGCTCGCTCCCACAGGGTTTTGTGTCGTTCACAAGTCTTGTGGTCAACCGCTGCCACTGTGGGAGCGGGCTTGCCCGCGATGAGGCCCCAACAGACAAAGCAAAGACACACAGGCAATAACCCGAGCAATCAACGCGCCGCCGCTCCATGGCGACGCGACCGCTACATAAAAACAACAGCGAGGTGAAAGCATGTCTGGCAATCGTGGTGTGGTGTATCTCGGCAATGGCAAAGTCGAAATACAGAAAATCGACTATCCGAAAATGCAGGACCCGCGCGGCAGGAAGATTAATCACGCTGTCATCCTGCGTGTGGTTTCCACCAACATCTGTGGTTCCGACCAGCACATGGTGCGCGGCCGTACCACCGCTCAGACCGGTCTGGTGCTCGGCCACGAGATCACCGGCGAAGTCATCGAGAAGGGCAGCGACGTCGAAAACCTGCAAATCGGCGATCTGGTGTCCGTACCGTTCAACGTCGCTTGCGGGCGCTGCCGTTCCTGCAAAGAGATGCACACCGGTGTCTGCCTCAGCGTCAACCCGGCCCGTCCGGGCGGTGCTTATGGTTATGTCGATATGGGCGACTGGACCGGCGGCCAGGCCGAATACGCGATGGTGCCGTACGCCGACTTCAACCTGCTGAAACTGCCGGATCGCGATCGCGCGATGGAAAAAATCCGCGACCTGACCTGCCTCTCCGACATCCTGCCCACCGGTTACCACGGCGCCGTGACGGCGGGTGTTGGCCCAGGCAGCACCGTGTACATCGCGGGTGCCGGTCCGGTCGGTCTGGCAGCCGCCGCTTCCGCTCGCCTGTTGGGCGCGGCAGTGGTGATCATCGGTGACGTCAACACCGTTCGCCTGGCCCACGCCAAGGCGCAAGGTTTCGAAATCGCCGATCTGTCCCTGGACACGCCGCTGCACGAACAAATCGCTGCGCTGCTGGGCGAGCCGGAAGTGGATTGCGCTGTCGACGCCGTAGGCTTCGAAGCGCGCGGTCACGGCCATGACGGCGTGAAACACGAGGCCCCTGCCACCGTGCTCAATTCGCTGATGGGGGTGGTTCGTGTCGCCGGTAAAATCGGTATTCCAGGCCTCTATGTGACTGAAGACCCGGGTGCTGTAGATGCCGCCGCGAAAATGGGCAGCCTGAGCATTCGCTTTGGTCTGGGCTGGGCCAAATCCCACAGCTTCCACACCGGCCAGACGCCGGTGATGAAGTACAACCGCCAACTGATGCAGGCGATCATGTGGGACCGCATTCACATTGCCGACATCGTTGGCGTGGAAGTCATCAGCCTGGATGACGCGCCACGTGGTTACGGCGAGTTCGATGCGGGCGTGCCGAAGAAGTTTGTGATCGATCCGCACAAACTGTTCAGCGCGGCGTAAGCGTTACGCAAGACGGGAGAAGGGCGACAGAGATGTCGCCCTTTTTTATTTATTGCTGCTGTTGAATGAGCACTCGCTGATGGACTTCGTGCAGTGATTTGATTTGTCCCAAACTCCAGGTGCTGGCTTCCAATCTTTCACATTATCGAGAACCATCGCTATTTTCCCGTAGCGACAGCTCATTTGACTGACGGTCATGGGGAGGCCGTCCTCGCCTTCGTCTTCGGTGATGTAGGCCGCGCTTTCGAAGCTGAAAGAGGGGGCTTCGGTCTGCCAGTACTCACCTTTCCAGATCCGGCCCGACTTGTCTTTTGCGGTAAAAACGTTGTCTGCCTGTTTGAAAGTTGATGGATCAGGACAGGTGTCTGCGTAGGCGAAGTTGCTGATGGTCAGAATCGCAAAGGTGCTTGAAATAATAGTTGTGCGCAAAACGCTCTCCTTGTGTGTTTAATGTCCATGCGGCACACAAGTAATGTTGAGTGCTGTGGAGTTGTGAAGTTATAGGCAGGTAGCTAAGTGCCGACTGTCAGAGCTAACTCAAGTTAATTGGTTTTTTTGCGTCTAACTATTTGAATGTTTGTCGCGTAGTACCGGCCGTTATCACCTGGGACGATGTCATACGTTTACGGTATCCCCTGCAACTGGGAGATTAAGTTGTGCGATGGTGGTTGGCTACTGTCAGATCTAACAGTTTTTTATGAGGGTTCGGCGTAATAAATAACCTTTTTATAATTTGAGACAGACATTGATGTTTTCATTGCTACTGGTCTTGCTTAGTTACAGCGAAAAAAATGGCAACGCCAGCAAGGAACAACACCGCCAAAACCCCGGTCAAACCGGCAGTTTTCCCGTCCGCTCACAGGCGGTTTTCATGGCACAAGAGGATGTCTGGATGAAGATTTCACGCGGTTTTGCACTGGCTTCGCTGATGACCCTTGCGGCCAGCCCGGTCTTCGCAGGCTTCAGCCTGGACGACGTGACTAAAGCGGCGTCGAGCATGCAGGGCGGTAATACAGCCGCCGCCGCGGCGCCGACTTCAGAAACGGCCGGTTTGTTGAGCGCGCTCAGCCAATTGAACGTGACACCTCAACAGGCCGTCGGCGGGACTGGGGCGATGCTGGGGCTGGCGAAGAATCAGTTGAGCTCGACCGATTACTCGGAACTGGCCAAAAGCGTTCCGGGCATCGACAAGTTGTCCGGCGGCGGTGAGCTGGGCGCGCTGGCCGGCCTGCTTGGGTCTTCCGGCAAGGCGGCCGGTCTGGACAATGCCTTGGGTGCCGTGAAGAACACCAATGATCTGAACAACGCTTTTAGCGAGTTGGGCATGGACAGCGGCATGATCGGCCAGTTTGCCCCGGTGCTGTTGCAATACCTCGGTCAGCAGGGCGTTGGTGGCTCGTTGCTGGAAAGCCTGGGCGGGATCTGGGGCGCTGGCACCGGCAGTTGATTCAACGGCGCTCGGCGCGCAATGCGTCGATACGCTGGTCTTTTTCGATCCAGAGCTGGTTGACCCAGTTCTGGATTTTTTCGCGAAACAGCGGATCGTTTTCGTAATCGCCTTGCCACAGCGCGGGGTCTAGTTCGCGGGTCTTGATGTCGATGATGACCCTCGGCACATTACCGCTGATCAAATCCCAGAACCCCGGAATCGCCTGTTGCGGATACACCACCGTCACATCGAGCACGGCATCCAGCTGTTCGCCCAATGCCGCCAGCACAAACGCCACGCCGCCTGCCTTGGGCCGAAGCAGGTGAGTGAAGGGTGATTGCTGCTGGGCGCTTTTCGCGGCGGTGTAGCGAGTGCCTTCGAGGTAGTTGACCACCGTCACCGGCTGACGCTTGAACAGCTCGCACGCCGCTTTGGTGATCTCCAGATCCTTGCCGGCCAACTCCGGGTGCCTGGCCAGGTAGGCCTTGGTGTAACGCTTCATGAACGGGTAATCCAGCGCCCACCATGCCAACCCCAGGAACGGCACCCAGATCAGCTCTTTCTTGAGGAAGAACTTGAAGAACGGCGTGCGCCGGTTGAGGGTCTGGATCAACGCCGGGATATCAACCCAGGATTGATGGTTGCTGATCACCAGGTAAGACGTGTCGACGCGCAGGCCTTCGCCGCCGCGGATGTCCCAGCGGGTCGGGATGCATAGACGGAAGATCAGTTTGTCGATCTCGGCCCAGGTCTCGGCGATCCACATCACGGCCCATGAGGCGTAGTCGCGATAGCGACCGGGCAGGACCAGTTTGAGCAGGGCAAATACCATCAGCGGCCCGATCAGGACCAGGGTGTTGAGCAACAGCAGCAGGGTGACGAAACAGCCGGTGAGCAGGCGGCGCATAAGTAACTCTTGGGATCATGTGGGCGCGCCATGATAAGCAGCTTCGGGCGGGAGGCCAAATCGGGGGTGACGAATGTTTCACCTTTGGGGCGTTAATCTTGCGACACGCTCGCTCCCACGCAGAGCGTGGGAACGATCTACTCGACAACGGTCTAAAATCCCGCTGCCCACTCCTTATGGAAGCCCATTACGTGAAATCGATCCTCGCACTGCTTTCCCTGGTGGCCCTGCCAGTCCTGGCCGCCGAGCCGACCCTGTACGGGCGTTACGAATACATCGCGCTGCCGGAAATCGGCGGCGAAGTGCTCAAGGCCAAGATGGACACCGGTGCCCTGACCGCGTCGCTGTCGGCCAAGGACATCGAAACCTTCACCCGCGACGGCGAAGACTGGGTACGTTTTCGCCTTGCCACCAAGGACGCCAGCAACAAGGTCTACGAACACAAGGTCGCGCGGATCAGCAAGATCAAGACCCGTTCCGAAGAAGAGGACGATGACAAGGAGGCGACCGAGCCCACCAAGCGTCCGGTGGTCGATCTGGAGCTGTGCCTGGGCAACGTCAAGCGCACCGTCGAGGTCAACCTGACCGACCGCAGCAGCTTCAACTACCCTTTGCTGATCGGCGCCAAAGCCTTGCGTGAATTCGGCGCGGCGGTGAACCCGGCACGCCGTTTTACCGCCGACAAACCCGATTGCTGAATTCAAGTGGTCTCATTGACGTGACGTGAGCCTTGGGGCACCGTTCGCCCACTTCATAACCGGGCCAGGACGCCATGCCTCATATCTTGATTGTCGAAGACGAAGCGGCGATTGCCGACACCCTGGTTTTCGCGTTACAGGGTGAAGGCTTCACCACGACCTGGCTGAGCCTGGGCGCGGCAGCGCTGGATCATCAGCGTGCCATGCCAGCCGATTTGATCATTCTCGACATTGGTTTGCCCGACATCAGCGGCTTCGAGACCTGCAAGCAATTGCGCCGTTTCAGCGAAGTGCCGGTGATTTTTCTCAGTGCCCGCGATGCCGAAATCGATCGTGTGGTCGGCCTGGAAATCGGTGCCGACGATTACGTGGTCAAGCCGTTCAGCCCGCGGGAAGTCGCCGCGCGGGTCCGGGCCATTCTCAAACGCATGGCGCCAAGGACGGTGGCCGAATCCTCATCGGCGTTGTTTCGGATCGACAACGAACGGGTGCAAATCAATTATCGCGGTCAGCCGCTGAGCCTGACCCGTCACGAATTCCGCCTGCTGCAATGCCTGCTGGAACAACCCGAGCGGGTGTTCAGTCGCGAGCAATTGCTGGATGCGCTGGGCATCGCCGCCGATGCCGGTTACGAGCGCAGCATCGACAGCCACATCAAGAGCGTGCGCGCCAAATTGCGTCTGGTACGGGCAGACGCGGAGCCGATCCAGACCCATCGCGGCCTCGGCTACAGCTACAGCCCGGGGCACAGCTGATGCCGCTGGGGATCCGGATTTTTCTGGTCTATGTGTTGTTCATCGGCCTGACCGGTTACTTCGTGCTCAACACCGTGATGGAAGAAATCCGCCCCGGTGTGCGCCAGTCCACCGAAGAAACCCTGGTCGACACGGCCAACCTGATGGCCGAAATCCTGCGCGACGACTTCAAGGCCGGGACCCTCAACCAGAATCGCTGGCCCGAGTTGCTCAAGGCCTACGGCGAGCGGCAACCGAAAGCCAGCATCTGGGGCTTGCCGAAGAATCAGGTCAATCACCGCATCTACGTCACCGACGCCAAAGGCATCGTGGTGCTGGACTCCAGCGGGGCGGCGGTGGGGCAGGATTACTCGCGCTGGAATGACGTTTACCTGACCCTGCGCGGCGAATACGGCGCCCGCTCCACGCGTAGCGACCCGAACGACGCCCACTCTTCGGTGATGCACGTCGGTGCACCGATCCGCGACAACGGCCAGATCATCGGCGTGGTCACCGTGGCCAAGCCCAACAGCTCGTTGCAGCCTTACGTCGATCGCACCGAACGAAGATTGCTGGCCTATGGCGCCGGGTTGATCGGTCTTGGTCTGTTGTTCGGAGCGTTGTTGTCATGGTGGTTGAGCGCGGCACTGCGCCGGTTGACCGCGTATGCGCAAGCGGTGAGTGACGGCCGTCGGGTCGAGGTGCCGCATTATCGCGGCGGTGAGCTGGAGCAACTGGCGACAGCGGTGGAGCACATGCGCACGCAGCTCGAAGGCAAGGCCTACGTCGAGCGTTATGTGCACACGCTGACCCATGAGTTGAAGAGCCCGTTGGCGGCGATTCGCGGGGCGGCGGAATTGCTGCAAGGCGAGATGCCGTTGGCGCAGCAGCAGCGGTTCGTCAGCAATATCGATAGCGAAAGTGTGCGGATGCAGCAGTTGATTGAGCGGCTGCTGAACCTGGCTCAAGTCGAACAGCGGCAAGGTCTGGAGGAACGGGTAGCGGTGCCGTTGGCCGGGTTGGTGGATGAAGTGTTGAAGGCTCAGGCGGCTCGGATCGAGGGTAAGCAGTTGCGTGTGGAGCAACGGATTTCGGCGGACCTGACGCTAACCGGTGAGCCGTTTCTGTTGCGTCAGGCGTTGGGGAATTTGTTGGAGAATGCGCTGGATTTCACCCCGGTTCAGGGTGTGCTGCGTTTTAGCGCCGAGCGAATTGGGGAGCAGATTGAGTTCAGGCTGTTTAACCAGGCGGAGGCGATTCCTGACTATGCCTTGCCGCGTCTGAGCGAGCGGTTTTACTCATTGCCGCGTCCGGACAGTGGTCGCAAAAGCACTGGGCTGGGGCTTAATTTTGTCGAAGAAGTGGTCCAGTTGCATGGCGGGACATTGAGCATTGGCAATGTCGAAGGTGGGGTTGAGGTCAGGTTGCGCCTGGTTTAGGACCGAGTCGTTGCCATCGCGAGCAGGCTCGCTCCCACAGGGGGCGGTGCAGTCTCCACATAATCTCCACATTCCCCCCATAAATCCCCCACACAGCCCTCCCAGACTCTCCCCATCCAAACAGGGAGAGTCCCATGAACCGCAGCCTGACCCTAAAACTCGGGGCCATTGCCCTTCTGATTTTGTTGCTACTGATTCCGCTCTTGATGATCAACGGCCTCATCCAGGACCGCCAGCAACGGCGTGACGGTGTACTCGAAGACATCGCCCGCAGCGCAAGCTTCAGCCAGCAACTGAGCGGCCCGCTGATGGTGGTGCCGTATCGCAAAGTGGTGCGCACCTGGAAGCTCAACGAGAAAACCAACCAGCGCTACCAGGACATCGGCGAAGAGCGCGGTCGTTTGTACTTCCTGCCAGAGCGTTTCGAGCTCGATGGCCAGATCCAGACCGAGCTGCGCTCGCGAGGCATTTACGAGGCGCGCCTGTTCCACGCGGAAAACCACATCAGCGGGCATTTCTCGGTGCCGGCGCAATGGGGCATCAAGGAAGACTTCGCGGATTACCGGTTCGACCAGCCGTTCCTGGCGGTGGGTATCAGCGACATTCGTGGCATCGAAAATGCGTTGAAGCTGGACCTGAATGGCCAGACGCTGGACTTCGTTCCGGGCAGTCAGGTGGGTTGGCTGGGTGAAGGCGTACACGTAACGCTGCCGGCGCTGGACACAAAACAAGTCACGGAACTGGCCTTCGGTTTTGACCTGCGTTTGCAGGGCACCGGGCAGTTGCAGATTCTACCGGTGGGCAAGACCAGCAAAGTCTCGCTGAGCGCGAACTGGCCGCATCCGAGCTTCATCGGCAACTACCTGCCGGCCCAGCGTGAAGTCACCGATCAAGGTTTTACGGCCAACTGGCAGACCTCGTTTTTCTCCACCAACCTGCAAGAAGCGCTGAGCAGTTGTGTGTCCGGCGGTGGTTGCGAGGCGTACAACGGGCGCAGTTTCGGCGTGAGCTTTATCGATCCGGTGGATCAATATCTGAAGAGTGATCGGGCGATCAAATACGCCTTGCTGTTTATCGTCCTGACCTTCGCGGGGTTCTTCCTGTTCGAAGTGCTGAAAAGCCTGGCGGTGCACCCGGTGCAATACGCGTTGGTCGGCGTGGCTTTGGCGTTCTTCTATCTGTTGTTGCTGTCGCTGTCCGAGCACATTGGTTTTGCCCTGGCGTATCTGTTGTCGTCGGCGGGCTGTGTGTTGTTGATCGGGTTCTATGTCTGCCATGTGCTGCGCAGCGTGCGCCATGGCTTGAGTTTTTCGGCGGGGTTGGCGGCGTTGTACGGCTTGCTCTATGGCTTGCTGAGTGCCGAGGATTACGCGTTGCTGATGGGCTCGTTGTTGCTGTTCGGGTTGCTCGGGGTGTTCATGGTGCTGACCCGCAAGCTGGACTGGTACGGGATCGGGCAGAAAAGCGCCAAGCCGATGGTGTTTGATCTGGGGGCGGTGGAATGAGCCGGTCGATTGGGTTGCGTGAGGATCAGCGTGAAGGGGAGGTATTGGCGACGCTGATTTTTGAGCTGTTTCCGGTGGATTTTGTGTGGTGCCATCGCAAGCAAGCTCGCTCCCACAGGGGATCTCCAGTTAACACAAAATCTGCGCACACCAAAGAACAAATGTGGGAGCGAGCTTGCTCGCGATGAGGCCAGTGCAGTCAGCGAAAATCTAAACCTTAGGCATCGTCGCCAACATCGAAGGCCGCTGACTTACCTCGAAATACCACGCCGCCAACTGCGGATTCGCCTCGCGCCATTCCAGATCCGGATGGCGCAAGTCGATGTAGCCCAGCGCACAGGCCACGCTGATCGCCGCCACATCGAAATGGCTGGTCAGCTCGGCAATCGCGTCTTTTTCGAGCAATGCCAACCCGCGACGAATCTTGTCGCGCTGGGCATCCAGATACTCGTCCCAGTGCTTCTGCGGGTCGCGCAGGACCATTTCGTAACGAACCAACACCGACGCGTCCATGATCCCGTCGGCCAGGGAGGCCAGGGTCAGGCGCCGCCAGCGGGCCGAGCCTTCGCGCGGAATCAGCGGGTTGCCGACGTGCTGGTGATCGAGGTAATCGAGGATTACCCGGCTGTCATGGATGACACTGCCGTCGGCCAGGCGCAGGGCGGGAATTTTGCCCAGCGGGTTGTCTTCGTTGAGTGACTGGTCCGGGTTGACCGGCGTGAGCACACAGTCCTGCAACGCCACGCGGCCGGTCTGACCGGTCTCGTGCAGCAGCACCATGACTTTACGAACGAAGGGCGATAGCGAGTTGTGGTACAGGGTCATGCTGGGGGCGGACATGGCAACGTCTCGGTCGGTGGCAGTGTCGGGCAGCATAGCGCGTTGACCCGATAGCTCAAGCTCGCTCCTACATAGTTCAGTGGCGTTGCAGCAGGCCGCGCAGGGCAAAGAAGGCGGGCACGCCCAGGCCGAGCCAGCTCAGGGCGTCCCACACGCCATCACCCAACAGCGCGGCGAACAATCCGGCGGCGCTGAGCAAGGCGATGAACGCGGGCGTGCCGAAGACCTTCCAGAAGTTCGATTGCCTGCGCTTCATGCATGAGCCTCGGCAGGTTCGAGCACAGGTTTTGCCGCTTTGCGCCGCACCACCCACAGGTAAACCCCGCTGCCGAGCACGAGGATGGTCAGCACGTCGAGGGTCGCCCACAGGATCTTCATCGGCAGGCCGCCGTAGTCGCCAAAGTGCAGGGGCTGCGACATGCCCATGGCGTCCATGTACCACGGTCTTTCAGCCACCGCGGTGACTTGCAGGGTACTGGCGTCGATCAGCACCGGTGTCAGCAAATGCGATGTCAGGTGGGTGCTGCCTTTCATGAACACCGCGTAATGGTGTTCGCTAGAAAACCGCGTGCCAGGGAAGGCGATGAAATCGGGCGTCATGTCCGGTGCCACCTCCGTGGCAATGTCGAGTAGACGGCTCGCCGGTGCGAGGTGCGTCAGTGGTGGCGCGTCGCGGTACGGCGCGACCATCGCGGTCAGGCTGTCGTTGCGCCAGGCAGCAATCAGCAGGTCGGCACAGGCGCTGATCACGCCGGTGACGCCGACGACCAGCGCCCAGGTCAGTGTGACCACACCAATCAGGTTGTGCAGATCCAGCCAACGCAGGCGGGTGGATTTGTCCTGGCGCACGGTGGCGAACTTCAAACGACGCATAAACGGCAAATACAGCACCGTCCCGGAAATGATGGCCGCCACAAACATCAACCCCATGAACGCCAGCAGCAACTTGCCCGGCAGACCGGCAAACATGTCCACGTGCAGGCGCAGCATGACCATCATGAAACCGCCATTGGCCGAGGGCATTTCCACGGCTTCACCGGTGCGGGCATCGAGCATGAAGGTGTGCGAGGCGTTCGGCTCGGTGCCGGCGGTTGCCGCCATGATCGTAACGGCGCCGTTGGGCTCGTCGTCCTCAAAACCGAAATACTGCATGACTTCGCCGGGGCGGTGCTTTTCAGCCGCCTGCACCAACTGCTGCAAGTCCAGCCTCGGCGTGTCCGCCGGCATCGACTTCAACTCGGCGGCATCGCCCAGCAGATGGTCGATCTCGTGGTGGAAGATCAACGGCAACCCGGTCAATGCCAGCATCAGCAGCAAGACCGTGCAGATCAGGCTGGTCCAGGTGTGGACGAAGGACCAGCGGCGAATTGTTTTACTTTTCATTTCCAGGCCTTCAGAAATACCAAAGCCGTCCTGAAGAGGACGGCCTGGTTGTGGGGCATGTCAGGTCAGACGATTACCACTTGTAGGTTGCACTGGCGACGACGCTGCGCTGGTCACCGTAGTAGCAGTAGAAACTGTCACAAGTCGAGATGTAGTCCTTGTCGAACAGGTTGGTGGCGTTCAGCGCCAGGGACGCACCTTTCAGGGTGTTGTCCAGGCGGCCGAGGTCGTAATGAACGGCGGCGTCGAACACGGTGTAGGCATCTGCCTTGCCCAGTTCGGTGTTGGCCTGGTCACCGTAGGTATTGCCGGTGTAGCGAACGCCGGCGCCTACGCCGAAGCCGTCCAGTACGCCGTTGTGCCAGGTGTAGTCAGTCCACAGCGAGGCCTGTTGGTTAGGCATCAGCTGCAGGCGATTGCCTTTGAAGTCGCCATCCTGCACTTCGGATTTGGCCAGGGTGTACGCGGCGATGAGCTTGAGGTTTTCGGTCACGTCGGAAACCGCTTCCAGTTCCAGGCCTTTGACTTTGACTTCACCGGTCTGGCTGGTGATTGGCGTGGCGCCGACGGTGGTGGTGACGGAGACGTTTTTCTGGGTCAGGTCGTAGATTGCAGCGGTCAGCAGGGTATTGCTGCCGGGCGGCTGGTACTTGATGCCCAGTTCCCACTGTTTGCCTTCGGTGGGTTTGAACGATTCAGTGGACGAGGCCGCTGCACCGGTGGTCGGCTGGAAGGATTCGGCGTACGACAGGTACGGCACAAAGCCCGAATCAAACACATAGCTGATCGCTGCGTTGCCGCTGAAATTCTTGTCGCGCTCGGTGTTGGTGGCATCGCCCTTGTTGAAGAACTTGGTGCCGGTGTGCACCCAGTCTTCACGGCCGCCGAGGGTCAGGCGCCATTGATCGAGGGCCATTTGGTCCTGCACGTACAGGCCGGTCTGGTAGGTCTTCTGGTCATAGTCGTAGAACGCGGTGGAACGGTCCGGACGCTCGATCGGCAAGCCATGGATCGGGTTGTTGACGTTGATCGGCGGTGCGCTGCCGAAAATGGAGAGGTAGTTGGTGTTGCTGCGCTGGTGGTCGAGACCCAGCAGCACGGTGTGATTCACTTCGCCGGTGGCGAAGTCGGCCTGGAAGTTGTTGTCCACGGCGAACTGGCTGATGTCTTCTTCGACGCTGGTGGTGGAGCGGCCCACGTTGCCGGCGTCATCCACCTGGGTGAACGGATACGAGCCAACGGTGACGGCCTGGAACGACAGGTCCGACTTGGTGTAACGCAGGTTCTGCCGGAATTGCCACACGTCGTTCAGACGATGTTCGAACGCATAGCCCAGCGCGTAGTAGGTGCGGTCGTAGTATTCCCAGTCCGGATCACCGAGGTTCTTGTGATGGGAAATATCGCCGAACGGCATGTCGATTTTGGTGCCTTGCACCGGCAGGAACTGGCTGGTGATGCCGGTATCGTCACGGGTGAACTGGGTCAGCAGGGTGAACCGGGTGTCTTCGTCGATGTTCCAGGTCAGGCTCGGCGCGATGTTGTAGCGCTTGTTCTCGACGTGGTCGATCTGCGTATCGCTGTCGCGCACCACGCCGCTCAAACCGTAGAGAAACTGGCCTTCGTCATCGATCTTGCCGGTGCTGGCGAAGTTGATCTGGCGATGGTTGTCGCTGCCGTATTGCACCTCGATCTCGTGGCTATCCACCGCTGATGGGCGGCGGCTGACCATGTCAAGCAGGCCGCCCGGCGGGGTCTGGCCGTACACCGAAGACGCCGGGCCGCGCAGCACGGCGAGGCGATCGAGGTTCCAGGTTTCCTGTTTCGGGTTGGCGTACACGCCTTTAGGCAGGGGCAGGCCGTCGAGGAACTGGGTCGGTTCGAAACCACGCACGCGCAACCAGTCGGCGCGGGTGTCGCTGCCGTAGCTACTGGCGGTGGTGCCGGGCATGTAGCGTACGGCGTCATCGAGGTTCTGGACGTTGCGGTCGTCCATTTGCTCGCGAGTCACGACGGAAATCGAGCGCGGTGCTTCGACCAGCGCGGTATCGGTCTTGGTGCCAGCGGCGGTGCGTTTGGCGAGGTAGCCGTCTACCGGGCCCCAGGCGCTTTCGGTATTTTCCACACCAATGACCGCGGTTTCCGGCAGGGCCAGTGTGCCCTCGGGAATGGCGACCAGGCTGTACGTGCCGGCGCTGCTTTGTTCCAGTTGCAGACCGGTGCCGCGCAAGGCTTCACGCAGGGCGGCGGCCGGGTCGAACTGCCCCTTCACCGGCGCCGAGGTCTTGCCTGCGGCCAGGGATGGATTCAGCGACAGCGCCAGGCCGGCCTGACTGGCGATCTGGTTCAGGGTGTTGGCCAATGGCGCGGCCGGCAGGTTGTAGGCGTGAACACTGGAGGCCTGTTCAGCGGCGATCAGCTGAGTGCTGGCCAGAGGGGCGCAAAGGGCAATGGCAATTGCCAGCAGACTGGGGCGCAACAAGGTGTTCAGCGAACGGGACATACGGCGGCTCCTGAATGGAAACATTTCTCAATTGCTTAGGTGCCGGACGAGAATTGAAAAGTGATAGGGCTGGATGAAAATAATTTCGATTCAGAAATCGGGTGCTGATCTGTCGACATGATTGTTCCCACGCAGAGCGTGGAGCGATCATCACTTAAGGCCGGGCGTCAGCCTTCGCCACCGTCACCCACCACGGCGTGTGCTGTTCGATCTGCACCGGCAAGGTCGGCAACAGGGCGCTCAAGGCTTTATCGGTGTCGTGCAGCGGGAAGCTGCCGGTGATCCGCAGGTCGGCAATCTCGGGTGCAACCCCCAGGTGCCCGGGCCGATACCGGCCGAGTTCGTGCACCAGGTCTTTCAGGCGCGCGTTATCGACCACCAGCATGCCGCGAGTCCACGCATCGGCGCCGGCATTCACGGCGACAATCGGTCCCAGGCCATTGCTGCGCATCAGCACTTGCTGACCTTCTTGCAGAATCTGTTCTTCAGCGCTCGACTCGGGATGCGCGGCGACAGCGGACTTCAACACGCTCAGACGTGTGCCTTCTTCCTCGCGCTTGACCAGGAACAACGTCCCGAGGGCGCGCATGCTACCTTCGCGGGTTTCGACGATAAACGGTCGGGCATCGCCATGACCGGTTTCGACGAGGATTTCGCCTTCCTGAAGGATGATCCGCCGCCGCTTCTCATCAAAACGGATGTCCACGGCACTGTGGGTGTTGAGGTTGAGCAGCGTGCCATCCGCCAGGCGCAGGGTGCGCTGCTCGCCCGTGGCGGTGCGCTGGTCGGCCAGCCAGTAGTCGAGGGGCAGATAACGCTCACCGGCAAACAAGGCCAGCCCGATCACTGCGATAACACTGGCCACGCCGTTGCCCAGTTTGCGCACGCGGCGGCGAATGCTTTCACGTGATTGCAGCAATGCCGTACGGGCCGGGCCGTTGGCGACGCTGAAACGCTGGTCGAGCATGCCCAACTGGCGCCAGGCGCGGGCATGTTCCTCGTGGGCTGCGTGCCACTGGCTGAACGCTTCGCGCTCCACCGGGCTGCCGGAGTCGAGGGACAATTGCCAGGCAATCGCTGCATCCAGCACCTTGGCCGACACGGGTTTGGAACTGACCGGGCTCATACCGGTTCACCGTACAACGCGATGTAGCACTGACGAATCCCCTGGGCCAGGTATTGCCGGACACGCGGCACCGAGACGCCCAGTCGTTCGGCGATTTCGGCATGGGTGAGGCCGTCGAGGCGGTTATAGAGAAACGCGGCGCGAGCCTTGCTCGACAGCTGACCCAGCAAACGGTCGATGGCTTTGAGGTCTTCGAGGATTAACTGCTGCTCCTCGATCGACGGTTGTTCGCCTTCGGGGATCAGCATCAGTTCGGTGAGGTAGGCCTGTTCCAGCGCGGCGCGGCGGAAGTAGTCGAACAGCAGGCCTTTGGCAATCGCCACCAGAAACGCCCGCGGCTCGCGAGGTTCTTTCAGCTCATCGCGGCCCAGTAACCGTACAAAGGTGTCCTGGCTCAGGTCTTCGGCACGCTGCGGGCACGCCACGTTACGTCGCAGCCAGGCCAATAGCCAACCGCGGTGGTCGCGATATAACGCACCAACGAGCTCACTGTGGGGGCTTTGGATTGACGACACGCAGCATCACCGATTGGGAAGTGTTAACTAACGAGAATTGTTCGCGATTGTGGCAGAGGCGGGGAAGGTAAGCAATTGGCGCTGGTCGGGCGAATTGTGGCGGTAGGCATGCAGTTCGACCGCGTTATCGTTCATCGCGGGCAAGCCACGCTCCCTGTGGGAGCGAGCTTGCTCGCGATGAGGCCAGAAAAGTCACTGCATAGTTAAAAGGACGGCGCATGTTGCCGGCGTTTCCACTGACTCAACCGCTGCTGCAAGTTCAACGGACTATGAATCTGCTGCTGCCGCGCCCGGCTAAACAGGATCAACGCCAACTCAGCCGTCGCCAACGCGTCGGCACTGGCGTTATGTCGCTCGAACACTTCCAGTTTGAACCAGTCGATCCACTCATCCAGACCGGCCTCGCGAATGTGCGCCTGAGGGCACAGCAGCGGGGCGATGTCTGCCACGTCCAGAAACGGATGAGTCAACTTGTAGCCCAAGTGGTCTTTCAGCGCGCGGCCCAGCATGTGCTGATCGAACGGCGCATGAAACGCCAACACCGGGCTGTCGCCGAGGAACTCCATGAAGTCGAGCAAGGCTTGCGCCGGATCGCTGCCGGCCGCAATGGCGCTGGGGCCGAGGCCATGAATCAGCATGCTGGGCGCGAGCTTCAGGTCGGCGCACTGCAGCGTGCGTTCGAACTGCTGGCTGAAGTCGATGGCGCCGTCCTCGATCACCACGGCACCAATGGACAACACCCGATCTTTGTTCAGGTTGAGCCCGGTGGTTTCCAGGTCGAGCACCACCCAGCGCTGTTCACGCAGGCTGCATTCACCCAGCTCGGTCACCGATGGCAAGCGCTTGAGTCGTTGCTGCAACTCCTCCGTCAGCAGCGGCGTGGCCGGGCGCAGCCATGAAAACAGGCTCATAGCTGATACCGCAGGGCCAGGCTGCTTTGCAGGCGTTGCGCCTGGCGCAGGGATTCCCGCAGGATCCGCCGGTCCAGATGATTGAGGCTGTCCGGATCGACCCGGTTGGAGTAGGGCAAGTTCTCCCGCGTTTGCAGCTGATGTTGCTGCATACGGGTTTGCTGAATGAAGTGGTACGCCTCTTCATAGGCGGCACCGTCCAGCGGCTGAATGATTTCCTTGGCCACCAGTTGGCGAAAACGCTCCAGGGTATTGTTGGTCTCGATCCCGTGGGCCAATGCCAGCAACCGTGCGCCATCGACGAATGGTGTCAGGCCCTGCACCTTGAGGTCCAGCGTGGCTTTTTCACCGTTCTTGCGCGCCAGTACGAACTCACGGAAACGCCCCACGGGCGGACGATTGCGCAAGGCGTTCTCGGCCAGCATCCGCTGGAACAGCCGGTTATCGGCGACCTGCTCGAGGATCCCGCGACGCAGTTGCTCGCACCCTTGTTCGTCGCCCCAGACCACGCGCAGGTCGAAATAGATGCTCGAGCCCAGCAGGTTCTCCGGCGTCGCCTCGCGGATAAACGCCGCAAACCGTCGCGCCCATTCGGCCCGCGACAAGCACAACTCCGGGTTGCCAGCCATGATGTTGCCCTTACACAGCGTGAAGCCGCAGAGCGCCAGGCTCTGGTTGATCTGCTGGGCAATAGGCAACAGCTTGCCGCGAATCTCGGCTGCGTGCGCGGCGTCTCGGGCCTCGAACAGAATGCCGTTGTCCTGATCGGTATGCAGCGTTTGCTCACGGCGGCCTTCGCTGCCGAAGCACAACCAACTGAACGGCACACCGGGGTCACCTTTATCGGCGAGGGTCAGCTCGATCACCCGGCACACGGTGTGGTCGTTGAGCAGCGTAATAATGTGGGTGATCTGCGTCGACGAGGCGCCGTGAGCCAGCATGCGCTCGACCAGTTGGCCGATCTCGCCACGCATCAGCACCAGGTTTTCGATGCGCTGGGCGCTGCGAATCGTCCGTGCCAGGTGTACCAGATCCACCCGTTGCAGGGAAAACAGGTCACGTTCCGAGACCACGCCGCACAGGCGCTGATCTTTCACCAGGCAGACGTGAGCGATGTGCCGCTCGGTCATGGCGATGGCCGCGTCGAAAGCGCTGTGGTCCGGCGACAGGAAAAACGGCGCCTGGGTCATGTGCCGCTCGATCGTTTCATTGAAGTCATTGGTACCGGCCGCCACCACATGGCGCAGGTCGCGCAGGGTGAAGATTCCCAGCGGGGCTTTGTGTTCATCGACCACGACGATGCTGCCGACCTGTTGCTCGTGCATCAGCGTCACCGCTTCACGCAGCGGCGTCGCCGGGCTGCAGGTCACCGGGTGGCGCATGGCCAATTCGCCCAGGCGTGTGTTCAGCGAGTACTGCGTGCCGAGGGTTTCCACGGCTTTTTGCTGGACTTGCTGGTTGACCTGATCCAGCAGACTGCTGACGCCGCGCAGGGCAAAGTCGCGAAAGGTGCTGGAAAGCGCGAACAGTTTGATGAACGCCAGCTTGTTTAGCTGAAGGCAAAAGGTGTCTTCGGCGGCGAGGTGTTCGGTGCGGGTCGCACGTTCACCCAACAACGCTGCGAGGGGGAAGCACTCGCCGGTGGTGATTTCGAACGTGGTTTCGGTGCCGCCTTTGGCCGTGTGCGGGCGCTCACCGACGACGCGGCCCTGTTTGACGATGTAGAAGTATTCAACCGGGCCATCGGCGGGCTTGATAATGCTGTCGCCGGGGGCATAAAAACGCAGCTGGCATTGTTCAACCAGGTACGCCAAGTGAGCGTGTTCCATCTGATTGAAGGGCGGGAACCGCTGAAGGAATTGCAAAGTGCCCTGGATGTTTTGCAATACGGCGGTTTTCCCTGCCTGTGTGAAGGCGTCCGTTTTACTCATAACCATTACCGCAGTCTTTTTTGAATTGTTGTTGTCGGATGACGCTGTCATCGTCCGCCCCTGCGTGCGGGGTGCCCATTGGACGTAAGTCTAGGTAGGCCATGCAGGTGTCGGAAGTTAGGAAATGTCTGACGCAAATGTGGGAAAAACCTCCTACATTGGCTATAGAAATACTTTCCGACGAAGTGCACATTGATGGTCTGCTTAGCGGTGTCTGACGATTGAGCTAGGGGATTGCATTGAAAACGTAGAGAACGCCATGTCCGACCACGATATTTTGAGTGATGCCGAGCGCGAGGCGCTGAGTGCCGTCATGCTCGAACCCGATTTACCGGCGCAGCGGGTGCTGATCGTTGACGACGATAAAGACGCGCGTGAGTTGTTGTCGGAGATTCTTGCGTTGGACGGTATTCGCTGCATCACCGCTGCCAGTGGTGAAAGCGCACTCAAGTTGCTGGTTGCGGAAGACGAAGTGAGAAAGCCTTCAATCGGTCTGGTGATCACTGATTTGCGTATGGGCAATGTCGATGGCCTGGACCTTATCCGTCAGGTCCGAGAGTCGGTTCGGGCGGCCTTGCCCATCATCATCGTTTCCGGCGACGCTGACGTGAAAGACGCCATTGAGGCGATGCATTTGAGTGTGGTGGATTTCTTGCTCAAGCCTATCGACACCGAGATGTTGTTGGGACTGGTCAAGCGTGAGCTGGGAATCAAGCCTTAAGTAGTCCTCTCTGAATCACGCATCCCCCCTGTAGGAGTGAGCCTGCTCGCGATAGCGAAGTGTCAGGCGATATAAAAGTTTACTGACACACCGCCATCGCGAGCAGGCTCACGCCTACAAGGGAATGCATTCGCAAATAAAAAGGCCCTGATCGAAAGATCAGGGCCTTTTTTTGTCCGGCATCGGCGACTAGTTACAGGCCATTGGCAGCCTTGAACTCGCGGCGACGACGGTGCAGGACCGGCTCGGTGTAGCCGTTTGGCTGCTTCGTGCCTTCAACCACCAGTTCGACCGCCGCCTGGAAGGCGATGTTGCTGTCGAAGTTCGGTGCCAGCGGACGATACAGCGCGTCGTTGGCGTTCTGGCGGTCAACCACCGGCGCCATGCGCTTGAGGCTTTCCATGACCTGGTCATGTGTGACGATGCCATGACGCAGCCAGTTGGCGATGTGCTGGCTGGAAATCCGCAGCGTCGCACGGTCTTCCATCAGGCCGATGTCGTTGATGTCCGGTACTTTCGAGCAACCCACGCCCTGGTCGATCCAGCGCACCACATAACCGAGAATGCCCTGGGCGTTGTTGTCCAGTTCGTTCTTGATCTGTTCTGCGGTCCATTGCGGGTTCACCGCCAATGGGATGGTCAGGATGTCGTCCACCGAAGCACGGGCACGTTTGGCCAGTTCGGCCTGACGGGCGAACACGTCGACCTTGTGGTAGTGCAACGCGTGCAGCGCTGCGGCGGTCGGCGATGGAACCCAGGCAGTGTTTGCGCCGGCCAGCGGGTGGGCGATTTTCTGTTCGAGCATCGCCGCCATCAGGTCGGGCATCGCCCACATGCCTTTACCGATCTGCGCGCGACCTTGCAGGCCGGTGCTCAAACCGATATCGACGTTCCAGTTCTCGTAGGCACCGATCCACTTCTCGGCCTTCATGTCGGCCTTGCGCACCATCGGGCCGGCTTCCATGGAGGTGTGGATTTCATCGCCTGTACGGTCGAGGAAACCGGTGTTGATGAACACCACGCGCTCGCTGGCAGCCTTGATGCAGGCCTTGAGGTTGACCGTGGTGCGGCGCTCCTCGTCCATGATCCCGACTTTCAGCGTGTTGCGCGGCAGACCGAGTACGTCTTCGATGCGACCGAACAACTCGTTGGTGAACGCGGCTTCTTCCGGGCCGTGCATTTTCGGCTTCACGATGTAGACCGACCCGGTGCGGCTGTTCTTGCGCGAGCTGTTGCCATTGAGGCTGTGGATCGCGGCAAGGCTGGTCACCAGACCGTCAAGGATACCTTCCGGCACTTCGTTGCCGTCCTTGTCGAGAATCGCGTCGATGGTCATCAGGTGACCGACGTTGCGCACGAACAACAGCGAACGACCGTGCAGGCTCAGTTCTTTACCATCGACACCGGTGTAAGTGCGATCAGCGTTCATGGTGCGGGTAAAGGTCTGACCGCCCTTGGAGACTTCTTCCGACAGGTCGCCCTTCATCAGGCCGAGCCAGTTGCGGTAGATCACCACTTTGTCATCGGCATCGACAGCGGCGACGGAGTCTTCGCAGTCCATGATGGTGGTCAGTGCGGCTTCCATCAGGATGTCTTTGACGCCGGCAGCATCGGTCTGGCCGACCGGGGTGCTGGCATCGATCTGGATTTCGAAGTGCAGGCCGTTGTTCTTCAGCAGAATCGCGGTCGGTGCGGCCGCATCGCCGTGGAAACCGATCAGCTGAGCGTCGTTGCGCAGGCCGGTGTTGCTGCCGCCTTTAAGGGCGACCACCAGTTTGCCGTCAACGATTTTGTAGCCGGTGGAATCGACGTGGGAGCCGGCTGCCAATGGCGCGGCTTCGTCGAGGAAGGCGCGAGCGAAGGCAATCACCTTGTCGCCGCGAACCTTGTTGTAGCCTTTGCCTTTTTCCGCGCCGTCAGCTTCGCTGATGGCGTCGGTGCCGTAGAGCGCGTCATACAGCGAACCCCAGCGGGCGTTCGAGGCGTTGAGCGCGAAACGGGCGTTCATGACCGGAACCACAAGTTGCGGACCGGCCATGCGGGCGATTTCGTCATCGACGTTTTGCGTCGTTGCCTGGAAATCGGCTGCTTCTGGCAGCAGATAACCGATGTCTTGCAAGAAGGCTTTATAAGCCACAGCGTCGTGTGGTTGACCGGCACGGGATTGGTGCCAGCCATCGATACGAGCCTGGAAATCATCGCGTTTGGCGAGTAGGGCTTTGTTCTTCGGGGCCAGGTCGTGAATGACCTTGTCGGCACCGGCCCAGAACTTATCGGCGGTGAGGCCGGTACCGGGAATGGCTTCGTTGTTCACGAAGTCGAACAGGACTTTGGCGACCTGCAGGCCACCGACTTGAACGTGTTCAGTCATTGCTTGCCTCACTCTGCTCAGCTATTTCGCTTTTCAGCTCTTCAATTTTGACAATGAAGCCTCAGGCCATTTAAACCACAAACCCGTCCGCCAGTACATGCCCTTGCGGGCGGCTGGGTTCGGTCCGATCAACGGCTTGTAGGCCTTGCTGACAGGGCTTTTCAGGGTTGCGAGTGTGCCGGTGGCAGACATCGATCCAACGTTATGTAGTGCGCGCTGCGGCATACTACATGATGAATTGCGCTTGTGAAAATTAGACTAATTACGTCGTTCTGCGACCCCATGACGCATTGCAGTCATGTCGGGGAACGGGATGTTCTCAAAAAACCATTGGATTGTTCCAGTTAAATATAAAAAGTTGTACACGATTTGTTATTGACAGGATCTTCAGCGGCGCTCCCATCGCGAGCAGGCTCACTCCTACAGGATCGCGCAAGACGTTGTAGGAGTGAGCCTGCTCGCGATGGCGTCAGACGAATCAACGCAGTATCAGCCCTTGCCTATACTTCTGTTTCTATAACAAAAGAGGGCTGCGCCATGGACCACCTCGTACTCACAGTGTTTGCTCCGGACAAGGCTGGGCAGGTCGAGCGCATCGCCCAGTGCATTGCCGAACACGGCGGCAACTGGCTGGAAAGCCGTATGTCGCGCATGGCCGGGCAGTTCGCCGGGATTCTTCGGGTGGGGGTGCCGGCCGAGGCCTACGATGAATTGGTCGATGCCCTGCAGGCGCTGTCCGCCCAAGGCATACGCGTATTGATTGCCGAAAGCGGCATCGAACAATCCTGCACCTGGAAGCCGATTGCGATGGAGTTGGTGGGCAACGATCGTCCGGGGATCGTGCGTGACATCACCCGTCTACTCAGCGAGCAGGGTGTGAACCTGGAAAGATTGGTCACAGAAGTACGCCCGGCGCCGATGAGCAGCGAGCCGCTGTTCCACGCTGAAGCAATCCTCGCCGTGCCACTGACCTTGTCGCTGGACGTATTGCAGTCGCGCCTGGAAACCCTGGCGGACGATTTGATGGTCGAACTGGTGCTGCGCAGTGAACCGTGAAAGGGTTATCCAAGTTAAACGTGCACCTGCCTGTGGATAACCTGTAGAGACAGCCCGCCAGCCCACGCCGGCCGGGCTTCTTCAGGGTCTGATCAAAAAACCATCAGTTTCAACAAGTTGCGCACAAACAGCGGGGATCACGCTGTGGATAACCTTGGGAAGGATCGATGCAGGCCACGGAAGACGTGGCCTGTAGAGGTTTGTGTGTTTTTTGATCAGCTGCGACGACGCAAACTTATCCACGCATCAACGCTGTACACCGCCAGGCCTGCCCAAATAAAGATGAACGCAACCAGCGTGCTGGACGACAGCTTTTCGCCAAACAGCAGTACGGCTTGCAACAGCACCAACGTCGGCGCCGTGTACTGGAGGAATCCCAAAGTTGTGTAGGGTATATGCCGTGCGGCGGCGTTGAAACAGATCAGCGGCACCAGCGTGACCGGGCCGGCGGCCACCAGCCACCAGGCTTCGGAGGTGGTCCAGAACTCGGGTTGCGCGCTGGCCGCCGTCGGGTTGAACAGCAGCCAAGCGACCGCAATCGGCACCAGCATCCAGGTTTCCACTACCAGACCGGGCAGCGCTTTGACCGGTGCCTGTTTACGGATCAATCCATAGAATCCAAACGTCAGCGCCAGCACCAGCGACACCCACGGCAGGCTGCCGACTTGCCACACCTGTTGCGCCACGCCGACCGCCGCCAGACCCACCGCCAGCCATTGCATGCGCCGCAGGCGTTCGCCAAGGATCAACATCCCCAGCAACACGTTCACCAGCGGGTTGATGTAGTAACCGAGGCTGGCCTCAAGCATCCGCCCGTTGTTCACCGACCACACGTAAGTCAGCCAGTTGGCCGCGATCAGCGTGCCGCTCAAGGCCAGGATCCCCAGGCGTTTCGGGTTGTCGCGCAACTCGCGCCACCAGCCGGGATGTTTCCAGACCATCAGCAACAAGGCGCCGAACAACGCGGACCACAACACGCGATGGATGATGATCTCCACGGCGGGTACATTGGCGATGGCTTTGAAATAGAGCGGGAACAATCCCCAGATGATGTAGGCGCTCAGGCCCAGAATGTACCCGCGACGCGGGTTGGCAGCTTGCATGCAGAATCCTTGCTTAGGCAGCTAACAAAGAAGGGATTGTAAGGAGATTTGTCTACGAATGTCCTGCCTGAATAGGTTGGGCAATTGTGAACACAGTCCTGTAGGAGTGAGCCTGCTCGCGATAGCGGTGTGTCAGCCACTGATGTGCTGAATATTTCGCCGCCATCGCGATAAGGCTCACTCCCACAGGTGGGAACTGTGCGAGTCAGAAAAGTTTGAGGGGTTCTTCGTTCAGGGCTGCAAGTTGCTCACGCAACGCCAACACCTGGTCACCCCAATACCGCTCGCTGCCGAACCACGGAAAACTGTGCGGGAACGCCGGGTCGTCCCAGCGGCGGGCGAGCCAGGCGCTGTAGTGCATCAGGCGCAAGGCGCGCAGCGGTTCGATCAACGCCAGTTCCCGCGGATCGAAATCGTGAAACTCGTTGTAGCCGTCCATCAATTCCGACAATTGGCCGAGGCACTCCTGGCGGTCACCGGCGAGCATCATCCAGATGTCCTGCACCGCCGGGCCCATGCGGCAGTCATCGAGGTCGACGATGTGGAACATTTCGTCACGGCACATCATGTTGCCGGGGTGGCAATCGCCGTGCACGCGGATGTTCTGGTGCGGCGTGGCCTTGTAGACATCTTCCACTCGCTTGAGCAGATCGCGGGCCACGGACTCGTAGGCGGGCAACAAACTCTTGGGGACAAAATTGCCTTCGAGCAAGGTGGTCAGCGAATCGTGACCGAAGTTCTTCACGCCCAGCGCTTCACGGTGCTCGAACGGTTTGGTGGAGCCCACGGCGTGCAGGCGACCGAGCAACTGACCCAGGCGATAGAGTTGATCGAGATTGCCCGGCTCTGGCGCACGGCCACCGCGGCGCGGGAACAGGGTGAAACGAAAGCCCTTGTGTTCGTGCAGGCTGGCGCCGTTGTGAATCATCGGCGCCACCACTGGCACGTCGCACTCGGCGAGTTCGAAGGTGAACTGGTGCTCTTCGAGAATCGCTTCGTTGGTCCAGCGCTGCGGGCGGTAGAACTTGGCGATCAGCGGTTCGGAGTCTTCGATGCCGACTTGATAGACGCGGTTCTCGTAGCTGTTGAGCGCCAGAATGCGCGCGTCGCTGAGAAAGCCGATGCTTTCGACGGCATCGAGCACGAGGTCTGGGGTGAGGGTTGCAAACGGGTGGGCCATGCTGACTCCTGCGCGCAGCAGGCTGCCGCGTCCGGCCAAGCATGGTAGCGCAGACCGGGCTTCTTTAGGGGGATCGTTCCCACGCAGAGTGAACTGACCCCCAAAGGTTGGACGCAACCTTTGGGGGGACGTTGATCAGGCGCCGACGACCCCGCCATCTTCACGGGAAATCGCCATCACCGAAGACCGCGGTTTGCCATTCGGCAGATGCTCCGGGAATGTCGACCCCCCGTTCTCCCCCGGGTGCTGAATCCCGACAAACAACGTCTTCTGGTCTGGCGAGAAACTGATCCCCGTCACTTCGCAACCAATCGGCCCGACCATGAACCGGCGAATCTCCCCGGTCACCGGGTCGGCACATAGCATCTGGTTGTTGCCCATCCCGGCGAAATCACCGGCATTGCTCGAGTCGCCGTCAGTGAGAATCCACAACCGCCCGGCCTTGTCGAAACCCAAGCCATCCGGGCTGTTGAACATGTTCTGCGGCGTGATGTTCGACGAGCCACCCTTCGGCGTGCCGGCGTGGACACCCGGGTTGCCGGCGACCACAAACAGGTCCCAGGCAAAGCTTTTCGAGCCATGATCATCGCGGTCGGTGCGCCAGCGCAGGATCTGCCCGTAGACGTTTTTCTCGCGCGGGTTTGGCCCGCCCACCGGTTGGCCTTCCTCACCGCGCTTGGCGTTGTTGGTCAGGGTGCAATAAACCTGGCCGTCCTTGGGGCTGACCACAATCCATTCCGGGCGGTCCATGCGCGTGGCTTTCACCACGCTGGCAGCGAGACGTGCATGGATCAGCACTTCGGCCTGATCAGCAAAACCGCTGCTGGCGTCGATGCCGTTTTTGCCGTGGGTCAGCTCCACCCACTCACCTTTGCCTTTCGGGTGATCGGCATTGCCGTCGCCGGCGTCGAAGCGCGCCACGTACAAGGTGCCGTGGTCGAGCAGGTCGCGGTTGGCCTTGGGGTTTTTGTGGTTGATCTTGTCGCGGCTGACGAACTTGTAGATGAACTCGCCGCGCTCGTCGTCGCCCATGTACACCACGGCGTGGCCGTCATGGGTTTCTGCCAGGGCGGCGTTTTCATGCTTGAAGCGGCCCAGGGCCGTGCGCTTGACCGGGGTTGATTGCGGGTCGAACGGGTCGATTTCCACCACCCAGCCGTGACGGTTGAGTTCGTTCGGGTTTTTCGCCAGGTCGAAACGTTCGTCGTGCTGGTGCCAGTTGATCTCTTTACTGGCCGCCACCGCGCCGTAGCGTTTTTGCGCCGCGTCGAATTTTTGCTCGGCATTGCTGCTGCCGAAGCAGTCGGTGAAGTTCTCTTCGCAGGTCAGGTACGTGCCCCATGGCGTCTTGCCGTTGGCGCAATTCTGGAAGGTGCCGAGGACATTTTTGCCATGCGGGTCAGCGCTGGTTTTCACCCGTTCATGGCCAGCAGCCGGGCCACTCAGGCTGATCGGCGCGTTGCCGTGAATACGACGGTTGTAGCGCGAGCCCTGGACGAACTGCCACTGGCCGTTCTTGCGCTGCACTTCGATCACCGACACGCCTTCGCAGGCCAGTGCCTTGCGCACTTCTTCGGCCGACTGCGGCATGCC
This sequence comes from Pseudomonas sp. URMO17WK12:I12, assembly GCF_000514395.1. Lineage (NCBI taxonomy): Bacteria > Pseudomonadati > Pseudomonadota > Gammaproteobacteria > Pseudomonadales > Pseudomonadaceae > Pseudomonas > Pseudomonas sp. URMO17WK12:I12. The sequence continues at coordinate 713,418 of NZ_KI911392.1, forward strand.
GCCATGTGCGTAGAGGTAGCGATAGTTGGTGTATTCGTTGTTGATTGCCATCAGCGCCCGGTCTTTTTCACCGGGAAATTCGAACAGGCTCATGCCGTCGTTGTTGTCACCGAACTGGACTTCCTGATGCTCGGCCGTGCCGTTGCCACTCGGGTCGAAGGCCGGACCGTTTTTTTGCAGAGGCTGGCCCCAGCTGATCAACACCGAGGACTTGTAGCCGGCCGGCAAGGTAATGGCGTCGCTGGTGGCGGCGGGGATGCTGTCGAAACCCAACAGTTTGCTGGTGCCGGCGCTGACACTCGCGGCCATGACGCTGCGGCTCAGCAGGTTGCCCCCGAGGAACATGGCGGCACCGCAAAGGGCGCCGGCGCTGATGAAACCGCGACGGCTGAGGCCGACCATTTTTTCGAGGTCGGTGGACTGGTTTTCTTCTAATAGGCTCACATCAGGCTCCCTGCGGTTTTTGCAGTCACCTTAGTGAGCGGACATGACGCTTTTGTTTCAGAGCGGAGTACCCAACAGGACGTTGGAGGGTAAAAACTGCACCAGCACCGGTTTGTCAGTGGTCAGCCCTTGGGTTCGCAAGTGCAGTGGCTCGGCCAAGGCGCACAGCGTCTGGCCATTGGGCAGGCTGATGCGCACTTCGCTGGGCCCGTCTTCGGCGTCGAGAATTTCTTCGATAATGCCCTTGAGGCAATTGTTGCCGGGTGTTGCGTGTTGCTCGATAGCCAGCACGTCCAGCCAACCGGCCTTGATCAGGGCGACCACCTCGGTGCCGGTTTCCAGCTCCAGGCGCAGGGTGCTGTCGTGGGTGATCTGCGTATCAATATTCAAGCCTTCGGCCAGTTCGAGCCGGATCCGGTCGTTGCGTCCCTGAGCTTCGATCTCGACAACCCGGCCGTGCAGTTGATTGCGCGCGCTGGTTCTGAGCATCAGGCGGCCGAGCAGGTCCAGATCGCTGGCATCTTCGGCGGCCGCCAGCACCTGGGCCTGGAGGACTTGCAGCTTTTGATAAAGGCGCAACACGCGCAAGCCTTCGCTGGAAAGTTTGGCACCACCGCCACCCTTGCCGCCGACGCTGCGCTCCACCAACGGCTTCTGCGCCAGGTTGTTCAGCTCGTCGATGGCGTCCCATGCTGCCTTGTAGCTCAGGCCCGCGCTTTTAGCGGCGCGGGTGATCGAGCCTTGTTCGGCGATGTGTTGCAGCAACGCGATGCGCTGCGGACGACGGACAATGTGCTGGGACAACAACGTAGGCAAGGACATGGCGAGGCGCTTTGGCTGTGACAATTGAGAAGACGTTGGCCGCTTGCAACTCGGTAGTCAAGTCAGGTCGCACTCCTACAGGTTTTGTGTTCGCGGGTTAAGCCGTGTCGCCCGGTTTGGGTGTGCGGGCCAGGCAGTAGACGTCAACCCGCGCCGCCCCTGCGTCCATCAGCAGCCGGGCGAGGGCTTGTGCGGTGGCGCCGGTGGTCAGCACGTCGTCCACCAACGCCAAATGGCGCCCCTTGATCTGCGCGCCGGGTGTCAGGGCGAACGCGTTGCACAGGTTCTTCTTGCGGGCCTCGGCATTCAAATCCTGCTGTGCGCTGGTGTCTTGAATCCTCAACAGCAGCGTTTCGTCGCAAGGAATGTCCAGATGGCCGCCGAGCCAGCGGGCGAGCATCGCGGCTTGATTGAAACCCCGTTGGCGCAGTCGTTTAGCGGCCAGCGGCACCGGAACCAGTGCGTCGGGCCGATTCAGGTCTTCGTCGAAGCGATGTTGCAGGTATTGCGCGAGAAGATCGGCGAGCAGGCGGCCAAATGGCCATTTTGCCGAATGCTTGAAGCGCGTGATCAGCGTGTCCAGCGGAAAGCTGTACGACCACGGCGCGGCGACTCGCTCGAAAGCGGGTGGCTGTTTCAGGCACTGACCGCAGGTCAAGCCTGTGCCGGGCAAGGGCAGGGCGCAGGTCTGGCAGTGGTCGCCCAGCCACGGCAACTCCGTTTCGCAGGCCATGCAGATCGGAGTCTGCTCCTCGGCCGGTTCAGCACAGAGCAAGCAGTGCTGTATGTTTTTTAACCAGATGTAAACCGGTCCATCGTATCGTGGTTGACAGCGCATGAGTCTTCCTTAAATATGCCGAACATCCGTGTCGCGTCTGTGGGTATTCCATCCCCCAGCCGCTTGCCAAGCATAAAACAAAGGAAACGCCCATGAGCGCCAGCACCTCTGCAACCCTGCGTCATGACTGGTCTTTGGCCGAAGTCAAAGCACTCTTCGTTCAGCCATTCAACGACCTGTTGTTCCAGGCACAGACGGTGCACCGCGCGCATTTCGACGCCAATCGCGTCCAGGTTTCCACGCTGCTCTCGATCAAGACCGGCGCCTGCCCGGAAGATTGCAAATATTGCCCACAGTCCGGTCACTACAACACCGGCCTGGAAAAAGAAAAACTGATGGAAGTGCAGAAAGTCCTCGAAGAGGCTGCTCGCGCCAAGGCCATCGGCTCGACCCGTTTCTGCATGGGCGCGGCGTGGAAACACCCGTCGGCCAAAGACATGCCGTACGTGCTGGAAATGGTCAAAGGCGTGAAGGCCATGGGCCTGGAAACCTGCATGACCCTTGGTCGCCTGGATCAGGACCAGACCGTTGCGCTGGCCGGCGCCGGCCTCGACTACTACAACCACAACCTCGATACGTCGCCTGAGTTCTACGGCAGCATCATCACCACCCGCACCTACAGCGAGCGCCTGCAAACCCTGGCTTACGTGCGTGAATCGGGGATGAAGATCTGCTCCGGCGGCATCCTCGGCATGGGCGAGTCCCTCGATGACCGCGCCAACCTGCTGATCCAGTTGGCCAACCTGCCGGAGCATCCGGAATCGGTGCCGATCAACATGCTGGTGAAAGTTGCTGGCACGCCGCTGGAAAATGCCGAAGACATCGATCCGTTCGACTTCATCCGCATGCTCGCCGTTGCCCGCATCCTGATGCCGCAATCCCACGTACGCCTGTCCGCCGGCCGCGAAGCGATGAACGAACAGATGCAGGCCCTGGCGTTCTTCGCTGGCGCGAATTCGATTTTCTACGGCGAAAAACTGCTGACCACCGCCAACCCGCAGGCTGACAAGGACATGCAACTGTTCTCGCGCCTGGGGATTCTGCCGGAAGCGCGCGAAGAGCACGCGGACGAGGTGCATCAGGCTGCGATTGAGCAGGCGCTGGTTGAGCAGAAGAGCAGCGAGCAGTTCTATAACGCGGCTGTTTGAAGCCTCCACCGATTCCTCTGAAGGAATGCAAAACACTGTGGGAGCGAGCTTGCTCGCAATGGCGCCAGGTCAGTCGACATCAATGTTGAATGCGGCACCGCAATTGCGAGCAAGCTTGCTCCCACAGGGACCGCATTCACTTTTATACATGTGAACTGACCGCCCGAGGCCTGCATGTCTTTCGATCTCGCCGCACGCCTTGCTGCCCGTCGTGCCGAAAATCTCTACCGCCAGCGCCCGCTGCTCGACAGCCCTCAAGGCCCTGAAGTGGTGGTCGATGGCCAACCATTGCTCGCGTTCTGCAACAACGATTACCTGGGCCTGGCCAATCACCCGCAAGTGATCGAAGCCTGGCGCGCCGGTGCGGCTCGCTGGGGTGTGGGTGGCGGGGCGTCGCACTTGGTCATCGGTCACAGCACCCCGCACCATGAACTGGAAGAAGCCCTGGCTGATCTGACCGGACGCCCGCGTGCGTTGCTGTTCACCACCGGTTACATGGCCAATCTCGGCGCGGTCACCGCGCTGGTCGGGCAGGGCGATACGGTGCTCGAAGACCGGCTCAATCATGCTTCGTTACTGGATGCCGGTCTGCTGTCCGGCGCGCGCTTCAACCGCTACCTGCACAACGACGCGGACAGCCTGGCCAAACGCCTGGAGAAAGCCACCGGCAATACGCTGGTGGTCACCGACGGCGTGTTCAGCATGGACGGCGACATTGCCGACCTGCCGGCACTGGCGCGCGAAGCCAAGGCCAAAGGCGCCTGGCTGATGGTCGATGACGCTCACGGGTTTGGTCCGTTGGGTGCCAATGGCGGAGGGATCGTCGAGCATTTCGGTCTCAGTCAGGAAGACGTACCGGTGTTGGTCGGTACGCTGGGCAAGGCGTTCGGTACCGCTGGGGCTTTTGTCGCGGGCAGCGAAGAGTTGATCGAAAGCCTGATCCAGTTCGCCCGACCCTACATTTACACCACCAGCCAGCCACCGGCGCTGGCTTGCGCGACACTGAAAAGCCTCGAACTGCTGCGCACCGAACATTGGCGACGTGAGCATCTGAAGACGTTGATCCGCCAGTTCCGCCAAGGCGCCGAGCAAATCGGCCTGGAGCTGATGGACAGTTTCACGCCGATCCAGCCGATCATGATCGGCGATGCCGGGCGTGCGGTTCGACTGTCGCAGATGTTGCGTGAGCGCGGCTTGATGGTGACCGCGATCCGTCCGCCGACCGTGCCCACCGGCAGCGCCCGCTTGCGGGTGACGCTGACCGCCGCGCATAGCGAAGACCAGGTGCAACTATTGTTAGATGGACTGGCCGATTGTTTTGCCCAGCTGAAACCGGAGCCAAGCCATGCGTGATCGATTGATTCTGTTGCCCGGTTGGGGCCTCGGGATTTCGCCATTGGAACCGTTGGCGGCGGCCTTGCAGGGGTTGGATGAACACCTGCGCGTCGAGATCGAGCCGCTGCCGGAACTGGAGTCGAGCGATCTGGAAGAGTGGCTCGATGAACTCGATGCGACAGTGCCCCAGGATGCCTGGCTCGGCGGCTGGTCCTTGGGCGGCATGCTGGCGGCCGAATTGGCGGCACGTCGTGGTGATCGTTGCTGCGGCTTGCTGACCCTGGCGAGTAATCCTTCGTTTGTCGCCCATGAGCAATGGCCGAGCGCGATGCCCGGCGAGACGTTCGATGCCTTCCTGGCTGGCTGCAAGGCTGATCCGCGCATGACGTTGAAACGGTTTTCGTTGCTGTGCGCACAAGGCGCCGAAGACTCGCGTGGCCTGTCGCGGTTATTGCTCGCTGGCGCGCCAAACGCTTCTGCATCGATATTGATGAGGGGGCTGGAAGTCCTCGCACAACTGGATACCCGTCAAGCTTTGCAGGCGTTTCGCGGCCCTCAACTGCACTTGTTCGCCGGCCTCGACGGCCTGGTCCCGGCCGAAGCGGCGGGGGACTTGCTGGCGCTGCTGCCGGATGTCGAAATCGGTCTGATTGAACAGGCCGGCCACGCGTTTCTTCTGGAAGACCCTCACGGTGTGGCGGGGGCGATTCAGGCCTTTTTGCATGAGTCCGGTGATGACTGATTTATCCCTTCACAACCTGTCCGGCGGATTGCCCGACAAGCGCCAGGTGGCGGCCTCTTTTTCCCGTGCCGCGGCGAGTTATGACAGCGTGGCCGAGTTGCAACGTGATGTCGGCAGCCAGTTGTTGAGTCGCTTGCCCGCGGATTTTGTCCCGGGTCGCTGGCTCGACCTGGGCTGCGGCACCGGCTATTTCAGTCGGGCGCTGGGTGAGCGTTTTCCGGCCAGTCACGGCGTCGCACTCGACATCGCCGAAGGCATGCTCAATCACGCCCGGCCGTTGGGGGGGGCCTCCCACTTCATCGCAGGTGATGCGGAACGCTTGCCGCTGCAGGATTCGACCTGTGACCTGATCTTCTCCAGTCTTGCCGTGCAGTGGTGCGCGGACTTCGGCTCGGTGCTGAGCGAAGCGCAGCGTGTGCTGAAACCGGGCGGGATTTTCGCGTTTGCTAGTCTTTGTGTAGGGACGTTGTTTGAGCTGCGTGACAGTTGGCGTCAGGTCGATGGCATGGTCCACGTCAATCGGTTCCGCGAGTTGGGTGTTTATCAGCAACTGTGTGCGGCCAGCGGCTTGAAAACCGTCAGCCTGCAAACCCGTCCTCATGTGTTGCATTACCCGGATGTGCGCAGCCTGACCCATGAACTCAAGGCATTGGGTGCGCACAACCTGAACCCTGGGCGGCCGGGTGGTTTGACTGGCCGGGCGCGGATCCTCGGTTTGATCGAGGCGTATGAGCAGTTTCGTCAGGCCGAAGGTTTGCCGGCGACTTATCAGGTGGTCTATGCCGTGTTGGAGAAGCCTTTATGAGCGCAGCCTATTTCATCACCGGCACTGACACCGATGTCGGCAAGACCACCGTGGCCGCCGGCTTGTTGCATGCCGCACGGTCGGCAGGCTTGAGCACGGCGGCTGGCAAGCCGGTTGCCTCGGGCTGCGACGTGACGTCCAAGGGGTTACGCAACGCCGATGCGCTGGCGCTGTTGGCCGAGTGCTCGTTGCCGTTGACGTATGCACAGGTCAACCCGGTGGCGTTCGAGCCAGCCATCGCGCCGCACCTGGCCGCGCGCGAAGCTGGCGTGGCGCTGACGGTGCAATCGCTGTTGACGCCCATGCGCGCGATTCTCGACATGCAGGCGGATTTCACCCTGATTGAAGGGGCGGGCGGCTGGCGTGTGCCGTTGGCGGATCAGGACAATTTGTCTGACCTGGCGATGGCGCTGGGTTTGCCGGTCATTCTGGTGGTCGGTGTGCGCCTGGGTTGCATCAATCATGCGCTGTTGACGGCCGAGGCGATTGCCCAGGATGGATTGCAGCTGGCGGGTTGGGTGGCCAATATCATTGATCCCAAAACCTCGCGGCTGGAGGAGAACCTCGCGACACTCGCCGAGCGAATCCCCGCGCCGTGCCTTGGGCGGGTGCCGAAACTCAAGGCGGTCACCGCTGAATCCGTGGCGGAGCATTTGCAACTGGATTTGCTGGACTAGGTTTTAGCTATCACAAGGCACAGTGCTATTAGTGTTTTTGTCGGGCGTTTTGCCATCATGTCTGATTCAATGCCCGCTATAGATCCTCTTGCCGGACGAGTTCTCCCATGCAGATTTCAGGTAACACTGCTTTTTATGCGGGTCTGAGCACCATTCAGACAGGGCAGAACCGCGTCGATCAAGCGGCCGGACAGATCGCCAGCAATACCATCGAACGGTCGGTGACCAGCCAGTCTTCCGACGTTCAGGTGGATCGCCTGCGTTCGGTTGATCGCAGTCAGCGATCCGACCTGACCAGTAATGTCGTCGAGATGACCCAAGGCAAATTTCAGGTGGAAGCGGGCGCTAAAGTCGCCAAGGCTTCAGACGAAATGCTCGGAACGTTGATCGATACATTCGCGTGATCCCTCGCTGAATCCGCTTTCTGAACGCCGCGATTTTTCGCGGCGTTTTTCTGCGTAAGTCCTTCTCCCTCAACTAATCTTTTCTACACGGCACCTTTGCTTGAGCATCGGTGGTGCGCTGCTGCGTGTCCGGCAGATCGATGAGTCGATGACAAACGGCCAAAGATCGACGCTTGACAAGATTTGGGCGTAAACGTATGTTTCAAACAACTGTTTGACCGCCACAACAAATCAACGCGGTCGTTCATTCCCGGTTACATCAGCAGAGGTTTATCGCTATGCCTGACTACAAGGCCCCCTTGCGTGATATTCGCTTCGTTCGTGACGAACTGCTCGGCTACGAAGCGCACTATCAGAGCCTTCCGGCTTGTGCGGACGCAACTCCGGACATGGTTGACGCCATTCTCGAGGAAGGCGCCAAGTTTTGTGAGCAGGTACTGGCTCCGCTGAACCGCGTGGGTGACACCGAAGGCTGCACCTGGAGCGAGTCCGGCGTTAAAACCCCGACAGGTTTCAAAGAAGCCTACAAGCAATTCGTCGAAGGCGGCTGGCCTAGTCTGGCGCACGATGTAGAGCACGGTGGCCAAGGCCTGCCGGAGTCTCTGGGTCTGGCTGTCAGCGAAATGGTTGGCGAGGCCAACTGGTCGTGGGGCATGTACCCTGGCCTGTCCCATGGCGCAATGAACACCATTTCCGAACACGGCACGCCTGAGCAACAAGACGCGTACCTGACCAAACTGGTATCCGGCGAGTGGACCGGCACCATGTGCCTGACCGAACCGCACTGCGGCACCGACCTGGGCATGCTGCGCACCAAGGCCGAACCTCAGGCCGACGGTTCCTACAAAGTCTCCGGCACCAAGATCTTCATCTCGGCCGGTGAACACGACATGGCCGATAACATCGTCCACATCGTACTGGCCCGCCTGCCGGACGCACCGGCTGGCACCAAAGGCATTTCGCTGTTCATCGTGCCGAAGTTCATGCCGAACGCAGACGGTTCGATCGGCGCACGCAATGCGGTGAGCTGTGGTTCCCTGGAACACAAAATGGGCATCCACGGTAACGCGACTTGCGTGATGAACTTCGACGCGGCCACCGGTTTCCTGATCGGCCCGGCGAACAAAGGCCTGAACTGCATGTTCACCTTTATGAACACCGCACGTCTGGGCACCGCGCTGCAAGGTCTGGCTCACGCCGAGATCGGCTTCCAGGGCGGCCTGAAATACGCGCGTGATCGCCTGCAAATGCGTTCGCTGACTGGCCCGAAAGCGCCGGAAAAGGCCGCCGACCCGATCATCGTTCACCCAGACGTACGTCGCATGCTGTTGACCATGAAGGCATTCGCCGAAGGCAACCGTGCAATGGTTTACTTCACCGCCAAGCAAGTCGACATCGTCAAGTACGGCGTGGATGAAGAAGAGAAGAAGAAAGCCGACGCACTGCTGGCCTTCATGACGCCAATCGCCAAAGCCTTCATGACTGAAGTCGGTTTCGAATCGGCCAACCACGGCGTACAAATCTACGGCGGCCACGGCTTCATCGCCGAGTGGGGCATGGAGCAGAACGTTCGTGACAGCCGCATTTCGATGCTGTACGAAGGCACCACCGGTATCCAGGCCCTCGACCTGCTGGGCCGTAAAGTGCTGATGACCCAAGGCGAGGCCCTGAAAGGCTTCACCAAGATCGTCCACAAGTTCTGCCAGACCAACGAAGGCAACGAAGCCGTTCAGGAATTCGTCGCACCGCTGGCTGCACTGAACAAAGAATGGGGCGAGCTGACCATGAAGGTCGGTATGGCTGCCATGAAGGATCGCGAAGAAGTGGGCGCGGCCTCCGTGGACTACCTGATGTACTCCGGTTACGCCTGCCTGGCCTACTTCTGGGCTGACATGGCGCGTCTGGCTGCCGAGAAACTGGCTACCGGCACTTCCGAAGAGGCGTTCTACACCGCCAAGCTGCAGACTGCGCGCTTCTACTTCCAGCGCATCCTGCCGCGTACCCGCACTCACGTTGCAACCATGCTGTCGGGCGCCAACAACCTGATGGACATGAAAGAAGAGAACTTCGACCTGGGCTACTAAGCCTTAACGCAGTTGCTTCAAAAAAAACCGCTGCTCCTTCGGGAGTGGCGGTTTTTTTTTGCGTTGTGTAAACAGTAGGCGCTCGCGAGTAGTGCAACTAAACCTTTGTGTCTAGTTAACTAACTGGGTGCAATTGTTTTCGGTGTCAAATAAGTAAAATAACTTTGTTTGCAATTACGGGGCCAAGGTTCAAGGTCTCGCAGGTACGTGGGCTTTGGCGGTGAGGCCCACTGTGGCTGGGGGATTGCCCCCCGGTAATGGGGGATTTTCACCAAAGTTGAGGCTTGTATAAAAGCTCAGAATTAATTCGTGTTTTTGCTGTTGAAATCTTTTGTAACAGCTACAGTTCGATTAAGCGCCTGCTACGGTGCCTCCCATAGCGTTTCAACTTCGGCGACGACAAAGTCTAACTTTGCCAGTTGAGTGACGCCTCATGCCCGGCAACTCCATCACTGAATCGGGGTGTCATCATGGTGAACTTGAGTCTTTTTGTTCGAACTGTCCGTCTGCCCTGCGTGATCGTCTGCGGGCTGCTCGTTATCAGTCTGTCCGCCAAAAATGCTTTCGCGGCGACGGCGGCGGAAGTTGATCTGCCCGTGCCGGAAGTCCCTTCCCTGCAGACGCTGCACGGCATGACACCCCCTGACCCTTCCGGCACCGAAGGCGGGCGCAAAGTCGACCTCATGACTGATTACGTGCTCAATCGCTCGGCGGCGATTCTCCTGGGCAAGGCGCTGTTCTGGGACATGGAGATCGGCAGTGACGGTTCGACGGCGTGTGCCTCCTGCCACTTTCATGCGGGTGTCGATCACCGGATCACCAATCAGATCAACCCAGGCCAGGCCAGCACCCATGCCAACGTTTCGTCGATCTTCAACAAACCGTTTGTAGCCTCCGATATTCCTGGCGACGTCCCTTCTTATGCGACCCTGTCCGCCGGCAAGGGCGGCCCGAACTACACGCTGAAAAAAACCGACTTTCCGACCCACGTGCTGGCCGATCCGCTGGATCGCAACTCGCCGATTGTCTATTCGACCGACGATGTGGTCGGCTCGCAAGGGGTGTTCGACGCCAACTTCGTCAAGCCGAATCAACCGCGCTTCGACAAATGCACACAGCAACCGGACGGCGTGTTCCAGGTCGGCGGTATCAATGTGCGGCGCAGCACCGGACGCAATGCCCCGACGGTGATCAACGCCGCGTTCAACGTGCGCAACTTCTGGGACGGTCGGGCTAACAACGTGTTCAACGGCTTTTCGCCGTTCGGTAATCGCGACCCTGATGCCGGGATTTTCGTCACCAGCGATCGCAGCGGGGTGGCCACCAAAGTTCGGCTGGCCCTCAACGATGCCTCTGCCGCCTCGCAGGCTGTCGGCCCACCGGGTAGCCCTGTGGAGATGTCCTGCGGCGGGCGCACCTTCGCCGACATTGGCCGACGCATGCTCGACACGCTGATGCTCAAGCAGCAGCGGATTTCATCCGCCGACTCTGTGCTCGGCCCGGTTTCCGGTGCCCGCCGCCCGACCTACAGAGAATTGATCAAGGCCGCTTTCCAGCCTCGGCTGTGGAACGCCACACAACAGGTTTCGCTCGGCGGCGCGCCGTACACTCAGATGGAGGCCAACTTCCCGCTGTTCTTCGGACTGGCGATTCAGATGTACGAATCCACCCTGATCTCCGACCAGGCTCCCGTGGATGCTTATTTGCAAGGCAATCAGCAGGCGATGAATGCGCAGCAGGTCGAGGGCATGAACCTGTTCCTTGGCAAAGGCAAGTGCGTCAATTGTCACGGCGGTGCAGAGCTGACCAACGCTGCCAGCCGCTTGCTGTTCCATCCCCGTGAGCGGATCGAACGGATGCTGATGGCTGACAACCTCACCGCGCTGTACGACAACGGCTTCTACAACACCGGTGTGCGCCCGACGTCGGAAGACCTGGGGCTCGGCGGATCTGATGCATGGGGCAACCCGCTGTCGTTTACTCGCGAATACAACACCCAGTTGCAGGGCATCCATGTGCCGGATCCACTGGACGTGGATGTGTGCACCTTCGAAGCGCTACTGAGCACGGGATTACCCTGCGATTCGACGCTCAAACCTAATGTCGGCTTCCACGATGCGGTGGATGGCGCCTTCAAAACCCCGACGCTGCGCAACATCGCGCTGACCGGGCCGTACTTCCACAACGGCAGCCGCTCGACGCTCAAGCAGGTCGTCGAGTTCTACAACCGCGGTGGCGACCGGCGCGGCTCGGAAGCGAACAACACCAGCGGCTTTGATCATCCGAGTGTGAATCAGCACAACACCTCCAACCTTGATCCGGACATGACCGCCCTGAACCTGACGCCTGATGAAGTGGATGCACTGGTCAAGTTCATGGAAGTCGGGCTGACCGATCCGCGCGTGGCGTGGGAACAGGCGCCTTTCGATCATCCGTCGCTGGTCATTCCACAAGGCCATATTGGTGATGAAAACGCCGTGACGTTGAAGCCCGTCAGTCCAAAAATCACTACCCGACAAGCGGCAGATGCGCTGATTACACTCAAACCGGTCGGTGCGGAAGGGCGCCCGGCTACGGAAGGGCCACTGTTGCCGTTCTACAACGACCTCTGATGGACTGAGGTGACTGGCCGCGCTGTTCGCGGCCAGTCATGCACCCGCTAAAAAAACCTGACATTTCGCTCAGTAAGTCGACGTTTCTGCCGTTACAGTAGGTGGGCACAATGCCATCTATTGTCGTGACGGTCGGAGCTTTACCCTTGCCGCGTTCTTCCGCTGTGCGTTTCAGCCATTTCCTACCGTCGTTACTGCTTTTACTTGCGGGGCTTGCGGCTGCCTACATCAAGGAACTGAACGTATTCTTCACCTCGCTGTTCAACGTCCTGCCGACGTTGGTGCTGTTGCTCGGTGGTGCGTATTGCGCGGTTTACCGACGTCAGCGCGAGCTGTTTCTGATGGTCACGGTGTACATCGCCTACTTTTTGCTCGATACCCAGACCGACTATTACCGCGACAACGGCAAAGTCCGTGAAGACGCCGCCGTGGTTTTCCATCTGTGTTGCCTGTTGCTGCCGCTGTTGTTCGGGGTGTTCGGGGCCTGGCAGGAACGCACGCATTTGTTTCAGGACATGGTGGCGCGCTTCGCGGTATTGCTGGCCGTCGGCAGTGTCGCGTTGGGGCTGGAGCAAAGTTACCCACAGGCCTTGCTGATGTGGCTGTCGGAAATCCGCTGGCCAGCGCTGCATGGCGCCTGGATGAGCCTGATCCAGCTGTCTTATCCGGTGTTCCTCGCGTCGTTCCTGTTGCTGAGCTGGCAATACTGGCGCAACCCGCGACCGTTGCATGCCGCTCAACTGGTGGGTTTGCTCGGGTTGTTCTGGGCGCTGCCGAAAACCTTCATTCTTCCGTTTACCCTCAACATCATGTGCAGTCAGGTGATGCTGATGATTGCCGCGGCGGTCGCCCATGAGGCCTACCAAATGGCCTTCCGCGACGAACTCACCGGTCTGCCGGGCCGGCGAGCCTTGAACGAGCGGATGCAGCGCCTGGGGCGTAATTACGTGCTGGCCATGAGCGACGTCGATCACTTCAAGAAATTCAACGACACTCACGGTCACGATGTCGGCGACCAAGTGCTGCGACTGGTCGCCAGCAAACTGTCGAAAATCGGCGGCGGCGGTAGGGCCTATCGTTACGGCGGTGAGGAATTTGCGCTGGTGTTCGCAGGCAAGACGCTCGAAGAGTGCATGCCGCACCTGGAAGTCATCCGCGAATCCATCGCGACCTACAATATTCAGCTGCGCAATCAGGACAACCGGCCTCAGGACGACCAGCAAGGTCGTCAGCGTCGCTCGGGTCCTGGGGCTTCAAGTGTGTCGGTCACGGTCAGCATCGGTGTCGCCGAACGCGTCGAGCAGCGCACCCCTGAAAAGGTGCTCAAGTCGGCGGACGAAGCGCTCTACAGCGCCAAGGGCGCCGGACGAAACTGCGTGGTGGCGTTCGGTCAGACCCGTCGTGGCGCCGTGCGAATGGACGCCGCCGCGGGTTGAGTGATGATGGCGCATTCAGCGTCTGGACTGTGATTGTGAGGCGTGGTGGCCGGCAGTAGGTTTGAAGCCTCTGCTGACGGAGAAACGACCATGCCTGAGTACAAAGCTCCCCTGCGCGACATGCGCTTTCTGATCGACCACGTCTTCGACTTCCACAGCAACTACGCTGCGCTGGGCGCCTCCGAGGCCAGCCCGGACATGATCAACGCCATCCTCGAAGAGGGCGCGAAGTTCTGTGAGAACGTTCTGGCCCCATTGAATCGCAGCGGTGACGAAGAGGGCTGCCATTTCGACAATGGCGTGGTGACAACGCCTACAGGCTTCAAGCAGGCTTTCGCACAATACGTCGAGGGCGGCTGGCATGGTCTGGCGGCGGACCCGGCATACGGCGGCCAGGGCTTGCCGAGTTCGTTGGGTCTGGTGATCAGCGAAATGGTCGGTTCCAGCAACACCTCGTGGGGCATGTACCCGGGCCTGACCCACGGCGCGATGTCGGCGATCCACGCCCACGGCACCGAAGACCAGAAAAACACCTACCTGAGCAAACTCACCGCGGGCCAATGGACCGGTACCATGTGCCTGACCGAAGCCCATTGCGGCACCGACCTGGGCATTATCAAGACCCGCGCCGTGCCTTCAGCCGATGGCAGCTACGCGATCTCCGGCAGCAAGATTTTCATCTCCGCCGGCGAGCACGACATGAGCGACAACATCATTCACCTGGTGCTGGCGAAACTGCCGGACGCGCCGGCGGGCACCCGCGGCATCTCGCTGTTTATCGTGCCTAAATTCCTGCCCGATGCCGAGGGTGAGGCGGGCGAGCGCAATGGCGTTTCCTGCGGTTCGATCGAACACAAGATGGGCATCAAGGCTTCGGCGACGTGCGTCCTGAACTTCGATGGCGCCAAGGGTTTCTTGATCGGGGAGCCGAATAAAGGCCTGAACTGCATGTTCACCATGATGAACCACGCGCGCCTCGGCACCGGGATGCAGGGTTTGTGTCTGGGCGAAGCGAGCTTCCAGGGCGCGATCAAATACGCCAACGACCGCCTGCAAATGCGCTCCCTGACCGGCCCGAAAGCACCGGAGAAAGCCGCCGACCCAATCATCGTCCACCCGGACGTGCGTCGGATGTTGCTCACCATGAAAGCCTTCAACGAGGGCAACCGAGCACTGACTTACTTCACCGCGCAGTTGCTGGACGTGGCGCACCTGAGCGCGGATGAAAGCGCTCGCCAGGACGCCGAAGACCTGCTGGCCTTCCTGACGCCGATCTGCAAGGCCTTCATGACTGATACCGGGCTGGAAGTGACCAACCATGGCATGCAGGTGTTTGGCGGGCACGGGTTCATTCGTGAATGGGGCATGGAACAGTTGGTCCGCGACTGCCGGATTGCGCCGATCTACGAAGGCACCAACGGTATCCAGGCGCTGGATTTGCTTGGGCGCAAGGTGCTCGGCAGTCAGGGAAAACTGCTGCGTGGCTTCACCAAAATCGTCCATAAGTTCTGTGCGGCGAACGCTGAACACCCGCAGCTTGGCAGCTATGTGGCGCAACTCAACACGCTGAATCAGCAGTGGGGCGAGCTGACCACCCAGGTCGGCATGGCTGCGATGAAGAATGCGGACGAAGTCGGCGCGGCATCCGTGGACTACTTGATGTACAGCGGTTACATCATCCTCGGCTACCTGTGGCTGCGCATGGCGCTGGTGGCTCAGACGCAACTCGATGCGGGGAGCGGTGATGCCGATTATTGCCAGGGCAAACTCGCGACCAACGAGTTTTACTTCAAGCGATTGCTGCCACGCACAGCCGCTCATCGGGCCGCCATCGAAGCGGGCAGTGATTGCCTGATGAAATTGCCGGCGGAGTTGTTTGCACTTTAGCCTTTTAGATGAGCAACAAAGAAAGCTCGCGTAACCGCGGGCTTTTTTTATGACCCGATAGTCAATGACCAATCATTACAAAACGGTCATGGGCTGACCCTATGTGTCGTAAAAGTTGTTGGGTTACACTCGGACCCAACGAATGCACCACCCTACGAATCACCTGTTTAGATCTTGCGAGGTTTGCCATGGCTGACTACAAAGCGCCGCTGCGCGATATGCGCTTCGTTCTCAATGAAGTTTTCGAGGTCACCAAACTGTGGGCCGAACTGCCCGCGCTGGCCGAGACCGTTGATGCGGAAACCGTCGAAGCCATTCTTGAAGAAGCCGGCAAAGTCACCAGCAAAAGCATCGCGCCCCTGAGCCGTGCAGCTGACGAAGAAGGTTGCCATTGGGCGGACGGTGCCGTCACCACGCCGGCAGGTTTCCCACAGGCTTATCAGACTTACGCTGAAGGCGGTTGGGTTGGCGTCGGCGGTGATCCGACCTACGGCGGCATGGGCATGCCCAAGGCTGTTTCGGCTCAGGTCGAAGAAATGGTCAACTCCGCCAGCCTGTCGTTCGGTCTGTACCCGATGCTGACGGCCGGCGCCTGCCTGTCGATCAACGCCCACGCCAGTGACGAGCTGAAAGCCGCGTACCTGCCGAACATGTACGCCGGCATCTGGGCCGGTTCCATGTGCCTGACCGAGCCACACGCCGGTACTGACCTGGGGATCATCCGCACCAAGGCTGAACCTCAGGCCGACGGTTCCTACAAAGTCAGCGGCACCAAGATCTTCATCACCGGTGGCGAGCACGACCTGACCGAAAACATCATTCACCTGGTGCTGGCCAAACTGCCGGACGCACCGGCTGGTCCGAAAGGCATTTCGCTGTTCCTGGTGCCGAAGTACAGGGTCAATGCCGACGGCAGCCTGGGCGCACGCAACCCGGCGAACTGCGGTTCGATCGAACACAAGATGGGCATCCAGGCGTCCGCGACTTGCGTGATGAACTTCGACGAAGCTGTGGGTTATCTGGTCGGCGAGCCGAACAAAGGCCTGGCGGCGATGTTCACCATGATGAACTACGAGCGTCTGGGTGTCGGTATCCAGGGCCTGGCCACCGGTGAGCGCTCGTACCAGAACGCCGTTGAATACGCTCGCGATCGTCTGCAAAGCCGTTCGCCAACCGGTGCGCAGAACAAAGACAAAGTCGCCGACCCGATCATCGTCCACCCGGACGTGCGTCGTATGCTGCTGACCATGAAAGCCTCGAACGAAGGCGGCCGTGCCTTCTCGACTTACGTCGCCATGCAACTGGACACCGCCAAGTTCAGTGAAGACGCGACCACCCGCAAGCGCGCTGAAGATCTGGTGGCGTTGCTGACCCCAGTGGCCAAGGCGTTCCTGACCGACCTCGGTCTGGAAACCACCGTCCACGGCCAGCAGGTGTTTGGCGGCCACGGTTACATCCGTGAGTGGGGCCAGGAACAATTGGTGCGCGACGTGCGCATCACCCAGATTTACGAAGGCACCAACGGCATCCAGGCGCTGGACCTGGTCGGGCGCAAGATTGTCGGTACCGGCGGGGCTTTCTATAACTTGTTCGCTGACGAGATCCGTCACTTCACCGCGACCGCGACCGCCAGCGCCGATCTGGCCGAGTTCACCAAGCCGCTGAACGACGCCGTGACCACCCTCGACGAGCTGACTGCGTGGTTGCTCGACCGCGCGAAAAACAATCCGAATGAAATCGGCGCGGCGTCGGTCGAGTACCTGCAAACCTTCGGTTACGTGGCGTACGCCTACATGTGGGCGTTGATGGCCAAAGCCGCGCAGGGTAAAGAAGAGCAGGACGATTTTTACGCCAGCAAGCTGGGCACGGCGCGCTTCTATTTCGCCCGTCTGTTGCCACGCATTCACTCGTTGAGCGCGTCGGTGAAGGCGGGTAGCGAGTCACTGTTTTTGCTGGATGCTGCGCAGTTCTGACAGATGTGACGTCATGTAAGCATTCTCTTACATGACGTGCTGCTGTTTTCCCATAGGCGTAGATTGGATCCACAGCTAATCTACTTCACATGGACGTCGCGCAGGAAGCGCAAAGCAACAACACGGACACGTAGGATTCTGCCAGGACGGCGGAGTGAAATGGATGTCAGGGAAACAGTCTGCAAAGCCCCGCTTCGGCGGGGTTTTCTTTTGCCCGCAGAAAAGTGTTCAGCTCAACTCGTCGAGGGTTTTCGAGCTGTTCAAGCGTTCCTCGGGCCCGTTCATCACGTCCTCCAGCAGCGTGCGTAACAAGGCCATCGAGGTCTGTTGCCGCTGTACATCCCGGCAGACCAATCCGACTTTCAGCGGCACCCGCGGCTCAGTCAGCGGTTTCCACAGCAGTTCGTTATTGCCGAGCGCCTTTTGCGAGCGCCCGGGCAGCACAGTCGCCAGCCGGGTATGTGGCAAGCTGTCGAGAATCCCCGCCATGTTGTTCAACTCAGCCTGCACCTGCGGGCGCCTGCCGAGGCTGGCCAGTTGCGTCTGCCAGATCTGTCGCACCTGGAACTCTTCTCCCAGCAACAGCATCGGTAATTCGGCGGCCTGACTCATGGAGACTTTCTTGAATTCGCGCAGCGGGTGATCGGCGGGGATGACCAGGGTCAGCTCATCTTCGTACAGCATCACGCCATGCAACCCTGGCTGACGCGGCGGCAGGTAACTGATGCCGATGTCCAGCGAACCATTAAGCAGTCGTCGCTCGATTTCCAGCCCGGTCAGTTCGTAGATCTGCACCACCAGGTGCGGTTGAGCCTTGCGCACGCGTTCGAGCATCTGCGGCACCAGGCTGGTGTGCACGGTTTGCAGTACACCGATGGCCAATGTGCGTAGCGCCTGTCCCTTGAAATTGCCCAATGCCTCGCGTGCCCGCTGCATGCCGTCGAGCAGTGGCACTGCGTGGTTATACAAGGTGTGAGCGGCCAGGGTGGGCAACAGGCGTTTGCTGCTGCGCTCAAACAGGCTCACATCGAGGTTCTGTTCCAGATGGCGAATCTGCTGGGACAACGCCGGCTGAGAGATTGAAAGCCGCTCGGCGGCCCGGCCGACGTGGCCTTCTTCGTAGACCGCGACGAAATAACGCAGTTGCTTGAAATCCATAAGGTGCGCTTATCGAAAATACTCGGAAATCGAAATGGCTCAAGGCCGTGCAAGCGCCTAGTCTAACCGCATTCACAAGGCTTACAGGGCCATAGAACGCGATGAATATCGTTTGCGCCGAAGGTGTTTGCATAGGTAAGGCAAAAAACCTCAATCGAGGTTTTTTTGGATGAATCTGTTCAATTTGCGGCGTCATCCGCCGAGTCTTGATGACCTGGCGGTGGACACTTTCCAGCCATCCCACCGCGACAATCTTTCCAGCGAGTACCTGATGCCCAGCGTCGAGCGGCCGAAACAGATTTTCGTGCGTGGTCAAGGCTCCTGGTTGTGGGACAGCGATGACCGCGCTTACCTGGATTTCACTCAAGGTGGGGGGGCCAACAGCCTGGGGCACAGTCCCTCGGCAGTGGTCCAGGCGATTTCGCAACAGGCTCAATCACTGATCAATCCCGGTTTTGCTGTGCACAATCGCGGCATGCTCAACCTTGCCGGGCGCCTCTGCAGCGCCACTGGCAGCGATCAGGCGTACCTGCTCAACAGTGGCCGCGAAGCGTGTGATGCGGCGATCAAACTGGCGTGTAAGTGGGGCCAACGCTATCGCGGTGGGGCTTCGCGCATCATCATGGTCGGCAACGGCTGCCCAGGCCGTGGTTTCGGAACGCTGGCGGATTTTCACCCCGTTCCCTTCAATGATCTGGCGGCAATGCATGCAGCGGTCGACGCCGGGACCGTAGCCATCATGCTTGAGCCGATCCAGAACGCGGCGGGAGTGATCCCGGCCACCGAGCATTACCTCAAGGGTGTGGAGCGCCTGTGTCGTGAGCTGGGGATTCTGCTGATTCTCGACGAAGTGCAAAGCGGTATCGGGCGTTGCGGCGCCTTACTCGCAGAACAGTCCTACGGCGTTCGGGCAGATATTGTCGTCCTCGGCGAAGGGCTGGGCGGTGGCGTGCCGCTCGCTGCGTTGCTGGCGCGAGGCAAGGCCTGCTGTTTCGAGATCGGCGAATTGAGCGGCACCCATCACGGCAATGCCCTGATGACAGCGGCCGGGCTGGCGGTACTCGACAGCGTGCAGGACAAGGGATTTCTTGAGCATGTCAGGGAAGCCGGGCAGCACCTGAGTGAAGGCCTCGGGCGTCTGGCTCATCGTTATGGCCACGGCGAATTGCGTGGGCAAGGGCTGCTTTGGGGGCTGACGCTGTCGGACGATTCGGCCGACGCCGTGGTCAATGCTGCGCTGTACGAAGGCCTGTTGCTCAGCGCCCCGCAACCCGACTGCCTGCGCTTCACCCCCGCACTGACGGTCAGCAACGCCAACATCGACGAAATGCTTCTGCGCCTGACTCGCGCCTTCTCCCGTGTACGCACCGCGCAATTGCAGTGCCGTAAAGGGATTGCGGTCTGATCAGAGCTGTCCCACGCACATTCCAGAACCGTCTCGCGGTAATAACGCATCGCCCCACGTTTGATTCTTTTCGCGTGGGGCGTTTTTTTGTCCGCAAAGCACGGCAAAGTTTTGGCTGAAGGGGGAAGTGACTGAACCCTGACGAACGGCACAGGTCGATTAACTGTAGGGCTCACACGAGCCACTTCCCATCAGGAGCTGCCCCATGGACTTTATTCGAATCATCATCGCCATACTATTGCCGCCATTGGGTGTGTTTCTGCAAGTCGGATTCGCCGGCGCGTTCTGGCTGAATATTCTGCTGACGTTGTGCGGTTATATCCCGGGGATCGTGCATGCGGTTTATATCATCGCCAAGCGCTGAGGTTTGCTGGGTCAGATAGGCCGCTATCGCGAGCTGGCTCACTCCAACATTGGATCTAAGGTGTACAGAAATCCCTGTGGGAGCGAGCTTGCTCGCGCTGCTAATCAGGCAGTGTCCCCAAGCTCCATCACCCGCCGATAAAACAACCACTCCTGCTCCAGCGCATGCGCCTGATTGCCCGCCTTGCGAAAGCCATGGCGTTCGTCTGCGTAGTAATGCGCTTCAACCAGAATGCCGTTGTCCCGCAGCGCAGTAACCATGTCTCGGGTCTGTTGCGGCACGACCACGGCGTCCAGTTCCCCTTGAAAGAAAATCACCGGCACGCTGATGTTGCTCGCATGCAGCAGCGGCGTGCGCGCGGCATAGCGCTCAGCATCCAGCACCGGATCGCCGATGAGCCAGTCCAGATAATCGCCTTCGAATTTGTGTGTGGCACGCCCCAATGCCACGGGATCGCTGACGCCGTACAAACTGGCGCCGGCGCGGAACACCTTCTGAAACGCCAGCGCACAAAGAGTGGTGTAGCCGCCAGCACTGCCGCCGCGAATGAACGCCTTTCCACCGTCGACCAATCCACGTTCGGCGAGATGGGCGACCACCGCACAGGCGTCTTCAACATCGACGTCGCCCCAACTCAAATGCAGTGCCTGGCGATAAGCCCGACCATAGCCGCTGCTGCCTCGGTAGTTGAGATCGGCCACGGCAAAACCGCGTTGCGCCCAGTATTGAATGCGCGGATCGAGCATCGGGTAGCACGCCGATGTTGGGCCGCCGTGAATGAACACCACCAGCGGCGGCGTTGCATCCCCGTTCATTGCTGGATAGTAGAAACCGTGGGCTTCACCTGAACCGCTCGGGTAGCACAGGGTTTGCGGGACGCTGATCAGCTCGGCGGGTAACGGGGCAATCCCGCCGGCCAGTACCTTGACCTGTCGGCTGTGGCGGTCGATGGCGATCACCGCCGATGAACTGATTGGCGATGCAGCGATGCAATAAATGAACTGCTCATCCAGTGCCAGATGGCGGAAGCGACTGTAGTCACTGGTGAACTCTTCGGTGGTTTCACCGCAAAGACCCAGGCGGCCGAAACCCTGTTCGGTCCAACTGGCCAGGTAGTTGTCTTCACCCAAAGGCAGCCAGGTGCAACCACCGAGTTGCCAGGGCGCCGGCCCATGATCCGCTGCGGCACAGGGCAATGGGCTCAAACCGTCTGCAGACTCCACCCATGGCTGCCAGAAACCGCCACGGTCCGTCAGACAAAGCAGTCGACCACTGTTATCGAATCGAGGCTGTTGCAGTGATTCCTGAACACCCTCGCCAGCCACGCAGCGTGGCGATGCAAACCCGCCATCGCTCTGACGTTCGGCAACCATCAGCCGCGTCGCGGTCCAGGGCTGATCCGGCCGGCTCCACTCGATCCACGCGAGGCGTTGCGAGTCTGGGCTCAGGGTTGGCGCTGCATAGAAGTCGGCACCTTCTGCCAACAGGTGACGCGTGCCGTCCTTCACATCAATCGCCACCAATCGATGCCGGTCGTGGTTCTCTTCAACCGCTAAAACCTGTCCGTTGGCGAATTGCAGGTCACCGAAACGGCATCCGCCTGAGGTCAGCCCTTCGGGCGTTTCACCCTTCAGCGATTGCCGATACAACTGCTGGTCCGCCTCGTTGACGAACACTATCCCGTCATCGGTCAGGCAAAACGCGCCACCGCCATATTCGTACACCCGACTGCGTACGCTGAAACCCGCGGGGGTCAGGCAATGTGCCTGGCCATCGCGCCAATGCCAGATCCGGCAGGCGGCGTCTTCAGGCCGGTATTCGTTCCAGAGCAAGCCATTGCGGCCGACCTGCAACTCGGCAAAATCGACACCGGCAGCGACAGCTTTAGCCGCGCTGAAGGGCTCAGCTTTTTGCGATGAGGCGTGAGTTTCGTTCATTGCGAAAGGCCAGTTGTTCAATGGTCTGGGTCGCGTGCTCGGCTTCTTCGCGGGCCTTGAGGATCACGCCGTGATGTTCGGATTTGCTGCACACCGGGTCGGCATTGCTCGCATCACCCGTGAGCATGAACGCCTGGCAGCGGCAGCCGCCGAAGTCCTTTTCTTTCTCGTCACAGGAACGGCAAGGTTCGGGCATCCAGTCGTAACCGCGAAAGCGATTGAAGCCAAACGAGTCGTACCAGATGTGCTGCATGCTGTGGTCGCGCACGTTGGGAAACTGCACCGGCATCTGCCGGGCACCATGGCAGGGCAGGGCGGTGCCGTCCGGCGTGACCGTCAGAAAGATGCTGCCCCAACCGTTCATGCAGGCTTTCGGCCGCTCTTCGTAATAGTCCGGCGTGACGAAAATCAACTTGCACGGATGCCCTTCGGCTTCGAGCTTGGCGCGATATTCATTGGTGATGCGTTCGGCTCGGACCAGTTGTTCCTTGGTCGGTAAAAGGCCGACCCGGTTGAGCTGCGCCCAACCGTAAAACTGGCAGGTGGCGAGCTCGACGAAGTCCGCCTCAAGGGCGATGCACAGCTCGATGATGCGGTCGATCTTGTCGATGTTGTGCCGATGGGTGACGAAATTCAGCACCATCGGATAGCCATGGGCTTTCACCGCGCGGGCCATTTCCAGCTTCTGCGCAAAGGCTTTTTTCGAGCCGGCCAGCAGGTTGTTCACCTGCTCATCGCTGGCCTGAAAGCTGATCTGGATATGGTCCAGGCCGGCCTTCTTGAAGTCGCTGATTTTCTGTTCGGTCAGGCCGATGCCAGAGGTGATCAGGTTGGTGTAGAAACCCAGCTTGCGCGCCTCGGCAATCAACTCGGCGAGGTCCTGGCGCACCAGCGGTTCACCACCGGAAAAGCCCAACTGCGCCGCGCCCATCTCCCGCGCTTCGCGGAACACCTTGATCCACTGCTCTGTGCTCAGTTCTTTGCCTTGCTCGGCGAAGTCCAGCGGATTGGAGCAGTACGGGCATTGCAGCGGGCAGCGGTAGGTCAGCTCGGCCAGCAACCACAGCGGCAGGCCGATTTCCGGTTTGGGCGGTAACGTGCCTGACGCGGAATCAGGCAAGTTCGATCCAGTGCTGAGCACGGGCGACCTCCATGAATTGCTCGATGTCTTCACCGAGCTCGGGCACGCCGGGGAACTGCTTGTCCAGTTCGGCAATGATCGCAGCGACATCGCGTTCGCCGTCGATCAAGCCGCCGATCAGCGCGGCGCTTTCATTGAGTTTGATCATGCCTTCCGGGTACAGCAGCACATGGCCTTTCTGCGCCGGTTCGTACTGGAAACGGTAGCCGGTACGCCAGGTCGGGGTCTTGCTGCGGTCGAAACTCATAAGGTGATTCCTTTGTGCCAGACCCGTTGTTCGGTCACGCTGTGATACGGCGGGCGTTTCAGTTCGTAGGCCATGCTCATGGCATCGAGCATGCTCCAAAGAATGTCCAGTTTGAACTGGAGAATTTCCAGCATGCGCTCCTGGCCTTCCCGCGTCGTGTAGTGCTGCAATGTGATCGCCAGACCGTGTTCCACATCGCGACGCGCCTGGCCCAGGCGAGTGCGGAAATACTCGTAGCCGGCCGGGTCGATCCACGGGTAATGCTGTGGCCAACTGTCCAGGCGCGATTGGTGGATCTGCGGTGCGAACAGTTCGGTCAGCGAACTGCTGGCGGCTTCCTGCCAACTGGCCCGGCGGGCGAAGTTGACGTAGGCATCCACGGCGAAACGCACGCCGGGCAGGACCAGTTCCTGGGAGCGCAACTGATCCGGGTCGAGGCCGACGGCCTGGCCCAGACGCAGCCAGGCTTCGATGCCGCCGTCTTCGCCGGGGGCGCCGTCGTGGTCGAGCAGGCGTTGAATCCACTCGCGACGGATCTCGCGGTCCGGGCAGTTGGCGAGGATCGCGGCGTCTTTCAGGGGAATGTTCACCTGATAGTAGAACCGGTTGGCGACCCAGCCCTGGATCTGCTCACGGGTCGCCCGACCGTCATACATCGCCACGTGGTAGGGGTGATGGATGTGGTAATAGGCGCCTTTGGCGCGCAGGGCGGCTTCGAATTCGGCGGGGGACATTGGGGTGTTGGTCATTGCGGTTCTCCGGGTATGACCGTAGGTGTGTAGCGCTTGTGCCGGCCTCATCGCGAGCAAGCTCGCTCCCACTGGGTTATGCGGTCACCTGTGGGAGCGAGCTTGCTCGCGATAGACCGCAAAGCGGTCTCGACTCTTAAAGCACAATACTCATGCCGTCATACGCCACTTCAACACCCCGCCGAACCAGCTCGGCACGCTCCGGCGAATCCTCATCCAGAATCGGATTGGTGTTGTTGATGTGGATAAGCACCTTGCGTTGCTTGGGCAATTGCTCCAGCACTTCCAGCATGCCGCCGGGGCCGTTCTGTGCCAGATGGCCCATTTCCCGACCGGTGCGAGTGCCGACGCCACGGCGCTGCATTTCGTCGTCGTCCCACATTGTGCCGTCCACCAGCAGGCAATCGCTGCCGGCCATGATCTCGAGCAGCGGCGCGTCGACCTTGCCCAGCCCCGGTGCGTAGAACAGCTTGCCGCCAGTGCTCAGGTCTTCAACGATCAGGCCGATGTTGTCGCCGGGGTGCGGATCGAAACGGTGTGGTGAATAGGGCGGGGCGGCGCTGCGCAGCGGCAGCGGGGTGAAACGCAGGTTCGGGCAGGCCGCAATGCTGAAACTGCGGTCAAGCTCGATCCGGTTCCAGTCCAGCCCACCGTTCCAGTGGGTCAGCATGGTGAACAGCGGAAAACCGGTGCTCAAATCTTCATGGACCATGTCGGTGCACCAGACCTGATGCGGACACCCTTCGCGCAGGCTGAGCAGGCCGGTGGTGTGGTCGATCTGGCTGTCCATCAGGATGATCGCGCTAATGCCGGTGTCGCGCAGGGCCCGGCCCGGTTGCATCGGGGCGAAACTCTGGAGTTGGGCGCGAATGTCCGGCGAAGCGTTGCACAGCACCCAGTTCACGCCATCATCGGAAATGGCGATGGACGATTGGGTCCGCGCCTTGGCGTTCAGGCTGCCATCGCGAAAACCGGCGCAGTTCACGCAGTTGCAGTTCCACTGGGGGAAACCGCCGCCGGCGGCGGAACCTAGAATCTGGACAAACATGGCCGCTCCATCATTCGAAAACTGAAAATAAAAACGCCTCGGCGAGCCGAGGCGTTGGCACTGCGATACAAAAAGATTAGCGGCTTGCGAAGTACATGGTGACTTCAAAGCCGATACGCAGGTCGGTGTAAGCGGGTTTGGACCAGGACATGGGAGCGCTCCTTCAGGTGATGGGACAGTTGAGGTCTATACATATAGTCCACCTCCAGTCGGAGATGTTCAGATAGTTAGGTTGCTATGTTACTCAAAATTACAGCGTGGTTGCCCGTGAAACTTTGAGAAAGCTAATTGCAGCGCCTGTAATGATCATTTTGTCGCTTGCCAAACCGCGCTCGGGCTTGGGCCGCTGGCCAGGCAGCGCCATCCGCCGAGCACTTGATTCAATCGCTTTGCCGCGCCCAGTAATGCGTCGCGATCGATCAGCAAAATGGTTTCAGGCAAACGCTCCAGATAATCCGACGAGTGGCCAGCCAGTTTGCCCTGCCAGAGCAGTTCTGCGGCCTGAGGGACAGGCAGAGTGTTCAGGTCTAATTGGTTTGCCAGGGATTGACGTTGGGGGGTGAACGTCGCCTCGTCCATGCCTTCGATCATGCCTGGCAAGTCGCTTAGAAAGTGTTCGATGTGTTCCAGCAACCCAGCCGGTGCAACGCTCGGTGATTGCACGCCGAACAGAAGCCCGGTCTGCCCATGGATCTGGCGCAAGGCGCTGAACACGGCATAGCCCAGTTGCAAGTCCACCCGCAGGCGCTGATAGAACGGTGTCTGGCACAGGTGCGCGAGCAGGCGCCAGGCGGCTTCGTCGGCGATGTCCTGCGTGGCGGTCGGACAGAACAGCAACAGCGCGTGTTCGCTGGAGTCAGCGTCGACAGTTGTCCACAGACGCTGCGCGTTGATCGAGGGCGGCGCCGATGGTTGATCCGCAACACCGGGCACGCGGCTCAGGGCCAAACCCATCGCCGCTTGGGTCTGTGCCGACAGGCCAACGGCCAGACCTTCCCAACGTGCGTTCGACCAAAGCTGCTGCAAATCCCCTGAGTCAGCCGCGGGTTCAAGGCAAAGACCAGGCAGCGCCTTCAGCAGTTGCTTGATCGGCATCAATGGGGTGTTTGGCGGTTCATTCTGTGAGAAATCTGCTGTTGGCGTGGTCAGCACTTTCAATGCGTGTTCGAGGACAGTTGGCATCGGTGCCTGTAGCCCGGTCATCTTCAGCAGCCATTCATTGCCTGATGCGCTGAAGGAAAAGTCGACACCGGCCTGATGCGCATCTTCGCGCAAAGGTTTCAACTGGTTCTCCAATGTCGACTGAAGACTGGCAAGAGGTGTGAAGTCGAGTCGCCAGCGCAGATAAATCGCGCCTTCATCGGTGTTATCTGGCAGCGCCGAACTGAACTGCATCGGGGAGTTTTCACGACGACTGCGTGAGCGGTCCTGGGCAAACGTGCGCAGACCACGGTGTTTGCTGGTCTGGCCGCGAATCAGCCCGGCATTGGCCGCGGGCGTTTCGCTGCGTAAAAACGGATTAGGCGTCGGCAGTTGCCATTCGCCGCTGAAGTTATCCACAGCACCGATTTTCTTCAGGACGTCTTTCAGAGCAAGAACGCCCTGCGCGGATAACCCGGTCTCCAGTTGCTCACTGTCCCGTTGGGCCAACTGCAAGGCACCGCTGACTTGCTGCTGGCGTTGCAGCATGGCCGCGTATTCTTCGCGCAAGCCGGGCCAGTCTTGATGGGAGGAAAAAAAGCCCAGCCAGTCGAGAAGTGTTTGGCGAATCACGCTTTCCGATTGAGCGTTTTTGAATTCAATGTGCAGCAAGGCTTGCCCGTCGAATTGATACAGCGGCGCAACGTTCAGGCTGTCGGCCAGACCCTGTTCTCGCAGTGTCGCCACCAGCCCACCGGGTTTCTTGGCGTTCAGCCAATGACACAGAAATGCCAGTGCCTCAGGCGATGACTCAGGTAACGCTTCGAACGCGAACAGAAGATCCAGCCGGCGCTCGCCAGCCTGGTGATAAGTTGTTTGCGAAGCGTTCATCAGCGCGTCAGGTGCTTGTTGCGGGACTCGTTGCCCGACTGGAATCCCGGTGCCGAAACGCTGAGCCATCTCACGCAGCTCATCGAGAGTCTGCGGTCCGGCCAGGCTCAGTGTCATCTGTCCGGTGAGGTAGAACCGCTGATGGAAATCCTGCAACGCTTGCTGAAACTCAGGCTGTGGCACCGGCAGGCTATCGCGGTTGCCGGCATGAAAGCCGCGCAAAGGATGCGTCGAAGAAAGCCCATCGAACAACGCCAATTGCTGTTGCGCCACCGCATCCTGCGACCAGGCGAGGAACTCGGCGTGCAGCACTTCCCGTTCCCGCAACTGATCGTCCGCATTCATACGCGGATGAGCGAGCATGTCTGACAGACGCTCCAGCCCACCGGCAAACGCCTGAGTCGGCAACTCGACAAAGAAGTCGGTTGTGCGCTCATTGGTTCGTGCGTTGACCTGACCGCCATGTCCCTGAACGTAGGCCATTAATCCCTGGCCTGCAGGAAAGCGCTCGGTGCCGAGAAACAGCAAATGCTCCAGAAAGTGCGCCAGACCGGGCCACGCCAGTGGCACATCGTGACTGCCCGCCGCGACGCGCAGCACCGCCGCACAGCGCTTCAAATTCGGGGCATGACGCAGCGTCACCCGCAAGCCGTTAGCCAGGGTTTCAGTGTGGGGGCGAGGGTGATTCAGCGCAGGCATGAGCACTTCCAGTACAGAGAAGCGCTAATGCTAGCGGATTACAGGGGATCAGCGCTTGTTAAGGTCGCCATAAAGCTCGGGACGACGATCAATCAAGTAGCGATTGGCCGCGCGTGAATCGGCCATCAATTGACGATCCAGTTCGCCGACAATCAGCGCTTCATCCAGGCCGGCCTGAGCGATGCGACTGCCATCCGGTGCGGCGATGCTGCTCTGGCCGCAGTAGTGGATCTCGCCTTCATGGCCGCAGTAGTTGGCGTAGGCCACGTAGCACTGATTCTCGAAAGCGCGGGCGCGGACGGTGACGTCGGCGACGAAGTCGAAGGGAATCATGTTCGCCGTCGGCACCACGATCAGCTCGGCACCGGCCAGGGCCAGGCGCCGGGCGTTTTCCGGGAACTCCATGTCGTAGCAAATCAGGAAGCCAAGCTTCCAGCCGTTGAGCTCCACCAGCGGAAAATCATCCTGCCCGGCGCTGAACATCGAGTGGTCGAGGTCGCCGAACAAGTGCGTCTTGCGGTAGTTGCACAACCGCTCACCGTGGGCGTCGATCAACTGCACGGCGTTGTAGATCTGCCCGTCCTCGGTGCGCTCCGGGTAGCCATACAAGATGGCAATCCCGGCGGTCTTGGCAATGCGCGCAATTTGCTGCGCCGACTCACCGTTGTGCACCTCGGCGAGGATGCTGACCGCATCGACGCCGATGTTGTAGCCGGTCAGGAACATCTCCGGCACCACCAACAGGTCGGCACCTTTGGCCTCCAGCGCCAGTTGATGCAGGCGTTGCAGATTGCCGGCGACGTCCAGAGGCAGCGGTGGACATTGGTAAAGGGCTACGCGCATTTCGGATTCCTCTTACTCGGGCAGGGCGATCGGACCGATCTCGTTGAACACATCTCCTGGACCCGGGTTCTCGGCGTGAGTTTCACCGCCGAAGTGTTTCATGATGCCCCACACCGCGTTGAGCGAGGTCTGCACCGCGCCTTCAACCCAGGCCGGCGTCCATGAAACGTCGTCGCCGGCGATGAAAATCCCGCGTTGCTCGGCCGGCATGTCGTCCTGCATGAAGTGTGCGTACATCCGTTGGTTGTAGCGGTAGTGGCCGGGCAGGGCGCCTTTGAAGGCCCCAAGGAAATGCGGGTCGGCTTCCCACGACACGGTGATCGGATCGCCGATGATACGCGCGGCGATGTCGACTTTCGGGTAGATCTTCTTCAACGCGTCCAACGCCAGTTTCACGCGTTTTTCCACCGGATGCGGGAGCATCTTCAGCGCGTCGCTCATCCACGAGTACGACAGGCAAATCACGCCGGGCTTGTCGTCACCGTTGTCGAACAGGTAGGTGCCACGGGTCAGGCGGTCGGTGAGGGTCATACTCATCAGGTCGCGTCCGGTTTCCGGATCCTTGTCCTTCCAGAACGGGCGGTCGACCATCACGAAAGTCTTCGACGACTGCATGTAGCGGGTGCGGTCGAGGGCCATCCACATCTTTTGCGAGAACAGGGTTTCGTCGCATTCGATCTGAGTGGTCAGCAGCCAGCTCTGGCACGTGGTCAGTACAGCGGCGTATTCGCGGGTGTCGCCGTTGTTGTCGGTGACCGCGAAACGACCGTCAGCGGCGTGGGCGATTTTTTTAACCCCGGAGCGCGGCGCGCCTCGGTGCAAAGACTTGAGACTGGTGCCTTCTGGCCAGTGCACGCAGCGTTCTGGCACATGGCGCCAGATGCCTTGCGGGACTTGTTCGACGCCGCCGACGACCAGGTGCTGGTGATCATCGCAGTTGGTCATCACCACCCGGAAAATTTCCAGCATCGAGTTCGGGAAGTCAGAGTCCCAGCCGCCGGTGCCGAAGCCGACCTGACCGAACACTTCGCGGTGATGGAACGAGAGTTTGGCGAAGGCTTTTGAGGTCGCGACGAAGTCGTAGAAGGTGCGGTCGTCCCACAGCGGAACCAGGGTGTTCCACAATTCTTTGAGGCGCGGCACGTCACGGTCACGGATCGCTTGCTGGATATCGGCGAACTGTGAACCGGCTTCCAGTGCATCCGCCCACGCGTCAGCCACTTCCTGGAACAGTGCAGGAAGATCCGCCAGTTTCTGTGCGTAATGGGTTTTGCCTTCGATGTCGATCACCGTGCTGCCCGACGCGGGCGTCAGCGGGTTCGGAAAAGGCTTGGTCTGCAGGCCGAGTTTGTCGACGTAGTGATAGAACGCGGTAGACGATACCGGGAAGCGCATCCCGCCCAATTCGGCGATGATTCCATCGGTCCCGTTGAACGCCTGGGAGCGCAGACGACCGCCCATCTTCGAGGCTTCGTAGACGACGGGTTTCAAGCCCAGCTTCATCAACTCGTAGGCCGCCACCAAACCGGCGATGCCCGCGCCGACAATCGCTACTTCGGCACCGTGGTTGTGCGCAGGAATGCTGCCCAGGCCAGCCGGGTGTTCGATCCAGTCGTCGAAGGCGAAAGGAAAATCCGGACCGAAAATGGTGACTGGTTTCTTACCGTCTGCAGGATGGCGATTGTTCTTGTTCATGGCTGACCTTGCTGGCGACCCGACGCGGGATGCGCGTCTGAGTATAGGAAAAGATGGCAGCCATTCTAGTGAGCGTAGAACACGTTAATAAGACGCAATGTGTCGTCGTTTTGATAATTGTTTGATCAGAATGACGACTGAATGCTACACACCGTCAATGTGGGAGCGGAGCTCGCTCGCGATGAGGCCCTTCCAGACACCAAACAGCTATCGGCAAACACTCAAACCGGCTGCCCCCGATCAATCTTGCTACTCAAAATAATCGACGTCGTCGTCTTCTCCACCCCATCCACACTGCCGATCTGATCCAGCAACTGATCGAGCTGCTCTGGCGAGTCAGTCCGCAGCCACGCCACATAATCAAATTCGCCACTCACGGCACACAACTGCTGAACCTGCGCCATCGCACTGAGCCGACGCAGCACTTCCTTGCCCGAGCGCGGTTGCACGGTAATCCCGACGTACGCCTGCAATCCGCCATCCACCACGCGCTGACCGAGGCGCACCCCATAACCGGTGATGACCCGGGTCTTTTCCAGTCGCGCCAATCGTGAGGTGACGGTCGTGCGAGCGATACCCAATTGCCGGGCCAGCATGGCCACGCTCTCGCGGGCGTTGATCTGCAGGGCGGCGATCAACTGGCGGTCGATCTCGTCAAGAACCGGTGGGCGTGTGTCAGGCAAGGGGCGTCTCCAGTGGCGTGGAACAATGGTTGAACATGTTACAGGCTCGTTTGGCGCGACGCTTGTGGGCGATATTCGAACTTGGGCTATGTGATTGCATAGACATTGCCCAAGTGACGGCTGAATCACGGGCATGAAAAAGCCGCGCATTTGCGCGGCTTTTCTGATTGGCCAATTCAGCAGCCAGGAGTCGGCAGTTCAGTACCGATGGTAATCGCAGTGACTTGCACAGCGGAAAAGCTTTGCTGTGCCTGCGCGTCGAAATCTCTCTCACAGTTGAAGCGGGTGTCTGTTACAAAATCTTCGCCCTTGACCTTGGTCATGCTGGCCTGCCACTGGTTAGAGGCCTTTAGCGCCTGATCGCTGACCAGCACAACTTCCAGCAACACCTGACGAAAGTCCACTGCTCGCGGGCCGTCCCATTTTGCAAAAACCGACGGATCGGCAGCGTTGCCGCACATGGTCAGGCAGTCCGCGTAGAAATTCAGGTCCCCAGCCGCTTGCTGGAAGTTACCGAAGGTCAGGGGCTTGTTGGCAGCCGGAGCGAACGATTCACCAATGAAGGACTTCAAATCGGCTTGGCAGGTCGGCGAAAGCTCCATGCGCAGTTCACTGATCGTGCCGCCACCGGCAGTCGCCGTGATTTGGCAGCCTTGAATCTCATAAGAGTGATGATCGCCCAAGCTCTCACGTGCGACGCCGGCAACCGATTCAAAGTGACGCAGATTGGTGCCCAACATTTTTCCATTAAAAACATCGGCGACACTGGCTTTTGCTTGGGCAATCGCAGGGCTGGCTACAACAATCAATGCTGTAAACAGGCTGGAAGAAATGGCTTTGTTCATCTGCAAATTCCTTTTGTCTCGATTGAGTCGAACGTCATCCTTCGACGATGAGACGCGACCATACACAACGTTGATGGTGATTGGCCAGCGGTGAGCGCCATGTCGCCTATCGGAGGGTGAGTCGCGACACATCGTGACGATGAACTGACGGCCCCGAATGATCGAGGCACCATCCTGTTGAGTGCTGTTGCTCGGATTCCGTCGCGGTCCGCGCAGGTCGCGGCGAAAGCACCGTCACCACATCGTCAATCAACGCCTTACCCAAGCAAGCCCGAGAAGCTGACCATGTTCACGCTGAAACGAGATAACGGCGAGTTGGCCAGGTCGTTAACGGGTTTGCCCCTTTATGCGCTTAAGCGTTTCGAGGGTGAGTGTCTGCAGCCTGGGCGTTAGCGGCGTTTCAGCTTCAAGTTGTTCGGTGATGCCTCGCAGGAAGTCCTGCTGCCAATCGTTGAGCTTCAGGCGTTCGGCTTCGCCAAGTACTTACAAAATCATCGGAAACAAAAAAGGCCAACCGCAATGGTTGGCCTAACTTGTTGACTCATATGGTGGGCCCACACGGACTTGAACCGTGGACCAAAGGATTATGAGTCCTCTGCTCTAACCAACTGAGCTATAGGCCCTCAGTAGGCCGCGGATTATAGCGACGGTTTCTCGGCTGTGCTATCCGAAAAATCCGATACGGCCATACGAAGAAACGTCGCGGCGAATTCGTCGGCGGGAAGAGGCGGACTCACGATGTAACCCTGGATCTGTTCGCAGCCTTCGGCGGCGAGGAATTCCTGTTGGGCCAGGGTCTCCACACCCTCGGCGATGACGGTAAATTGCATGCTGCGGCCCAGGGCGATGATCGCGCGAACGATGGCTGCATCATGCGGATCGTCAGGCAGGCCGCGGACGAACGATTGATCGATCTTGAGAATATCCAGCGGCAGGCGCTTGAGGTAGCTCAAGGATGAATAGCCCGTACCGAAGTCGTCGATGGCCAGTTGCACGCCCAGCTGTTTGAGTTGGTGCAACACCTCGAGCGCTTCTTCGGCCTGGCTCATGATGAAGTTTTCGGTAATCTCCAGTTGCAGAAAACCGGGCTGCAGATGGCTGTCCTTGAGCAGTTGCTCGATCCGTCCCAGCAGGTTGGGTTGACGCAATTGGGCGCCTGCGAGGTTGACCGAGAGCGGGCCGAGGCATTCATACACTTGATTCCACTCGTTCATTTGCCGGCAGGCGGTTTCGAGCACCCAGTCGCCGATTTGCAGAATCATGCCGTTTTCTTCGGCCAGGGGAATGAAGTGTTCTGGCGGCACCATGCCGAAGGTCGGGTGATGCCAGCGAATCAGCGCTTCGGCGCCGACCAGTCGATGGTCGTCGAGGCTGATTTTCGGTTGGTAGTGCAAGAACAGTTCGTTGCGCTCGATGGCGCGGCGTAATTCATGTTCCAGGGCCACGCGTTCGCTGGCCTGTGCGGTGAGGTCGCGCGTGTAGCTTTCGACCCGGTTTCGTCCCTTGGCCTTGGAGCGGTACATCGCGGCGTCGGCGTTCTTGACCAGGGTGGCGACGTCGCAGCCGTCCTTGGGGTACAGGCTGGTGCCAATACTGGCGCTGATGAAAAACTCGTGTTCACCGGCCTGGAACGGCGCCCCGAAGCAATTGAGCAACTTCGTCGCGATGTTGTCGGCATCACTGTTCTGTTGAAGGCCCGGCAGCAAGATGATGAATTCGTCACCGCCCAGGCGCGCGACGGTATCGATATCGCGTAACTGCTCCTTGAGGCGCACCGCGATGCCTTTGAGCAGCAGGTCGCCGACCGGGTGGCCGAGGCTGTCGTTGATGTGTTTGAAGCGGTCCAGGTCGAGGAACAGCACGGCGCCCTGGCCACCATTTTCCTGTTGGGTGTTTAGGGCGGTCTGCAGTCGGCTCTCGAACAGTGTGCGGTTTGGCAGGCCGGTCAACGGGTCGTGATGCGCCTGGTAATCGAGTTTGGCCTGAGCGTGTTTGAGGCTGGAAATGTCGGCGAACACCGCTACAAAGTGGGTGATGAACTTGTCCCGGTTGCGCACGGCGCTGATGGTCAGCCAGCTCGGGTAAAGCTCGCCATTCTTGCGGCGGTTGGAGATTTCGCCTTGCCAGTGGCCTTCTGCAGTCAGTTGGTGCCACATCGCCGCATAAAACGCGCTGTCGTGAAGGCCCGAGGCAAGCAGGCGAGGGGTGTGGCCCAGTGCTTCGCTCTCGCTGTAGCCGGTAATCTCGGTAAACGCGCGATTGACGGCGCTGATGTGCTGTTGAGTGTCGGTGATCAGCACACCCTCGGCCGTGCTTTCGAACACGGTGGCGGCCTGTTGCAGCTTTTCCTGCATCAGGTGCCGCTCGGTGATGTCCCGGGCAATGGTCAACATGCAGTCTTCATCGCCAATAGGCAAAGGACGGCTCGACACTTCGCAGAGACGAATTTGCCCGTCGCTGCGGCGGATGTGGCAACTGAAATCGCGGACGAAGCCATCCCGGTGCAACAGGTCGAGCATCTGTTTGCGTTCGTTGAGGTTGACCCATATCCCGAGGTCCAGGGCTGATCGATCAACGGACATTGCACTGTTGAAGCCGGTGATGCGGCTAAAACCTTCATTGACCTCCAGCAGCAACCCGTCGCTCTGGCGCGACAACAACAATCCGTCCGGGGAGGCGTGGAAGGCCTTGGCAAATTTCTCTTCGGAGGTTTGCAGTTGTTGCTGGGTTTCCTTGAGCTGACTGATATCGCGCACCACCACCACCAGGGCTGGGGTGGTGTCGAGATCGAAAGGCTCGGCGGAAATCAGGCCGGTGAACACGTGGCCGTTACTGCGGCGAAAAGGCATCTCCAGGTTGCGGATGCTGCCGGCCTGCAATCGCTGCAACAGACCCGGCCCTACGCCGGGAATGCCCCAGATGTTGAGGTCGGTGGCGGTCTGGCCGATGACGTCTTCGGCCCTGAGGCCGATTTGCTCTTCGAACGCTTTGTTCACTTCCAGCAGGCAGCCGTCGGACAGTCGGGCGATCACCAGAATGTCCGGGCATTGCTGGAAGACCGAAGCAAATTTTTGCTCGGACAGACTCAACGCTTCTTCTGTGCGCTTGGCATCACTGATATCGATCATCAGCCCGCGCATGATCGGTTCATGGCCGTGCTCGATCAGGCTGACGATATCGCGCACCCACAGGCAGCGACCATCAGCGGTAATGACCCGGTAATCGACGCTGTGATCGCGCCCGGCCAGTACTTCGTGATCGCAGAAAGCCTGCGCCCGGGTCAGGTCCGCGGGGTGGATGATGTTGCGCCAGAAGCCCGGAATCAGCCAGTGAGACAGGGGATAACCGAGGAGCTCTTCGGCATGGGGTGAGACGTAGCTGTAGGTGAAATCACTGATCCGTGCTTCCCAGGCGATGGCCGACAAACTCTCTACCAGCCCGCGATAGTGGTACTCGCTGCTGCGCAGTTCCTGTTCGAGGTCGACCCGGCGCGCAATTTCAGAGCTCAGTCGACGGTTGATCCGGATGACCACGGCCAGCATGACCGTCAGAAACAGCAGCCCCGGCAAGCCGTAGACCAGTAAATCCGACCAGAAGGTTCGATGATCCAGGACGTTGCCCACCCAATGTTCCTGGATGGCGCTGATTTCACTCGGGCTCATGTCCGCCAGCACTTTGTCCAGAATGCCGACCAACACCTTGTTGCCGGGAGGCACGGCCATTGCCAGTTGATAGCGGTAGGGGGTTTCGCCGCTGACATAAAGTCCTTCGAGTTTGAGCTGGCGAAGGCTCCAGACGCTGGACGCAAGATCGCCCACCACCGCGTCCACTTCATCGGTGGCCAATGCTTGCAACGCCGAGCTCACATTGTGCATCGGCACCAGATTCAGGTCGGGGTGGTGGGTGCGCAACAGCTCATGGGGCGCATAGTTTTCCACCACGGCGATCTTCAGCCCGTAAAGGTCTTCGAGTTTGTGCGGTTGCGCGCCGCCGACATGGGCCAGGATGACAATGGGGAAGTCGAGATAGGGGCGAGTAAACGACAGGTACGACTGGCGCTCCGGGGTCGACATGATGCCCGGTAAAATATCCAGTTTGCCTTGCTTGGCCTGTTCCAGCACAACTGTCCAGCTGACCGGTTCGATGGGCGTGAGATTGATGGCCAAGCGTTGGCGGATCACATTGATGTAGTCCGCCGCCAGGCCCTGATAGCGGCCCTGTTCATCGCGGAACTCAAATGGCGGCCACGACGCGTCCACGCCCAGGCGCAAATCCGGGTGTGCGGTCAGCCAGCTACGTTCGTCATCAGTCAGAGTCAGCGCGCCAGCCGTTGCGGTCCAGGTCATCAGCGACAGCAAAAAAAGCACGGTCGGCAGTCTGGGCATAACGGTCTCGTTATGGCTCGGGGGAATGCTTCGAGTGTAGACGGGCTAGGCGGCAGGGGGGAGGTGCGAGGGATTTAATCTGCATAAAGCAAAACCCCCGGCCTGGGCCGGGGGTTCTGTTATTACTCGTCGAGGAAGGAGCGCAAATGCTCGCTTCTCGTCGGGTGGCGCAGCTTGCGCAGTGCCTTGGCTTCGATCTGACGAATCCGTTCACGGGTCACGTCGAACTGTTTACCAACCTCCTCAAGGGTGTGGTCGGTATTCATGTCGATACCGAAGCGCATGCGCAGAACCTTGGCTTCACGGGCAGTGAGGCCGGACAGGACTTCGCGAGTCGCTTCTTTAAGGCTCTCAACGGTGGCGACATCGATTGGCGACTGCATGGTCGAGTCTTCGATGAAGTCACCCAGATGGGAGTCTTCGTCATCACCGATCGGGGTTTCCATGGAGATCGGCTCTTTAGCGATCTTCAATACCTTGCGGATCTTGTCCTCAGGCATTTCCATGCGTTCGCCCAGCTCTTCCGGGGTCGGTTCGCGACCCATTTCCTGCAACATCTGCCGGGAAATACGGTTGAGCTTGTTGATCGTCTCGATCATATGCACCGGAATACGGATGGTGCGGGCCTGGTCGGCGATCGAGCGAGTGATCGCCTGACGGATCCACCAGGTGGCATAAGTCGAGAATTTGTAGCCGCGGCGGTATTCGAACTTGTCTACCGCTTTCATCAAACCGATGTTGCCTTCCTGGATCAGATCGAGGAATTGCAGACCACGGTTGGTGTACTTCTTGGCGATGGAGATCACCAGACGCAAGTTCGCTTCAACCATCTCTTTCTTCGCGCGGCGGGCCTTGGCCTCACCGATCGACATGCGACGGTTGATGTCCTTGATCTCGGCGATCGTCAAACCGGTTTCGGTTTCCAGCGCGGTCAGCTTCTGCTGGCAACGAATGATGTCCGGCTGCAGGCGACCAATGGCTTCAGCGTATTTGCTTTTGCCTTTGGCCAGTGCATCGGTCCAGCTTTCGTCAACTTCATTGCCCGGGAACTGGCGCAGGAAGTCGGCACGCGGCATGCGGGCATCACGAACGCAAAGTTGCATGATCGCGCGCTCTTGCTGACGCAGGCGATCCAGGGCACTGCGAACACGCTCGACCAGGCCTTCGAATTGCTTCGGAACCAGTTTGATCGGCATGAACAGCTCAGCCAGGATCAACAGCTCGGCGATTGCCAGCTTATTGCCACGACCGTGCTTTTTCAGCGCCTTGCGGGTGATTTCCATCTGATCGGAGACAGCACCAAAACGCTGGGCTGCGATGACCGGATCCGGACCGCTTTCGGCTTCTTCTTCGTCATCCGTTGCTTCGGCGTCATCGTCGTCGGTGTCGTCGTCCGCTTTCACGGCTTTCGGATCGATCGGCGGTGGCACTTCTGCAGCAGGCGGCGCAATGCCGTCGTCCGGGTCGATATAACCGCTCAGGACGTCGGACAGGCGGCCACCTTCGGTGGTGACGCGAGTGTACTCGGAGAGAATATGATCAACCGTGCCAGGGAAGTGCGCAATTGCGCCCATCACTTCACGGATGCCCTCTTCAATACGTTTGGCGATTTCGATTTCGCCTTCACGTGTGAGGAGCTCTACCGTACCCATTTCACGCATGTACATGCGCACTGGGTCGGTGGTGCGACCAATGTCGGTCTCGACCGCTGCCAACGCTGCTGCTGCCTCTTCGGCCGCGGCTTCGTCAGTATCGGCGTCGGCCAGCATAAGGGAATCCTTATCTGGCGCAACCTCGAATACGTTGATCCCCATGTCATTGATCATGCGGATGATGTCTTCCACCTGTTCCGGATCTGAAATATCCTCCGGCAGGTGGTCGTTGACCTCCGCGTAAGTCAGGTAACCCTGCTCACGACCAAGTGTGATCAACTCTTTGATACGAGACTGCTGTTGCGCTTTTCCGGACATAACACCCTATCCACTGAAGGTCTTGGCGGGCAAAAAACAAGCCGAGGATTATACCTGAGCTATGACCTCACGCGCCAGTTGAGGTCGGGTTTGATACAGCCATATTGCGTTTTAATAGGTCGCGCATCTGATTTGCGATCTGATTTGCTTCCTCCGGGGTCAATCCCGGCTGTCTGGCTTTCCTGATAAGTACTTCCAGGCTATCCGTGTGTTGAGCGGCCGATAACCTAGTAATGGTGTCTAAAAACTGTTGTTCAAGGTTATCACCTGCAATCAGCCATTCCTTTTCTGCCAATGCTTTGAGTAATCGTCCCTGTTCGGTCCCGTGCCAGCGTGCCATTAGCTGAATTGAGTTTAGCTTAGGATTTTTTTGCACCGCCTCGATCAGGGCCACGAGCAGTTGTGCGTAGGTATTGCTCTCATTGGCAAAATGGTTGGCGGTTTCTACCCGGCCAGCCAGGTCCGGATGATGAATGAGGGTGCGCAGCGCGATCAGCGTGGGCGCTTCGACAGCAATCGGTGTGCGCGGGGTGCTTGGTTGGTCACGATCTGCGCGCTTGCCGTTCTTGTCCCACGGTTTCTTGTCCCATTTCTTGCCGCTGGCGCCGGGTTTCTTCGGCGTCCACTCCTGCTGCGGCACATACATATCTTGTGACTGCGGCTGATGGTAGTCGCTGTAGTCCGGCATGGCGTCGTAATCCATGCCCGGATCGTATGCCGGTGGCGCATCCTGAGGGGCACTTTGCACCAGTTGGCTCACCGCTTCGCCGCTGAGGCCGGTAATTTCGGTCAGGCGCTGACGCATCAGGATGCGCAGATTCGCGCCCGGGACTTTGTCGATCAGCGGCGCGGCAAGGGTGGCCATGTGGGCTTTGCCCTCCAGCGAGCGTGGGTCCGACTCTTCGGTCAACTGCTGGAAGAAATAATCTGCCAAAGGCTGCGCGTGCTGGTTGATTCGCGCACGGAACGCATCCGTGCCTTCGGAGCGGACCAGCGTATCCGGGTCTTCGCCTTCCGGCAGGAACAGGAAGCGTGCGCGCCGCCCGTCTTGCAGGCAGGGCAGTGTCGCTTCCAGTGCGCGCCAGGCAGCATTGCGGCCGGCCTGGTCGCCGTCAAAACAGAACAGCACGTTAGGCACGACGCGAAACAGTCGCTTCAAATGCTCTTCGCTGGTGGCGGTGCCCAGGGTCGCCACGGCATTGCGCAAGCCTTGCTGGGCGAGGGCGATGACGTCCATATAGCCTTCGACGACGATGATTTCGTCGAGGTTGCGGTTGTTCTTGCGCGCTTCATAAAGGCCGTAGAGTTCCTGGCCTTTATGGAATACCGGGGTTTCCGGTGAGTTCAGGTATTTCGGCTTGTCGTCGCCCAGTACCCGGCCTCCGAAAGCGATGATGCGCCCGCGGCTGTCACGAATCGGGAACATCACGCGATCGCGGAAGCGGTCATAGCGTTTGCCGGTTTCGGCGTTCTCGATCAGCAGGCCGGCGTCGACCATGGCTTTTTGTTGCAGGGTATCGCTGCTCAAGTGTTTGAACAGGTTGTCCCAGCCTGGCGGAGCAAAGCCGAGGCCGAAGTCGCGAGCGATCTCTCCCGTCAGTCCACGGCCCTTCAGGTAATCCACTGCAGCTTTGCGTGATGGATGGCTTTTCAGTGCCTGACGGTAAAAATCGGCAGCGGCAGTGAGCAGCGGATACAGCGGCGAATCGGTTGGTTGTCGCGGTTTGTGCGGCCGGCCACTTTCTTCGCGGGGGATTTCCATGCCGGCGGCTTTGGCCAGTTCCTCAACGGCCTGGACGAAATCCAGGTTGTCGTGGTCCATCATGAAGCCGAGGGCGTTTCCGCCAGCGCCGCAACCGAAGCAGTAATAGAACTGTTTGTCAGGGCTGACGCTGAAAGACGGGGTTTTCTCTTTGTGGAACGGGCAGCAAGCGGTGTAGTTCTTGCCGGCCTTTTTCATTTGCAGGCGCGAGCTGACCACATCGACGATGTCGGTGCGGTTCAGAAGGTCGTCAATGAAGCTCTGGGGAATTAGCCCGGCCATGGCGTTCTCGTCATCTGCGCTGAAAGGGACCTATAACGAAGGGCGGCCGAACGTGGGTCGTTGCTTGAGGCGCGCAAAAGATGCGGCTCGACCGGTGTCGTCTGCGTAATCGCTATCGGGGAGTGTATCTGCCGAAAATCCACTGACGTTAATACCAATCAGTAATCGACTGTTTGAAAGTGTTGCGCTGAGTCCGCTGCGGCCTGTCGATGGCCTCGGATAGCTCAATAAGCGGGCACGCAAGCAGGTGCCTTGGGCTGATCGTCGTGAGAGGAATCAGTGGGTGTGCTCGTCAGTAGCCTTGGAAGGCTCGTCAGAAAAGACGTGCACCGCTGGCAAAAGAGCCAGGTCTGACGCTGTGAAGCAGATTTGTCTCGGTCGCATCTGCGGCTTCGACGGTGAAGCATCAAGCGTTTTACGCAAATGCCATTAGCCCGGCTTGGAGCCGGGCTTGGCAGAAGCTTGCTACGATCGTCTGTGTATTAGTACAGACGAACGGCGCGGCGCTGTTCGCGCTGAACTTTCTTCGCGTGACGCTTAACAGCGGCTGCTGCTTTGCGCTTACGCTCAGAAGTTGGCTTCTCGTAAAATTCGCGGCTACGAACTTCAGCCAGTACACCGGCTTTTTCGCAGGAGCGCTTGAAACGACGCAGAGCTACGTCGAAGGGTTCGTTCTCTTTTACTTTGACGGCTGGCATCCAGAGCTACCTTCATTCATTACCGGGGTCAACATCCTCGCGGCAAAAGAGCACTTGAAGACGTCGGTTTTTAAGGGTTGCGGATGTTAACCCCTCATCGCTTGGAATGCAAAGCCTCTGATCGAAAACCGCTGGTCGGGGCATCACGTGGCGACTATTATGCGCGCCTTCGAATTCAGCCTAAATAAGGCGCAAACCCATGCTAGTACTGGGATTAGAAACCTCCTGCGACGAAACCGGTGTCGCATTATATGACAGTGAACGCGGGCTGTTGGCCGACGCACTGTTCAGCCAGATCGACCTGCACCGCGCCTATGGCGGTGTGGTGCCGGAGCTGGCCTCGCGCGACCACGTCAAACGCATGCTGCCCTTGA
The DNA here is from genome assembly GCF_000514395.1 of Pseudomonas sp. URMO17WK12:I12. Taxonomy (NCBI): domain Bacteria; kingdom Pseudomonadati; phylum Pseudomonadota; class Gammaproteobacteria; order Pseudomonadales; family Pseudomonadaceae; genus Pseudomonas; species Pseudomonas sp. URMO17WK12:I12. Next base: position 754,941 of record NZ_KI911392.1, read on the forward strand.
TTCGTCAGGTGTTGGCCGAAGCTGACTGCGTGCCGACCGAGATCGACGCCATCGCTTACACCGCGGGTCCTGGCCTGGTCGGTGCGTTGCTGGTGGGCGCGTCCTGTGCCCAGGCGCTGGCCTTTGCCTGGGGTATTCCGGCCTTGGGCGTGCATCACATGGAAGGCCACTTGCTGGCGCCGATGCTGGAGACGCAACCGCCAGAATTCCCGTTCGTCGCTTTGTTGGTGTCCGGTGGCCATACGCAGCTGGTTCAGGTCGACGGAATCGGCCAGTACACGCTGTTGGGCGAGACATTGGACGATGCCGCCGGTGAGGCTTTCGACAAGACCGCGAAGATGATGGGGCTCAATTACCCGGGCGGCCCGGAAATCGCGCGCCTTGCCGAGCAAGGCGTTGCGGGGCGGTTCACGTTTCCGCGTCCGATGTGCGATCGCCCGGGCCTGGCGTTCAGCTTCAGCGGCTTGAAAACCTTCGCGTTGAACACCTGGCAGCAAAGCGTCAGTGCCGGGGACGACAGCGAGCAAGCCCGTTGCGACATCTCTCTGGCGTTCCAGCAGGCCGTGGTGGAGACTTTGACCATCAAGTGCAAGCGAGCCCTTAAACAAGCGGGCATGAAGCGCCTGGTCATCGCAGGGGGCGTCAGCGCGAACAAGGCGCTGCGCACCTCGCTGGAAAAAATGCTCGGCGACATGAAGGGCGATGTGTTTTACGCCCGTCCGGAGTTCTGCACCGACAATGGCGCAATGATCGCGTTTGCCGGATGCCAGCGCTTGCAGGCCGGCCAGCATGAAAGCCTGGCCATTAGCGTTCAGGCTCGTTGGCCGATGGAGCAATTGTCGGCGCTGTGATGAGCCGCGCTCGCGTCCGGTATTTAAAAATGCCGTTCGCGCCCGGCAAACAGGTCGCGTAGATTGCCGCGATGACGCCAGACAATCAGCCCGGTGAGCACGCTCATGGGCAGCAAGGCCGCCGGTTCCTGCCAGGCAAGCAACGGCAGGGTCAGCGGTGTGGCAATCAGTGCAGCGAGTGAGCTGGTGCGGGTCAGGTAGAACGTCAGCAGCCAGGCGCAGACCGCCAGCAGTGCCGCAGGCGGGTAAAGCCCCAGCAGCATGCCGGCAGCGGTGGCGACACCTTTGCCGCCGCGAAAGCGGAAGTACACTGGAAACAGATGGCCGATGACGGCGCAGATGCCAATCCAGGCCTGTTCTTGCAGCGAAAGGCCTGCAAGGCCGGCGATCAGCACGGGCAGCAAGCCTTTGCAGAGGTCGCCAAGCAAGGTCAGGACGGCAAGTTTTTTGCCGGCCAGGCGCAACATGTTGGTGGCGCCGGCATTGCCCGAGCCACTCATTCGCGGATCGGGATTCCCGGTCAGGCGGCTGAGCAAAATGGCGAAGGACAGAGAGCCGAGCAGGTAGGCGAGGATCGCCAGTAACCAAAACATGCTAACTATTCCGGGCGAGGACGCCCTGATTCTAACGGCGCATTGCGCCCTTGTCGTGCAGCGGAGAAAAGTGCTTGGACAGAGTGTTTATCGAGGGCCTGGAAGTCGACACCGTAATTGGTGCCTACGACTGGGAGCGAGGCATCCGACAGTGCCTGCGTCTTGATCTGAGCTTCGCCTGGGACAATCGCCCAGCCGCCGCCGGTGATGACCTGACCCTGGCGCTCGATTACGCGAGCGTTTCGTCGCGCATCCAGGCGTTTGCCGAGCAGGCGCAGTATCAACTGGTCGAGACCTTCGCCGAGCGTCTGGTCGAAGTGCTGATGAGTGAATTCAAGATCACCTGGGTGCGTCTCAAGCTGACCAAGCCTGGCGCTGTCCCGGCTGCCAAGGGCGGTGTGGGCGTGGAGATCGAGCGCGGATGTCGCTGACTCAGGTGTACCTCGGGCTCGGTAGCAATATCGAGCGTGAAACCCATTTGCAGGCGGGGCTGGACGCCTTGGCGGCGTTTTTGGTGGATGTCCGCTGCTCGGCTGTCTTCGAAAGCCAGCCAGTGGGCATCAAGAGCGGGCCGTTCTTCAATTTCGTGGTGTCGGCGTATACCGATCTGCCGCTGATGGAGCTGGACCGCCGATTGAAGTTCATCGAGGCGGACAATGGTCGTTATGCGCCGGACCGCAAGGGTTTGCCGCTGGACATCGACGTCCTGTTGTTTGGTGATCTGGTGGGCAATTTCGATGGATTGATCCTGCCGCGGGCAGAAATTCTGAAGAACGCTTTTGTGTTGTGGCCGTTATCGCTGATTGCGCCGGATCGTGTGCATCCGGGCGTAGGCAAAAGCTTTGCGACCTTGTGGAGTGAAGCGCACATTGATCAGGTGTTGGCGCCGGTGGCTTTTGAATGGCGCGGCGAGCCGTTGACCCCTTCGAATTTGTTGTGAGGCGGATAACGCCGTCGCGAGCAAGCTCGGCTCCTACAGGGGTCACCTAAATCCTGTGGGAGCCGGGCTTGCCCGCGATGCTTTCAGGTAGACGCCTCCTCCTTGTAGGCTTTCAACGCTTTAAGCCGTTCACGCTTGATCGCCTCACCCAGCTCCGGCCCCTTGAATCCTTTCTCCAGCAGCGGCTGAACCGCCACACTCCGAGCTGCCGTCGCCGCCCCGCGCAAATAATCCGCCTGTGGATAACTTCTCAGCTCCAGCCCTTTGCGCCCGCGCGCGTCCATCTCGCACGCGCTGATGAACTCTTCGAACCGCTGCGGCCGGCGGTAAACGTCAAAGCTTTGCAGCAACTCCAGCAAGGTCGAAGGTTTCAGCTCCAGGGCGCGATGGCCGTGGGTGTGATATTGGCCGACCAGTAATGCCAGTTCCTGACAGTCTTTCGGCGCCTTGAAGCGTTCGTTGACCGTTTTGATCAGCTTCAGGCCTGTGTGTTCATGAGCAATATGGCGTGGCCATTCTTCCTCGGGGGTCAGCCCTTTACCGAGGTCGTGCAGCAGGCAGGCCCAACGCACGGTCAGCGGTTGTTTGTGTAGTGCCGATTGCTCAAGCACGCTCAACGTGTGCACGCCCGTGTCGATTTCCGGGTGGTGAGCTTTGGGCTGTGGAACGCCAAACAGCGCGTCGACTTCAGGCATCAACACTTTCAATGCACCGCATTCGCGTAGCACTTCAATGAACACCTGCGGCTGATCTTCCATCAATGCCCGGGAGATTTCTTTCCAGCTGCGTTCCGCAGTCAGGGCTTCCAGTTCACCGGATTCGCTGAGTTCGCGCATCAACCCAAGTGTCTCGGGAGCAACCGTGAAACCCAGCGCCGCATAACGCGCGGCAAAGCGAGCAACACGCAGGACACGGAGTGGATCTTCGGCGAACGCGGGGGAAACGTGACGGAGCAGGCGCGCTTCAAGATCACGCTGGCCATGGTAAGGGTCGGTCAGGTTTTGCTGATCGTCTTCGGCCATCGCATTGATCGTCAGGTCCCGGCGAATCAGGTCTTCTTCGAGGGTGACTTCGGGGCTGGCGTGGAAGGTAAAGCCGCCATAACCGCGTCCGCTTTTGCGTTCGGTGCGGGCGAGGGCGTATTCCTCGCCGCTTTTCGGATGAAGAAATACCGGAAAGTCCGCACCCACCGGCCGAAAGCCATTGGCGAGCATTTCTTCGGCCGTGGCGCCCACCACCACCCAATCGATATCGGTGACAGGTTTGCCGAGCAGGCGATCACGTACTGCGCCACCGACTTTATAAATCTGCATAAAAAACCTCCGTTAGCTCGACAGAATAACCGTTGCGTCGAACTTGCGGAGGTTCAAACAGGCTCAAAGATGGATGACGGCCAGGTCCAGTCGGCCGTAATCCCCTTCGCTGTGCTCGCTTCTGGGGGGTACATGGTGGGTTTTCATCACCTGATCCCCTTGCAGCGTTTCCAGGTGAATATCGAAGCCCCACAACCGGTGCAGGTGCTTGAGCACCTCCTCGGTGGATTCGCCCAGCGGCTTGCGGTCGTGTTGCTGGTGACGCAGGGTCAGGGAGCGATCTCCACGCCGGTCGATGCTGTAAATCTGCACGTTGGGCTCGCGATTGCCCAGGTTGTACTGCGCCGCCAGGGTTTCACGGATGATGCGGTAGCCTTCTTCATCGTGGATCGCGGGTACGAGCAGGTCATCCTTTTGGTCGTCATCGAGAATGCTGAACAACTTCAGGTCGCGGATCACTTTCGGTGACAGGTACTGCAGGATAAAACTCTCATCCTTGAAGCTGCTCATGGCGAACTTGATGGTCGACAGCCAGTCGGTGCCGGCAATTTCCGGGAACCAGTGGCGATCTTCGTCGGTGGGGTTCTCGCACATGCGCCGGATATCCCGGTACATGGCGAACCCCAGGGTGTAAGGGTTTATTCCGTTGTAGTAAGGGCTGTCAAAACCGGGTTGAAACACCACGCTGGTGTGGGATGTCAGGAACTCCATCATGAACCCGTCGGTGACCAGGCCTTCGTCGTACAGGTCGTTCATCAACGTGTAGTGCCAGAACGTGGCCCAGCCTTCGTTCATCACCTGGGTCTGACGCTGTGGATAAAAATATTGCGCGATCTTGCGCACGATCCGCACGATTTCCCGCTGCCACGGTTCCAGTAGCGGCGCGTGTTTTTCGATGAAGTACAGGATGTTTTCCTGAGGTTCAGCGGGGAAGCGTGCATTGTCCTTGTCGCTGTACTTGTCCGCGCCTTTGGGAATGGTGCGCCACAGGTCGTTGATCTGTTTCTGCAGATGCTCTTCCCGATCCTTTTGCCGACGCCGTTCTTCTTCCGCGGAAATCGGATAAGGGCGTTTGTAGCGGTCGACGCCGTAGTTCATCAACGCGTGGCAGGAGTCGAGCAAGTCCTCCACGGCGTCGATGCCGTGGCGTTCCTCGCACTGCATGATGTACTGCTTGGCGAACACCAGGTAATCGATGATCGAACTGGCGTCAGTCCAGGTGCGGAACAGGTAATTGCCTTTGAAAAAGCTGTTGTGCCCATAGCAGGCATGCGCCACGACCAATGCCTGCATGCAGATGGTGTTTTCTTCCATCAGGTAAGCAATACACGGATCGGAGTTGATCACGATCTCGTAGGCCAGCCCCATCTGCCCACGGCTGTAGGATTTTTCGGTGCTGAGGAAGTGCTTGCCGTAGGACCAATGGTGATAGCCCAACGGCATCCCGACAGAAGCGTAGGCGTCCATCATCTGTTCAGCGGTGATCACTTCGATCTGGTTAGGGTAAGTATCGAGGGCATACCGAGCCGCCAGGCGACTGATTTCCTTGTCGTAGGCCTGGATCAGCTCGAACGTCCATTCGGAGCCGGTGGAAATGGGTTGGCGCTTCTGCTCTTTGGCGGTCATGTCACTAACCTGCGCTGGAAGAGTTCACGGAAGACCGGGTAGATATCCCCGGCCGAGACCAGTTGCTGCTGGGCAAAAGTGTCAGAGAAGGCTTCGGCGATGCGTTCGTACTCGAACCACAGGGCCTGATGTTCGCGCGGGGTGATCTCAACGTAAGTGTAGTACTGCACGAACGGCATGATCTGGTTGATCAGAATGTCGCGGCAGATCGGTGAATCGTCGTTCCAGTTATCGCCGTCGGACGCCTGGGCGGCGTAGATATTCCATTCATTGCTCGGATAGCGCTCGGCCATGATCTCCTGCATCAGCTTCAAGGCACTGGAGACGATGGTGCCGCCGGTTTCGCGTGAATAGAAGAACTCTTCTTCATCCACTTCCCGGGCGCTGGTGTGGTGGCGGATGAACACGACGTCGATCTTGTCGTAGTTACGCTTGAGAAACAGGTACAGCAGGATGAAAAAGCGCTTGGCGATGTCCTTCGTCGCCTGGGTCATGGAGCCGGACACGTCCATCAGGCAGAACATCACGGCCTTCGAGCTGGGGTTGGGCTGCTTGATCAACAGGTTGTACTTGAGGTCGAACGTATCAAGAAACGGCACGCGATGAATCCGTGCGCTGAGTTTTTCGATTTCGGCTTCGATTTTCTGGATATCGCCGAAATTGTCCGGTTCTTCCTGCTTGAGTCGCAGCAGTTCCTCTTTGGCTTCACGCAGCTTGGCGCGGCTGCTGCCTGACAGGGCAATGCGCCGTGCATGGGCCGAGCGCAAGGTGCGAATGATGTTGATGCGCGATGGGTTGCCTTCGTTGCTGATCCCTGCGCGTACCGTTTTGAAGGTGTCGGTACCGGTCAGGTTGCGTTTGACCAGGTTCGGCAGCTCGAGGTCCTCGAACATGAATTCGAGGAATTCCTCCTGGGTGATCTGGAAGACAAACTCGTCCATCCCTTCGCCCGAGTTGCCTGCCTTGCCGGGGCCTCTGCCACCGCCCCCTCCGGGCGGGCGGGCTATGTGCTCGCCGCTGGTGAATTCCTTGTTGCCGGGGTGCACGACGGTTTGCTTGCCGCCACGGCCGTGGTGAAGCACCGGCTCGTCGATATCGCGGCCAGGAATGCTGATCTGTTCGCCGTGTTCCATGTCGGTAATGGAGCGCCGGCTGACCGCCTCTTCGACAGCCTTTTTGATGTGATCACGGTAACGTCGCAGAAACCGCTGACGGTTCACCGTGCTCTTGTTCTTGCCATTGAGACGTCGGTCGATCACATAGCTCATAGGGCCCTCCGGGCGGCTTCAAGTTGTGAGCTACAAGCTGCAAGTAGAAGCTGCCCGGATGTCAGGGCTTACGCGCTTTTTCTTGCCGCTTGTAGCTTATGGCTTGCCGCTGCGTCATTGCGATTTCCGGACCCGTAGGTACCATTCGGAAAGAAGCCGTACCTGTTTGTCGGTGTAGCCGCGCTCGACCATCCGTGTGACGAAGTCGTTGTGCTTCTGCTGGTCCTCTTTGCTGGCCTTGGCGTTGAAGCTGATGACCGGCAGCAGGTCCTCGGTGTTCGAGAACATTTTCTTCTCGATAACCACCCGCAGTTTTTCGTAACTGAGCCAGGTCGGGTTCTTGCCGTTGTTGTTGGCCCGGGCGCGCAGGACGAAGTTGACGATTTCGTTGCGGAAATCCTTCGGATTGCTGATGCCGGCCGGTTTTTCGATTTTCTCCAGTTCTTCGTTCAGGGCCACTCGGTTGAGGATTTCGCCGGTTTCCGGGTCGCGGTATTCCTGGTCCTGGATCCAGAAGTCGGCGTACAGCACGTAGCGATCGAAGATGTTCTGGCCGTATTCGCTGTACGACTCGAGGTAGGCGGTCTGGATCTCCTTGCCGATGAACTCGATGTAGCGCGGTGCCAGGTATTCCTTGAGGAAGCGCAGGTAGCGTTCGCGGGTTTCGGCCTGGAACTGTTCCTGTTCGATCTGTTGTTCCAGCACGTACAGCAAGTGCACCGGGTTGGCGGCGATTTCGTGCGGATCGAAGTTGAAGACCTTCGACAGGATCTTGAACGCGAATCGGGTCGAGAGACCGTTCATGCCTTCGTCGACACCGGCGTTGTCGCGGTATTCCTGGATCGACTTGGCCTTCGGATCAGTGTCCTTGAGGTTTTCACCGTCATACACGCGCATTTTCGAGTAGATGTTCGAGTTTTCCGGCTCCTTGAGGCGAGAGAGCACGGTGAACTGGGCGAGCATCTTCAAGGTATCGGGCGCGCAATGGGCCTTGGCCAGGGAACTGTTGAACAGCAGTTTGTCGTAGATCTTCACTTCGTCGCTGACCCGCAGGCAGTACGGTACTTTGACGATGTAGATCCGGTCGATGAACGCTTCGTTGTTCTTGTTGTTGCGGAAGGTGTGCCATTCCGATTCGTTGGAGTGGGCCAGCAGGATCCCGGTAAACGGAATCGCGCCGAGGCCTTCGGTACTGTTGTAGTTGCCTTCCTGGGTAGCCGTCAGCAATGGGTGCAGCACCTTGATCGGCGCCTTGAACATTTCGACGAATTCCATCAGGCCCTGGTTGGCCCGGCACAGTGCGCCCGAGTAGCTATAAGCGTCGGCGTCGTTCTGTGGGTATTCCTCCAGTTTGCGGATATCGACCTTGCCCACCAGTGCCGAGATGTCCTGGTTGTTCTCGTCTCCCGGCTCGGTTTTGGCCACGGCGATCTGATTGAGAATCGACGGATAGAGTTTCACTACGCGGAACTGGCTGATATCGCCGCCGAACTCGGCCAGGCGCTTGGTGGCCCATGGCGACATGATGGTGTTGAGGTAGCGCCGCGGAATGCCGAAATCTTCTTCGAGGATCGCGCCATCTTCAGTGGCGTTGAACAGACCGAGGGGCGACTCGAATACCGGTGAGCCCTTGATCGCGTAGAAGGGCACTTTCTCGATCAGTTGTTTCAGCTTCTCGGCCAGGGACGATTTACCGCCACCGACGGGGCCGAGCAGATAGAGGATTTGTTTCTTCTCTTCCAGGCCCTGAGCCGCATGGCGGAAATACGACACGATCTGGTCGATGCATTCTTCCATCCCGTGGAAGTCTTCAAAGGCCGGATAGCGGCGGATCACCTTGTTGGAAAAGATTCGCGACAGTCTCGAGTTGGTCGAGGTGTCGAGCAGCTCCGGTTCTCCGATGGCCAGCAATAGACGCTCGGCTGCGGAGGCGTAGGCGCTGCGGTCCTGTTTGCACAGCTCAAGATACTCTTGCAGCGAGAGTTCTTCCTGGCGTGTGGACTCGAAGCGTTGTTGGAAGTGGCTAAAGATACTCATGACGTCACCTCGCTCGATACGTGGAGCCGACGCCGGATCACTCAGTCGATGCTGGCAGCAACCGAACAGGCGGTCGCTGTTTACCCCCCAGAACTCTAACGGAGCTGACTACTCCGAAAGCTACTCCCGATGACCCGCGCGCCGGTGTACCGGCTCTCCCCTGTTTTGGATGGCCTGCGCTTAAGGATAGTTGCTAATTCGGGAGGTAAAGGCGAGATACGCAATTAGTTGTGGCACACCGTTCGTCTGCCACCGCGCGAGCCCACGGGGGGCGGGGGCTCGCAGGTTACAAAAAAATTATTCGGAGGTACCTTGCGCGGTTTCCGCAGGATACGTCGTACGCCACAGCTCAAAACCGCCGTCCATGCTGTAGACGTCGGAGAAGCCCTGGCTGATGAGGTAGGCGGCGGCACCCTGGCTGGAATTGCCGTGGTAGCAGACCACTACGGTCGGCGCGTCCAGGTCTGCACCCTGAATAAAGGCATGCAGGGAATGATTGTCCAGATGCTTCGAGCCGCTGATGTGCAGCGCGGCATAGGTTTGCGGATCGCGGACGTCGACCACCACTGCGCCTTGTTCGCGCAGGGCTTGTGCCTGTTCCGGGGGGATACGTTTGAATTCGCTCATGGCGGGCTCCTGTGGCTCGGCTGATAGCGCAGCCTAGCGCGGGGCGCTGGCTGGGGTTTGTTCGGTAAGGGGGGGAGTGACGGCGGGTTCACTGTGGCCCTGATCGTTGCATTGGCACTGCAGGCGTTCGAAGGTGTCGACGTTCATCAGGGTCATGGCTCCACCCCAGACACAACCGGTGTCGAGCGCGAAGATCCCCGGTTCGTCACAGTTGCCTTCGAGGGCCGCCCAGTGGCCGAAGATGATCTTCAGGCCCTTGGTCTTGCGTTCCTTGTACGTGAACCATGGCTTGTAGCCTGGTAGCGCTGTGCCGACGCCTTCCTTGCTCTTGAGGTCGAGTTTGCCCTCGCTGGTGCAGAAACGCATGCGGGTGAAGTAGTTGGTGATGACGCGCAGGCGGGTCACGCCCTTGAGGTCGCTATCCCATTTCACCGGTTCGTTGCCGTACATGCCGTCGAGGTACGGGGCGATGCGGTTGTCGTCGCGCAGGGCCTCTTCAACTTCGGCGGCGCACTTCAAGGCTTTGCGCAATGACCACTGCGGTGGAATGCCGGCGTGCACCAGTGCGATATCGCGCTGTTCGTCGTAGTGCATGAGCTTTTGCTGGCGCAGCCACTCCAGCAGCTCCGCGCAATCTGGCGCTTCGAGGATCTCGCGCAGGGTGTCGGCTTTCTTCAGGCGTTCAATGTTGTACCCGGCGGCCAGCAGGTGCAGGTCATGGTTGCCCAGTACGCACACCAGCGATTCACGAATGCCATAGAGAAAGCGCAAGGTTGCCAGCGACTGCGGGCCGCGGTTGACCAGGTCGCCCACCAGCCAGAGACGATCCTTGGCCGGATCGAAAGCGACTTGCTCAAGCAGGCATTGCAGGGGCTCGAGGCAGCCCTGCAAGTCACCAACGACGTACGTTGCCATTAGTGCAAGGCTCCGGGCACCGCCAGGCGGAATGGAGCGATGACGGCGTCGAAATGCTTACCGTCGCCGGCAATCATCTGATAGGTGCCTTGCATGGTGCCGACCTTGGTGGTCATGACCGTGCCGCTGCTGTAGGTGTGGTTTTCGCCGACCAGGATCAGCGGCTGCAAGCCTACGACGCCCGCACCCTTGACCTCCTCGACATGCCCGTCACCGTCGGTGATGACCCAGTGCCGCGACAACAGTGTGGCCGGTAGCTTGCCGTTGTTGTGCACGGTAATGGTGTACGCAAAAGCAAAGCGGTTTTGCTCGGGTTGCGATTGTTCTGCCAGATAGCGGGTGACGACGCTGACGTCGACCTGATAAAGAGGATCGGACATGCAAGAGGCCTTAAAAACGAAGCGGGACGCGGGGCGTAGCTGATGGAGTTCAGTCTAGGCCAAGTACCGGGTAGTAAACCAGACATCGCGTCTGGCGTCCTACCCGATAACGCTTGTCACCTGTCAGTCGGCGGCGGGCGGGTTCAGGGCTTGCTCGCTGAGCTTGTCGGCCAGGCGCACGAAGGCGGCCAGGTCGAGTTGCTCGGGACGCAGGCTGCCATCGACGCCGGCGGCTTCGATCTCGGCATTGCTCAGCAGCAACTTGAGGGTGTTGCGCAGGGTCTTGCGGCGCTGGTTGAAGGCTTCGCGAACGACGCGCTCCAGCAATTTGTGGTCTTTGGCCGGATGCGGCAGTACCGCGTGAGGCACCAGGCGCACGATGGCCGAATCAACCTTGGGCGGCGGGTTGAACGCGCCCGGGCCGACGTTGAACAGATGTTCGACCCGGCAGTGGTACTGAACCATGATCGACAGGCGGCCCCAGTCACCGCCGCCAGGACCCGCCGCCATGCGCTCGACCACTTCTTTTTGCAGCATGAAGTGCATGTCGCGGATCAGGCTGGCGTTATGCAGCAGGTGAAAAATCAGCGGTGTAGAGATGTTGTACGGCAGGTTACCGACCACGCGCAGGCTGCCCGGCGCAGCATTCAGGCTGGTGAAGTCGAACTTCAGCGCATCACCCTGATGCAGGCTGAAGTTGCTTCGACTGGCGAACTGCTGATTGAGGATCGGGACCAGGTCCTTGTCCAGCTCCACCACGTCCAGTTGTGCGCCGCTGTTGAGCAGGCCTTGAGTCAGGGCACCCTGGCCCGGGCCGATTTCCAGTACGCGGTCTTCGGCCTTGGCATGGATGGAGCGCAGGATTCGGTCGATAACACCTGCATCGTGCAGGAAGTTCTGGCCAAAGCGTTTGCGCGCCTTGTGTTGGTAATGCTCGGTCATAAACGGGTCTCGGCCATCTGGTAGGCGGTTTCCAGGGCGACTTGCAGGCTGCCGGTGTCGATTTTTCCGCTGCCGGCCAGGTCCAGGGCGGTGCCGTGGTCGACCGAGGTGCGGATGATCGGCAAGCCGAGGGTCACATTGACTGCCGCGCCGAAGCCTTTGTATTTCAGCACGGGCAGGCCCTGGTCGTGGTACATCGCCAGCACTGCGTCGCAGTGCTCCAGATATTTGGGGGTAAACAGAGTGTCGGCGGGCAGGGGGCCACGAAGGTCCATGCCTTCACCGCGCAGGCGCTCTAATGTAGGTTCGATGATGTCGATTTCTTCATGGCCCAGGTGTCCGCCTTCACCGGCGTGCGGGTTAAGCCCGCAGACCAGGATGCGTGGCTGGGCGATGCCGAATTTTTCTTGCAGGTCGGCGTACAGAATTCGTGTGACCCGCTCCAGGCGCTCCGGTGTGATCGCATCGGCAATCTCGCGAAGGGGCAGGTGCGTGGTGACCAGTGCTACCCGCAGTCCACGCGTGGCCAGCATCATCACCACTTGGGCTGTATGGGTCAGGTCAGCGAGGAATTCCGTGTGGCCGGAAAAGGCGATCCCGGATTCGTTGATCACACCCTTGTGCACGGGGGCGGTGATCATTCCGGCGAAGTGCCCGTCCAGGCAGCCCTGGCCGGCACGGGTCAGGGTTTCCAGGACGAAAGCGGCATTGGCCTTGTCCAGCTGGCCGGCGATGACCGGCGCATTGAGCGGTGTGTCCCAGACGTACAAACTGTTCGCAGGCGCAGGCACATCCGGCCAGCTGTCCGGCGTTACCGGCAGCAGATCGACAACCACACCCAGCTGCGCGGCCCGCTCAAGGAGCAGGTCGCGGCTGGTAATGGCAATCAGGGGATGTGGCTGGGCGTGCGAGGCGAGCAGCAGGCACAGGTCGGGACCTATGCCGGCCGGTTCGCCGGGTGTCAGCGCGAAACGCTTGGGTTTCACTGCGCTGCCTGGCTTGCACCAGGGAGTTTGATTTCTACGTACGCTTCGTCACGGATCTGACGCAGCCAGGTTTGCAGCTCTTCGTCGTATTTGCGGTTACGCAGTACGGTCATCGCCTGTTGCTCGCGAGCCTGGGCGGTGCTGTCGGTGGCGCGGCGGCCCAGCACTTCCAGAACATGCCAGCCGTATTGGGTTCTGAATGGCTTGGACAGCTGACCTTGCGGGGTCTTGGCCATCACTTCGCGGAACTCGGGCACCAGTGCGTTCGGGTCGATCCAGTTCAGGTCGCCGCCGTTGAGGGCAGAACCCGGATCTTCGGAGTAGCTTTTCGCCAGTTCGCTGAAGTCTTCACCGGCTTCGATACGGGAGTAGAGCGACTCGGCCAGGGCCTTGGTTTTCGCTTCGTCGCGAATCGGGCTTGGTTTGACCAGGATGTGGCGCACGTGCACCTCATCTCGCGTCTGGGTTGCACCGCCACGCTTGTCGAGAATCTTCAGGATGATGAAGCCACCCGGTGTGCGCATTGGCTGGGTAACTTCGCCCACCGACATGGTGCTCAACATGCGATCAAATGGAGGTGGCAATTGAGCGGCTTTACGCCAGCCCATGTCGCCGCCTTCCAGTGCAGTTTCGCTGGCAGACTTGGCGATGGCCAACTGACCGAAGTCAGCGCCTTGCTTGAGTTGCTGGTAAATCGCGTCAGCCTGTTTGGCAGCATTCTGAATCGCGTCGGAGTTGGCACTTTCCGGCGTAGGAATCAGGATGTTGGCCAGACGGAACTCCTCAGACAATTGCATCTTGCCAAGGTCGGAGGCGAGGAAGTTCTTCACTTCCTGTTCAGACACCTGGATGCGCTCGGCCACACGGCGTTGACGCACACGGCTGATGACCATTTCACGGCGAATCTGTTCACGGGCGTCGTCGTAAGACAGACCGTCGTGAGCCAGCGCGGCACGGAATTGATCGACCGACATGTTGTTACGCTGGGCAATGGTGCCCACCGCCTGGTTCAGTTCTTCATCGGTAATGCGGATGCCCGAACGTTCGCCGATCTGCAATTGCAGGTTTTCGACGATCAGACGCTCAAGCACCTGCTGCTCCAGCACGCTGGCTGGCGGCACGGCGGAGCCACGCTTGGCAATGGTTGCCTGAACTTCATGAACGCGTTGGTCCAGTTGGCTCTGCATGACCACGTCGTTGTCGACGATAGCCACCACTTTATCGATGGACTGTACGGCGGCATTAGCCGCGGTACCCAGGAACAGCGCGCCCAGCAGCAGCGGGCGCAGACAATCAGAAAGCTTGGTCTTCACGTTCACGATAACCTTGGATGCCTTTGTCGAGGAAGCTCTCTACTTTGGCGCCGGTGAGGCCGCCGAGACCTTTCAGAACGATTTGTAGGAAGACGCCATGGTCGCCTTTTTCGTTTTCCGGAGCTTGTTGGCTGAACTCGTCGTAATCAACGAAGTAACGGTTGATCACGCGCAGCTTCCAGCAGCAGTTGTCGTACTCGAAACCACCGAAGGCTTCCAGGGTCCGGTCGCGGTTGTAGTCATACTGCCAGCGGCTGATGAGGTTCCATTGCGGTACGATCGGCCAGATCACGGAGAAGTCGTGCTGCTGGATTTTGTAGTAATCCTTCACGTAGTTAGGCGTGCCAGGGGTGCCGTAGTCGCCGCCAAACTGCCATTGACCGGTGTTCTGGTTGTAGATCACCTGATCGTTACGATAGCGATAGCCGGCGTTGATGACCTTGTTCGGGTTGTCTTCAGGCTGGTAGTGGAACATCGCGCTACCCGAGCGAGGGCTGCGGCTGTCCGGGTCCCAGTTGTAGTCGGCTGTGGTGCGCCAGTCGCGGTTCCAGCGGTATTCGTATTCCAGTGCATATGGTGAAACATTGGCTTGTGCATCGGCGCGGGTTTTTGGATTGATACCCGGCAACTGGACTTCGCGGTCCTTGAAGTACATGGCCTGACCAATGCTGATGCGTTGGCGTTCGAAGCCGTCGTCTTCGATCCAGCGGTTAGTGATGCCCAGCGACAGTTTGTTCTCATCGCCGACACGGTCGGTGCCAGAGAAGCGGTTGTCACGGAACAGCGACGCATAGTTGAAGGTGTATTCGCTGGTATCGAATACCGGAATATCTTCCTGGTTCTCCTCGGGGACGTAGAGATAGAACAGGCGCGGTTCAAGGGTCTGGCGATAATTTTTGCCGAACCATTGGGTATTACGATCGAAGTACAGGCCGCTATCGATGCTGGCAATCGGCACGCCCATATTTTGGTTGCTGCCGAAGTTGCCATTGAAATTTTTGGTCCCGGCGGCAGCTGCGGCTTGATCCTGAGCGACGATTTGACCTTTGCCAATACTGTCCAGATCCAGTTGGTACTGGGTGTATTGATACTTGAGCGACGGTTTCAGGAAGCCATAAGTCCAGTTCAGCGGCAGGCTGACAACCGGCGCCAGGTTGAGGCGATCACCGGTGGCACGGGCCAGGCCTTGAATATTAGTGTCCAGGCGCGGGGACACATTGCCGTCCTGGTCAGTGTACGTGCCGTTTTTCAAGTCCCGATCAAACCGCACGACTTCGGTCTTATACGAAAAATCCAGCCCGCCCGGGTGATACGGCAGAGAGCCATTGAAGTTGATCTGCGGCAAGCGGTCGTATGGCGTAATGTTCGACACGGACGCCAGCTGATAAGCGTAAGCGCTCAACGATGCCGTGTAGTTATCGCCGCGATACACCGCTGCGCCCGACTGGTTAACGTAATCAGTGTGTTTCACACCAATCTGGTCTGTCTGCAGATCCTGGAAGTAGTAAGGGTCACTGATCTTGGTGTAATCGACCTGCGTGTAAACGCGAGAATCCAGACCGCCCTTGTGCTGCCAGTTATACATGTAGCGTTCTTTCTGGAAGTCAGTCTGCTTGTCGCGCTCATCGCTTTCGTCGTTGAGGTACGCCCCACCGAACTGACCTTCGCTGGACTTGGTCAGGTAGCGGAATTCGCCTTCCATCAACAAGCCATGCTTTTCCATGTAACGCGGGTACAACGTGGCATCGTAGTTCGGTGCCAGGTTGAAGTAATACGGGGTGACCAGCATGAAGCCGGTATCGCTGCCGGTGCCGATGGTCGGCGGCAGGAAGCCCGACTGGCGACGGTCGTCGATCGGGAAGTAGATGTACGGCGTGTACAGGACAGGAATGTCCTTGACCCGCAGTGTCACGTTGGTCGCGGTGCCGAAGCCGGTCGCCGGGTTCAGGGTGATGTTGTTACCCTTGAGCTGCCAGGCGTTGCTGTTCGGTTCGCACGTGGTGTACGTACCATCCTTGAGGCGGATGATCGCGTTTTCGGCACGCTTGGCGTACAGCGCGTTACCGCGGATACGGGATTTGTGCATCACGTATTCGGCGTTGTCGACCTTGGCTTCACCGGTGTCGAGCTGCACGTCGGCGTGGTCGCCGACGATCAGTGCGCCGTTGTCGCGGATGCGTACGTCGCCAGTGAGTTCGGCGCGGCTTTCGGCCTGATACAGGCTGGCCTCGTCGGACTCGACCTGCATGCTGCCCTGACGCAATACGACGTCACCGGCCAGTGTGCCGATCTGATCTTCGGTGTTGTAGCGCGAGGCCTTGGCGCCGATAAAGGTCGGTGCGTCACTTTTATTCGTCTTGTCATTCATGCCAGGACGAATCGGTTCGATATAGGAACCAGAGCAATAAGGACCGGTTTCGGCCAGTTGCGCGGCAGTGAGGTTCTCGCGTGGAACCCAGTCGAGGTGACTGTAGTCTGCACTACGCGACTTCATGCCGCGGCCCTTGGACTCGGTAACGAGTACAGGCTTGGCTTCGGTGCTTTCGCTGGAACCGCTCTCAGCTGCCGCTTCGCCAGTGGCGGAGACGGCGCTGCCCTCATGGACAGGGCGCGGTGGCAATGCCGCCGCGGGCGATTTTGGCGCACAGTTCCAGGCACCCGAAGCAGAGACTGAGCAGTCATACTGTTCCGCAGCGACCACGAATGAAGTGGCTAGGGGTTGCAGGGCCAGCAGACTGCCGGTAACCAACAACGGAAATTTTTTACGAAACGCGGGGGATTTCAATGCCATCTTATTAGTCCGGGCTTCCTGCGTGCCATCTGCCCGCGGTGTGGGCCGCACGCCTCTCGATGGTCTGAAAAAGATGCTGGATAATAAAGCATGACCCGCTTGACGGCTAGCGCCGTCGGAGACCCTTGCAATGCCTGACCAAGATGTACGTTTGCAACACCTGAAAGTTTGGCTCGATGAGCAGTTGGCGATTCTCTTTGCAGAACAGGGCTGGGGCGCCGTACCCCCGGCCACGTTGACCGCGGCCAGTAGCGACGCGAGTTTTCGGCGCTATTTCCGCTGGGAAGGCGAGGGCAAAAGTTTCATTGTGATGGACGCGCCACCGCCCCAGGAAAACTGCAAACCCTTCGTGGATATCGCTTTTTTGCTGGCGAAATCCGGAATAAATGTGCCGAAAATTTATGCCGAAGACCTCGAGCGCGGTTTTCTTTTGCTCAATGACCTGGGCAACAAGACTTATCTCGACGTGATCGACAGCGAAAATGCCGACGATTTGTTCAACGATGCCCTGCAAGCACTGCTGGCTTTTCAGCAGTTGCCGATGGTTGCGCCATTGCCGAGTTATGACGTCGCACTGTTGCGTCGCGAGCTGGAACTGTTCCCGGACTGGTACGTGAAACACGCGTTGGGCATCGAGTTCGACGCGGCGCAGAAAATGCTTTGGCAAAACGTCACCGATCTGTTGATCGACAGCGCCCTGGCCCAGCCCAAAGTCTTGGTGCATCGCGACTACATGCCACGCAACCTGATGCTCAGCGAACCGAATCCGGGCGTACTGGATTTCCAGGACGCGGTGTACGGTCCTGTGACCTACGACGTGACCTGCCTGTTCAAGGACGCCTTCCTCAGCTGGCCTGAAGAGCGTGTGCGTGGCTGGCTCGAAACTTACTGGCAGCAAGCCGGCGCCCTCGATATTCCGGTTCAGCCGGACTTCGAAGAGTTCCTGCGAGCCAGCGACCTGATGGGCGTGCAGCGTCATCTGAAAGTCATCGGCATCTTCGCCCGCATCTGCCATCGCGACGGCAAGCCGCGCTACCTCGCCGACGTGCCGCGCTTCTTTGCCTATATAGATGCCGTGATCGCCCGCCGTCCTGAACTGGCCGAGCTGGATGTGTTGCTGCTGAGTCTGCGTGCCGGAGCGAATGCATGAAGGCAATGATTCTGGCGGCCGGCAAGGGCGAGCGCATGCGCCCGTTGACCCTGACCACCCCCAAACCGCTGGTTCGCGCCGGCGGCGTGCCATTGATCGAGTACCACCTGCGCGCCCTCGCGGCGGCCGGGTTCACCGAGATCGTGATCAACCACGCCTGGCTCGGTCAGCAGATCGAAGATTATCTGGGCGACGGTTCGCGCTATGGCGTCAGCATTCAGTACTCGCCGGAAGGCGAGCCCCTGGAAACCGGCGGCGGGATTTTCCGCGCATTGCCGTTGCTGGGGGACGAGGCCTTTGTGGTGGTCAATGGTGACATCTGGACCGACTACGACTTCAGCGTGCTGCATCAGCCCATCAACGGGCTGGCTCACCTGGTGCTGGCGGATAACCCGGCCCATCACCCGACGGGCGATTTCACGTTGCTCGACGGGCATGTGCACGACGGTCGCCCGGAGACAACGACCCTGACGTACAGCGGCATCGCAGTGCTGCATCCGCACCTGTTCGACGGCTGTTCGGACGGAGCCTTCAAGCTTGCACCGCTGTTGCGCAAGGCCATGGCCGATGGGCAAGTGACGGGTGAACGCCTGAAAGGTCAATGGGTGGATGTCGGTACGCACCAACGCCTGGCCGACGTTGAAACCCTGATAGAAGCGAGCCGCTGAGATGCTGTGGCCAGGGACTCTGATCGGAGCCGGAGCAGGCTTTGCCATCGCCAGCATTCCGGGGGCCATGCTCGGCGCCTTGTTGGGGCAGGCGCTGGATCGGCGCTTGCACCTGCAAAGCGTTGGGCACTTGCTTGAAAAGCTCGGCGGTCGTCCGATGCTGCGCAATGACGAGCTGCTATTCGTGTTGTTGGGGCGCTTGGCCAAGAGTGACGGGCGAGTAGTGGATGGCCATATTCAGCAGGCCCGCCAGGAAATGCGTGCTCTGGAGATGACAGATTCGGCGCAGCGTCGTGCCATTGCCGCGTTCAATCGCGGCAAGTCCGGCAATGACCGGTTACGCGGCTATCTGCGACGCTTGAGTGCTCAGCCGCATGCGGCGGAAGGTGTATTGCGCGCCTGTTGGCGGATGGTCTGGGCCGATGGTCGTGCCGGCAGTCATGAGCGCGAGCTGATCGCCCAGTGGGGTAAGTGGCTGGGCTGGACGCCGCATCAGGTTCAGGCGCTGGCCGCCGATTATGAGCAGCACAAGCGGCCGCAAGTCAGCAGCGCGATCACCTATCAGGATGCGTTGCGGCTGTTGGGGGTGTCTGCAACCAGCGAGCCGGCGCAGATCAAACGCGCTTATCGACGCCTTCTGAGTCGACATCACCCGGACAAGATCGCCGGCAGCGGGGCGACGGCGTTGCAGGTACGTGAGGCAACGGACAAGACGCGTGAATTGCATGCGGCTTATACGTTGATTCGTGAGCGGCGGGATTTTCGGTAGCAGGAAAGAGATCTGTCGCCCGTTATGCCCTCATCGCGGGCAAGCCACACTCCCACAGGTTTTATGTCGATAGCAAAAGTTGCGTGCGACTCAAATCCTGTGGGAGCGTGGCTTGCCCGCGATGAGGGCACTGCGGTCTATCAGTCCGCCACGTTCTGCGGATTCAACCAACCGCGCACCCGGCGCACCAATTGCTCCTGCTCAGCCTTGGCATTCCCCGGTAACGCCTTGAGTGCCACCTGACTGAACGCCGACGACTTCAACCGTTTGCTGGCCTGCAGGCGTTCCAGCGCCGCTTTGCGATCCGGCGGCTTATCCACATAGAAAAGGTCCGCAGTCGGCAGCTTTAAAGTCGGCGTCAGTTCGGCCAGTTCAGGCTTTGCTGTCACCGGTGTCTGGGCCGCGACCATCACAAACTTTTCCACTTGCGAGGGCTGTCTCTCGCTCAGATAACGCGCTGCCCAGTAAGCGCCCGTGCCATGGCCCAGCACGACAATGCTGCGAGCACTTTGCTGTTCGGCATAAGCGATGGCGGCGTCGATGCGCGCGAAGATGCGCTCGGCGTCGGCCTTGGCCTGATCTTCGGTTGTTTCGGCGACGGCCTTGTCAGCCACTTCCGCTTCACCACCGGCGGCCTGCTCGATAGGCGCCGCGGTGGTGGAGTCCTTGCTGGCGGTCTCCGGCGCTTTGGGCGCCGGCGCGACTTCGACGATGCGTGGCGCAATGGCGTCGCTTTGCAGGTCCGGCAAGGTGATACTCAGGCTGCTCCATTTGGCGTCCGGCAATTGACGGCGCAAAGGACCGATTGCTTGCGGCCAGTCAACAGTTTCACCAGCGCCCGGGATGATAATCACCGTGCCCTTTGGCTCGGGGGTGTTGGCCGGCTTCCACAGGGCGAGAAAAGTATCGGTGCCGGCTTGCAGCTGTTGCTGTTCCTGAGCGGGGACTTTTCGCTCAAGTGCTGTCGCTTCTTCCTGACTACGCTCAGGCAGTGGCTGGCGTTCGACCGGTTTTTCTTCTGCGGGTTTTTCTGCCGTGGCAGGGGCCGGGTCGGCGGCCTCGACAGAAAAGGCACAAGGCAAGATCAGCGACAGGCACAATGCTGGCAGTGCCAGGCGGTAGACAGGGGGCATCGGATATTCCAGGCCAGAAGTGATTCCGGCAGCCTAATGGGTTAGTCAGTGTTTGTCAGTGTGTGAGATTTCGATGATGCGTTTACGCTGCCTGTGGGTTATCGGCTGCTTGTGGTTTCCCTTGATGGGGTGGGCGGCTTCCGCGCCGCCGGGGCATGCCGCGGCCTTGTCACCCGAGCAACAACAATGGCTCGCAGCCCATGACGAATTGCGCGTCGGCGTGGTGTTGCAGGCGCCTTATGCTCAATACGATCGCCGCTTGCAGCGTTTGTCCGGGGTCAACGTCGAGCTGATGAAATGGTTGGCCAGTGCGCTCAAGGTCGAGCTCAGCTGGAGAAATTTCCCGGACGTCGCGCAACTGGAAGACGCCGCGCGCGAGGGGGAAATCGACATCGCCGTGGGCCTGACGCAAACCCCGGCCGGTTTGCGCCTGTGGCAATTTACCGACCCGTACATGCGGGTTCCGCAACTGGTGGTCAGTGATGAAAAAGGCACCGGCGTCGTGGAACTGGAGAAGCTCGACAGCCAGACCCGCGTCGCGGTGCGCATGCCCAGCGCGACCGCCGATTATCTGCGCAGCAACTATCCCCATCTGAACCTGCAAGGCGTGCCCATCGAGCGTCAGGCGCTGCAACTGTTGCTCAGTCAACAGGCGGGTTACGCCGTGGTCGACGAGGCGCAACTGGGGCGTTTGTCCGCCGAACCGGAGTTCGCCGGCCTGGTCGTGGTGGGCGACATCGGCCTGCCACAATTGCTGCGCGTGGCTACTCGCCGGGATTGGCCGGAACTGGCGAGTATCGTCGGAAGCGCGCTACGGGCAATCCCGGCCAAGGACCTGGAACAACTGCACAACCAATGGCTACAACCCAAGTACCCGCGACTCACCGAGTCCCCCGGTTTCTGGCAAAACCTATGCCTGCTGTTTGCCGTCATGCTGTTGAGCAGCATGGCCATCGTTTTTTGGCAGCGGCGGCAACAGCACAGTCTGGAGGGACGTCTGTTGGCTGCGCGTGAAGACATTGCGTTGCGCGAGGCCAGCGAAGAGGCGTTGCGCCTGACGCAGTTTTCCATCGATCAGAGCACCGTCGGCATTCTCTGGGTCAACTGGGACAGCCATGTGCGCTACGCCAACCGTGCCGCCGAAAACATGCTCGGCTACGCTCCGGGCGGGATCATCGACCGGCCGCTGATTGACTTCGAACCCGGCCTGCACATGGACCGCTGGTTGAATCTGTGGAAGCGCGCACGGGCCAGTGACGAAGGGCCGCAAAGCTTCGAAACCCACTGCGTGCGGGCCGATGGCAGTATTTTGCCGACGGATGTCTCGTTGAGCTTCATGCGCTTTCGTGATGGCGAATACCTGGTGGTCTACCTCAACGACGTTACCGAACGCCGCCGCGCGCTGGCCGCTTTGCAGGAAAGCGAGGCGCGTTTGCAGGGGATCGCGGCCAACGTTCCGGGACTGGTCTTTCGCCTGGAGCGCGCACCGGTGACGGGGCAGATCGACTTTGCCTACATCAGTGAAGGCAGTGAAACCCTGGTGGGGTACTCACCGGCCACCCTGGCCCATCGCGACAAAGGCCTGCGCAGTCTGGTGCACCCGGACGACAAGGCCAGCTATCACCAGACGCAGGACCATGCGCTGGACACTGACAGTGACTGGTCGTGGCAAGGACGGATCCTGACCCGTTCGGGCGAACAACGCTGGGCCGAGATCAAGGCCATCACCCGTAAGCTCGAAGATGGCGCCTACGTCTGGGACGGGATCGTCTGGGACATCAGCGAGAGCAAGCGTATTGAGCTGGAACTGGCCAGCTCCCGCGAACAGTTGCGTGAATTGTCGGCTCACCTGGAAAGTGTGCGCGAAGAAGAAAAGGCGCGCATCGCCAGGGAGGTTCATGACGAGCTGGGCCAGATGCTGACCGTGCTCAAACTGGAAACGTCGATGTGCGAACTGGCCTACGCGCAACTCGACCCGGGCCTGCACGAACGCTTGAACAGCATGAAGCGCTTGATCGCTCAGTTGTTCCAGTTGGTGCGCGACGTGGCCACGGCGCTGCGACCACCGATTCTCGATGCCGGCATCGCTTCCGCCATCGAGTGGCAGGCCCGGCGTTTCGAGGCGCGCACGCAGATTCCGTGTCTGGTGCAGGTGCCGGAGAATCTGCCGGTGCTTAGCGATGCCAAGGCGATTGGCTTGTTCCGGATCCTTCAGGAAGCCCTGACCAATGTCATGCGCCATGCCCAGGCGCATACTGTTGAACTGTCGCTGGCGCTGGAAGGCGACGAGTTGTGCCTGACCGTCAGTGATGATGGCGTAGGATTTGTTGCCGCGACGGGCAGGCCGACCTCCTTCGGGGTGGTGGGCATGCGTGAGCGGGTGTTGATCATGGGTGGGCGGTTGTCGCTTGAGAGTGAACCGGGGGAGGGTACGACCCTGAGTGTGCGGGTGCCGCTGGATGCAGTCTGATGGTTTTTGTGGTGTTTTAGCTTGCTCGCGATACATCTTGGCTCTGAAATAAAAAGAATGGAGAAGAACGTGATCCGTGTACTGGTAGCCGAAGACCACACCATCGTCCGTGAAGGCATCAAGCAGTTGATCGGCCTGGCCAAGGATTTGCTGGTGGTGGGGGAGGCGAGCAATGGTGAACAGTTGCTCGAAACCTTGCGGCATGTGCCGTGCGAGGTGGTATTGCTCGACATCTCCATGCCAGGCGTGAATGGCCTGGAGGCGATTCCGCGGATTCGTGCGCTGAACAATCCGCCCGCCATCCTCGTGTTGTCGATGCACGACGAAGCGCAAATGGCCGCGCGGGCGTTGAAGGTCGGCGCTGCCGGTTACGCGACCAAGGACAGTGATCCGGCGCTGCTGCTAACTGCGATTCGTAAAGTGGCGGCAGGTGGGCGCTACATCGACCCGGACCTCGCCGACCGCATGGTGTTCGAAGTCGGCCTGACCGATTCGCGGCCGTTGCATTCATTGCTGTCGGAACGCGAGTTTTCGGTGTTCGAACGCCTGGCCCAGGGCGTCAACGTCAATGACATCGCCCAGCAACTGGCCCTGAGCAGCAAAACCATCAGCACCCACAAGGCGCGGTTGATGCAGAAGCTCAACATTACATCCCTGGCGGAACTGGTGAAGTACGCGATGGAGCACAAACTCCTCTAAAAGCCCTGTTACCCCTTGTAGGAACACAGCTTGCTGGCGATGGCGTCCTTGAGATCGCCATCGCCAGCAAGCTGTGCTCCTACAACGGGTGAAGCATCGCCATATCCATTTGCGACATGCCTGGAGCCCCGCCTCTTCCTGTTCTTGCGGCTTGTAGCTGAAAGCTTGCAGCTGCATTTGTCAAAACGCGCCATCCTTGTAGGGCGATCCCTACCCCAAACCTTCCATACGGCTGAGGCGATTCTCTCCTGCGCCCCGATTTGCGTGGTCGGCAGGGTCCACTAGGCTTAGTCCCACAGCAGTCATCAATAACAAAGGTGTGGGTATGAGCCAGGTCGATTCAAGCGCAGGGGCCAGTGACATTCTGGTCAGCTTTCGTGGAGTGCAGAAAAGCTACGACGGCGAGAACCTGATCGTCAAAGACCTCAACCTGGACATTCGCAAAGGCGAATTCCTCACCTTGCTCGGGCCGTCCGGTTCCGGCAAGACCACCAGCCTGATGATGCTCGCCGGTTTCGAAACACCGACCGCAGGCGAAATCCTGCTGGCCGGGCGTTCCATCAACAACGTGCCGCCACACAAGCGTGACATCGGCATGGTGTTCCAGAACTACGCGTTGTTCCCGCACATGACCGTCGCCGAGAACCTCGCGTTCCCGCTGACCGTGCGCGGCCTGAACAAAAGCGACGTCAGCGACAAGGTCAAAAAAGTCCTGAGCATGGTCCAGCTCGACGCCTTTGCTCAGCGTTATCCGGCACAACTGTCCGGCGGTCAGCAACAGCGTGTAGCGCTGGCCCGTGCCTTGGTGTTCGAACCGCAGCTGGTGTTGATGGACGAACCCCTTGGTGCACTCGACAAACAACTGCGCGAACACATGCAGATGGAGATCAAACACCTGCATCAGCGCCTCGGCGTGACCGTGGTTTACGTGACCCACGACCAGGGCGAAGCCCTGACCATGTCCGACCGGGTAGCGGTGTTCCACCAGGGCGAGATCCAGCAGATCGCACCGCCGCGCACCCTTTACGAAGAACCGAAAAACACCTTCGTCGCCAACTTCATCGGCGAGAACAACCGCCTTAACGGCCGCCTGCACAGTCAGACCGGTGATCGCTGCATCGTTGAACTGAGTCGCGGCGAAAAAGTTGAAGCGCTGGCGGTCAACGTCGGCAAGACCGGTGAGCCGGTCACGCTGTCGATTCGTCCCGAGCGCATCAGCCTCAACGGTTCAAGCGAGTCATGCGTCAACCGCTTCTCAGGGAGGGTGGCGGAATTCATCTATCTGGGCGATCACGTCCGGGTTCGCCTGGAAGTCTGCGGCAAGACCGACTTCTTCGTGAAACAACCGATTGCCGAGCTTGATCCCGCGCTGGCTGTCGGCGACGTGGTACCGCTTGGCTGGCAGGTCGAACACGTTCGCGCGCTCGACCCACTTCTAGAGGCGCACTAACGCCCCCGCAATACCAACACCAACCCTGCACGTGGAGAGAACAATAAATGTTGAGATCCCTGAAATTCACCGCCCTGGTCATGGGCATGATCGGTGCGGCACACGCGATGGCGGCGGGTCCGGACCTGACTGTGGTGTCCTTTGGCGGGGCGAACAAGGCGGCGCAGGTCAAAGCCTTCTACGCACCGTGGGAAGCGGCAGGCAACGGCAAGATCGTGGCGGGCGAGTACAACGGCGAAATGGCCAAGGTCAAAGCCATGGTCGACACCAAGAGCGTGTCTTGGGACCTGGTAGAAGTTGAATCGCCAGAACTGTCCCGTGGTTGCGACGAAGACATGTTCGAGCAGCTGGATCCGAAGCTGTTCGGCAAAACCGAAGACTACGTCAAAGGTGCTATCCAGCCGTGCGGCGTGGGTTTCTTCGTGTGGTCGACCGTGCTGGCCTACAACGCCGACAAACTGGCTTCCGCGCCAACCAGCTGGGTGGATTTCTGGGACACCAAGAAATTCCCGGGCAAGCGTGGCCTGCGTAAAGGCGCCAAGTACACCCTGGAATTCGCTCTGATGGCCGACGGCGTTGCGCCCAAAGACGTC
The DNA here is from genome assembly GCF_000514395.1 of Pseudomonas sp. URMO17WK12:I12. Classification (NCBI taxonomy): domain Bacteria; kingdom Pseudomonadati; phylum Pseudomonadota; class Gammaproteobacteria; order Pseudomonadales; family Pseudomonadaceae; genus Pseudomonas; species Pseudomonas sp. URMO17WK12:I12. The sequence goes on from NZ_KI911392.1 coordinate 780,455, forward strand.
TACAAAGTACTGGCCGGCAAGGATGGTCAGGACCGCGCATTCAAGAAGCTCGATGAGCTGAAGCCAAACATCCAGTGGTGGGAAGCCGGTGCACAACCGCCGCAGTACCTCGCTTCCGGTGACGTGGTCATGAGCTCGGCCTACAACGGCCGGATCGCTGCCGTGCAGAAAGAAAGCAACCTGAAAGTCGTGTGGAACGGCGGCATCTATGACTTCGACGCATGGGCGATTCCAAAAGGCCTGGACAAGACACGCGCTGAAGCGGCGAAGAAATTCATCGCTTTCTCGGTGATGCCGCAGCAGCAGAAGACCTACTCGGAAAACATCGCTTACGGCCCGGCCAACACCCAAGCCGTACCGTTGCTGTCCAAGGATGTCCTGAAAGACATGCCGACCACCCCGGAAAACATCGCCAACCAGGTGCAGATCGACGTCAGCTTCTGGGCTGACAACGGCGAGCAACTGGAACAGCGCTTCAATTCCTGGGCTGCGAAGTAAGCGAGTCGCACAGGACGACGGTTCGCCGGATGATCGTTCCCACGCTCTGCGTGGGAATGCCGCCCGGGACGCTCCGCGTCCCTGTGACGCAGAGCGTCACTGGATGCGTTCCCATGCAGAGCGTGGGAACGATCAGTACTAAAAGTTCGAGGCGGTGTTTACCGCCTCTGTAACGATCAAAGATTTCCGGAGTACGCCATGGCCACCGCCATTCCCCTGAACGCGGGCACTGACCCCACCTTGAAGCAGCGACTCCGGCACGCCGAGCGGGTCAACCGCTGGAAAGCCCAGGCCTTGATCGCGCCGCTGGTGCTGTTTCTGTTGCTGGTGTTCCTGGTGCCGATCGTGGCGCTGCTCTACAAAAGCGTGGGCAACCCGGAAGTGGTCGGCGGTATGCCACGCACCGTGTCCGCCATCGCCAGTTGGGACGGCCGAGGCCTGCCCGCTGAACCGGTTTACAAAGCGGCCAGCGAAGACCTCGCCGAAGCCCGCAAGAATCAAACCCTGGGCGATTTGTCCAAGCGCCTGAACATGGAACTGGCCGGCTACCGCAGCCTGCTGACCAAAACCGCCCGCGCCTTGCCGTTTGCCACCGAGCCGGCCTCTTATAAAGAAGCACTGGAAGGTCTCGACGAACGCTGGGGCGACCCGGCCTACTGGCAAGCGGTGCGCCGCAACGCCAGCAGCATCACGCCTTTCTACCTGTTGGCGGCGGTCGATCATCGTATCGATGACCTCGGTGAAATCGCCCCGGCCACACCTGACCAGGCGATCTATCTCGACATCTTCGCCCGGACCTTCTGGATGGGCCTGATCATTACGGTGATCTGCCTGCTGCTCGCGTATCCATTGGCTTACCTGCTGGCGAACCTGCCATCGCGTCAAAGCAACCTGTTGATGATTCTGGTCCTGTTGCCGTTCTGGACCTCGATCCTGGTGCGCGTCGCCGCGTGGATCGTGTTGCTGCAATCGGGCGGGCTGATCAACAGCGGCCTGATGGCCATGGGCATCATCGATAAACCGCTGGAACTGGTGTTCAACCGCACCGGGGTCTACATCTCCATGGTGCACATTCTGCTGCCGTTCATGATCCTGCCGATCTACAGCGTCATGAAAGGCATCTCGCCGACGTACATGCGCGCAGCGATTTCCCTCGGCTGCCACCCGTTCGCCAGCTTTTGGCGGGTGTACTTCCCGCAGACCTATGCCGGTGTCGGCGCCGGTTGCCTGTTGGTGTTCATCCTCGCCATCGGCTACTACATCACCCCGGCGTTGCTGGGCAGCCCGAACGATCAGATGGTCAGCTACTTCGTCGCCTTCTACACCAACACCAGCATCAACTGGGGCATGGCGACCGCACTCGGTGGGCTGCTGTTGCTGGCGACCGTGGTGCTTTATCTGATTTACAGCTGGCTGGTGGGCGCCAGTCGCCTGCGCCTGAGCTAAGGGGAGAACGAAATGCTGAGTCCTTATATGTCGCCCGTTGAGCGGGTGTGGTTCTACAGCTTGCGGATTCTCTGCGGCTTGATCCTGTTGTTTCTGATTCTGCCGGTGCTGGTGATCATTCCGCTGTCGTTCAACTCGGGCAGTTTCCTCGTGTACCCGCTGCAAGGTTTCTCGCTGCACTGGTACCAGGACTTCTTTGCCTCGGCCGAATGGATGCGTGCATTGAAGAACAGCATCATTGTCGCCCCGGCGGCGACGGTGCTGGCGATGGTCTTCGGGACGCTGGCGGCGATTGGCCTGACCCGCGGTGATTTTCCCGGCAAGGCGCTGGTCATGGCGCTGGTGATTTCGCCGATGGTGGTGCCGGTGGTGATTATCGGTGTGGCGAGTTACCTGTTCTTTGCCCCGCTGGGGTTGGGCAACAGCTTCTTCTCGCTGATCGTGGTGCACGCGGTGCTGGGTGTGCCGTTTGTGATCATCACGGTGTCGGCGACCTTGCAGGGGTTCAACCATAATCTGGTGCGCGCCGCGGCAAGCCTGGGTGCTTCGCCACTGACCGCGTTTCGCCGGGTGACGTTGCCGCTGATTGCGCCGGGCGTGATTTCGGGGGCGCTGTTTGCCTTCGCGACGTCGTTCGATGAAGTGGTGGTGACGTTGTTCCTCGCCGGCCCCGAGCAAGCGACCTTGCCACGGCAGATGTTCAGCGGGATCCGCGAAAACCTCAGCCCGACCATCGCCGCCGCAGCGACATTGCTGATCGCCTTCTCGGTGATCCTGTTGCTGACCCTGGAATGGCTGCGCGGTCGCAGCGAAAAACTGCGCACCGCCCAGGTCTAACGCCACACACCATCCCCTGTGGGAGCGAGCTTGCTCGCGATAGCGGACTATCAGTCGACATCAATGTTGAATGTTAGTCAGTCATCGCGAGCAAGCTCGCTCCCACATTGGTTTTGTGCGGTGTTCGAGATCGTTGGTCATTCACGACCCGAATAGCAGACAAACCCCAATCCCCAGCTACTATTGTGCCCAGCTCCCCTATCTATAAGAGGCTGCGCACGATGAGTCTTTCCTCTTTCAAAATCGCTCACAAACTGATCACCGGCGCAGGTGCCATCGAGCAGCTCGCCGCTGAACTGACCCGTCTGGATGTCGACAATCCGCTGATCGTCACCGATGCCGCGCTGGTCAAGTCCGGCACGGTCGAATTGGCGCTGGCGCAGCTGGGGGGCCGGTCCTACGAGATATTCGACCGGGTGCTGCCAGACCCGGAAATTGCCATCGTCGAAGACTGCATGCGGGTGTACCGCGACGGCGGGCATGACGGCTTGATCGGTCTGGGCGGCGGCAGTGCCATCGACATCGCCAAGAGCGTGGCGGCGTATGCCGGTTACCACGGCGCGCTGGAAGATCTGTTCGGCATCGATCAGGTGCCGCGCAAGGGGCCGCCGCTGATCGCGATCCCGACTACTGCCGGCACCGGTTCGGAAGTCACCAACGTGGCGATCCTTTCCGACAAGGTCGCGCAGCTGAAAAAAGGCATCGTCAGCGACTATCTATTGCCAGACGTGGCGCTGGTCAGTCCGCAAATGACCCTGACCTGTCCGCGCAGTGTCACCGCCGCCAGTGGCGTCGACGCGCTGGTGCACGCCATCGAATCCTACCTGTCCGTCAACGCCTCGCCGATTACCGACGCCCTGGCCATCGGCGCCATCAAGCTGATCGCCAAGGCGTTGCCCAAGGCCTATGCCAATCCGTCCAACCTGCAAGCGCGCGAAGACATGGCCACCGCCAGCCTGATGGCGGGCATGGCGTTCGGCAATGCCGGGGTCGGCGCGGTGCATGCGTTGGCGTATCCACTGGGCGGACGTTTCAACATTGCACATGGTGTCAGCAACGCCTTGTTGCTGCCCTATGTCATGACCTGGAACAAGATGGCCTGCGTCGAGCGCATGCAGGATATTGCCGAAGCCATGGGGGTGAAGACCGCTCATTTGAGCGCCAACGAAGCGGCGGACAAAGCCGTGGAGGCGATGACGGCTCTGTGCACTGCGGTAGAAATCCCGTTGGGCCTGCGCAGTTTCGGTGTTCTCGAAGATGCGATCCCGGCCATGGCCGCAGAAGCGGCGGGGATCGAGCGCCTGATGCGCAATAATCCTCGCAAATTGAGCGCCGTCGATATCGAGAAGATCTACCGGGCGGCGTACTAGAGCGCTGCCAGCGCAAATTGATCGAAGGCAGCCCCAATCATCGCGGTCACAGTGCGCGCGCCAAACTATGAGGTATACAATGCGCGCCATCGTGATTCTGCTCAAAAAAGGTGCGTCATGCAGCCCTTCGTCATTGCTCCGTCGATTCTCTCCGCCGACTTCGCCCGCCTGGGTGAAGAAGTGGATAACGTCCTGGCCGCCGGTGCCGACTTCGTGCACTTCGATGTCATGGACAACCACTATGTGCCGAACCTGACCATCGGCCCGATGGTGTGCGCGGCGCTGCGCAAGTACGGCGTGACCGCGCCGATCGACGCGCACCTGATGGTCAGCCCGGTGGACCGCATCGTCGGTGACTTCATCGAAGCCGGCGCGACCTACATCACCTTCCACCCGGAGGCCTCACAGCACGTCGACCGTTCCCTGCAACTGATCCGCGAGGGCGGTTGCAAATCGGGCCTGGTGTTCAACCCGGCAACCCCGCTGAGTGTGCTCGAATACGTGATGGACAAGGTCGACATGATCTTGCTGATGAGCGTCAACCCAGGCTTCGGCGGGCAGAAATTCATCCCCGGCACCCTCGACAAGCTGCGCCAGGCGCGCGCCTTGATCGACGCCTCGGGGCGTGACATCCGCCTGGAAATCGACGGTGGCGTCAATGTGAACAACATTCGTGAAATCGCTGCGGCGGGCGCGGACACCTTCGTCGCAGGGTCGGCGATTTTCAACGCGCCGAACTATCAGGAAGTGATCGAGAAGATGCGTGCCGAACTGGCGCTGGCTCGCCCATGAGTGGCTTTGAGCAGCTGTTCCCGGGGCGTCTGCCGCGGCTGGTGATGTTCGATCTGGATGGCACGTTGATCGATTCGGTCCCGGACCTCGCAGCGGCTGTGGATCACATGCTGCTCAAGCTGGGCCGCAAACCCGCCGGCCTCGAGTCGGTACGGGAATGGGTCGGTAACGGCGCGCCGGTATTGGTGCGTCGTGCGCTGGCGGGTGACATCGAGCACTCGACGGTTGATGACGTCGAGGCTGAACACGCGCTGGAGATTTTCATGCAGGCCTATGGCGCGAGCCATGAGCTGACCGTGGTTTACCCCGGTGTGCGTGACACCCTCAAGTGGCTGAATAAACAAGGCGTGGAAATGGCGCTGATCACCAACAAGCCGGAACGCTTCGTCGCGCCGCTGCTGGATCAGATGAAAATCGGCCGCTACTTCAAATGGATCATCGGCGGCGATACCTTGCCGCAGAAGAAACCTGACCCGGCCGCGCTGTTTTTCGTGATGAAAATGGCCAACATTCCGGCCTCGCAGTCCTTGTTCGTCGGCGATTCGCGCAGCGATGTGCTGGCGGCGAAAGCGGCAGGGGTCAAGTGTGTGGCGCTCAGTTATGGCTACAACCATGGCCGGCCGATTGCCGAAGAGTCGCCGGCGCTGGTGATCGACGATCTGCGCAAGCTAATTCCCGGTTGCCTGGATCCGGCCGCTGAGATAACGTTGCCCGACGCTGTTCAACCCCCTGCTGGAAACGCCATCGTGGTGGTCACTCGCAAACTCTGGATGAAAGTCATCAAGGCCCTGGCCCGCTGGCGTTGGCGCGCCTGACTTGTTCCTGGCCGGCCTACCGGCGCGTTTGCATACCTGACTGTTAGACCCTCAAGCCACGAGGCTACCCCATGATCCGCGAAGAATTCCTGCGTTTGGCCGCTGCCGGCTACAACCGCATCCCGCTTGCCTGCGAAACCCTGGCTGACTTCGACACGCCGCTGTCGATCTACCTGAAACTGGCCGACGAGCCGAACTCCTACCTGCTGGAATCGGTTCAGGGCGGGGAGAAGTGGGGCCGTTACTCGATCATCGGCCTGCCATGCCGCACCGTGCTGCGCGTGCATGACCATCACGTCAGCGTGACCGTCGACGGCATCGAGACCGAAAGCCACGACGTGGAAGACCCGCTGGCGTTCGTCGAAACCTTCAAGGCCCGCTACAACGTGCCGACCATCGCCGGTCTGCCGCGCTTCAACGGCGGCCTGGTGGGGTACTTCGGTTATGACTGCGTGCGGTATGTGGAGAAGCGTCTGGGCAAATGCCCGAACCCGGATCCACTGGGCGTGCCGGACATTCTGCTGATGGTCTCCGACGCGGTGGTGGTGTTCGACAACCTCGCCGGCAAGATGCACGCGATTGTGCTGGCCGACCCGGCGCAAGACGGTGCATTCGAGCATGGCCTGGAACGTCTGGAAGAACTGCTGGAAAAACTTCGCCAGCCGATCACGCCGCGCCGTGGCCTGGATTTCAGCAAACAGCAGTCGGCTGATCCGGTGTTCCGTTCGAGTTTCACCCAGGACGATTACGAAAAAGCCGTCGACACTATCAAGGAATACATCCTGGCTGGCGACTGCATGCAGGTCGTGCCGTCCCAGCGCATGTCGATCGACTTCAAGGCTGCACCGATCGATCTGTACCGGGCGCTGCGTTGCTTCAACCCGACGCCTTATATGTACTTCTTCAACTTCGGCGACTTCCATGTCGTCGGCAGTTCGCCGGAAGTGCTGGTGCGGGTCGAAGACAACCTGATCACCGTGCGCCCGATTGCCGGCACCCGTCCACGCGGGGCCAACGAAGAGGCCGACCTGGCGCTGGAAAAAGACCTGCTGTCCGACGACAAGGAGATCGCCGAGCACTTGATGCTGATCGACCTGGGCCGTAACGACACCGGTCGGGTCTCGGAAATCGGTTCGGTGAAACTCACCGAGAAAATGGTCATCGAGCGTTATTCCAACGTGATGCACATCGTGTCCAACGTCACCGGGCAGTTGAAGGCCGGGCTGACGGCGATGGACGCGCTGCGGGCGATCCTGCCGGCGGGCACGTTGTCCGGTGCGCCGAAGATTCGTGCGATGGAAATCATCGACGAACTGGAACCGGTAAAACGTGGCGTCTACGGCGGCGCGGTCGGTTACTTTGCCTGGAACGGCAACATGGACACCGCGATTGCGATTCGCACGGCGGTAATCAAGAACGGCGAACTGCACGTGCAGGCCGGTGGCGGCATCGTGGCCGACTCGGTACCGGCGCTGGAGTGGGAAGAAACCCTGAACAAACGCCGCGCGATGTTCCGCGCCGTGGCCCTGGCCGAACAAACCCCGGACACCTGAGTCCACGCAATACCTCCCTGTAGGAGTGAGCCTGCTCGCGATGAGGCCAGCACAGCCAACATAGATGTCGCCTGGCCTATCGCCATCGCGAGCAGGCTCACTCCTACAAGGGGTCGTGCGAACACCCAAAAAAAACGCGGCGCCTGTGAAGGCGCCGCGTTTTTTATGGCCGATCGAGTTAGAAGTCCAACGCAACCCCTAAATTAATCCCTTGCTGGGTAAAGTCGTCATCCTTGCGAATGTTATAGCTGGCGCGCAGTGCCAGTTCCTTGGTGAGGTTGTGGCTCACCCCCAGGTTCACCCGGTTCAGGTTGGTTTGCGGGGTGTAGCCTTCCAGCGTGAACTGGTTGTTTGGCAGGGTGTTGAGGTTGATCGCCACGTCCTGGGTATCGTCGTTGTACTCACGCTCGTGAGCCATTTCACCGAATACCTGGGTTTGTGGGGTGATCTGGTATTTGCCCTGCAAACCGATGCCGAGGCGGCGGGAAATACTGTCCTGGTCGCCATAGGTCAGCGCTGTGGAATCATTGCCGTCCTCTGAATAACCATCGACTTTGACCTTGGAGAAGTCGGCGCTGACAAACGGCGACAGGTGCCAAGGGCTGCTGGCCTGTTGGGCGATGTCATAGCCGATGCGGGCGCTGAAGGCTTCGACGAAGCCACTGGTGTCGCCTTTCTCGCTGCGCTCGTTGGCGCCCAGCTGGAATTTACGCTTGAGGCTGTCGTAGTCCAGATGCCCGGCGGTCAACGCCATGTCAGCCCATATACGATTTTGTTGGTATTGGGCGAATGCGGTGCCCAGGTAAGTGTTGAGCTTGTAGTCGGAGTCGTTCGTCCCGGCTTCGAGTTTCTGGTTATAGAAACCGGCCGCTACGCCCACGCGCCAGGCATCGTCGAGGCGATAGCTGCCGCCGATGTTCAGGTTGTAACCATTGCCGTCGGCGCTGACGACGCTGTCCTGACCATCAAAGTCCTGATGCTGGCCACCGCCGGAAACAATGGCGCGCCATTGGCCGACGCCTTGCCAGTTTTCCCAATCGGCCAGCCATTGGTTGCGCAGTTCATCCTGGTGTGCGCGCAAGGTGCCTTGGGCCATTTGCGGCAGCAGCGTCAGCTCCCACGGCGCCGACAATAGCGAATACGCGTAATCGGCAATCAGGCGTTGCCCGGCTTCGGTCGGGTGCACCGAGTCGTTGTAGATCAGCTTGGTCGGGTCGGGGGTGGCGCTGTTGATGCCGTAACGGGTGTTCTCGGTGCAGCCGCTACCGCTGAAGCAGGTCGCGGTCAGGTTCTGGTCGGTCGCCAAGCCGAACTGCGCCGGATTGGCGAACGCTTCATTGAGCAACACCGGAATGTTCAGCGGGATCACTTCGGCATTGATGTTCTGCAGTCTGCTCACCAGCTCCGTGTTGAACTGGGCGCTGAGCTGTGAGGTGAACGCTTGCAGCGGGCTGCCGTTGATTGCCGGCGTCAGGCCGATGTCGGGCAGCAGCCAGACCATGATGTATTTGGCACCGGCGGTTTGCAGCGTCTGCACGCTGTTGGCCAATCGATCGGCGGCGGCGCTGGCCTGGGGCAGGCTGGTCACGCGCCCTTGCAGGAAGTCGTTGCCGCCACCCGACAGGTAATACAGCGCGTTCGGGTCAGCCCGGAAGTTGTTCGATGGCAAGTATCCGGCACGGGTGCGATCGCCGGTGGCGGACGTGCTGGTGATCGAATCGAGAATCTGATCGGTGCGATAACCGCCGACGGCCCAGTTGTTGCCATCGGGCTGGCCATTGCTGGCGCGCACCGCCGAAGACGATGAAGCGGTCTGGTCCGCGGTGTACCCCAGTTTGCCACCGAGAATCTGCGTGGAGTTGAGCGAGCGGACTTCGCCGCTGCCATCCAGATAAACCGGTCCCGTCCGGTTGGTATACCGCTGAGTCGCTCCGGCAGGCCCGCCGGTGTCGGCAAAGGTGCCGGCATCGTTGAGGCTGTCGCCGAAGACGACGAAATGGGTGTACGGATTCGGTGCGGCGTACGCTTGAGCGCAGGCCATGGCGAGCAAGCATCCTGCGAGCGGTACAAACAACGTCTGTTTGATCATGAGCAAGTCCGTTTATTTATTGTTTTAGGAGAACGAAACGACAGTACCAAAAACGTCCGGCCTTTTGCCATCCGTCGCGAAGCCTTTGAGAGTTTCGCGAGCAGCAGCCCCGGCCATATTGCACGCTCTGCCCAGCTAAGTTACTGTGCCGAGACGTATGAATGAGACCTTCCCCGTGTTGATCATCAGTAAACTCCTGGATCAAGTCATCAAGGCACACGCCCGCTGGCGTTGGCGCGCCTGAATTCTTTTGCCGGTTCCGCCGGACCTGTACCGCTTTGCCTTCTTTACCCGTTTGAAATGCCGCTTTGCTGGCGCTACCCCGGCACCTGACAAAGCGCAGCGCTCTGCGGGTCAATCATTCGAAGGCTGTCTTTAAAGTCAGTGAATTCAAGAGGTTCAAAAACGCCATGTTGCTGATGATCGATAACTACGACTCCTTTACCTACAACGTTGTGCAGTACCTCGGTGAGCTCGGCTCCCAGGTCAAAGTCGTGCGCAACGATGAACTGACCATCGCTGAAATCGAAGCCCTCAACCCAGAGCGCATCGTGGTGTCCCCCGGTCCTTGCACCCCGACCGAAGCGGGGATATCGATTGAAGCGATCAAGCATTTCGCCGGCAAACTGCCGATTCTTGGCGTCTGCCTCGGCCACCAGTCCATCGGCCAGGCCTTTGGCGGTGATGTGGTGCGCGCCCGTCAAGTGATGCACGGTAAGACTAGCCCGGTATTCCACGAGGACAAGGGCGTATTTGAAGGCCTGAATCGTCCATTGACGGTCACCCGCTACCATTCGCTGATCGTCAAGCGTGAAACCTTGCCCGACTGCCTGGAGCTGACCGCCTGGACCCAGCTTGAAGACGGCTCGGTCGACGAGATCATGGGCCTGCGCCACAAAACCCTGAACATCGAAGGCGTGCAGTTCCACCCTGAGTCGATCCTGACCGAGCAGGGCCACGAACTGTTCGCTAACTTCCTCAAACAAACCGGCGGCACGCGCTAAGGACCTTTCATGAATATCAAGACAGCCCTGGGCCGTATCGTCGATCACCTCGACCTCAGCACCGATGAAATGCGCGATGTGATGCGCGAAATCATGACCGGCCAATGCACAGATGCGCAGATCGGCGCATTCATGATGGCCATGCGCATGAAGAGCGAGAGCATCGACGAAATCGTCGGCGCCGTGTCGGTCATGCGCGAGCTGGCGGACAAGGTCGAACTCAAGACCCTCGACAGCGTCGTCGACGTGGTCGGCACCGGCGGTGACGGTGCCAACATTTTCAACGTGTCGACCGCTTCTGCTTTCGTGGTTGCGGCGGCCGGTTGCACCGTGGCCAAGCACGGTAACCGTGCGGTCTCGGGCAAAAGCGGCAGCGCCGATCTGCTGGAAGCGGCGGGGATCTACCTGAACCTGACTCCGGTTCAAGTCGCGCGTTGCATTGACAACGTCGGCATCGGTTTCATGTTCGCCCAGACTCACCACAGCGCCATGAAGTACGCCGCCGGTCCGCGCAAGGATCTAGGCCTGCGTACCTTGTTCAACATGCTCGGCCCGCTTACGAATCCGGCCGGTGTGAAACATCAGGTGGTGGGCGTGTTCAACCAGGCGCTGTGCCGGCCATTGGCCGAAGTCCTGCAGCGATTGGGCAGCAAGCACGTGCTGGTGGTGCATTCGAAAGATGGCCTGGACGAATTCAGCCTGGCCGCGCCGACCTTCGTGGCGGAATTGAAGAACGACCAGATCAGCGAGTATTGGGTCGAGCCTGAAGACCTGGGCATGAAGAGCCAGAGCCTGCATGGCCTGGCCGTGGAAAGCCCGGCGGCCTCGCTGGAATTGATTCGCGATGCGTTGGGCAAACGCAAAACCGAAAGCGGTCTGAAAGCCGCCGAAATGATCATGCTCAATGCCGGTGCCGCCCTGTATGCCGCTGACCATGCCACCAGTTTGAAAGAGGGCGTTGCCCTGGCGCACGACGCGCTGCACACCGGTCTTGCTCGGGAGAAACTCGAGGAGTTGGGTGCATTTACCGCGGTATTTCGAGTGGAGAATGAGGGATGAGTGTACCGACGGTTCTGGAAAACATTCTGGCGCGCAAGGTCCAGGAAGTCGCCGAGCGTAGCGCTCGTGTGAGCCTGGCCGAGCTGGAAAGTCTGGCCAAGGCGGCCGATGCACCCCGTGGTTTCGCCCAGGCATTGTTGGCGCAGGCCAAGCGCAAGCAACCGGCGGTGATTGCCGAAATCAAGAAAGCTTCGCCGAGCAAGGGCGTGATCCGCGAGAACTTCGTTCCTGCCGACATCGCCGAAAGCTACGAGAAGGGCGGCGCGACGTGTTTGTCGGTGCTGACCGATATCGATTACTTCCAGGGCGCCGATGCGTATCTGCAACAAGCCCGGGCGGCGTGCAAACTGCCGGTGATCCGCAAGGATTTCATGATCGATCCTTATCAGATCGTCGAAGCCCGTGCGCTGGGCGCCGATTGCGTGTTGTTGATCGTCTCCGCACTGGATGACGTGAAAATGGCCGAGCTGGCTGCCGTGGCAAAAGGTGTCGGCCTCGATGTGCTGGTAGAAGTTCACGACGGCGACGAGCTGGAGCGGGCCTTGAAAACCCTCGACACTCCGCTGGTTGGCATCAACAACCGCAACCTGCACACGTTCGATGTCAGCCTGGAAACCACCCTCGACCTGTTGCCGCGCATCCCTCGTGATCGCCTGGTGATTACCGAAAGCGGCATCCTCAACCGTGCGGATGTCGAATTGATGGAAATCAGCGACGTGTATGCGTTCCTGGTCGGCGAAGCGTTCATGCGTGCCGAAAGCCCGGGGACCGAGTTGCAGCGACTGTTCTTTCCGGAGCGCGGTACTGCGGTGAGTGGTTCTACACTCGACTGATTACACGCAGACCGAGTCGACCCTATCGCGAGCAAGCTCGGCTCCTGCAGGAGAACCCATGTAGGAGCCGAGCTTGCTGGCGATGGCGGCATAAATAGCACCTCAGACTTCAAGTCCAACGGAATGCCTTATGACCTCAATCGTCTCTTTGACTGTCGAAGCCGGCCTGCAAGCCGAACAAGACTTGCTGGCAGCGGTCTGCACCGGAGATTCGGAATTAGGCCTGCTGTTCTGGCAACCCAATGACCGCGCCCTGGTCATGCCCCGACGCCTGAACCGCTTATCCGGTTTCGAAGCTGCGTGCGAAGTCTCGGCCGCTGCCGGTTGGCCCGTGCTCTTGCGTGAAACCGGCGGTGAGCCCGTGCCGCAATCGGCATCCACCCTCAACATCGCATTGGTCTACGCACCGCCACGCAGCGAAGGCGACCAAAACCGCATCGAAACCGCCTATCACCGACTCTGCGATCCTATCTGCCAGTTGTTGGATGAGCTGGGCGGCGTGTCGTCCCTCGGCGAAATCGAAGGCGCGTTCTGCGATGGCCGTTTCAACGTCAACCTTGATGGCCGCAAGATGGTCGGCACAGCTCAGCGTTGGCGCCAGAGCAAGGGCGGCACGCGTCCGGTCGGATTGGTGCATGGTGCGTTGTTGCTGGATAATGAGCGGGAATCGATGGTTGCGGCGGTCAATCGTTTCAATGAAGCCTGCGGCCTGGAACAGCGGGTTCGCGCCGAAAGCCACATCGCCCTGCATGAGAAGTTCGCCGCGCCCGATGCACTCGGGCGGCTCGACGCGCTTTATCGCCAATTGCTGGCAGACCTGTTCAAGGCTTAGCGCGTACCGAAGACCACCATGGTCTTGCCTTTGACGTCCACCAGGTTGCGTTCCTCCAGATCCTTGAGCACGCGGCCGACCATTTCACGCGAGCAACCGACAATCCGTCCGATTTCCTGGCGGGTCACTTTGATCTGCATGCCGTCCGGGTGAGTCATCGCATCCGGCTGCTTGCACAGTTCCAGCAGGCAACGAGCGACGCGTCCGGTCACGTCGAAGAACGCCAGGTCGCCGACCTTGCGCGTGGTATTGCGCAGACGTTGTGCGATTTGTCCGCTGAGGACGTAAAGAATGTCCGGGTCTTGCTGGGACAGCTCGCGGAATTTCGCGTAGCTGATTTCCGCGACTTCGCATTCGATCTTCGCGCGCACCCAGGCGCTGCGTGCCTGTTCCAGGCCAGCCTGTTCGAACAGACCCAACTCACCGAAAAAGTCCCCGGCGTTCAGGTAGGCGATGATCATTTCACGACCATCGTCGTCCTCGATCAGGATCGTGACCGAGCCTTTGATGATGAAAAACAGGGTTTCCGAGCGATCACCCGCGCAAATGATGTTGCTCTTGGCCGCATAGCGACGGCGTTGGCAATGCATCAACAGCTTGTCGAGGTTTTTGATTTTGGGTATTGGGGTAATAGCAACCATGGTTGTATCCCGAAAAGACGTCACGGTGTGTGTTTGGTTTTCTTATGAGCTGCTGACTAGGGTCGAGGCAAAGCTGGCTATGCGCCAGCGAATTGGCGTCAGCTTAACAGACACTTCCTGCAATATTTGAGAATTTACCTACGGCTTGGACACCTGCGTCCTAGGAAGGTGAAACGCTGTCAATCAGGGGCCCTGTGCTAAGCTGGCGTCCCTTTTTTAGACAGTGGAGTCTTGGCGATGAAGGCACGCATCCAATGGGCTGGCGAAGCCATGTTCCTCGGTGAATCCGGCAGCGGTCATGTCGTGGTCATGGACGGTCCGCCCGATGCTGGCGGTCGCAACCTGGGTGTCCGGCCGATGGAAATGCTCCTGCTGGGTGTCGGCGGTTGCAGCAATTTCGACGTGGTCAGCATCCTCAAGAAGTCCCGTCAGGCCGTTGAAAGCTGCGAAGCCTTCCTTGAAGCCGAGCGTGCGACCGAGGACCCGAAGGTCTTCACCAAGATTCACATGCACTTCGTGGTCAAGGGCCGCGGGCTGAAAGAAGCCCAGGTCAAGCGCGCCATCGAGCTGTCGGCGGAGAAGTATTGCTCGGCCTCGATCATGTTGGGCGCCGCTGGCGTGGCGATTACCCACGACTACGAGATCATCGAACTCGGTTGAGCCGACATTCAACTATCATAAAAGCGGTGCAGACTCTGGCGAACCCAAGCTGACGTCTGCATAATGCGCCACTTTTTTCAGGGTAGTGGTCCGTCAACCGACAGGCCGCGCCCCCGAACTGACAACCAAAATCGCCATCGCGAAGAGGTGTTAACCGTCCTACGCAGGTGCGTTGTTCGCATTTGACGGGCATGCTTGATCACGCGGCCAGGCCGCAATACATAGAGAGTTTTTAACGGTGAAAAGCAAACTCAAGCTCCACGGGTTCAATAACCTGACAAAGACCTTGAGCTTCAACATCTATGACATCTGCTACGCGGAAACCCCGCAAGACCAACAGGCTTACGTTGAGTACATCAATAAAGAGTACAACGCGAAACGCCTGACGCAGATCCTCACGGAAGTTGTCGATATCATTGGTGCCAACATCCTGAACATTGCCAGTCAGGACTACGAACCACAGGGCGCCAGCGTCACGATTCTGATCTCTGAAGAGCCGGTAACCCCGACCGACAGCCAGATCGAAGAGTCCCCGGGCCCGCTGCCTGAAATTATCCTGGCCCACCTCGACAAGAGCCACATCACGGTGCACACCTACCCGGAAATCCATCCGGTGGACGGTATTGCAACGTTCCGTGTGGACATTGACGTGTCGACCTGTGGTGTCATCTCACCGTTGAAAGCACTCAACTTCCTGATTCACCAGTTCGATTCGGACATCGTGACCGTGGATTATCGTGTGCGCGGTTTCACCCGTGACGTTGAAGGCAAAAAGCACTTCATCGACCACGAGATCAATTCGATCCAGAACTACCTGTCCGACGACACCCGCGACGCGTACCAGATGACTGACGTGAACGTGTACCAGGAAAACCTGTTTCACACCAAAATGCTGTTGAAGAACTTCGAACTGGATAACTACCTGTTCGGTGACGCCACCAGCAACCTGTCCTCTGAGCAACGTGCCCAGGTGACTGAGCGTGTGAAGCACGAAATGCTCGAAATCTTCTACGCACGCAATATGGCGTAAGATTCTCGAACACAAAAAAGGCGACTCCCTCACGGCAGTCGCCTTTTTTATGGCTGAAACGAAGAACCCTGTAGGAGCGAGCCTGCTCGCGATAGGGCCCTCCGGGGCAGTGCATCTATCAGATCCGATAAGTACTCTTGGTCATCACCTTGGCCAACAAACTCATCCCGAACTTCACTGGTGCCGGAAAACGGAACCCGCCCGCATCCAGCGCACTCTCAGCGTGATGTTCTTCATCAATACGCATCTGCTCAAGAATCGCCCGGGATTTTTCGTCCTCCGCCGGCAATTGCTCCAGGTGTTCATTCAAATGCTTGCACACTTGATGTTCAGTAGCGGCAACAAAACCGAGGCTGACTTTGTCGCTGATCAACCCGGCCACTGCGCCAATCCCGAAGGACATGCCGTAGAACAGCGGGTTAAGAATGCTGGTATGGCTGCCCAACTGATGAATGCGTTGCTCGCACCAGACCAGATGGTCGATTTCTTCTTCGGCAGCATGTTCCATGGCGGCGCGCACATGCGGGAGCTTGGCGGTCAGGGCTTGCCCTTGATACAACGCCTGGGCGCAGACTTCACCGGTATGGTTGATGCGCATCAGGCCGGCAACGTGCCGGGTGTCCTCATCGCTCAATTTTGCATCGGGCTGGACGATGGCCGGCGACGGGCGGTAAGGCTGGCCACTGAAGGGCAGCAGGGTGCGCATGGCGGCATCGGCTTGCAGCAGAAGACGGTCAATCGGCGAGTAGTGACGTTGGGTAGTCATGCTGACCTCCGGGAAAAATCTCGGCGGCCAGTTTAACCCAATCGGCCGGGGAAGGTTTGAGCTGGGTCATGCGGGAGTGGCTGGCCACTCCCCTGGAGCAGCCGGCAATCAGCCCGGCGGCCAGTGCATCTGACGCTGACCCAGCACGTGCATATGAATGTGATAGACAGTCTGCCCACCTTCTTCATTGCAGTTCATGACAACGCGGAAACCTTTTTCGCAACCCAGTTCCAGCGCCAGACGCTGTGCGGTGAACAGAATATGCCCGGCCAGCGCCTTGTCGTCCTCGGTGAGTTCGTTAAGGGTGCGCACCGGTTTCTTTGGGATCACCAAAAAATGCACAGGTGCCTGTGGGGCGATATCGTGGAAGGCCAGTACCTGGTCGTCCTCGTAAATGATCTTGGCCGGGATTTCCCGGTTGATGATCTTGGTGAACAGAGTATCCACAGCTGTTTTCTCCGTTGTTTTGGCTGGCCTGAGTGTACCCATGGTTTTACCGAAGGACCATTCAGCGTGGGCAGTAAACCTTGTTGACCATGCCGGCAATTGTCCGATTCAGCCAGCGCGAGCCGAGCCGTGGCAGGAAGGCGCGCCAGCGGTTGCGTCGGCCGGGGATGATGATGGCGCGATTTTTCTCCAGGGCGCGTACGGTATAGAGCGCCACTTCTTCAGGACTCATGAGCATTTTGCTGTTGGTCAGTTTGCCCGTGTCCAATTGCGCGGTACGGAAGAAACCGGTGCGCGTCGGGCCGGGGCACAGCACCGAGACCTTGACCGCGCATTTCTTCAGTTCGACGCGCAAGCCTTCGGAAAAATGCAGCACGTACGCCTTGCTCGCGTAGTAGGTACTCATCCACGGGCCGGGAAGGAACGCAGCGACCGAGGCGACATTGAGGATCTGCCCGCCACCCTGCAAGGCCATGGAATTTCCGATGGCGTGGCAGAGGCGGGTGAGCGCCAGGATGTTCACTTCGATCAGGTCCTGCTCGGTCATCCAGTCTTGAGCGAGAAAGGGACCGCAGGTGCCCATGCCGGCGCAGTTGACCAGCAGATCAATCTGCCGGTCACCTTCCTCCAGTTCCAGCAGAAAGCCCGACAGGCGTAGTGGCTCGCCAAGGTCACAGGCACGGAACAGCACTTCCACGCCAAAACGTTGAGTCAGTTCAATCGCAATACTTTCCAGCTGATCACGCTGTCGGGCCACCAGAATCAGGCTGCGGCCACGGCGGGCCAGCGCTTCGGCCATCGCCAGGCCGATACCGCTGGAAGCGCCAGTGATCAGAGCGTAACGGGTCATGCAGTTCTCCATCGCAACAGCTCCGCGCCGCGACGCAGGTGTCACGGGCGGGGAGCGCTGTTTATTCTTTCGCAGAGTCTACAGGGGCCGGGGCTTCTTCGGCTTCATCGTCTGCAGAATCCGGTGCGGGTTCGGCTGCTTCGGCTGCTTCGGCTGCTTCGGCCGGTTCGACTTCAACGTCTTCGGTGGTCACCGAGCCGCTGTCGTAGCTGCTTGTCGTGGTGCTTTCGTATTCTTCCTGAATCGCACTGTAACCGCCGGCCAGAGCTCCCACGATGACGATGGCGATAAACACAACCCACAACGAAGAAAGCACTTTGACCGCCGTGGTATTGGGCGGAGGTGGCGGGCCGTAGCGGTTGGCGATGTTGGTGCCTGGGGCGACCATAATCACCAGCGGGAAGAAACTGCCTACGAACGGGACGAGGTTCAACAGCCATAGCCAGCCGGACCAGCCGATGTCGTGCAAGCGTTGAACACTGAACTGGATACTGACGACCGCCACTGCAATGAACAGAATGAACGCGACCAGACCGCCGATGATCAAGCCTGCCGTCGAATCGGCACTGATAATCGCGAACGCCAGGATGGCCAGGACCGAACCGACGGCGAGCAAGACAAGGGTCAGGGCCATCGTCCACGCCAGATAACGCAAGCGTCCGATGCGACCTTCGACACTGAACGGCTTAAGTGTGGCGAACGCTGGCAGGCTTTCGCCGACGCTGGCCTGAGGCGGAGCGTAGGGGGAGGCTGGTTCGGCGAAGACAGGCTGGGGCCTGGCGGGAGCGTGTTCGTGCGCGTCGGCCAGGTTCAGCTCGATAGATGACTCGCTTTCGATCCGTGCATTGATGCCGGTTTTCGTCAGCGCCTGCAGGTAAATTTGTGCGTCGACGTGCGACAGATCCTGCTTGAGCGTGACGGTCTTGCCGGTGAACAGCCGTTCAACCGCAGCGACTTCGCTTTTGTACAGCGCGGCGAGATTCTGCTTGGCGGTCGTGAGGTCGACGCCTGGCAGCAGAGCGCCGTCGAATACGATCTTGAAACGGTTTTCGCTCATTGCGAGGCATCCTTGTCGCGAGTGTTTGAGTTAGAAGTGTTGCAGCTACAGAGTGTAAGGCCAGCCGGGTTGGGCTGGCCAAAACTTTCCTCTCAGCGCGGCCAGCGTTTTGGCAGCTGTGCCGCCAGATCCAGTGCCTTGCGGTATTCCGCGTCCAGCCGTGCGACCAATTGATCGACACTCGGCAAATCATCGATTTCCCCAACGCCCTGACCCGCAGACCACACGGTTTTCCAGGCTTTGGCTTCGTCGCTGACCGGTTTCAGTTTGGAACCGAAGTTGACCTCACCCTTGTTTTGCAAGGCCGCCATGTCGAAACCGGCGGCTTCCAGGCTTTGGCGCATGAAACTTGCCGGTATGCCGGACACCGCAGGAGTATGGACGATGTCCGCCGCCCTGGAAGTCAGCAACATTTCTTTGTATGCGTCAGGCGCATGACTTTCAGTGGTGCCGATAAATCGCGTACCGAAGTAGGCCAAATCCGCACCGAGCAATTGTGCCGCGAGAATCTCGTGGCCATGGTTCAGGCAGCCGGCCAGCAACAGCGTCTTGTCGAAGAACTGACGAATTTCGGCAATCAGCGAGAACGGACTCCAGGTGCCAGCGTGGCCACCGGCGCCCGCAGCCACGGCGATCAACCCGTCCACACCAGCCTCGGCGGCTTTTTCCGCGTGGCGGCGAGTCGTCACGTCGTGGAACACCAGGCCACCATAGCTGTGCACGGCGTCGACCACTTCTTTCACCGCGCCGAGACTGGTAATCACAATCGGCACTTTGTGCTCGATGCAGATCGCCAGGTCCGCTTGCAGGCGTGGGTTGCTGTTGTGGACGATCAGGTTGACCGCATAAGGGGCCGGGTTCTCCAGTATCGCCAGGCCTGCCTCGATCTCTTCCAGCCAGGCCTTGAACCCGCTGCTCTCGCGCTGGTTGAGCGCGGGGAAACTGCCCACCACGCCATTACGGCAGCAGGCGAGCACCAATTGCGGATTGGAAATCAGGAACATCGGCGCAGCCACGACCGGCAGACGCAAACGTTGTTCGAGCAGAGCGGGCAGCGACATTGGAAGTACCCCGGAAAGTGGTGCGTATTAAAGTTAGAACGGCCGAACGACGACCAGAATGACGATAGCCAGCAATATCAGAACCGGGACTTCATTGAACCAGCGATAAAAGACATGGCTGCGGGTGTTTTCGCCACGGGCAAAGCGCTTCACCTGCGCACCGCACATGTGGTGGTAGCCGATCAGGATCACCACCAGGGTCAGTTTGGCGTGAATCCATGCGCCTTGACTGAAGATGCTCGGATTGAGGGCGATCAGCGCAATGCCGAAGATCAGGGTGGCGATCATCGCCGGGCCCATGATGCCTCGGTACAGCTTGCGCTCCATGACGCTGAAGCGTTCCTTGCTGACCGTGTCCTCGCTCTGTGCGTGATAGACGAACAGGCGCGGCAGGTAGAACAGGCCGGCAAACCAGCAGACCATGCTGACGATATGAAACGCTTTGAGCCACAAATAGAGCATTTTTAGTTATTCCCAGGTTCACGGTAGCCCGGATAGTAGAGGCTTGAGCGGCCGCACGTCACCTTGCCGGTTGTCGCAGGACGATACGCACCCTATTATCGACGGCTTTCCAGTGGGTTCGTTGAGGGCAGGTTTATGGTCAAGGTCGGTATCGTCGGCGGCACGGGTTACACCGGTGTCGAACTGCTGCGTCTGTTGGCACAGCATCCGCAAGCTGAAGTGGTAGTGATCACTTCCCGATCCGAGGCTGGCCTGGCCGTGGCCGACATGTACCCGAACCTGCGAGGCCATTACGACGGCCTGGCGTTCAGCGTTCCGGACATCAAGACATTGGGTGCTTGCGACGTGGTGTTCTTTGCCACACCACACGGCGTTGCCCATGCGTTGGCGGGCGAACTGCTGGCAGCCGGGACCAAGGTCATCGACCTGTCAGCGGACTTTCGTCTGCAGGACTCTGTTGAGTGGGCCAAGTGGTACGGCCAGCCGCACGGTGCTCCGGAACTGCTGGAAGAGGCGGTTTACGGTTTGCCGGAAGTCAATCGTGAACAGATCAAGGAGGCTCGCCTGATCGCGGTGCCAGGTTGCTACCCGACCGCTACGCAATTGGGTTTCCTGCCACTGCTCGAAGCGGGCCTGGCGGATACCACGCGCTTGATCGCTGACTGCAAATCCGGTGTCAGCGGAGCGGGTCGTGGCGCCTCTGTAGGATCGCTGTACTCCGAAACGTCGGAAAGCATGAAGGCTTATTCGGTGAAAGGTCACCGTCACTTGCCGGAAATCCGCCAAGGGCTGCGTCGTGCAGCAGGCAAGGACGTCGGCCTGACCTTCGTTCCGCACCTGACGCCAATGATTCGCGGCATTCACTCGACGCTTTACGCAACCGTCGTGGATCGCTCGGTCGATCTGCAAGCGTTGTTTGAAAAGCGCTACGCCAATGAACCGTTCGTCGATGTAATGCCAGCCGGCAGCCACCCGGAAACCCGCAGCGTGCGCGGGGCCAATGTCTGCCGTATTGCCGTGCATCGTCCGCAAGATGGCGACCTGGTCGTCGTGCTGTCTGTGATCGACAACCTGGTCAAAGGCGCGTCGGGTCAGGCGGTGCAGAACATGAACATTCTGTTCGGCCTGGACGAGCGCTTCGGCTTATCCCACGCCGGCATGCTGCCGTAAGGCGCAATCGCGGAGAGCAAAAAGGCCCATTGAATGGGCCTTTTTGCATTCTGGTCGGACAGTTTGCTTGATTGATATACCGTAACAATAGTTGACCGATTTTCTAGGAGAAGCGGATAATGCGCGTCATCACGCATTATGGCGGCGTAACGCCGGGAGATAGTCAGCATGAGCGTCGAATCCTTCACCCCCACGGCTTTGCAATTCACCCACGGTGCCGCGCACAAGGTGAAGAGCCTGGTCGATGAAGAGGGGAATGATCGCTTGAAGCTGCGCGTATTCGTTACGGGCGGCGGTTGTTCAGGTTTTCAGTACGGCTTCACCTTCGATGAAGAAGTGGCCGATGACGACACCATCGTCGAGCGCGAGGGCGTGAGCCTGGTCGTGGACCCGATGAGCTTCCAGTACCTGGCAGGCGCCGAGGTGGATTATCAGGAAGGTCTGGAAGGTTCGCGTTTCGTGATCAAGAACCCGAACGCCAGCACTACCTGTGGCTGCGGTTCTTCATTCTCGATCTGATCGCACCTTCAGCACACTGTAAAACGCCGCAGGACCTTATGGGTTATGCGGCGTTTTGCTGTCTGGGGTTTATGCGGGGTAGATCGCACCGAGTACGCGCTGGCCGCGGGCGCCGGTGACGCTTGGGCGGTTGGCGGCGATGCCTTCGAGGCAGCAATGGGCCAGCCAGGCGAAAGCCATGGCTTCAACCCAGTCGGGGTCTACACCGTGAGTGGCGGTGCTGCTGACTTGCGCATTCGGCAGCAAGCCGGCCAAGCGCTTCATCAGCGTCGTATTGTGCGCGCCGCCGCCGCAGACCAGCAGTTCTTGAGTGTTCGACTGGGCGTGTTGCAGTGACTCAGCGATGGTCAGCGCGGTGAGTTCGAGCAGCGTGGCTTGCACGTCTTCGGCGGCGAAGGTCGGTAGCTTCGACAAATGCTGTGTCAGCCAGGGCAGGTTGAACACTTCGCGGCCAGTACTTTTTGGGCCTTTGGTCACGAAGAAGGGATCGCTGAGCAATTCATTGAGCAGATCCGGTTCGACGTTGCCGCTGGCGGCCCATTGGCCGTCACGATCGAAGTTGTCGCCGCGCTGCTGGTGAATCCAGGCATCCAGCAGCACATTGCCCGGACCGCAGTCGAAACCCGCAACCGGTTTGCCGGGTTCAATCAGGCTAAGGTTGCTGAATCCGCCCACATTCAACACCGCGCGATGACCTGCGCTTTCATCAAACAAGGCTTCGTGGAAGGCGGGAACCAGCGGAGCACCTTGCCCGCCTGCGGCCACATCGCGGCTGCGGAAGTCACTGACTACGGTGATGCCGGTCAACTCGGTCAGCAGGGCGGGGTTGCCGATCTGCACGGTAAAGCCGCGCGCCGGTTCGTGGCGAATGGTCTGGCCGTGGCTGCCAATCGCGCGAATGTCTTCGGGCTTCAGGTTTTGTTGATCGAGCAGGGAGTGAATGCCCTGGGCCGCCAGTCTTACCCAGTTTTGTTGGGCGATGGCGGAGCGGGCAATCTCGTCCGGGCCGCTGGCGCACAAGCCAAGCAGCTCGGTGCGCAGGGACTCCGGCATGGGAATGTAGTGCGTGGCGATCAGTTTGATCGCCGGGGAGAGCTCAACCAGCGCGATGTCCAGGCCATCGAGACTGGTTCCGGACATCACACCAATATAGAGCGTCATGGCTTAGCGCTTGCTCGAAGCCAGCAGGGTGGCCTTCTCTTGATCCATGCGCGCCATCAGCGGCTGGCTCTGCGCGAGGAAGCGCGAGCGTTCAGCCTTGGCGATCGGATCGGCCATTGGCAACTTCTGGCCCAGTGGATCGACGTGAACGCCGTTGACCTGGAACTCATAGTGCAAGTGCGGGCCGGTGGAGAGCCCGGTGGTGCCGATGAAGCCGATGACCTGGCCCTGTTTAACCGTGCCTCCAGTCTTCACGCCTTTGGCGAAGCCTTGCATGTGGCCATACAGCGTGGTGTAGGTGGCGCCGTGCTGGATGATCACGGTGTTGCCATAGCCGCCGCGGCGACCGGCCAACAATACTTTACCGTCGCCGGCAGCCTTGATTGGCGTGCCCCGTGGTGCTGCATAGTCAACGCCTTTGTGGGCGCGAATTTTGTTCAGGATCGGGTGCTTGCGGCCCATGGAGAATTTCGAACTGATGCGGGCGAAATCAACCGGGGTACGGATGAACGCTTTGCGCATGCTGTTGCCGTCAGCCGTGTAGTAGCTGCTGTTGCCTTGTTTGTTGATGTAACGCACAGCGGTGTAGGTCTTGCCGCGGTTGGTGAAACGTGCGGAAAGGATCGGGCCGTTGCCGACAGGCTTGCCGTTGACGACTTTTTGCTCGTAGATCACATCGAACTCGTCACCCTGGCGAATATCCTGGGCGAAGTCGACGTCGTAGCCAAACACGCTGGCCATGTCCATGGTCAGGCTGTGGGACAGTCCGGCGCGAGCGGCGGATTGCGACAACGAGCTGTTGATGACGCCATGAACGTAGGCGGAACGCACGGTGGGCTTGGCAGTGATGCGGTTGAACACATAACCCTTGTCATTCTTGGTCAGGGTAATGCTTTCGACGTCGCTGATCTTACTGTGCAGGTTGGTCAACTGGCCTTTAGGGTCCAGTTCGAATTCGAGCTTCTGCCCATGTTTAAGCTGGCTGAACTGCTTGGCTTGCTTGTCGCTGGCGAGGATTTCATGCACCGCAGCGGCCGGGAGGCCAACTTTCTCAAACAGTGTGGAGAGCGTATCGCCTTTGGAGACGATCACTTCCCTATGGTTTGGAGCCTTCTTTTCTTCGACCACAGGCGCGGCCTGAGCGGTTTCCTGCGGTTCTTCGGCGGCGTTTTCGATCTGCGCGAAAGGGGAGGCTACGGGTTCATTTGTGGCTTGAGCAGCCTCTGCAGCGTCTTGTTCTTGTGACAGTTGATCAGCAGGGGTTTCCAGTTCAAGACTCAGGGTGGTCTTTTTGGCTTCAACATCGCTGGAAGGGAATACCAGAAGCGCCAGGCTCAGCAGAGCGGCGATGCCACTTGCTGCGAGCAGGTGGGTCTTCGGGTAAAGCGGTGGCGCTTTAGACGATTCTTTGGTCATAAGTGATTTTTGACTTTGAAAAAAGATGAATTGGAAAAGATGAATGACATGATGAAGATGAAATAACTGTATAAAATATAACCAAATCATCTCTGAAGCAAGTCCGCGGACACTCTGCCGGCGGATTGGCGTCATTGCGCCGGCCAAACTTTGTATTTGACGCGTGATCTTGTATGGTTGGTCCCCTTTGAATTCGAGCCTTGCGGGTCTGTTATGAAGTCGGTTGAAGAGCAGCTAGCGCTGATTAAACGTGGTGCGGAAGAACTGTTGGTCGAGTCCGAGCTGATCGAGAAGCTCAAACGTGGCCAACCGCTACGTATTAAGGCTGGCTTCGATCCGACTGCGCCGGATTTGCACCTGGGTCACACCGTGCTTATTAATAAGCTGCGCCAGTTCCAGGAACTGGGGCATCAGGTGATCTTCCTTATCGGTGACTTCACCGGAATGATTGGTGATCCGAGCGGGAAGAGTGCGACTCGTCCGCCGCTTACCCGTGAGCAGGTCCTCGAGAATGCCGAGACCTACAAGACCCAGGTCTTCAAGATTCTTGATCCGGCTAAAACCGAAGTTGCGTTCAACTCCACCTGGATGGATCAGATGGGGCCGGCCGACTTCATTCGCCTGACTTCGCAGTACACGGTCGCGCGCATGCTCGAGCGCGACGATTTCGACAAGCGCTATACAACCAATCAGCCCATCGCGATTCATGAGTTCCTCTATCCGCTGGTTCAGGGTTATGACTCGGTCGCGCTGCGTGCAGATGTCGAGTTGGGCGGTACCGATCAGAAGTTCAACCTGTTGATGGGGCGCGAGCTTCAGCGCGGGTACGGTCAAGAGCCGCAGTGCATTCTGACTATGCCGTTGCTCGAAGGCCTGGATGGCGTGAAGAAGATGTCCAAGTCTCTGGGCAATTACGTCGGTATCCAGGAAGCGCCGGGTGTCATGTACAGCAAGCTGGTTTCCATTCCGGATGCACTGATGTGGCGTTACTTCGAATTACTCAGCTTTCGCTCCATGGAAGAGATCAATGTATTCCGTGCCGATGTCGAGGCTGGTGCGAACCCGCGCGACATCAAGATCAAGCTGGCTGAAGAGATCGTTGCGCGTTTCCATGGAGAGGAGGCTGCGGCCAATGCTCACCGTGGAGCAGGCAATCGTATGAAGGAAGGTGAGCTGCCGGATGATCTGCCTGAGATCGAATTGACTGCTGCTGAAGATATGCCGATTGCGGCTGTTCTTAATAAGGCAGGTTTGGTGAAGAATTCGGCGGTGGCGCGTGACCTGTTGAATGCTGGCGGTGTACGTATAGATGGTGAGGTGGTTGATCGCACCTTTATATACGTACTGGGCGCGACGCACGTTTGTCAGGCCGGTAAGAAGTCATTTGCGCGTAT
This sequence comes from Pseudomonas sp. URMO17WK12:I12, assembly GCF_000514395.1. Lineage (NCBI taxonomy): Bacteria > Pseudomonadati > Pseudomonadota > Gammaproteobacteria > Pseudomonadales > Pseudomonadaceae > Pseudomonas > Pseudomonas sp. URMO17WK12:I12. The sequence goes on from NZ_KI911392.1 coordinate 806,217, forward strand.
TACGCTGAAATCCGAGTAAAGCTGCAAATCATTGCTTGACGGCAGATTCTGGATGTCTATAATTCGCCCCACTTCCGGCGCAGTCGAAACGGAAAACTCCTTGGTAAACAAAGAGTTAC